>NZ_VWXB01000003.1:0-586023 GCF_011752635.1 Pantoea sp. Cy-640 | reverse complement strand
GTGGTGGTACAGCACAAAAGTGGGGGTGATCGACCTGAAGAAAAAGTCGATCACCATGGGTAAAGGATGTTAAAAAGTGTTCACTATGTCCCCGAACACCTGTCTGCCATGTCCCCGGACTGTACACTCCCACGGGGAGAGGGAGCGGTATAGTGCGTTTTGGTGCAGCGACTGGGCTGATACCTGACACACGCTCGGGCGGTTCCCTCTCCCGCGGGCGGGAGAGGGTTAGGGTGAGGGAAAAGCCTTACACCTCTTCGCTAAACTGCGGTACCGGATTGCGGAACGTGCGGGTCACAAACGCCAGGTAAACAATACCAATCGCCGCCCACACCAGGCCGAGCACCATCGAGGTCTCTTCCAGGTTGATCCACAGCGCACCCACCGTCAGCGCACCCATGATGGGTAGCACCAGATAGTTGAGGTGGTCTTTCAGCGTCTTGTTACGCTTCTCACGAATCCAGAACTGGGCAATCACCGACAGGTTCACAAAGGTGAACGCCACCAGCGCACCGAAGTTAATCAGCGCCGTTGCGGTGACCAGGTCGAAGTTGATCGCCAGCAGCGCTACCGCACCAACCAGCAGCACGTTCAGCGACGGCGTGCGGAATTTCGGATGCACGAAGCCAAAGAAACGCTGCGGGAACACGCCGTCACGGCCCATCACGTACATCAGACGCGAAACGCCGGCGTGTGCCGCCATGCCGCTGGCCAGCACCGTCACCACCGAGAAAATCAGAATGCCGATCTGCAGCGCTTTACCCGCCACGAACAGCATGATTTCCGGCTGTGAAGAGTCCGGATTCTGGAAACGCGAGATATCCGGGAAATACAGCTGCAGGAAGTACGAGACGCCAATAAAGATCACCCCACCAATCAGCGCGGTCAGGAAAATCGCGCGTGGAATGGTGCGCTCGGCATCTTTGGTCTCTTCCGACAGCGAACTGATACCGTCAAAGCCAAGGAACGAGAAGCACAGAATGGTCGCACCGGTAATCATCGGCACCACCTGCGCATTTTCAGACCAGAACGGCTTAGTACTGGTCAGCGTACCGGCGCCAATACCGTGTGCCACACCATACACCACCATACCGGTGATCACCGCCATCACCACGACCTGCAGCACCACAATGACGCTGTTGAAGTTGGCCACGGTTTTGATCCCACGCAGGTTGGAGATGGTCATAAACGCCACCAGCAGCACCACGAAAATCCACGACGGAATGCCCGGCACCAGCGACTCAAAGTAGCTTTTCGCCAGCAGGATGTTGATCATCGGCATGAACAGATAGTCCAGCAGTGATGACCAGCCCACCATAAAGCCGACGTGCGGACTGATAGCCTTCTGAGCATAGGTGTAAGCGGAGCCCGCAGATGGGAAGCGGCGTACCAGCTTGCCGTAGCTCACGGCAGTAAACAGTATCGCGATCAGCGCGAAAGCATAAGCGGTGGCGACGTGACCGTCGGTGAGGCCTGACACGATGCCGAAGGTATCAAACAGGGTCATTGGCTGCATATACGCCAGGCCCATCATGACGACCGGGATCAAAGTCAGAGATTTTTTCAGATGTGCACGCTGTGGTGCGGCAGAGGTATTAAGCGACATTGTTCAGGCCCCCTACAGCAACAACTGAGTTCAGTTGTACCACAGGGATACTGCGCAATGTGCTGCAGTGAGAAGTGATATTAGTGTTTGCGATTGTCGCCGCGCCATAATCATCACGGAAGCGAGAACCAGCCTGCGCTGGTGCAATTGTAAACAGTCCCATCTTTGTTCCTCAAATCTCACGCACAAGCGTGTTTCAGTGTCTATCTATCCGGATGCGTGTCCGGCCTCGTTCATGTAGTGAAAGCACCATGCAAAAAAATAACCGACGTAATAAGCGTCGGTTATGTTTTGTCTTTTGCAGGGCGCGTATTTTGCCCCAACTTAGGCCATCGACACAAGATGTTGGATCAATTCTTCTGTCGGTCAGGCGTTCTTCAACATCCAGTCAATTTCCGTGGCGGTGATCAGCCGTTCAAACTCGCGCAGTTCATACTGTTTGCAGCTGTGCCACACGCCGCTGAAACGCTCGCCGAGCAGCTTTTGCAGCGGATAGCTGTTTTCAAACTCGTACAGCGCATCGCTCTGGCGAATCGGCAGTTCCAGCCCTTCCGCCTCGTGGCCATTGCCCTTCACCGGATGCGGTAAGGGTAGCTGATTATCCAGACCGTGCAAGATACCGGCAATAATTGCTGACACCACCAGATACGGATTGGCATCGGCGCCCGCCACACGGTACTCGACGCGATGGTTTTCTACATCGCCGCAGGGAATGCGCAGCGCCACCGTGCGGTTATTGTGTCCCCATGACGCCTGCAGCGGCACAAACGCCTCCGGCAGGAAGCGGCGAAACGCGTTGACGTTAGGCGCCAGCAGCGCCATTGATGCCGGCATCAGATCGATCATGCCAGCCAGCGCCCGCTTCAGCAGCGGCGAATCGCTGCCATCATCCAGCGCAAAGGCGTTGTGGTCGGCGGCATCCAGCATACTGATATGTACGTGCATGCCGCTGCCTGCATACTCCTCATATGGCTTGGCCATAAACGTGGCGGTCATGCCGTGATTTTCTGCCACCTGGCGCACCAGCCGCTTCAGCAGAATGGCGTCGTCGCAGGCTTTGAGGATATCGCGCGTATGGTGCAGGTTGATTTCGAACTGGCCCGGCGAGGCTTCCGCCAGCGCGCCGTCGGCGGGGATATTCTGCAGTTTCGCCAGCGCATCGATATCGCGCAGTACGTCGGCGAAATGGTCGAGATTATCCAGCGAATACACCTGACTCTGCATGTTGCGCTCTTCACTACCCGGCGCACACGGCGGCTGAATATAGCCTTCGGCATCGCGCTTTTTGTCCACCAGATAGAACTCCAGCTCTACCGCTACCACCGGAAACAGACCGCGATTGCGCAGCTGTTGCCACAGCCGGTTCAGCACGTTTCGGGGTTCAACGTCAAAGGGAGTGCCATCTTGGTCGCACATGGTCAGCAGCAGCTGGGCGATGCGTTGCGGGTCAGAGGCGGAAGGAATTAAGGTCCCGGGGACCGGTATGCAGAGGTTATCAGGTTCGCCGAGCGCCTGTCCGAGGCCGGCTTCCTCGACGGTGTTGCCGAGAATGTCCATGGCGAAAACCGAGGCCGGGAAGTAACACCCTTTTTCCAGCTTGGCTAACGCGGAGACGGGAATGCGTTTACCGCGAAATACCCCGTTGAGATCGTTTAACAGAATATCGACATACTGCGTTTCCGGATGGCGTTCCAGCCAGGTTTTCACCTCCAGCTGGAACGCGCTGGTTCGTTTTTCTTCACTGTGTCGCGTGAAGTCTTCTACTTCCACGAGGTTCGTCATCTTCCCACCCGCCCTATACCGTTTAAGATGGTTTGCACATGCTCAAAATAACAGCCACACCTCTAACATAGCTCTAACGCAAATGGTGTGCAAATGTAACAATTCTGTTTGAAGAACAACCAGACGGTTGCTAGATTGACAATATATTGCACACTTTTTCTACTTAGCGCGCAAAACCGGCGAAAATATTGAACAGCAGCGTGGAGACGTAATGGGCATTATTTTTGACAAGCCTTTGATTGGCGTAGTGATGTGCCAGAACCCCATCGGCAACCACGTTGGGCAGACCGTGCATAACAAATACCTCGACGCCGTGGTGCTGGCTGGTGGCGTGCCGCTGCCTTTACCGCATCAGCTGATGCACGCGCCGCAGCTATTAGAAAACAGTATGACGCTGCTGGACGGCATTTTGCTCACCGGCAGCCCAAGCAACATTGAGCCCTGGCATTACGGTGAAGAGGGCCATGAGGCGCATGCCGATCCGTCGCGTGACCGCTTGTCCTTTGCGCTTATCACCCACGCCAGCGGGAAAAAGATGCCGATGCTGGGCATCTGCCGCGGTTTGCAGGAGCTGGTGGTCGCGAACGGCGGCGCGCTGCATCGCCAGCTGCATCAGACGCATCTGTTTCAGGAGCACCGCGAAGATGACAGCCAGCCGCTGGAGCAACAGTACGCGCCGGCGCATCTGGTGCAGCCCGAACCCGACGGCCTGCTGAGCCAGCTGCTCGGCAGCGCTGCCGCGTTCGCGGTCAATTCGCTGCACGGCCAGGGCATCCGCGAGCCTGGCCCGCAGTTACGCATTGAAGCCCGCGCGCCGGATGGCCTGATTGAAGCCGTCAGCCTGCGCCAGCATCCGTTTGCGCTGGCGGTGCAATGGCATCCGGAGTGGCAATCCAATCGCGATCCGGTCTCGCGCCGTTTATTCGAGGCCTTTATCCACGCCGCAGCACGTTATCACAAGGAAAAGCAGCCATGAATGATGCCACTCTGGCGCCCGGACGACGCTTATCGCAAATCCGGCAGGAGTTGGGATTGTCTCAGCGTCGCGTCGCTGAGTTGTCAGGTTTAACACACAGCGCCATCAGCACCATTGAGCAGGATAAAGTCAGCCCGGCAGTCAGCACGTTACAAAAGCTACTCAAAGTGTATGGGCTGTCGCTGTCGGAGTTTTTCTCGGAGCCGAAAGTGAATGCCACGCCGCGCATCATCGTGCGCCCGGATGATTGCGTTGAGATCGGCAGCCTCGGTGTTTCTTTACAGCTGATTGATAACGGTGCGGCGAAGCGCGCGCTGGCGATGCTGCTGGAGCGCTACGAGCCGGGGGCCAGCACCGGTGAAAAGCTGCGCCATCCGGGGGAAGAGACCGGCACGGTGCTGGAGGGGGAAATCACCCTGGTGGTGAACGGTCAGAGTTATCACCTTAACCGCGGCGAAAGCTACGTGATTGATACCGGTTTGCCGCACAGTTTTACCAATACGTCAGATCAGCCGTGTCGCATTGTCAGCGCGCATACGCCCGCCAATTTCTGAGTTCACGCGCTACCGGAGGTTATGATGCACCACGTGCAAAGTTATTACGCCGCGACCGCCAACGCGCACGCGCCGTGGCCGCAGCTGCAGGAGAGCATTCAGTGTGACGTCTGCATCATCGGCGGCGGGTTTACCGGGCTCTCTTCCGCGCTGTTTCTCACCGAAGCCGGTTACGATGTGGTGGTGCTGGAAGCGGCCCGCATCGGCTTCGGCGCCAGCGGCCGCAACGGCGGCCAGGTGGTGAATTCCTACAGTCGCGATGTCGATGTGATTGAGCAGCGCTACGGCAAACAGACTGCGCAGATGCTGGGCAGCATGATGTTCGAAGGAGCGGAGATTATCCGCGACCGCATCGATCGTTACGCCATCGCCTGCGACTATCGTCCCGGCGGCATTTTCGCAGCGCTCAATCAGCGCCAGATGGGGCATCTGCGCAGCCAGCAGGCCAGTTGGGCACGCTACGGCAACAGCGATCTGGAGCTGCTGGACGAGCGCGGTATCCGCCGTGAAGTGGCCACCGACCGTTACGTCGGCGGCCTGCTGGACCGGCGCGGCGGCCATCTGCACCCGCTCAATCTGGCGTTGGGTGAAGCCGAAGCGATTCGCCGGCACGGCGGCCGTATATATGAGCAGTCGGCGGCGCTGGCAGTGACCTACGGCGCACCCAACCGGGTCAAAACCGCACAGGGCGAGGTCAGCGCCACCTTTGTGATTTTTGCCGGCAACGCCTATCTGCCGTCACAGCTGGAACCGCGACTGGGGCGCAAAAGCATGCCGTGCGGCTCGCAGATCGTCACCACCGAGCCGCTGAGCCGCGATCAGGCGCTGGGGCTGATGCCCAATAACCACTGTGTGGAAGATTGTAACTATCTGCTGGATTACTTCCGCCTGACTGCCGACAACCGCCTGCTGTACGGCGGCGGCGTGGTGTACGGCGCGCGCGAACCGGAAGACATCGAGGCGTTGATCCGGCCCAAGCTGCTGCGCACCTTTCCGCAGTTGCGCGACGTGAAGATCAGCCATCGCTGGAGCGGTAACTTCCTGCTTACGCTGTCGCGCATGCCGCAGTTTGGTCAGCTGGAGAAGAATGTGTTCTTTATGCAGGGCGATAGCGGACATGGCGTGACCTGCACGCACCTCTCCGGCAAGCTGATCGCCGAAGTGCTGCGCGGCCATGCAGAGCGGTTTGATGCATTTGCGAAGCTGCCGCACCTGCCGTTTCCCGGCGGAAGACGCTTTAAGGTGCCACTGACGGCGATGGGTGCGGCCTGGTATGCGTTAAGGGATCGGCTGGGGGTTTAGGTGGCTGCGGTTTGCTGCCCTCACCCCGGCCCTCTCCCACGGGGAGAGGGAGAAGGATGGTGCGTTCATCTGTATAGAGAGGGAGAAGGACGGTGTCTTTATTTAAGCCGGGAGCAGTACCAGGAGTGCGCGCTCGGGCGGTTCCCTCTCCCGCGGGCGGGAGAGGGTTAGGGTGAGGGCAACCCCGCACCGCCCCTACTCCAGCGGCATCTTCATCGGGTCATCGTAGCTGTACTCAAACCCCAGCTCGTGACAAATCTTCGAACCGTCAATCACCTTGCCGCTGGCGCGCACCGGCTCGGCAACAAACGTCGGTGGCACCAGGCCTAACTGCTTCGACACGCTCGGGTAAAAGCTGTCGCGTGATGGATGTTTCGGGGCGCACAGATTGTAAACGTGCCCGCCCTTCGGCGTTTGCAGCAGCAGCACAATCGCGTCGACCACATCATCAAGATGCACCAGATTCACCGCGTGCGCGCCGTTTTCCAGGTTGGTTTTGCCGGCGAGGAAACGGCCCGGATGACGATTCGGGCCGACCAGTCCGGCGAGACGCACGATATCTATGCTGGTGCCCGGCAGGCCATGCAGCCAGTTTTCCAGCTCCACCAGCGTTTTGCCCGCTACCGTCTCCGGCTGCAGCGCACTGCTCTCTTTTCTCACGCCGTCGCCGCTGCCGTATACCGAGGTAGAGCTGGTAAAGATGATGCGCGGCACTTTATTCGCCAGCGCGGTGTCGACCACGTTCTGCACCGCCTGCATATAATCTTCGCCGCCCTGCACGGTGCGGCTGGCGGGCAGCGTCACCACCAGCGCATCCACCGCCATCAGCGCGGCCAAATCGTCCGCTTCACACTCCAGCTCCGGTGACAGCACCAGCTGAAACGCATCAATACCACAGCGGCGCGCCGCATCGACGCCATCCGGTGAAGTTTTGCTGCCGGTCACCTGCCAGCCGCGCGCTGACAGCGCCATCGCCAGCGGCATTCCCAGCCATCCCAGACCTACAATCGCCACCTTTTTCATATCGACTCCTGCTCTCCCGCGCTAAGACACCCCATCTTAGTGCCAGCGCGCCAGCCAGACCAGCGCAAACTGTTGCCGAAGGTTGCGAAAACTGACGTTAAAAAAGGGTTGCCAAGCGCCGCCATCTTCGTTAGGTTTATCAGCACGCAAATGAATACTCATTCAGCAACGGAATTTTTTATGACACGCGTTCAGTTCAACCACCATCATCACCATCACCCTGACTAGTCTTTCAGGCGATGTGTGCTGGAAGACGTTTAGGATCTTCCAGTGGTGCGAGCGCAAAGAGAGCCCCCGGAAGATCATCTTCCGGGGGTTTTTTTATGGGCGAACGCAACCCAAAACGCTTCAGACAGGATTGAATAAGAGGACAGGAACCATGTTAGATAACACCCGTTTACGCATAGCTATGCAGAAATCCGGCCGTTTGAGTGATGAATCACGCGAACTGCTGGCACGCTGCGGTATTAAAATTAACCTTCAGCAGCAGCGTCTGATTGCGTTTGCGGAGAACATGCCGATCGACATCCTGCGCGTGCGCGATGACGATATCCCTGGCCTGGTGATGGATGGCGTGGTCGACCTCGGTATCGTTGGCGAAAACGTGCTGGAAGAGGAGCTGCTGACGCGCCGCGCGCAGGGCGAAGACCCGCGCTACTTTACGCTGCGCCGCCTCGATTTCGGCGGTTGCCGCCTGTCACTGGCAATGCCGGTCGATGCCGAGTACACCGGTCCGCAATGCCTGAATAATGCCCGTATCGCCACCTCTTACCCGCACCTGCTGAAGAAATACCTTGATAAACAAGGCATCGCGTTTAAATCCTGCCTGCTGAACGGCTCCGTTGAAGTGGCACCGCGCGCCGGTCTGGCCGATGCCATTTGCGACCTGGTGTCCACCGGCGCCACGCTGGAAGCCAACGGCCTGCGTGAAGTTGAAGTGATCTACCGCTCTAAAGCGGTGCTGATTCAGCGCGACGGCGAACTGCCGGCGGCGAAACAGCAGCTGGTGGACACGCTGATGACGCGTATCCAGGGCGTGATTAAAGCGCGTGAATCCAAATACATCATGCTGCACGCGCCGAGCGAGCGGCTGGAAGAAGTTATCGCCCTGCTGCCGGGTGCCGAGCGCCCTACCGTGCTGCCGCTGGCCGGTGAAGTGAGCCGCGTGGCGATGCACATGGTGAGCAGCGAAACGCTGTTCTGGGAAACCATGGAAAAACTGAAGGCGCTGGGCGCCAGTTCGATCCTCGTGCTGCCAATTGAAAAAATGCTGGAGTAACCGATGAGCGCAATCATGCAACCTATCGACTGGCAGGCGTGCAGTGCCGAACAGCAGCAGGCGCTGCTGCAGCGTCCGGCAATCTCGGCATCGGCCAGCATCAGCGCCACCGTGCAGGACGTGCTGGTGCAGGTGAAACAGCAGGGCGACGCGGCACTGCGGGCGTTCAGCGCGCGCTTCGACAAAGCCCAGGTGGAGAATCTGCGCGTGTCCGCCGCTGAGATGCAGGCGGCCGGCGAGCGGCTGAGCGACAATTTAAAGCAGGCGATGGCAGACGCCATGGCGAATATCGAAACCTTCCACAACGCGCAGATTCTGCCGCCGGTGGACGTGGAAACCCAGCCTGGCGTGCGCTGCCAGCAGATCACCCGTCCGGTGAAGTCGGTCGGCCTGTATATTCCTGGCGGCTCGGCGCCGCTGTTCTCCACCGTACTGATGCTGGCAACGCCGGCGCGCATCGCCGGCTGCGGCCGCGTGGTGCTGTGCTCGCCGCCGCCAATTGCCGATGAAATTCTGTATGCGGCGCAGCTATGCGGCGTGCAGGAAGTGTTTCAGGTCGGCGGCGCGCAGGCGATTGCCGCCCTCGCCTTCGGCACAGAAAGCGTACCGAAAGTAGACAAGATTTTTGGCCCGGGCAACGCGTACGTGACCGAAGCGAAACGCCAGGTCAGCCAGCGTCTCGACGGCGCGGCGATCGACATGCCTGCCGGTCCGTCTGAGGTGCTGGTGATTGCCGATGAAGGCGCGACGCCGGCGTTTGTCGCCTCCGATCTGCTGTCGCAGGCCGAACACGGTCCGGATTCCCAGGTGATCCTGCTGACGCCTTCACGGCAGCTGGCCGAAGGCGTGGCGCTGGCGGTTGAACAACAGCTGGCGCAGCTGCCGCGTGCCGCCACGGCCCGTCAGGCGCTGGAGAGCAGCCGCCTGATTGTGGCGCAGGATCTGGCGCAGTGCGTTGAGATTTCCAATCAGTACGGCCCGGAGCACCTGATTATTCAGACGCGCCAGCCACGCGCGCTGGTTGAGGAGATCACCAGCGCCGGTTCGGTATTCCTCGGCGACTGGTCGCCGGAATCCGCCGGTGATTATGCCTCCGGCACCAATCACGTGCTGCCGACCTATGGCTACACCGCGACCTGCTCCAGCCTTGGGCTGGCCGATTTCCAGAAACGCATGACGGTACAGGAGCTGACGCCGCAGGGCTTCCTCAACCTCGCCGCCACCATTGAAACCCTCGCCGCTGCGGAACAGCTGGACGCGCACAAAAATGCCGTGACCCTGCGCGTCGCCGCCCTGAAGGAGCAAGCATGAGCAACAACGTTGAAGATTTAGCCCGCGCCAACGTGCGCGCGCTGACGCCCTATCAGTCTGCTCGTCGCCTCGGTGGCAACGGTGACGTATGGCTGAATGCCAACGAATTTCCGCTACCGGTGCCGTTTGAGCTGTCGCAGCAGACGCTGAACCGCTATCCGGAGTGCCAGCCCAAATTAGTCATTTCGCGCTATGCCGCCTATGCCGGCGTCCAGCCGGAGCAGGTGCTGGTGAGCCGCGGGGCGGATGAAGGGATTGAGTTGCTGATGCGCGCCTTCTGCGAACCGGGCAAAGACGCCATTCTGTTCTGCCCGCCAACCTACGGCATGTACAGCGTCAGCGCCGAAACCATCGGCATTGAGTACCGCACGGTGCCGGCACTGGACAACTGGCAGCTCAATCTGCCCGCCATCGCGGACCAGCTGGACGGCGTGAAAGTGGTGTACATGTGCAGCCCGAACAACCCGACCGGCAATCTGATTGATCAGGATGATATCCGCCAGCTGCTGGCGATGACCGCCGGCAAAGCGCTGGTGGTGGCCGACGAAGCCTATATTGAGTTCTGCCCGCAAGCAACGCTGGCCGGCTGGCTGCAGGCGTTCCCGCACCTGGTGATTCTGCGCACGCTGTCGAAAGCCTTTGCGCTGGCTGGCCTGCGCTGCGGCTTTACCCTGGCCAACAAGCCGGTGATCGATCTGCTGCTGAAGGTGATTGCACCTTACCCGCTGGCGACGCCGGTGGCCGACGTGGCGGCGCAGGCGCTGAGCGAGCAAGGCATCGCGCTGATGCGTCAGCACGCGCAGCAGCTTAACGACAACCGCGCCTGGCTGTGCGAACAGCTGCCGCAGCTGAGCGTCGTGCAGCAGGTCTTCCCGAGCGAAACCAACTATATTCTGGCGCGCTTCACCGACTCGCCAAAAGTGTTTAAAACGCTGTGGGATCAGGGCATTATTCTGCGCGACCAAAACAAAAACCCTGGCCTGGCGGGATGTCTGCGCATCTCCATTGGCACCCGTGAAGAGTGCGAGCGCCTGATCGCCGCGCTGCAAGCCTTATCTGTGGAGCAAGCATGAGTCAGAAGATCCTTTTTATCGACCGCGATGGCACCCTCATCTCTGAGCCGCCGACAGATTTTCAGGTGGACCGTATGGAGAAGCTGGCGTTTGAGAAGAACGCCATCCCGGCCCTGCTGGCGCTGCAGGAGGCGGGTTATCAGCTGGTGATGATCACCAATCAGGACGGCCTGGGCACTGAATGCTTCCCGCAGGCCGATTTTGACGGCCCGCACAACCTGATGATGCAGATCCTGCGCTCACAGGGCGTGAACTTCAGCGACATCCTGATCTGCCCGCATCTGCCGGAAGAGAACTGCGACTGCCGCAAGCCAAAGACCAAAATGGTCGAAGCCTGGCTGGCCGACGGCGCACTGGATACCGCCAACAGCTATGTGATTGGCGACCGTCTGACCGACATCCAGCTGGCGCAGAACATGGGCATTCAGGGCCTGCGCTACGGCGCGGAAGGCGAAGACTGGGACGCGATTCAGGCGCGCCTGACCAAACGCGATCGTCACGCGCTGGTGAACCGCAACACCAAAGAGACGCAGATCAAAGTGGAAGTGTGGCTGGATCGCGAAGGCGGCAGCAAAATCAACACCGGCGTCGGCTTCTTTGATCACATGCTGGATCAGATCGCCGTGCACGGCGGCTTCCGCATGAACATTGAGGTGAAAGGCGACCTGTATATCGACGATCACCACACGGTAGAAGACACCGGCCTGGCGCTGGGCGAAGCGCTGCTGAAGGCGCTGGGCGACAAGCGCGGCATCGGCCGCTTCGGCTTCGTGCTGCCAATGGATGAGTGCCTGGCGCGCTGCGCGCTGGATATCTCCGGCCGTCCGCACCTCGAATACAAAGCCGAGTTCAGCTATCAGCGCGTTGGCGACCTGAGCACCGAAATGGTCGAGCACTTCTTCCGCTCGCTGTCGTACGCCATGATGAGCACGCTGCACCTGAAAACCAAAGGCCGCAACGATCATCACCGCGTAGAAAGCCTGTTCAAAGCCTTTGGCCGCACGCTGCGTCAGGCGATTCGCGTTGAGGGCAACACCCTGCCGAGCTCGAAAGGAGTGCTGTAATGAACGTGGTGATTCTTGATACCGGCTGCGCCAACCTCTCTTCGGTTAAGTGGGCGATTGAGCGTCTTGGCTACACACCCGCGGTGAGCCGCGATCCGGACGTGGTGCTGCGCGCCGACAAACTGTTTCTGCCCGGCGTCGGTACCGCGCGGGCGGCGATGGACCAGCTGCAGGAGCGCGAGCTGATCGAGCTGGTGAAAGCCTGCACCCAGCCGGTGCTCGGCATCTGTCTCGGCATGCAGCTGCTCGGACGCGGCAGCGATGAGAACGGCGGCGTCAGCACGCTGGGCATCGTTGATGAGCCGGTATCGCTGATGGATACCCGGGGTTTACCGCTGCCGCACATGGGCTGGAACCAGATCACCGCGCAGGCCGGCAATCACCTGTTCCGCAACATTCCGGACGGCAGCTATTTCTACTTTGTGCACAGCTACGCCATGCCGGTGAATGCCGCCACCATCGCCCAGTGCGACTATGGCCTGCCGTTCACCGCCGCCCTGCAGAAAGATAACTTCTTCGGCGTGCAGTTCCACCCGGAGCGCTCGGGTAAAGCCGGTGCGCAGCTGCTGAAAAACTTCCTGGAGATGTGATGATTATCCCCGCATTAGATTTGATTGACGGCAAAGTGGTACGCCTGCATCAGGGCGACTACGGCCAGCAGCGCGATTACGGCAACGATCCCCTGCCGCGCCTGCAGGATTATGAACGCCAGGGCGCGGAAGTGTTACATCTGGTGGATTTGACCGGGGCGAAAGATCCGGCAAAGCGCCAGATCCCGCTGCTAACCACGCTTTTACGCGGCGTCAGCGTGCCGGTGCAGGTTGGTGGCGGTATCCGTCATCGTGACGATGTGGCCGCCCTGCTGGCAGCCGGCGCCACGCGCGTGGTGGTTGGCTCCACCGCAGTGAAGCAGCCGGAAGCAGTGAAAAGCTGGTTTAGCGAATTCGGTGCCGACGCCATTGTGCTGGCGCTCGATGTGCGCATTGACGCCAGCAATCGCAAAGACGTGGCGATCAGCGGCTGGCAGGAAGCCGCAGGCGTGACGCTGGAAGAGGTGATTGGCTGGTATCAGCCGGTGGGCCTGAAACATGTGCTGTGCACCGATATTTCGCGTGACGGCACGCTGAGCGGTTCCAATGTGGCGCTGTATCAGGAAGTATCCCAGGCGTTTCCGGACATCGCGTTCCAGTCTTCCGGCGGCATCGGTTCACTGGACGATATCGCTGCCCTGCGCGGCAGCGGTGCACAGGGTGTGATTGTCGGTCGCGCCCTGCTGGAAGATAAATTTACGGTAGCGGAGGCAATTGCATGCTGGCAAAACGGATAATCCCCTGTCTGGACGTGCGTGACGGGCAAGTAGTGAAAGGCGTGCAGTTCCGCAACCACGAAATCATTGGTGACATCGTCCCGCTGGCGCAGCGCTATGCCCAGGAAGGCGCTGACGAACTGGTGTTTTACGATATCACCGCCTCTTCCGACGGCCGCGTGGTGGATAAAAGCTGGGTATCGCGCGTGGCGGAAGTGATCGATATTCCGTTCTGCGTCGCCGGTGGCATCAAAACCCCGGAAGATGCGGCGCGCATTCTGCAGTTTGGCGCAGACAAAATCTCTATCAACTCACCCGCGCTGGCCGATCCGACGCTGATTACCCGGCTGGCGGACCGCTTCGGCGTGCAGTGCATCGTGGTCGGCATCGATACCTGGTTTGATGAAGCCAGCGGCAAGTATCACGTCAATCAGTATACCGGCGACGAAGCGCGCACCCGCGTTACCCAGTGGGAAACGCTGGACTGGGTAGAGGAAGTGCAGAAGCTGGGCGCTGGCGAGATCGTACTGAATATGATGAACCAGGACGGCGTGCGTAACGGCTACGACCTGGTGCAGCTGAAGAAGGTGCGTGACGTGTGTAAGGTGCCGCTGATTGCTTCCGGCGGCGCAGGAACCATGGCGCACTTCCTCGAAGCCTTCGAGCAGGCCAACGTCGACGGCGCGCTGGCGGCTTCGGTGTTTCACAAACAAATTATCAATATCGGTGAGTTAAAAAACTTTCTGATCGACAACGGTGTGGAGATTCGCGCGTGTTAACTGCAGAACAACTGGCCAGACTGGACTGGGCCAAAACCGCGGGCATGATGCCCGTCATCGTCCAGCACAACGTCTCCGGCGAAGTGCTGATGCACGGTTATATGAACGAGGACGCGCTGCACAAGACGCTGGCCGACGGCAACGTCACCTTCTTCTCCCGCACCAAAAACCGTTTATGGACCAAAGGCGAAACGTCGGGCCACTTCCTCAAAGTGGTCAGCATCACGCCGGATTGCGATAACGACACGCTGCTGGTGCTGGCCAATCCGATTGGCCCCACCTGCCATCTCGGTACCTCGAGCTGCTTTTCGCCTGCCGCACCGGACTGGACGTTCCTGTATCAGCTGGAGCAACTGCTGGCCTCGCGTAAAAGCGCCGATCCGGCCAGCTCCTATACGGCGAAGCTGTACGCCAGCGGCACCAAGCGCATTGCACAGAAGGTGGGAGAAGAAGGTGTTGAGACCGCGCTGGCCGCTACCGTCAATGACCGCCACGAACTGACCAACGAAGCCTCCGACCTGCTGTACCATCTGCTGGTGCTGCTGCAGGATCAGGAGCTGGACCTCAGCACCATCATCAACAACCTGCGCGCACGCCATAAGTAACAATTGTGCGCCATGCTGCTCAAAACGGGCTTTCTGGCTCGATTTTGAGCAGCATGCTTCTCAAAAAATCCTGATTCAGCTAAAATTGAGCAACATACTGCTCAATGGGATGTTGCTATGCTGACCCTACAACTTTGTCTAAATGGGACCTGGCACGATGCCGCTCAGCTTGAAATAAAAGCGCCGCAGCGTGGCCGTGATAGTGAAGCACTGCTGGCTTATGACTTTACCTATGCAGTAGAACACCTCGACCGCAAAGATATTGCCAGTTGTAGCCTGAACTGTCCTGTCATGCTGATCGGTAGCCATTACGCGAAGCCCTGGTTTGGATTTCTGGATGATATTATCCCGGCTGGTGCCAGCCGTCGTTACTGGATTAGCCAACTGGGCTTGCAGGGTAAGTCCGCTGGTGAGCAGGATTACGCGCTTTTGAAAGCGGGTACCATTGCCCCTGTGGGAAATCTGCGTATCAAAGAGTCTTTGCCACAGCTTCCTGAGAATAGCACTCTGCCAACCCGACGTTTTTCCGCCGAATGGGCGATTGAGCGTGACAGTGATTTTCTGGAATATGCGCAGCAGATGGGCGCGGCCAGCGGTGGTGCAACGGGTGCGGGTGGCGAAGCGCCAAAATTACTGTTACGTCGCAATGCACAGCAGGAAGTGTGGATAGATACCTGGCAGGACGACCCACTGAATCAGGATACGCCCTATCTGGTCAAATATCCGCGTGGAACCCGCAGCCCGATAGATTGCGATATCCTGCGCGCCGAATACCACTTCTATCACGAACTTCAGGCACTGGGCATTGACACCATTGATACCCGGCAAATGCTGCTGTGTGAAGGCTCGCGTTACCCATCGCTATGGCTACCGCGATTTGATATAGCGTTTGTTGAAAACAGAAAAGTGCTATATGGACTGGAATCAATTTATTCACTGATGCAAAAAGCGCCAGGCAGCTATCTTAATCATTTCGACATCATTCACTGCCTGACGGAGAAGTTGAATTTGCCACAGGCAGAACGCGAAGCACTGGTCGTCGAATGGGTTAAACGCGACATACTGAACATTGTCTTTGGCAACTCCGATAACCATGGACGTAACAGCGCTATCCTAAAAAAAACCAGCGGTATGTGGCTGGCTCCGGTTTACGACTTTGCTCCGATGAAAGCCGATCCTGAAGGTGTGGTTCGCACGACACAATGGGGCTCACCGTATGAGGAAGGCGGTCATTACAACTGGCATCGGATTGCACAACATCTTAACCATCTGGTTTCTGAACAAAGGTTACTGGATGAACTGCGTGCACTAACGCAAAAGCTCATCGGCCTAAAGGCGCGCCTGGCCCACCGCGGCGTGCCCAAATCGATCCTGGAAATGCCCGGCATCGGATTCAATTATCTGGATGAGCGTATTGCAGGATGGAGATTATGACGAAAACCATGACGCCGTTTGAACGTGAAGCGCTATTGCTGACGTTGTTACGTCAGTCGATTGAAGAAAAATCCACTCACGGCCAGTTACTCATGCAACTCCGCAAGCAGGTGCTGGGATTTTCCCAGGATCGCTATGCCGCGCTGGCTGGCATCAGCCGGCGTACATTGTCTGATATCGAGCAGGATAAAGAGAGCGTGACGCTGAATACGCTGAATCGCGCATTTAAGCCGCTCGGGCTGGAAATTGGTTTATTGCCACAACAATCCCATATGCGGCAAACGCTGCTGGCACAATTGGCTCAACAAGGGGCATCCCATGACCACCCATGAAAAACTTATCGCTCTGCTTGACCTGCACGGTGCGCGCTATCGCCTGCTTGAGCATGGCGCCGTCGGGAAATGCGAAGCGGTGGCAGCACTGCGCGGTACCGAGGTAGGCCAGGGCGCAAAAGCACTGGTGTGCCATGTAAAAGGCAACGGCATCAAACAGCATGTACTGGCAGTGCTGCCAGCCGACCAGCAGGCCGACCTGAGTAAAGTGGCAGCCGCCGTGGGTGGCCGGCGCGCCTCGCTGGCTTCCCCGGCAGAAGTGGATGCGCTGACCGGCTGCGTGTTTGGCGCGATTCCGCCGTTTAGCTTTCATGCGGATTTACAGCTGGTGGTCGACCCGCTGCTGCTCGAGCGCTACGACGAAATTGCCTTTAACGCCGGGCTGCTGGAGAAGTCGGTGGTACTGCAGGTGGAGGATTACCGCGCACTGCATAATGGTAACGTGATGAAAATAATACTCTAATTGCCATACACCACGCTGAGCGGTACTCTCGATGACTTATCATCACGACAAAAGAAGACCGCAACTATGGCAAGTTCCCGTTTTACCGCCCGTCTGCGCCAGACGCTGGCACTGGCTGTGCTGGCAGGCTGCGCGTTCGGCGCTCAGGCAAAAATCGATCAGGTACGTTTCGCCGTTGATCCAACCTATCCCCCTTTTGAATCCAAAACGCCGCAGGGCAAGCTGGTCGGGTTTGACATCGACCTCGGCAATGCGCTGTGCGCGCAGATGCAGGCCAAATGCGTGTGGGTCGAGAGCCAGTTCGACGGCATGATCCCGGCGCTGAAGGCGCGTAAGTTTGATGCCATCCTGTCGGATATGGGTATCACCGAAGAGCGTCTGAAGCAGATCGACTTCACCGTGCCGCTGTATGACACCCACACCCAGCTGATTGCGCGTAAAGGCTCCGGCCTGCTGCCCACCGCGGAATCGCTGAAAGGCAAAACCGTGGGCGTGGAACAGGGCACCGTGCAGGAGCGCTACGCGCTGGCAAAATGGCAGCCGCACGGCGTGAACGTGGTGCCGTATGGCGATCAGGCACAGGTTGAGAGCGACCTGATTTCCGGACGCCTTGACGTGGTGTTCACCGATGCCGCGCAGGCCGCAAACGGCTTCCTGAAACATCCGCAGGGCAAAGATTTCGAACTGGCTGGCCCGATTGTGCAGGATCCGATTATCGGCCCCGGCACCGCCATCGGCCTGCGCAAAGGCGATACCGAATTAAAAACCGCGCTGGACAACGCCTTCGCGGAGATCAAAAAGAACGGTACCTTTGATACCTTGCAGAAGAAGTATTTTGCGACGGATATCTCTATTAAACCGTGATCGATGGGGCGGCGCATTTGCCGCCCTTTTTCCAGCACAACTATAATTCCCTTCATCAATTTCATGCGGCGCGGCCACGAGCGTGCCCCAGACACAGGACATCGACTGCGTTATGCAACAACAACATCATCCTTTGTTAAGCGCGACGCTGGGCACCCAGCGGGAAATTGTCAGCTTTCACTTCGGCACCGACTCACAGCAGCGGGTGTATATTCAGGCGGCGCTGCACGGCGATGAGCTGCCGGGCATGGCAGTGGCGTGGTATCTCAAGCAGAAGCTGCTGGCGCTGGAGTCGGCGGGCAAGCTGAAAGCCAAAATCACTTTAGTGCCGGTCGCGAATCCACTCGCACTGGGTCAGCACTGGCATGGCACTCACCTCGGACGTTTTCATACTCTTTCTGGTCAGGATTTTAACCGTCGCTTCCCGGCGCTGGGCGATACGCTGGCGGCAGAACTGGCGGGCTCGCTGACACAGAGTGAATATGAAAACAAACGACTGATTCGCGACGCCATCGATCGTCACTACCGCGACCGCATCGCCAAAAGCGAACTGGAGGCCCAGCGCTTCACCCTGATGCGCATGGCCAGCCAGGCAGACCTGATGATTGACCTGCACTGCGACTGGGATGCCTTGCCGCATCTTTACACCACACCGCACGCCTGGCCGGAGATTGAGCCGCTGGCGCGCTGGCTTGGCAGTGAAGTGCAGCTACTGGCGCAGATCTCCGGCGGTGAGCCGTTTGATGAGGCCTGCTGTGAACCCTGGCTGACGCTGGCTGAGCGTTTTGGCAAAGATTACCCGATGCCGCGCGGCCTGCTGCCGGTGACGCTGGAACTGCGCGGCGTAGCCGATGTGTCGCCGGAACAGGCGGAGAAGGATGCGGATGCGATTATCAATGCGCTAATTGAAGGGGGATATATTGCCGGAGAAACCGGAGACTCCCCTGCCCTGATCCATGCGCCAACGCAACTGGCGGGCTGTGAGTACATCCACGCGCCTCACTCCGGACTGCTGCTGAACCGCAGAAAATTAGGTGAGTGGATTAAAGCGGGCGAAGTGGTGGCGGAGGTTGTCGACCCGATCAATGACTACGTGACACCGCTGGTGGCTGAGTTTGGCGGCGTGCTGTATGCACGAAACCTGACCAAGTTTGTCACGGCTGGAATGCTGGTGGTGAGGCTGGCGGGGGAAAATGCGGGACGTAAGGGGGAGTTGCTGGTGGTTTAGAGATTTTTGGTCGTTTTTTTAATTAAATTATGAAAGATGAAAAGCCGGGTGGGTTCCCGGCAAAGTCCTTCATTTAGAGATAAGTCACTTTGAAAGGCATGATGTTCAAATTAGTAATCAGGAAGAGAGAATATTATTTAAATTAAACTAAAAATTTGTCGTCTAGAGTGCCTGGCACCTTCACAACAGTGGTGACTACATCAGTTAATGCTTCAAAAGACGTCACATCTCCAGGAGAAAGAACAATTATGTCTCCGGCGTTCCAAATTTTACCACACATAACGACTTGCCCCTCTACAATACATGTTATTTCGGTCGCTACCTTATGGTAATGTGCGGCTTCAGTAGTGCCTTTTGCGTATTTCTTTACCGCGACCTCACATGAATCTGTCGAGTATACTGAAGGTGAAAATGCACCTACAAACCACCCTCCGATCATATCATTCAATTTAAAATCTTTCATAGATCGCCTCTGTTAGATTCAAATTGCGACTTTGTTTTCAAAGGGTGGTATTTAGACTTATCAATCCTAACAACTCCAATCTTTTTGTTTTTAAGTATTAATTCATTGAACGCGGGGCAGATATAAAAGTTATCATTTACTCTTGCATCTTTTCTAATCATATTTTTGACTGCATCAGAAAAATCGCGAGTAGTACTAAACCAATAAACACCAGCAGTTGCATTACGACTCACGGGATTTTTTTCCGATGCTTCAATAACTAGATTAGATTCATCTAGCAGAACGTATGAATACCTTGGATGGATTGAATCAAAAACAACCGTTCCAGCATCATAGTTATTTTCCTTCATAACAGTATAGAAATGCTGATAGTCAATGTCGAGGAATTGATTAGCACTTACAATCATAAGTGGTTCATCCTGGGGTAAACCGACAACGCCTAGAAGTGCGGTACAAGCTGCACCAGCTGTGTTTTCAGGCACAGGAAATGATTTAAAAAGGCCATTTGATAGTAGCTGTACAATGTTATCGAGATGATGCTTTTTTATATGTTTTTCCTGAAAAAGAAAAACAGAAAGACCCATATTAAAAGATATTTTTTCAGAGATTTTCTGTATTAGCGGCGTACCGTTAAACTCGGTCAAACATAAAGGATAGTCTTTATCTGAAGAGTCAATATAGTTTTCACCAGCAGCCAGAACCAAAATGTTCATTCGCTCACCCCCTGAAGAGAATCAATAAAGTTACGAATATTTCTGTAAGTCACATCATTTACATCCTGAACTATAAAAACATTAGCTCCTGCCGCAGTGGCTGATTTGATACCATTTTCATTATCTTCAACCACAACACATTCTTCAGGTTTCAAACCTAAATAATCAATAGTTTTAGTATAAATCTCAGGATCAGGCTTACCCTTTGAAACATCTTCATTAGACATCATTACGTCTAAATATCCAGTCAATGATGCCTTTTCCATCATTGTCACAACTGTATTCTTAATTGAATTGGACGCAACAGCTAATTTATAACCTTCTGATTTAAACTTGGATAAAGCATACTCATGAATGAACAAAGGTTTACATTTTGTGTGCACTATTTCCATAGTATAATGCTGCTTCATTTCATTTATAAAAGAATGCAGTTCAATCGGTAAAGAATACTCAGTCGAAAGAATATTTAATTTATCTTTAGTAGGAAGACCATCGAATTTAGTCAGATGATCATAGCGATTTATATTATAACCAAATAGGTTTAAAGATTTATTAAGGGCCTCGTAATGCCATTCTTTAGCTTCGATGAGAACTCCATCCATATCGAAAATTATCGCTTTTATCACATTGACTCCTTAAAAAATAATGCTGCCTCTTCAGGATAATCTGTACAAAGTATTATATTATCTGATTCGCTTAGCTTTTCATCTATCAACATACGCCATAAATTTTTATAATCTTCACGCTTGTGTAGCTCAGGAGATACTATACAGACTTTTTTTCCATCGTTGAGTAAATTATTTATGTAATCTGAGTCATACCAAATGGAGATAAAAGCATCCAACCAAACGCCACTGCACTCCTCATAGAGAGATATCACTGGTTCATATTCACTTGCTCGCGAAAAAAACTGTATTTCGCCATGTTTAAAGTAGCTAAGTTGATCAGGAATAGACATATCAAAGACGAAAGCTTTCTTAACGTTATATAAACTTAACGCATCGAATAATTTCTCGGCCAACCCATCTGATTTAATATTTAAAGCCAGTGATAAATCTTTATTCTTTACTAATTCCAAAAATTGTGTGAGTAGGATTTCGTTACCATATGGTATATCATGCGAAATAACGAGGTTGCCGTTAAAGTCTCGAACATCAGTTTCGGTACCAAAACCTAATTCAAAAGACCTTTTAAATGCTATGACACTATTCTTTTCATCATTATTTTTCCAATATCCACGATGACTAATGATTTCCATGTCATATACCTCTAACTGCATCGTGTGAGAGTGGTAAATTGAGAAAAAGATCTAAATCCGCTGGTATTCCTAGTCCATACATTCCCTGAGCTTCAGAACCAACATTGAAAATGCCAATCTTAGCTCCATTCTTGATTAAATCATTGTAAACAGGAGCCACATAGAATTCATTATTCACTCGTTCATTTCTTCTAATCATTTCTTCAGCAGCATCAACGAAATCATTCCCTTTTCGGAAATTATATATACCTACCGTTGCCTCATCTGAAATAACTTCTTTTTCAACAACCTTATTAATGTAGCCAGCATTATCAAAACCCACAAAAGACCATTTAGGATCATCTGCTTTCATCGTCATGATAATACCATCTAAGCGATTATTATCTAATTCATCTATATAATCGTTAATATTACAATCAACATATTGATCGCTGTTAGCGATCATTAAATGTGATTCATTATTTATAAATTCTTTCGCGAGGAGAACAGTACAAGCAGCACCTTCAGTCAATCCATTTGCGTGTACAATTTCGCAGGTTGGCTCCCAAGATTTTAATACCTCACTAAGCCCATACTCATCATCATGTTTTTTTTGCACAATAAAAATAAATCTATGTTCTTGTTGCGGCTTTAAGTTATTAACTACTAACTTAACCATAGGCACGCCATGAACCTTAATTAATGGTTTTGGATCTTTAAAACCTGCTTTAGCGAAACGACTACCGGCACCAGCCATTGGAATAACAATATTTATCATTTTACACCTCAACCAGATTTAGTTTTTTCAAAATCTTGACAAAAATATTTCTATTAAAATTCAGAATATTATCTTGCAGCACATGGATTGCTGCGTCTTTGTCTTTTATTTCAGCTCTTAAATGTTCAAGCTCGCTTTCCTTCTTTTTAAGAACGTCGTTAAGATTAAGAATATGTTGCTCAGGATTTTCTAGTTTATGTGAAGGAGCATGCCAAAAATGCTTACCATCGTAAAAGTGAAAGTCGTTTAGTTGTAAGTCTGCTTCTATCTCTTTGAAATCAAGTCCTTTTTTTGTAAAAAAAACATTAAATTCATTTGAAGCAGGATCGTTAGGTTTTATGGCATAAACATCGAAATTATTTTCTTCGAGAAAATTCAAAGCTTCACGTAAATCTTCGTTAGTACTACTGTAGAGTGATTTAGAAATTACTGACGGAACTTCAAGCATGCCAGCTTGGACTTTATCAAGATATCTTCCAGCTGATTTTAGAACGGTTAGATCTAAACCTTGTACATCTATCTTTATGAACTTTATTTGCACAGGGTCATAGGAATCTAATATTTTTTCTAGAGTTACAGCTTGGACTTTGAAAGTCTTAGAGTGATAAAGATCTGTCCTTTCTTTCCAATATTCATCTCTTGTGATATTATTTTCTGAAAACTGCAGCAGACTTGATGTTCCATGGTCACCAAGTTCTGATACGTGAAAGTCAAACTCTCCTTCATTTTCGTTAACTGCAAAGTTTATAACATCATGGTTGTCAAGCTCCATTTGCGAAGCTTGATTTAGTAAAGTATTTGCTAAAACAGGTTCAGCTTCTATTGCAAGTACATGTAAGCATGGGTTTCTTTTGGCAATTTCTAAAGAGAAACCTCCATAATTAGCTCCAACATCTACAATGATACTTTTTCCTAACATATTTAGACCTTAAATCTTGATTTCAACTTTTCAACAAAGATACGGGGCTGAAAAATTAATTGAGTGATATTACGTTTCAAAAAATTATATTTATTAACTTTATTTCTATAGTCTTGATGAAACAGATCCAAATTCTTGTAAAAAAAATCTATATCCGGATCTTTAAAATCAGTAATAATTTCTTTTCTTAAATTAAGAACTGTTGCTACAGTACGGCTGTTTAAACGAGGTAAGAAACCCGACTCTCTTAATCTTTGTGATAACTCAACATCCTCTGCCATATTCCATGTTGCTAATTCATTGAAAGGAATGGCATTCAAAATGTGTTTTTTGCCAATTATCAGCCCCCCGGGAATATATTGAAATGGTGAATAAACACCATATGGTAAAAGATAATTAGCTGTTAATTTTTCATCAGACGCTTGTGATACCCAATCAGGCACTCGTTCACCAGTATCTAACAAAACTTGTTTGACTACACAAACATCATAGTCATGATGAAATTTATCAAAAGATTTAATGAAATTATCGTTCAATTTGTATCTATTATGAGCGATACAAATATTTTCGTATTCTGCTTGATTTATAATAAGGTTTTTTTTGCGAGAAATATTAGCAAATAACTCTGTATTCTGATCGGTCTCAATTAATTTATACTTTAAGTCAATTTTAAAAGATGGTTGAGGACCACAGATTAAAATTTCAACTTGGCTATCGTTATATTTTATTTTCTTGATACTGTCAATATATTCATAAAGATAACCTTCGTTTTTACCATCCCAAATAATACCAAAAGACCAGTCTTTACTATTATCAAAGTACCTTCTTTTCGCTAAAAAATTGATGGTGTATATTCCAACTTTACTGTCATTTTCAATCGACAAAAACTGCACATTTCCGTCAGATAGGTGAAATATTTGTTTATAAAATTTAGCTATTGAAAAGCTGGTTGATAAAGAGTTAAATTTCAGAGTGAACTTAGCCATACCTGTACTTAACTTAAATAGCTCATCAAGTATTATTGGCCATTTAGTATGATCTGAAATACAAGATTCAGTGAAATTTATTTCATCATATTTTTGATAGTGTAAAGCAGAAATCCTAGTATCTATGGTATTAATAAAATCAAGACTTAGAGAGACATATCCTGCTGGATGGTTATTTCCAAACCATATTTTAGATGATAATGTTGTCATTGAATTTTCTCTTCACGATAAAATAAATCCTTGATATCAGATGAAAAGTCTTTCCAGCTACGCAATTTACTTTTGTTGTTTTCTATAATATCTATTTTCTTTTGATAATAGTCATCATCAACCATTAAACGTGAAAACTCTTCATAGTATTTTTTATAGTCTGGATAATCTACAGCAATTGTCATTCCGTATCCTGCTTCTTTTAAAGAAGATGTATCGAAATGTAAACATGGTTTACCGGAAGCTAATGATTCACCAAGTGGCAATCCCCATCCTTCATAATGCGACGGATAAGCAGTAAAACGGCAATTTTTGTAAAGCTCAGCTATTTCTGCATCTGAAGCATCATGCAGTACAATTACACTTCCATACACGTGACCTGAATAGGTTAATTGTTTAGCTAGTTCTTCCGTATCCCAAAGCCATTTACCCGCTATGACTAGTTTTTGGTTAGCATATTCAGGACTGTTAAAAAACTTGATCCACGTCAATATTAAGTTGACATGATTTTTTCGTGATTCAATCGAACCTACACAGAATGCGTAAGTCTCATTTTTTAATTTTCTTACTCTTAACGGATATTCTTGTTCATCTAATAAATTTTTTCTTTTAACATCCTCAGGTAACTTGTGTGAAAGATGAATGATATCAATTTCAGGTGAATCAGCCCCTCTTTTATGACAATATTCTAATAAATCAACTTTACAACTATTAGAGTTTACTATTATTTTATCAGCATATTCCAAAACAAAAGGAATATATTTTTTAAACATATTTTTTAATTCATCTGGCACATAAGGAGATACTATAGGTATCATGTCATAGACCATGAAAATTTTCCGCAAACTATGCCATTTACTTTCCATTAACGCATGATATTTATCTTGAAAATTCCATACGCCACCGAACAATGCGATTGTAGCATTTGGTGAAAACTGATCTATTTCGCTAATTTCCAAGCCAGGATATAGACTTATTCTGTTCTTAAGATAGTGTATGACAGCTTTATGACTAATTTTCTTAACACTTGGAATTCTGGAAAGAATGAAATAAGTATCACTTACCACCTTTTTTTTACGGCCAAGCGTTCTTATTTTCTCAAAGTATTTATCTATATTCCCGTAAGATCTAGAAATATAGATATCGGCATATATCCATAGATTAATGAATGGAGTAAGATCGTTTAAAGGAGCGTTTTTAAGACCATTTACTATATAAGTTTTTCCAGTGATGGGACTTATAAAAAATATGCTATAATCTCCCTCAAGGCCCCTTAACCCTTCAAGTACAACTCGTTGTATTCCGCTTACCTTAGTTGAAAATTTTGAATGGTTAATTATATCGGTAATATCATAGTAAATCATAACTTGTCCTTAGTTTACAAAAATGTTCGGTTCTATATTAATTATACCAGCCCACTTATTGACATCAGGGTTATCGATTACCTGAAAAGATGTAACTCTTTCAGTTAAGGCAATAACGGTATCAAAAAGTCCATCACCATGACCTCCTGATTCAACCCCCATTGCCAATGTGTATTCGCCTGGGGTAAGGTTATTTTTAAAAGAAAATCTTACAATGTTAATTCTTTTATTTGCCATATTAATTTTCTGACAGTAGGTGTTGGTTTCATACAAAACTTGCCCTAGCCTATCCTGTATGCGAAAGCCAATATGTGGGTTTTCATACGAATTAATATTTTTACATTTTATTTCAAAAGTATAATTCTTACCAACTTCGAGACAATTAACTACATGCTCATCTTGATTCAGCAAAGTTACACTATCTACGAAATTATTAATTTTAATAAATCTTTGTTCGACAGTTTCTTCTTCTTTAACAACAGCTTTGCTATTATTAAGGTAACCATAATATCTTTCTACTGCTTCTATTGTCTTGCCAACGAACTGACAACGACCAGATGCAAGAAGAACAGCTTTATCACAAATTTTATGTAGCGCAGAGAAATCATGAGTCACGAATAATATACTGGTACCGTTATTTTTAAACTCTTGGATTCTCTCAATACATTTTTGTTGAAAGTAGATATCCCCTACAGAAAGGGCTTCGTCTATTATTAATACATCAGGCCTTATTATTGTCGCAACACTAAACGCTAAACGAACTTGCATACCACTTGAATATACCCGAACAGGCTGGTCAATGTAGGGGCCGATTTCTGCAAACTCTTCAATTTTGGGCATTAACCGAGTTATTTCTTCTACTGTCATGCCCAGAAGTTGACCAGACATAAAAGCATTTTGCCTGCCGGTGAATTCTGGATGAAAGCCCATTCCTAATTCAAGCATAGCTGCTACACGCCCATTTACCAATACTGAACCCGTTGAAGGTCTGGTTGTGCCAGTAATAATTTTTAATAAAGTACTTTTACCTGCTCCATTAACTCCAATAATTCCTACGGACTCTCCCGGCTCTACAACAAAGTCAATATCTTCCAAAATCCATTTCGTGGTATGTCTGGGCTTAGAAAATGGTATAACCCACTCAATAAGCCTGCCAAGTTTACTATTATATCTTTTGTATGCTTTACCAACATTTTTCACGATTAAGCTAGACATTATAATTCATCCACCATATCACCAGAATGTTTATTGAATAGAATCATGCCTATGGCGCATAAAATTAAACCTAATGAAAGAGGATAGAGCAGATCAAACCAGTGGGGCCATTGATGCTGAACAAATACAAGCTGAAATGAGGATATAATCGATAACATAGGATTCAATTTTACAATGTTTTGAAATTGCAATGGTAATATTGCTGGCGAATATACGATAGGTGTAAGCCAGAACCAAAACTGCAAAATGATCGAAAAAAGCATACCTACATCTCTAAAGAATACATTCATCACTCCAAGAGTAATACCCAAACCTATAGCAAAAACTATCAAAGTTAATATTAAGGGAAAAATGGAAATAAACTGAATGCCGGGAAACTCTCCGCTTATTAATAGGAATGCCGTAAAGAGAATAAATACTATAAAGAAATTCACCAAAGCATTTACTATTACTATAGCGGGCAGGCAAATCCTTGGAAAACTAATTTTTTTAATTAGATTAGCCTGCTCAATAAAAACATTCTGGCCTCTTGAGATTATTTCTGAAAATAAAGACCATGTTAATATCCCGGAACATAAATATATACTATAGGCAAAAGTATCTTCTACTCCGGGTAATTTTGCCTTCATTACTTGGGAGAAAATAACGGTGTATACAGTTATCATTGCAAGTGGATTTAAGACATTCCACGCTGCGCCTAAAATTGAATTTTGATATTTTGCTTGAAATTCTCTCTTTACATTACCTAAAATAAACCCTCTGTATCGCAAAATAGATTTAATAAAGCCGATCATTAACTTAATCCTTAATATAAGAAAGCACATCGTAAGATGTGCTTTTTATTTGTATCTAAATAAAATCTACAAAGCTGTTATTATTTTGTCAGCCATTCAGTATGGAAAATTCCTTCTTTATCCACTCGCTTGTAGGTATGCGCACCAAAGTAGTCGCGCTGCGCCTGAATCAGGTTAGCAGGCAGCACTTCTGAGCGATAGCTATCGTAGTATGCAATTGCCGCTGAGAAGGTTGGCGTTGGAATACCGTTCTGGATGGCATAAGAGACAACATCACGCAGCGCCTGCTGATATTCATCAGCGATGTTTTTGAAGTAGGGATCCAGCAACAGGTTTGCGATGTTAGCATCGGTCGCATAAGCATCAGTAATTTTCTGCAGGAACTGTGCACGGATGATGCAACCAGCACGGAAGATCTTCGCGATTTCACCGTAATGCAGATCCCAGTTGTTCTCTTCTGAAGCCGCACGCAGCTGAGAGAAGCCCTGAGCATAAGAAACGATCTTACCCAGATAAAGTGCACGGCGCACTTTCTCAATGAACTCAGCTTTGTCACCGGTGAAGGCTTGCGCCTGAGGGCCGCTCAGCACTTTAGAAGCTGCAACACGCTGTGACTTGAGTGAAGAGAGGTAACGTGCGAACACAGACTCAGTGATCAGAGAAAGTGGCTCGCCAAGATCCAGGGAGCTCTGGCTGGTCCATTTACCGGTACCTTTGTTGGCTGCCTCATCCAGAATCACATCAACCAGGTATTTACCGTCTTCATCTTTCTTGGTAAAGATATCTTTGGTGATGTCGATCAGGTAGCTGCTAAGCTCACCGTTGTTCCAGTCAGTGAAGGTTTTAGCCAGCTCTTCGTTGTTCAGACCGAGTGCGCCTTTCAGTAAAGCATATGCTTCTGCAATCAGCTGCATATCGCCATACTCGATACCGTTGTGAACCATCTTCACATAGTGACCAGCACCGTCCGGACCGATGTAAGTAACGCAGGCTTCACCGTCTTCTGCACGCGCAGCAATTTTATCCAGAATTGGCGCTACCAGTTCATACGCTTCTTTCTGACCGCCAGGCATGATCGATGGGCCTTTCAGAGCGCCCTCTTCGCCGCCGGAGACACCGGTACCGATGAAGTTGAAGCCCTGATCAGACAGTTCTTTATTACGACGGATAGTGTCTTTATAGAAGGTGTTACCACCATCAATCAGAATGTCGCCCTTATCGAGGTGTGGCGTCAGTGAAGCGATGGTTTTGTCTGTCGCTTCACCTGCCTGTACCATCAGAAGGATGCGGCGGGGTTTTTCTAACGACTCAACAAACTCTTCCACGGAGTAATAAGGAGCAAGTTTTTTGCCCTGATTTTCAGCGATAACTTCATCAGTCTTTTCACGTGAACGGTTAAAGATTGAGACTGTGTAACCGCGGCTTTCGATGTTAAGAGCAAGGTTACGCCCCATCACTGCCATACCTACAACGCCGATCTGTTGCTTGGACATTACATACTCCTGTCTGTGGTCTCGCTAGGTGTTACCAGTAACACCATTCAGTAAGTGACCAATATGTTAACTCATGAGAGGTGATAAGAGGTAATTATTGATGCTTTTTAAGAAATGCAGCGAGTGATGAAATTTACTTATTTAACAGAGACATATATAAACCTGCATAACTTTCAATCATCTTGTCTGCTGTAAAAAGTTTTTCGAATCGTTGTTGAGCAGCCTGGCCAAAGGTACGAGCTTTCTCTGGGTTGAACCAGATCTCATCCATAGCTTTGCGTAAAGCCCTGGGGTCTGAAGGCGGGACAACCAGACCGGTAAGACCGTCAATGTTGATGAAAGTAGTACCGGTTCCAATTTCGCTTGAAATCAGTGGTTTTGAGTACAAAGCCCCTTCAAGCAAGGAAATACCAAAAGCTTCTGAACGAAGATGTGAAGGAAAAACTAAGCAAGTACAAAGCTGTAATAACGCAGATTTATCGTCATCCTGTAATGCACCAAGGAAATGAATATTGTCGATACCCAACGACTGGGCTTGCGCTTTCAGTTCAGATTCAATGGGTCCCGCACCAACAATGACAACAGGATAATCACTATCAGCGACAGCATCGATGAGTATGTGAAGCCCTTTATAGTAACGAAAGGTCCCAATGAAAAGAAAAAAGCCGTTAGGGAATCGCTGGGACCACTTTTCTAATACCTGGGGATCATTGTTTTGATAAAAACTTTCATTCAGACCGTAGGGAATAACCTTAACTTTATCTTTGAATTTTTGCAGAATCGGGCTACTTTCGACATAATTTGGTGATGCAGCAACAATGCAATCTACACTGGAAAGGAACCTATTCATCAATGGTGTATAAAGTTTTAGCAGGGCCTTTTGTTTAACAATATCGGAATGATAGCTTACGATCGATGGCTTTTTTGTAAAATTTGTGAAATGCAGGACATCCATAAAGGGATAGGGAAAATGATAATGAATAATATCTGCATGTGTTGCTAGCTTTTTAAACTCAGTAATAGCAGCAAATGAAATTGGCGTAGAAGCATACTCTAATAATGTTTTAACACGATGAATAGTATGATGATCCAACATTGAAATAGCATCATCAAAATCAGGGCTATGCGTAAAAACCGTTGATTGGATATTTTCTTTCACACCGCCTTCAGCGAGCTGATAAATAACTTGCTCAATCCCACCAAAAGTATCCGGATAATATGTTTTATAGCAGTGAAGGACTTTTATCATATTAATTTAGAAACCTGATCATACGCTTCTATCGTTTTATCGGCACAGAATGACCACGAATAATTTTGGGCTTGACTAAGACCAACCTGGATCATTTTCTGTTTCAACTCCTCATCATTAATCATCATTTTTAGATAATGCGTGAGCAATTCTATGTCTTCCGGTTCATGCATTAGCGCGGCATCTCCAACAACTTCAGGTAATGACGTTGCATTTGAACAAATAACGGGAGTGCCAGATGACATAGCCTCCAACACTGGTAATCCAAACCCTTCATAAATCGAAGGGAAGAGGAAACTGTTAGCAGCACTAAAGAGCATGGGTAAATCGTTACCTGGTACAAAGCCTAAATATTTCAACCAGCCTTCCCGCTCACCTTTATCAAAAAGACGAAAGAGCTCTTCATTTTCCCAGCCTTTATATCCGCTAATTACGAGCGGGAAATTTTTCTTCTCTTGTAATGACAAGCGATCATATGCACGTAGAAGCGTTAAAATATTTTTTCTGGGTTCGATTGTACCAGTATAAAGAAAGAAGCGACGCCATTTTAACTGATACTTATCCAATACTGCGTGAACATCTTCTTGAGTGCGCGAATGAAATTGGTGATTACACGCCAATGGTGCAACTGATATTTTCTTTTCATCCAAAGAAAAAAATTCCATCAACTCATTTTTTGTATAATACGAATCCGTTATCAATACCGAAGCACGCTTTACAGTGTTACGCAGCTCTTTCTGCATGAGATGTACTCTCCCGGCAGGATGGAACTGTGGCCAATGAAATACTGACAGATCGTGAAAAGTCGCAACGCAATTTTTAACACGCGGAGGGAGATAATAATTAGGACTATGGTAAATGTATTCTTTGAATTTTTTAAGTGCCCGGGACTTTAAATGAGGAAAAACAAGGCGATAAACTTCACTAACTATTTTGCTTTTTTGTAACTCTCGCTTAAGCGACTGAACGGATTGCGAAGATTCACTTGCAACCGCCAATGAATCTCTTATTCTTGTTCCATGCAAAAAAGTAAGTGAAAGTTTATCTTCCCGTTGCTGAAGTTGTTTCGCCAGTTCAAAAGCATAACGCCCGATACCCGTTAAAGGGTATTTTATGCAATCCGTCGAGAAAACAACCTCTAGCTTTTTGTTTCCAGCATCCATTTCAGAGTTTCCCTAAGTGGTACTTTTTGCATTTCATGGCCAATCAGACTATTCAGCAACGAAATATCACCGCACAACTCTTTGATTTCATTTGGTCTAACAAAACCAGGATTTACCTCAATGGTTATGGAGTGACCGGTAATATCTTCACAAAGGCTAATAACATCTCTAAGTGAGTGCATCTCTCCAGTAGCAACATTGACCACTTCCCCAAAAGCTTTACACTTTAGTAATTCAGCATAGCATTTAACTAAATCTCGTACATCAGAGAAGTCACGCCATACATCTATATTACCAAGTTCAATAACGTCTTTGCGTTCGCGGAAATGTTTGACAATTTTAGGAATTAAAAAATTTTCAGCTTGTCCCACTCCCGTGTAGTTAAAAGGACGGGTAATAATTAATGGCAACCTATCTTTAAATAGGTTAGCCATATATTCCATAGCAAGCTTGCTAACGGCATAATCATTAGCAGGATTCGGAAGCGTTGATTCATCAAGCTTACCAGCAATATTATTTCCATAAACGTTTGCGCTACTTGCCACTAATACGGCTTCGGGCTTTTTCTTTGTTTCTGTTAATGCAGATAGCAAGTTGCGCGTGCCAGAAAGGTTGACATCATAGAATGCGTTCGGATTTGAGTGACCAACAAAAGCAATTGCTGCCAAATGAACTACAACATCGGGACTTATACAATCTACTGCGTTTTTAACTTGAATATTATCTGTGAGATCTACTTGAAAATAGTTATCGATATTATCCGAGCAAGCTGAGCCCAGGCCATAAACATCATATCCAGCAGCGGAAAGTTCCGCTGCCATATAATGGCCGGTAAAGCCCTTGATCCCGGTGATCAATGCTTTTTTGCCATTAGTCATATTAGAAAGAGAATCCTTGTTCGTTACGGCGAAGGTCTTCTTTAACCATCATAGCGCATAACTCTTCAAGAGTAGTTTTAGGTTCCCATCCAAGGATATCCTTAGCACGCTGAGGATTACCGATCAGTAATTCAACTTCGGCTGGACGGTAGAATTTCGGATTTACTTTTACAACAACTTTATTTGTTGCCACGTCAATTGCCACTTCCTGTTCGTCTTTACCTTCGAAACGTAATTCAATACCAGCAGCTTTAAATGCCATCGATACGAAGTCACGTACAGTTTCTGTTCGGTTGGTAGCAAGTACAAAGGTATCCGGTTCTTCTGCCTGAAGCATCAACCACATTCCTTCTACATACTCTTTAGCAAAGCCCCAGTCGCGTTTCGCGTCAAGGTTGCCCAGTTCAAGCACGTCAAGCTTACCGAGTTTAATCTTGGCTACTGAGTCAGTAATCTTACGAGTGACAAATTCCTGACCGCGCAAAGGAGATTCGTGGTTGAACAGAATTCCGCTTGAGGCAAAAATATCGTAGCTTTCACGATAATTAATCGTCATCCAGTGTGCATAAAGTTTGGCAACACCATACGGGCTGCGTGGATAAAATGGTGTATCTTCTTTTTGCGGAATTGCCTGCACTTTACCAAACATTTCTGATGTAGAAGCCTGATAAAATCGAATTTTTGGGTTGACGATACGAATAGCTTCCAACAGGTTGACCGGACCAATACCGGTGATCTCTGCTGTAGTCAGAGGTTGCTCAAAGGAGACACCAACGAAGCTTTGTGCGGCAAGGTTATAAACCTCTGTCGCGCCACTTTGTTGAAGCAGACGAATGCTGGCGGAAAGATCGGTAAGGTCGTATTCAACTAAATGCAGTTTGGCGTTGTTTTTTATTCCAAGCTCTTCAATACGCCAGAAGTTGACAGAACTGGTACGACGATAGGTACCATAAACAGTATAACCTTTATCTAACAATAATTCAGCCAGATACGCACCATCCTGGCCAGTAATACCGGTGACGATTGCAACTTTATTTGACATATTTTGATCTACCATTTATTACATGTGATTAATTTGAGTTGATAATAGAATTAAACTCTGCGAGTAAAACATCAAGTTTTTCTATATTGCCTTTAGTTTCAATATTCAACCGCAATAACGGCTCTGTATTTGACTTTCTTAAATTAAATCGCCAGTCTGAGCAATCAAGACTAAGGCCATCAATAGTATCTTGTGCCACACATGAGGGTGAATATTTTTCAGAAAGTGAGGCAATAATGGCAGTTGCATTCACTACTTTGAAATTTATTTCGCCACTACAAGGGAAGGCTTTCATTCTTTCTGAAACCTGCTGAGATAATGTCTGCCCCTTTACTGCGAGTAATTCTGCCACTAAAAGCCAGGGGATCATACCGCTGTCACAGTAAGCAAAGTCGCGAAAATAATGATGCGCACTCATTTCGCCCCCATAGGCCGCATCTTCCTCGCGCATGCGCTCTTTAATAAACGCATGACCTGTTTTAGACATAACAGGTATGCCACCCGCTTTAGTGACGACGTCGATGGTGTTCCAGGTCAAACGGGGATCGTGAATGATCTTCGCGCCAGGCTCTTTCTTGAGGAACGCTTCGGCCAGCAGGCCAACAATGTAATAACCTTCGATGAACTCTGCATTCTCGTCAAACAGGAAGCAGCGATCAAAGTCGCCATCAAATGCGATGCCCATGTCGGCTTTGTTCGCGTTCACCGCGTCGGAGGTATCTTTCCGGCACTCTGGCAGTAAGGGATTAGGAATACCGTTAGGGAAATGACCATTCGCTTCATGATGAACTTTAATGAAGGTGACCGGTGCATTCGCCTGCTGGAAGCGCTTTTCGATCTCATCGATAACATGGCCGGCAGCGCCGTTACCCGAGTTGATGACTAGCGTCATGGGTTTGGTGAAATTGGCCAGGTCAATGTAGCCCATCAGGTGATCGACATAGGCATCCAGTACCGAGATCTGCTTATAGCTGCCACGCTTAGCGGCATCCACCGGCGCAAAATCGTTAGCTTCCGCCAGACGCTGAACATCACGTAAGCCTGTATCGCCACTGATAGGACGGGAACCTTCACGCACCAGCTTCATGCCGTTATAGTTCATCGGATTATGGCTTGCCGTCACTTCAATGCCACCATCAATGCCCAAATGGAAAGTGGCGAAATAAATCTCTTCCGTGCCGCTTAAGCCGATATCGAGTACATTGGTACCCGCATCCATTAAACCATTGGCCAGGGCCATTTTCAGGCTTTCGCTGGTCAGCCGAACATCGCCGCCCACAACAATCGTTTCCGGCTTTAAAAATTCGCCATAAGCGCGACCAATACGATATGCAATTTCTTCATTTAATTCCGCGCCAAGCTCACCGCGAATGTCATAAGCTTTAAAACAGGTCAATGCTGCCATGATCTCGTCTGTCCTTACTTACTTGCAAATTGTTCTTTAATCAGAATTAAATCGTCATCGCCCAGATAGGAGCCTGACTGAATTTCCAGCAGCTCTAACGGAATCTTGCCTGGATTTTCTAACGTGTGCTGATGACCAATAGGAATAAAGGTCGATTGGTTTTCCGTCAGCAATAAGGTTTTATCCTGAATAGTCACTTTGGCAGTGCCGGATAAGATCACCCAGTGTTCAGTCCGGTGATAATGCATCTGTAATTCGAAACGTTCACCCGGTTTAACGGTGATACGATTTACATTAAAACGGCCGGTATTGACCACCAGATCGCAGCGTCCCCATGGCCAGTAAGTTTCACGATGACGACGATATTCCGTACGGCATTCGCTCTTCAGGAACTCGACCACGCGTTTGACGTCCTGAACCTGATCTTTGCGCGCCACCAGCACGGCATCTTTGGTGTTAACAATCACCAGATTTTCCACGCCGATAGCTGCCACTAACTGATCTTCGCTGTTGATATAGCAATTTTTAGTGTTGTGCAGGAAGGTATCGCCCTTCAGCGAGTTACCGGCTGCATCTTTTTCATTCACTTCCCACAGCGCGGACCAGGATCCGACATCGCTCCAGCCCGCATCCAGCGGCACCACAACGGCTGCGTCCGTTTGCTCCATCACGGCATAGTCAACTGACTCATCCGGGCAGGCAATGAAATCGTCTTTATCAATGCTGATGAAGTCGTTACCTTCTGCCACGTTCGCCATCGCACGGCGGCAGGCATCCAGAATATCAGGACGGAATTTTTCCAGTTCCTGCAGATAACGTTTGGCGCGGAACATAAACATCCCGCTGTTCCAGTAATATTCACCGGAAGCCAGATAATCCTGAGCCGTTTTCAGATTAGGCTTTTCAACAAAACGCTGCACGCTAAACGGCGCATGTTCATCACCCGCCAGCTGCTCACCGCGATGAATATAGCCGTAACCGGTTTCAGGTCCGGTGGGCACGATGCCGAAGGTGACCAGATGCCCCTGCTTGGCATATTTCGTTGCGGTGGTGATGGCCTGGTGGAATGCCGCGCGGTTCTCAATGACATGGTCGGCGGCTAAAACTAGCAGCACCGGATCATCGCCTTGCTCAATCGCGTTAATCGCTGCCAGAGCAATCGCCGGCGCCGTGTTGCGACCAACCGGTTCAAGGATGATGTTATGGGAAAGTTTGTTGATCTGACGAAGCTGTTCAGCGACGAGGAAACGGTGCTCTTCGTTGCAGATGACCAGCGGAGCTCGCGCTTCAACACCGGTCAGGCGGTTGACAGTCTCCTGCAGCATCGAGTGCTGTCTGTGCAAGCTGATGAACTGTTTTGGATACAATTCACGTGAAAGGGGCCACAAACGACTGCCGGTTCCTCCGGCCATGATTACGGGAAGTAACATTCCACAACCTCTAATGTGTCTTTTAGACTGCTCTATCATTTCCAGCGGGACAATTTTTCAGCAAAACAAAAAATAGCCACGCTACCGCCCTTGGCTTGCAGCAACCAATATGCTGTGTAACAAGTCAATCCTGTGCTTTCCGTCTCGGCTAATTATGGTCAATATTGCAGCATCAACCGCTTTGTCTGAGACCATCGCAAATAATACATTTTGTGCTGCCGAATTAACATGGTTATTGTCCGATGCCAGCGCGACGAATCTTAATTTTCTTTCACCGGTGCGTTTATCGCCAAGCTACTGAGTCTGAAAGAATATAGTCGCCGATTCGCAGAATGAAAGGCTGCAGCGAGTTTTCACTAAATCAATATGATGAGTTGTGAACTTGATGCATTGGTCTGGCGCTGATTAGGATTTTTCTGCATCCCGCAAATGAATACCTGAGCAAAAAAACACCAAAGTAAATTATTTACCCATAAAAAAACCCGGCATATGCCGGGTTTTTACTCATAACCTGCTTAATCACTTAAACCCATTCGGATTCTTCGACTGCCAGTTCCAGGTATCGCGCATCATCGCATCGATACCGCGCGTGACGCGCCAGTCGAGCTCTTTGTTGGCCAGGCTGGCATCCGCCCAGAACGCGGGCAGATCGCCGTCGCGGCGCGGTTTGAACTCGAACGGAATCTGTTTACCGGATGCCTGCTCAAACGCCTTGATCATCTCCAGCACCGAGAAGCCTTTGCCGCCGCCGAGGTTGTAAGCTTTGTAGCCTTCAACTTTTGGCAGGTGATCCAGCGCTTTCAGGTGCCCTTCCGCCAGGTCAACGACGTGAATGTAGTCGCGCTGGCAGGTACCATCTGGCGTCGCGTAGTCATCGCCAAACACGCCCAGCTTGTCCAGACGCCCAATCGCCACCTGCGCAATGTACGGCAGCAGGTTGTTCGGAATACCGGTTGGGTCTTCGCCAATCTCACCGGATTCGTGCGCGCCGACCGGGTTGAAGTAGCGCAGCGCGATGGCTTTGAAGTTCGGCTCGGCTTTGGCGAAGTCGCGCATCACGAACTCAATCATCAGCTTGGAGGTGCCGTACGGACTGGTGGTGCCACCAATCGGCGTCGTTTCAACGTACGGAACCGGTGCGTCAGCGCCATACACGGTGGCGGATGAGCTGAAGATAAAATTCCACACGCCGGCGGCGCGCATCTCTTCCAGCAGCACCACGGTCCCGGCGACATTGTTCTCATAATATTCCAGCGGCATGCGCGTGGATTCGCCTACCGCTTTCAGCGCGGCGAAGTGGATGACGGCCGAGATGTCATTTCTGGCAAACAGATCGCGCAGGCAGGCGCGGTCGCGGATGTCGCCTTCAACGAAGACCGCTTTCTTACCGGCCAGCTTCTCAACGCGATTGATTGCTTCGCGCGAGGCATTGCAAAGGTTATCCAGGACTACAACGTCGTCGCCGCGCTCTAACAGCGCCAGCACCGTATGGGAGCCGATGTACCCTGCTCCGCCCGTTACCAAAATAGCCATGTGTACTCCTTTAAAACCGCGCAACCTGCGCGGCGGGGAAAGAGATTATTTTGCCAGAATTTTTTGGATTGCTTCGCGGAAATCGCGGCCCTGCGTGTTGTTGCGCAGACCATAAGAGACGAAGGCCTGCATGTAGCCGAGTTTACGGCCGCAGTCGAAGCTGGTGCCGGTCAGCAGCTGGGCATCAACCGGTTTTTTCTGGCTCAGGGAGGCGATGGCATCGGTCAGCTGGATACGGCCCCAGGCGCCTGGCTCCGTGCGCTCCAGTTCACCCCAGATATCCGCAGAAAGCACGTAACGGCCCACGGCGGTCAGGTCTGAGTTCAGCTCGGACGGATGCTCAGGTTTTTCTACGAAGTTGGTGATGGTGCTGATATCGCCCGGATTATCCAGCGGCTGCTCGGTGGTCAGCACGCCATATTCAGACAGGTCTTCGCCCGGCATGAGTTTCGCCAGAACCTGACTGCGGCCGGTCTCTTCGAAGCGTGCCACCATCGCGGCAAGGTTGTAACGCAGGTGGTCAGCGGTGGAGTCATCCAGCAGCACGTCTGGCAGTACCACCACAAAAGGGTTGTCGCCAATCATCGGACGGGCACACAGTACCGAGTGGCCAAGACCCAGCGGGTTCGCCTGACGCACGTTCATGATAGTCACGCCCGGCGGACAGATTGACTGCACTTCGCTCAGCAGCTGGCGTTTTACGCGCGCTTCTAGCAACGCTTCCAGCTCGTAGGTGGTATCGAAGTGGTTTTCCACTGCATTTTTGGAAGCATGGGTGACCAGCACAATCTCCTTGATGCCCGCCGCCACGCACTCGTCGACAATGTACTGAATCATTGGTTTATCGACGATAGGCAGCATCTCTTTCGGAATGGCTTTAGTCGCAGGGAGCATATGCATACCGAGACCCGCAACCGGGATTACTGCTTTAAGCTTGGTCATATTTATTCCATTTCATGAAGTGAATACGTGGGGTCGATTATGCAGGATCGGCCGGTTGAGCAAGTATAATCTTTATCTGAAAAACCGGCACTAACTCTCTGTCATCACATAAAAAATCGTCAAAAAGTCCATCTGCCACCCGGTAATCAGGCGGTTAAAAAAAGCGGCTAAATGGCTGAAAAACAGTGGAAGGCAGAGTGCTGAGCAATGACCGGTGAGGCCAGTGATTGTTGAGCGTTTTGACCGGCGTTGCGGAAACATCATTGGGGTGAAGATGTGGTGTCGCAGCGGAAAAAGCTGGCGGCGATTAAGGATGTTGTTTTGACCGGTGGCGTCAGGGTTTGGTCGCAAAATGGCGTAATGCCGTTCAGTAACAGCAAACACAAATCGCATAAAATTCGTAGCGGCGCGATTTATCGCGCAATAAATTGCGCCGCTACCAAAAGTGCAACGGTTGCTGAACGGTTTCAGAGCTTAACTGACAAACGTGCTGTCATTGCCAACGACCACTCCCGTCATCACCGCTTACAGCCAGCCCTCAAACCACTCGGGCATCACGAACAGGTTGAAATGATTCACCAGCAGCATCAGGCCGACAAACACCACCGACACCGACACCCACTGGCGCGCATACGGCATAAAGCGGATGCCAATCACCGGTTTGATGAAGAACGGATGCGCGAAGGCGGAGATCAGCACCTGTGAAATCGACAGCGTCAGCGCCACGTAAATCACATTCGGCCAGATCCACGTAGTGGCCAGCACCACCACCACCACCAGGCTGGCGACGATATTCCAGTAGAACTCGACGTTGGTGCGTCCGTTCGCCTGGGAGATCGCGCCGGTCAGGCCGCCCATCGGGCGCAGCATACCGAACAGCAGCATCAGTGGGATCAGGTGATACACCTGCTCGTGCGAGGCGCCATACAGCACACGCACAATCACCGGAGAGAGAATACCAATCGCCAGGTACATCGCACTGCTGAACAGCATGATGACGAAGGTGCCCTTGAGGAACAGTTTTTTCAGCTGCTCGGGATCGTGCTGCTTCTCGGCGAAGCGCGGCAGCGCCAGGCGGTTAATCACCGGCGACACCAGTTTCAGCGGCTGCAGAATCAGCTCTTTCGCCAGTGAGTAAACCCCCAGCATCTCGGCACCCATCACTTTACCGACGATCAGCGCATCGGCCTGAGTACGCAGCTGATTAATGGTCTGCGAACCCAGCTGATAGATACCGTAACGCACCGCGCTGACAAAGGTTTTGCCGTCGAACTCCCACGTTGGCCGCCACGACTTCTCGCCAAAGTAGATCATGCAGAGAATGCGCGTGAAGGCGTTGATGAACAGCCCGAGAATCGCCGCCGCTACCGTCAGGGAGGTGAAATAGAGCATCGCCACCGTACACAGGAAGGCAAACAGCTTGGTGCCCATCTCAATCTTCGCCAGCGTCACCATGCGTTTGGTTTTCACATAGTGCGCCTGATACTGCGACAGGTGACCGAGCACGAGGAAGTTGAGGCTGGTGAGCATAATCAGCGCTGTCAGCTCCGGCAGATGGTAGAACCACGCCACCGGCCAGGCGATGGCCAGCATGATCAGACCGGTACAGAAGCTCAGCGAGACGTTAACCCAGTAAATGGTGCTCTGCTCACGACGTGTAATCTCCTGACGATGCACGATGTAGCTGCTCATGCCCATGTCCTGCAGCACGGTAGCCACCGCCAGAATGGCGTTGATGATCGCCAGCAAACCCAGCTCGTGCGCTTCCAGCTTGCGCGCCAGCACCGCCAGCTGCAGCACCTGCAGCAGCGCGGCAAAGCAGGTGCTGCCGAACAGCCACACCGCCTGTTTTTTTAATCCACTCACACCATGCGCTCCAGAATTTTCGCCAGCTCACCGTAAGCGATGTGCTGATTGAACTCGGTTTCCACTTTATGGCGCGCTGCGGCCACCACCGGTGCAACGTCAACGTCGCCGCGCGACAGGCGCAGCAGCGTGTCCGCCAGCTCACCGGCATCATTTTCCGATACCAGCCAGCCGCTGACGTTATTCTGAATCAGCTCCGGGATGCCGCTGTGGTAGGTGGACACCACCGGCAGGCCGACCGCCATCGCTTCCATCAGCGCCACCGGAATGCCTTCCATATCGCCATCGGCGGCGGTTTTCGACGGCAGCAGGAAGATATCGGCCTCGCTCAGCGCCTGACGAATCTCCTCCTGCGGCTTGAAGCCCGGCATGGTCACCATGTCTTCCAGGCCGGCCCGTGCGATGTGCTCGCGCATCATGCCGTCCTGCTCGCCGTTACCAATAATGGTGAACTGGAACTGACCGCCGTTATCGCGCAGGATTTCACTGGCTTTCACCGCCACGTCCAGCCCTTTTTTCTCGGTCAGGCGCGCCACCGAAACGATGCGCAGCGGTTTGTGGAACGCGTCACGCGGCTGGAAGTTAAACTTCTCCGGCTCGATGCCCATACGCGTGACGTGCACTTTCTCGCGCGGACAGCCCATCTCAATCAGCTTGTTCTCCCACAGATGGCTGATGGGCAGCATCAGTTCGCTCTGTCTGAACAGGTTGATGTAATCCTGTTTGTGCTCTTCAAGAATGTGGCGACGCGAGATATCAGCGCCGTGGAACACCGTCGCCTGCTTGCCCTTCAGTACCCCCAGCTCGCGCAGTTTATTCGCCAGCGCACCGGCATAGCCGAAGTGCACCAGGAACACATCGGCGGTAAAGGTCTGCCGGGCGTTTGCGACAATGGCCGGCAGCAGCAGTTTTTTCGCCTGCGCACCGTAGCGGCCAACGTTAAGCGACTTCAGCAGCGCCGGTTTGGCGATTTTCGGCAGCATCAGCCCGATGCGTTGGGTCAGTTTGTCGAGGTTTGATACCTTCTCTTCCGGCAGCAGATAGTGGGTTTTCGCCGCCAGATTGTACTCATCGAACGCGGCATGACGATTGATCATGTCGCCCGGAAACACCGAGATGATCTCGACGTCATAGCCGGCATCGATGAAATGCGTCACCTGATTGAGGACAAACGTCTCAGAGGCAACCGGAAAACGCATGGTGAAAAAGGTTAGCTTCATCACTTACCCCAGGACGTTGAGAATTTCTTCGGTGATGCGGTTGCCGATTTCACGCTCCTGCGCCACCGCGGTGTTCACTTTTTGCTTCACGTTGTCGTAGTCCGCCAGCACCGTCTGCACTTTGTCGATCAGCGAGCCGTCCATCAGGCTCTGCACGTCGGTGGCCATCTGCGGCAGACCCAGCTGGTTCATCACGCCGAGCGATTTGTGCTCGTAGTTGATGGCCACGGCTGGCGTGCCGAAATTCATGGAGATGATTGCCGAGTGCAGGCGCGTGCCGATGGTGAGATGGCAGTGGCTGAGCAGGATGCCGAGCTCCAGGTCGTTGAACTCGTCCATGATCACATGGTAGTGCTCCGGCTGCTCGACGTGGTCGCGCAGCGTCAGCGCCACCATACGGTCATCTTTGGCATAGCTGTCGATGCCGGTACAGGTGGAGAACGCCACCACCTGATAGCCTTCGGCGATCATGGCGTTGATCACCCGGCCAAACGCGGCTTCGTACTCTTTCTGCGTGACGCCAAGACGTTTGTCGAACGGTGCCAGCTCACGCACGGTGATAGCGATGGTTTTGCGCGACTGAATGATGTTCTGCCAGTGCAGCAGGTTGTGGCTCGGATTTTCCACCTCGCGCGCCTGCACCAGGAACGCGGTGTCCACGCCCTTCTTCACCCGGCTGGTGGTCACACCATCCTGCTTCAGGCGATCGAGGCTGACCTCTTCGCGCAGCACCAGGCTGTCGACGCGGTCAAAAACAAAGTTTGCCAGCGCATTGACGCGAGGGTTTTCAAACGGGCCCACCGAGTGACCGATCATGTGCAGCGGCTTCTTCGCCATCAACGCGCACAGCGCGTGATCGAACTGGGTGACGCCGTACAGATCGACGAAGAACGAGCCGCCGACCTGAATGATGGCGTCATATTTCGCCAGGCTGCGGGTGAATTCCGCCAGATGCGGCGGCACCGAGAAAGATTTATACACGCCACCTTTGCCAAGGTGCGCCATCATGATGTCCGGCATCAGACGGTTGGCGACTTTGCGCTTCAGGCTGCTGACCAGCCCTTTTGGCGCCTTACTGTTGTGCAGAAACAGCGAATCCTGCTGGATATGCTGCTGCAGTAAATATCCGGAGCTGGTTGGATAGCGGCTGATGACATCGATATCCAGATCCCCACGCGCGGCCTGCAATGAATCAATCAGTCCACGTAAAATCGCGCCATCCCCACGATTTCCACAGGTATGGTTACCCACCAATAAAATCTTCATAAAAACTCCAGATAAATTTTTGTAATTTTTTACAAGCCGCCAGTTCCATACTGGCTAAGTGAACTCTGTAAGAAAAAACTGCTAATGGGCCAGCGGCCCGAAATTAACGACTGCCTGTTGTGACATAATTGATACCTGCGACAGGTGTTACATGCGCGATAAATCGCGCCGCTACAGACTGTGCAAAGGGTTAGTGCAGAAATCTCCTCTGCACAAACCGTAGCGGCGCAATTTATTGCGCTTTGCCCGTCCTCGCTCGGTGCCGTTGTGGCCTTCGCGATAAATTGCACCGTTACCTGCGTTAAATCCTCACGACTTCAGCGCAAAATACGGCAGCGCCACCTGCTCGCCATTGATCACCACGGAAACAAACCCCTTCGGCTGGCGCGTATCCACCTCTTCGGGTTTGAGCGCGCGCGACGCCAGCAGCAAATCGCCCTGCTCGTTGCCGCCGATGCCGGCTTTACCGTTGTGCAGACTAAACCGCTGCGGGGCCGGCTGGCTGCCGCTGGTCGGACTGCCCTGCGCCATGGTGGCGTCAACGCGCGCACAGCGGCCGGTGAGGAACCGGTCTTTGGCGGTGCTCTTAATCAGCACCACCGCCGTCGGCGTCCAGCCCGCCAGTTTGACGAACACTTTGCTATCGGTATCGCTGCGCGCATCGACGCGCACCTCCAGCACCGGCGAACTACCTTCCGCGGACCAGCTGGCTTCTGCCTTGCTGGTTTTGCGCTGCAGATGAATCACCGCGCGACCGCCGGTCTGTTTACCGCCCATCACGTCGAGCAGCGGCTGCTTGTCGCTGCCGTTGCTGAACTGCGACTGACCAAACAGCTCGATCTCCCAGCTGTCACCCACGGTTGGCGAATAAAAATTTCCCAGCTCGAACCAGGTGGCCTGATTGGTGTTGTTGGTCAGACGGAAACGCGACGTGATGTAGTTGTATTTCAGGCTGCCGTCGATGGCCACGCCGTAAGACTCCACCCGCGTTGAGCCCATCTCCCAGATATTCAGCCAGCGCTCGCCTTCCAGCGAGTTATCGATCCAGCTGCCAGACTGCAGATTGGTCTGGCGCATGTTGAGGCGGGAATTGCGCGCGTTCAGCGGGTTTTTGCAATCTTCCAGGCTCAGCGCATCAATAATCCACTGGCCGTTCGAGATGTCGCCGGGGTGCTCACTGTGCTCAATCCAGCCGTTATGAATGATCGACTGGCTGCAGCGCGGCAGGTTAAGCACCATGCCGCCGGTACAGCGCTGGGCGTTGAAGTTCGACAGCTCAATCGCCGTACTGTGGTCCCACGCCCCCTGTTTCTGTCCGGACCAGCTGGCTTTGATCACGTCACCGGTACAGGTGTCGGCGTACCACTGGTCGATTTTGCAATCCAGCGTATCCAGCAGGCTGATTGAGGTGCCGCCGACGCGGTTGAAGCGCAGGCAGGCGCCGCGGAAGAACTGGCCGCCCGGACAAGTGTTGCGGAACAGCCCCTGTTTGTTTGGCCGCTTGTCGTTCTGACCGTTGAAGATCAGGTTGGAGATTTCGGTCCAGCGCGCATTCACCTGGAACAGGAATTCGGAACGACCGTCAGAAACCAGCGTGGTCGCCGGGAAATAGCCGAAGTTCACCATCGCGCCGGAAATGCGGAAGAAGCGCTGCTGCTGATCGCCAAAGTCACAGCCGGTCACAAAGAAGGTGCCTGCCGGAAACTGTACGCAGATCTGCTGGTTAGCCTTGAGCGACCAATGATACATGGCTTTGATCGCCGGTGCCGTATCGGTTTTGCCATCGGCGATGGCGCCGAAGTCAAACAGCGTCAGACGGTTGAAATCTTCCACCACGCGGCGCCAGTAGAACCCGTTGCCGCTGAAAATCACGCCGCCATCATCTTCGCCTTCGCCATACACGCCGACAAACTCGCCGCCGCCCACTTCCAGCCCTTCGTGCCAGCTTTTCAGCTTGATTTTCGCCCCGGCAAACAGCGGTCGGGTTTTACGCAGCTCTTCCACCGACGGGATTTCGCCGATCAGCTGATAGCCGTTCGGCTGCGCCAGGCGCTGGCTGAAGTTGCTGGCGTTCGGGCGCGACACGTCGCTGATGGAAAACAGCGTATTGCCCTGGTTATCTTCCACTACCATCGAGTGCGCAGGATTGGCGATTAACGCGGCATTATCGTGAATAAACTGCGCAAAGTTGCCTTTATTGAGCGCAATGGGCTGGCTCACCTGGGACACCTTACCGCTGGCGTCGCGCAGATACACCGGAATCTGGTTGCCGGCCTGACTGGCATCTTTGCCTGCTGCGCCAATCCACAGTTTGCCCTCAAAGTTCTGCCAGAACTGCGGTGGCATGGTATAGACGTTTTCCGGCGTCAGAATCGGCACATCGCCCGGCGGGACGCTGGAGGCATCAACCGCTTTCAGCGCCGGCTGACCACTTTTGGCGGCGTAACTGGAAAACGCGCTCACCGACAGTGCGGCAACAATGGAGGAGGCTGCAGTTTGCAAGACTTCTCTTCTTTTCATGCTAACAATCCCGTGGTCATGGGGCCGCATGGCGGCCGAAAAGGTATCCCCGAGGCACGATAAAAGTGGTTACACCAGCGCCAGCCAGCTCTGTTTGATCTGATTACCGTCAAACTTCAGCGCCGTCTCTTTGGTCTTCTCGCTCATGGCAAAGAACAGGCGATCGTCGCTGGCCAGCTGCTCCATGCGCGCCAGGAAAGTGGCTTTGTCGTTCATTGGCACCAGGAAGCCATCTTCGCCGTGATTGATGATCTCCTGCGGTCCGGTCGGACAGTCATAGGCCACCACCGGCAGCGACCAGGATTTGGCTTCCAGCAGTACCAGCGGCAGCCCTTCATAACGTGAGGTCATCAGCGCCATGTCGCTGTCGCGGTAGTAATCATTGATATTGCTGACTTTGCCGACAAAGTTAACGCTGCCGGTGATGCCCAGCGCCGCGGCCTGATCGTGCAGCTGCTGGCGCAGTTCGCCGTCACCGGCGATCACCAGCTTCCACTCCGGGTGTTTTTTGCTGAAGTCAGCCCAGATATCCAGCAGCAGGTCAAAGCCCTTCTGGTTATCAAGGCGGCCCACCGCCAGCGCCTGACGGCTGCGCGTCTCGCGCTGCCAGGATTTGTACACCACCGGGTTAGGAATTTGCTGGCTGGGGATATGCCAGCGGGTGAAGACCTGATGGTCTTTGTCAGTCAGCACGATCACCTGGTCGTAGTAGCGCAGCAGCAGCCACTTCAGCAGTTTGATCGGCTTGCTGAACGAGTTGATAGCGATGTGCTCGCAGGCGTAGGCTTTGAAGGTTTTTTTCTTCATTGCCATCAGGTTCCAGAAGGCAAACATCACGCTCAGGCGCCCCATACTGATCAGGAATACGCTGTCGAAGCCCTCCTGATGGATACGCGCCACGGCACTTTTAATCGGGTTGCTGTGGCCTTCGAAGCTGACAATTTCTTTCACCCGCTCAAACGGGTAAAAGGTTTTGCCGTGCCCTTCCAGCGAGTAAATGGTGACGGCATGCTCTTCACCGAGGCACTCCGACATGAAGTTGCAGATGTTCTCCGTGCCTGCGTAGGAGTAGGCATCCTTAATAACCAAAACAATCTTTTTCATCTGATACTTTTCACCTCAAATTGCTCAAATCCAGACCCAAGTCATTTGCGTTGCCGCAACGCGGCAAGTGCGTTCATTCCCGGGAGCTTACTCAAGTAAGTGACCGGGATGGACGTGCGCAGCCAACGTAGCGGCAGCGCGAAGGACACAGGGTCTTAGCGATGTTTAAGGGTGAAAAGAACCCCATTCACCATATACCAGCCGTAATAGTAATAGATTTTTAAAGGATTGTTTTTATAGATAATTCTTAATAATTCGAGGTGCCATTTCGCCGCTTTATTTTTGTTACGCGACAGCGAATCGCCCAGCTCGTAGTAGTTGACCAGCGTCTTCTGGATCACCCGGGCTTGTTTGTAGCGGAGGAACAGCTCATAGAGGAACAGGAAGTCTTCATGGCCTTTACGCTGGAAGAAGATGCCCTGTGGCGGACGACGGAAACACACCGAGGAGAAGCAGACGCGATACTGCTTCTTCACGAAGTTTTCCTGCTGCAGATAAGGTTTGTGGTAATTGATGTCGTGATCGGCGGTTTTGGTTTTGTAGTGATAATGGGTGATCACGAAGTCGTCACCGGCGGTCAGCGCCGCGGCCTGTTCGGCCAGTTTCTCCGCGTGCCATTCGTCATCGCTGTCGAGAAACGCAATGATCTCCTCTTTGGCCGCGCGCAGGCCCACGTTGCGCGTTTCCGCCGCGCCGAGGTTGACCTCGTTGCTGAGGATAGTGATGCGCGCGTCCTGGCAGTGCTCGCGTACAAAAGCGAGTGAATCATCGGTGGATTTATCATTGACCAGGTAGAGATGCCAGTCGCTGTAGGTCTGATTCACGATCGACTCAACCGCACGCAGCACGGTGTTGCGCGCGTTGTACATCGGCATCACGATACCGATGGTGCCAACATGATTTGTCATTTGTATACCCGGAGTGTCAGGAACCGAAAAAATGCTCCCGCTGCGGGAGCAAGTGAAAGTCATAAATCGATCAGGAAACCGCTCTTCGCCCCGTGAAGCGCGACTTCAGCTTATCGACCAGGCGATTGATGAAGTAGGCGCGGTTATCACGGTTGGTGAGGAAGAAGTAGCGCGCAAAACTGACGCTGGCCAGCAGCGAATTGCCATCCATTTTGTAGCGCAGCGGCAGCTTGAACGCTTTGTAGGTATGGATATCACGCGCCGTCAGGTGCGGCTTCATGGTGTCGAGCCAGAAGAAGGAGTACTTCACCGACTCACCTTTGTGTTTGGAACCAAATTTGGTCACCAGATGGTAGGTCGCCAGCGGTTTGGCGATCATCACAAATTCATAGCCCATGCGGTCGGCGCGGATGCAGAAGTCATAATCCTGATGGCGAATATAGCGCGCATCAAACTGGATTCTGGCGGCATCTTCGCGCTTCAGCACGATGGTACTGGTCTGGATAAAGCCATAACAGCCAAACAGGTACTCCGCCACGGTCTCGTTTTTACCCGGCGGCTGCATCGGCATCACTTTGAGGAAGCTGCCGTCCTGATGAATATTGACCTGGCTGAAGATGACATAGCGCGATTTACCCTGCGCTTCCAGCTTGCGGATGGTATCGCACACTTCCAGCAGCTTGTCCGCGTGCCACTCGTCGTCGGCATCGAGGAAGCTGATGAAGTCGCCCTGCGCCAGTTCAATACCTTTGTTGCGTGCGCCGGCGCCGTTGAGTTTGACCTCAGACAGCTCCAGTTTGATGTCCAGATCCTGATAGCGCTCGCCGCGCACCACCTGCGCCAGTTCCGCGGCATCGGCGGATTTGTCATCCACGATGATGACTTCAAAGTTGCGATAGGTTTGCGCTTTGACGCAATCCAGCGTCGTGACAATCGATTTCGACGCGTTATAAGCGGGAATTACAATTGAGAAGCGGATGTCCTGCATTGCCAGCACCTCTTAAACAGCTGTTCCAGATTCAACGGTAACGCGAGCGGCCTGTAGAAAGGAATCGGCTTTGTTCTGAAAAATCATGCCGTTAGTATTCTTTTTCAATAAGACTTTTCGTACCGTCACGGAAATACCTAAGATTGTGCTGTGTGTATGTTTGATGGTGCAAAACGCACCGAAAATAAATCGTTATTATGTTCGCGGTATCAATTTCACCGCCGCAGTTTTCTGCGCTTAATCACCGCACGTTCCGTAGCGGCGCAATTTATTGCGCGATAAATCGCGCCGCTACAATACTCTGCGGTGTATCCGCATGTTTTGCAGAGGCACAAGGCATGGCGCTTAGCCAGAAACGCGCCATAAAAAGGGGCGGAAAATCCGCCCCCGATAGTGCTTAGCTTTTGCTCTCTTTGCCGTATTCGTAGTTGTAATAGTCGTAGCCATAACCATAGGCATTCGACGCTTTACGGACCACGGCGTTGAGGATGACGCCTTTAATCTCGATACCGTTCTGGGCGAAGCGCTTGTAGCTGACATCCAGCTCTTTGGTGGTGTTGGTTTCGAAACGCGCCACCATCAGCGAGGTACCGGCCAGCTTACCGATGATGGAAGCGTCGGTCACAGCCAGAATCGGCGGCGTATCGATCAGCACCAGGTCATAGTTTTTGCTTGCCCAGTCCAGCAGCTCCTGCATGCGACGATGCATCAGCAGTTCAGACGGGTTCGGTGGCACCTGACCGCGCGGCAGGAAGTCAAAACCGTACACGCCCTTCTGAATCATCGCCGGCGAGAACTCGCTCTTGCCTGACAGTACGTTAGACAGGCCGGTCTTGTTGTCCGCACCCAGCAGCTCGTGGGTATAGCCGCGACGCATATCACCATCGATGAACAGCACGCGCTGACCTGCTTTGGATACCAGCGTCGCCAGGTTGGCACAGATAAAGGTTTTACCAATACCCGGGCTGGCACCGGTGATCATCAGGATGTTGTTTTTCGCTTCCATCATGGCGAAGTGCAGGCTGGTGCGCAGGCTACGAATCGCTTCGATGGAGAGGTCAGTCGGGTTACCCAGCGCCAGCAGCGTGTTGTGCGGATCCGACTTCTCTTTGCTGCCGCGTCGCGCCAGCGCTTCGGTGTCTTTCTTACGCTGCCACTCGGAGAGCGGTACGCTGGCATAGACGTTCATGCCCAGCTCTTCCAACTGCTCCGGATTGTCGATACCGTGGTGGAACAGCGCTTTCAGCAGCACCAGACCAACCGACAGCATCAGACCCACAATCAGGCCCGCGACAATAATCAGCAGTTTCTTCGGTGCCACCGGGCTGGTGCTGGTTTCAGCACGGTCGATGATGCGCACATCACCCACGGTGCTGGCCTTGCTGATGCCCAGTTCCTGCTGACGGTTCAGCAGCTGCATGTAGATTTCCTGACCGGCCTGCACATCACGCGTCAGACGCAGAATCTCCTGCTGGGTCTGCGGCATGGCCGAGATTTTCTTGTTCAGCTGCGCCTGTTCCGCTTCCAGCGTTTTGCGTTTTTCCAGCAGCGCGCGGTAGGTCGGGTGGTCTTTGGTGAACAGCTGGGAAACTTCGGCTTCACGGAAGGTCAGCTCGTTCAGCTGGCTCTGGACGCTAACGGACGAGTCGAGCGCCGATTTGGCTTCCAGTGACATGTCGACCGACTCGTTCTGACGACGGAAGGTGTTCAGCTTGTCTTCCGCATCGTCCAGCTTGGCACGCACGTTAGGCAGCTGGGTGCGCAGGAATTCGAGGCTCTTCTCCGCCTGCTCAGACTTACGCTCAACGTTCTGCAGCAGATAGTTGTTGACGATCTGGTTCAGCACGCGGCTCGCCTGCTCCTGATCTTCATCCTGGAACTCCAGGCCCAGCACGCCGGTGGTTTTGCCTTTATCGGCGACGGTCAGCGCGCCCAGTACGGTTTTAATCGCCTGCAGGTCACTCAGCTTGGTGACGCTGAAGCTGGTGCCTTCGTCAGCCTGAATGCCGCTAACCAGCATGGTGACGTCGCCGTGCTGCTCCAGCTGACCCACGCGGCCTTTGAACAGCTCGTCGCCGTCTTTGCTCACGGTATAGGTTTGCGGACCGGTGACTTCCAGCTCAACGGTACGTTTGTCGATGCTGCGCGGAATTTCCAGGCGTGAAATGGCAATCTGCGCTGGCTTGTTGCCCATCAGGCGTGACAGACCTTTACCGATCACCGGGAAGTAGTTTTGCTGAATGACCGTGTCCAGACCGAGGTCGTTAACGGTTTTACCAATCACCATGCGGGATTCGATGATCTGAATCTCGGTGTCTGATGCTGGCGTGGTCGGAATCACATCCTGTAATTCGTTCAGCACCGAGGCGGTGTTTTTCTGCTCCACCTGCACCATAGCGTCCGCGCTATAGATTGGCGTAGCAAACAGTGTGTAGAGCGTTGCCATCAGCATAAAGAAAGCGGTGACCGCCACGATGATCCAGCGATGATCGATCAGCTGTCCCACAAGATGCGCCAGATCCCATCCATTCGAATCTTCTTTTGGCGCAGTCATAACCTTGTTTTTGATATTCATGGATATTCCCAACTATCGGCTTAGTACGTTAACCCATTTCTGGGTAGCGTTTTCCAGTAACCCGTAAACCTCTTCAAAGGCCTCACGGCTTTTTTTGTACGGATCCGCAATTTCCTGTTGGTTAAGCCAGTGGCCCAGCAGCATGGTCTTCCCCCGCGCGGCCGGATCGATGCGGTTCACCTGCTCAACGTGGCGCTTCTCCATTACCAGAATCAGGTCAAAGTCACGGCACATGCTGGCCGTTAACTGCTGAGCCTCATGACCGTCCAGCGAGACGCCATGTTCAGCGGCGACGGCGCTGGCCGTCTTATCCGCCGGATGGCCCTTCAGGGCACCAAGACCGGCAGAAGCGATACGGGTATGCGGAAGTGCGCGTTTAAACAGACGCTCCCCGGTGGGGGAGCGGCAAATGTTGCCGACGCAGACGACTAACACTGACTTAATCATGGTAAAACCTTAGTCCGACCAGTTGCGGAAACGCAGCGCTGCGGAGCTTGCATCGTCGATACCCACGATGGTCGGCAGCAGTCCGGAAATCACGCGGTTCCAGCGGGTGATTGGTGTTGCGGTGACGTAGACAATGTCGTACGGCTCCAGTTGGAATTCGGTGCCCATCACCATCGACGCCGCATCTTTGGTGTTCAGCTGATAGATGTTGGCGATCTTGGTGCGGTTAGCACCGCGAATCGGACGAATGACGAATACGCCGGTGGCGTCAGAGGTGGTTTGATCCATGCCCTGTGCGTTACCCAGCGCTTCAGCCAGCGTCATGCCGCTGCGGTCCATCTTCAGCGTGGTCTGCTGTTTCACTTCGCCCATCACGAAGATCTTCAGATCGTCGTTACGCGGTACGTAAAGGATATCGCCCGGATAGAGCAGATGGTTCTGGCTCAGGTCGCCGTTTTGCATCAGCGCCTGCAGCGAAATGCGCTGCTCGCGGCCGTTGTGCGTCAGCACCACGTTGCGCCAGTCGGCGTCAGCGGCAAGGCCACCCGCGGCGTTCACCGCATCCAGCACGGTCAGCGGCACGTTGGTGATCGGCTGCTGGCCGGAGGTGGTGACCGAACCGGTCACGTAGGCTTTCTGCGAACGGAACGCGGCCACATTGACATCCACCTGCGGACTTTCAATGAACTGCGCCAGACGACGCGCGATTTCACTGCGGATTTCCGTCACGGTGCGGCCTGCAACGCGCACTTTACCGATGTACGGATAGAAGATGGTACCGTCTGCCTGCACCCAGTTACCGGTGTCGCTGGCGCTACGGTACTGACCGGCCGGCGTAGTCAGCTCAGGGTGATCCCATACGGTGACGTTCAGTACGTCGCCGATGCCAACGCGGTATTGATAGCTCTGAATCTCGTTCTGCAGCAGCGGGTTAGCCTGAGCAACCAGCGGCTTCGGACGCATCTGTTCAACCAGACGCGGCGTCAGAGGGAAGACGTTAACGTATTTGTCGATGTCAAAATTGCTATCCTGTTGCTCAATGACATCTTTTCCGCTAGTGGAAAGGTGCGAACCTGGTTCGATGGTGCACCCGGAGAGGAAAGTCGCGGATACCAGTAACGGTATCAATTTAGTTTTCATTATCATCTGGTTCTTCGCTATCAGTTAATGATTGATAGAGGCGAAAACGCCGCTGTGTAAGCGTCTAACAAAAATAAAGGCAAGGAATTAAACACTGAAACTGAGGTTCATTATCATTAGCTCCCTGGTTTATGTTGTCATCCTGGTTGCAGACGACTTCAATTAAAGTGGGTTATCGTTAAGCGGCTTAATAACCCGCTCTGTTCGGGCTCGATAATGGCAGTTATCAGTTACAGACACTCCCAGCACCGGCAGTTATCAGGCGGGAACGTTATTTCGTCCCCTGCCCTTGCTGTCTATCAATAAGCGCCGTCGCGTTTGAGTACCACGCCGACCGTCTTAAACAGAATCGCGATGTCATTCCACAGCGACCAGTTTTTGACATACCACGAATCGAAATAGACGCGCGTCTCATAGTCAACGTCGTTACGACCGCTGACCTGCCACAATCCCGTCATGCCTGGCTTTGCCATCAGGTAATAATCAACATCACCGGCATAACGGCAGAGTTCATCTTCAATCACCGGGCGCGGGCCAACGAGGCTCATGTCACCGCGCACGACGTTCCACAGCTGCGGCAGCTCATCCAGGCTGGTTTTACGGATGAAATGACCGACTTTGGTAATACGTGGATCGTTTTTCAGTTTGAAATCTTTGTCCCACTCGGCGCGGGCTACCGGGTCGGTGCGCAGCACCTCTTCCAGCACCTCTTTCGAGTTAATCACCATCGAGCGGAACTTCAGGCATTTGAACTTGCGGCCATTGAGACCCACACGTTCGTGACCGTAAATCGGTGGTCCGCCATCACGGCCAACCATGAAGCCGAGTACCAGCAGCGCAGGTGACAGCGCGATGATGATGCTGAGCGCGCCGACGATATCGAATGCCCGCTTCAGGACACGCGAGGTGCGTTTCGCCAGGTTGTTATTCACACGCAGAATCATCACTTCATGGCTGAAGATGTAAGCCATATCGGTGCCGTAAAGCGGTACGCCGCGCAACGTCGGGATAACCGAGACCGAGCGACAGTTATGCATCGCCAGCATTTTCAGCCAGCGGTCGCGGTGCTGACTCTGCTCAAACTCAACCGCGACGATAAACTGGGTTTCGCTGTTGGTCAGCTGCCACAGCTCCTGCTCGTTATGCAGTACCGGTACACCGGAGATGCTGGCCTGCGGGCAGCTGCCATCGACGTCGAAGAAGGCGATCACATCAAAGCCCATCACCTCTTCACTCTGTAGCGCCTGCCAGGCTTCCTGCGCGTTACGGTTGCTGCCAATAATAATGGTTTGCTTTTTCCACATACCGAAATGATTCAGTACGCGTTTGGAAATAGCGCGCGCCAGCGGAATCAGCACCAGTGCTAAAATCCACGTTAATACCCAGACAAAACGGGACATCTGCCATTGTGATAATGCTGAAATTGACAAATCGATGACAGAGAAAATGAGAATGGTACGAAAGATCTCTTTCAGCTCAAACCAGAAGGGTTTGCGATAGGTATAATGACGCAGGCGAACCCAGAACCAGCCTGTACAAATTAAGGACAGACAGACATGGGTGGCGATTTTTAAGTTGAGGTCTTTTTCAGAAATATCTGCCAGTGGAGAATCGGCGAACGAATTAATCAGCGCGAGTGCAATAAACAATGCCGCGTTGAAACAAATTAAATCCGAGCACGCCAGTAAAATTTTTGTCAGAAGACTTTTATATGTAAATTCATTATCGCGCATATTTGACTCTTTTATTTTATTTCCCTTAATCCCTAACGCCTAAGCCTGAGTAATTAATGAGCGATGCACTAACTAAACCAGCGAGACAAACTGCGGCGAACTCCCCGGCATTTAGGCCAATTCTCTTTCCAGTTAAGCAAGAAAATTGTGATAAATACCAACAGATTAGTCTGACTTCCTTTTGCCGCAAGGCCAGACAATTCTTAACCTGTGAAAACCACGTCAGGCACGCTACCGCCCTTGGCTGTCGCTGCCAATACCGCTTACAACACCCTATTTTTTGTCCGCGCTTTGTCGCCACGCCGGGAAATACCCGCCTTAACCCGTGCACGATCACAATTCACAACATTAAGAAGCTAAACAGCGCGCTATTAACAACATTGGCGCAGACATTTACTAACACGTTGCTATACTAGTTATTACTGGCTTGTTTACAAGTAGGCCCCGTCTTCCCTGCACTATTTTAGGAAAAAGACTACCAGCCATAAGTATTGATACCAGCCCCGCCAGGCAATTTCACGCCAAAATTCAGAATAATTCGATACCCGCCTTCAGATTAGTCGCATTAAAAATGTACGCTTTTGCCGCTGGATAAGAATAAATAGTGGTCTTCATCCACACAGGATGTTTATCCATACTTTTCACTTATCGCCCGGCTGAACAAGGTAAGATTAATCCTAATAAGCCGCCAGCCCGCGACATCCGCGCGGCCGGGGCGTATTTGTACCCTGTCTGACGATTAACTATCATCAGACTAAGCTCATTTTTAGACATTATGGTGATGAAAGTATGTGGGAGTGGATCATCGATCCGTCGCTCTGGGCAGGATTAGTCACGCTAATCGTTCTTGAGCTGGTGCTGGGTATTGATAACCTGGTTTTCATCGCCATCCTGGTGGAGAAGCTGCCGCCAACGCTGCGCGACCGCGCGCGGGTGTTCGGCCTGCTGCTGGCGCTGATATCACGGCTGGTGCTGCTGGCGTCGCTGTCGTGGCTGGTTACGCTGACCCAACCGCTGTTCACCCTCTTCCAGCACAGCTTCAGCGCACGCGACCTGCTGCTGCTGGGAGGCGGTATCTTCCTGTTGTTTAAAGCCACCACCGAACTGAACGCCCGGCTGGAGGGCAGCGACGAGGAATCGGGTCAAAATAACAGCGGTGCTAAATTCTGGCCGGTGGTGGCGCAAATCGTGGTGCTGGACGCCATCTTTTCACTCGATGCCGTCATTACCGCCGTCGGTATGGTCAACGACCTGCCGGTGATGATGATCGCCGTGACCATCGCCATCCTGTTAATGCTGCTGGCCAGCAAGCCGCTGACGCGCTTCGTTAACGGCCACCCGACCATTGTGATTCTCTGCCTGAGCTTTCTGCTGATGATCGGCTTTAGTCTGGTGGCAGAGGGTTTCGGCTTCGTCATCCCCAAAGGCTATCTGTACGCGGCCATTGGCTTCTCGATTGTGATTGAGATTTTTAATCAGCTGGCGCTGTTTAATCGCCGCCGTTTTCTTACCGCCGGACGGCCGCTGCGCCAGCGCACCGCCGAAGCCGTGCTGCGCATTCTGCGCGGTGAAGCACAGCGCGCCGATCTGGATGCCGACACGGCATCGCTACTGAGCGATAACCAGGGCGCAGCGCTGTTTAACCGTCAGGAGCGGCGCATGATCATGCGCGTGCTGGGCCTGGGTCAGCGCCAGATCAACAGCATCATGACGTCACGCCATGACGTCGAGCACATCGATCTTAGCGAAGACCCGCAGTCGATCATGGATAAACTCGACCGCAACCAGCATACGCGCCTGCTGATCACCGAACAGGGACGCGAGCCGCTGGGCGTGGTGCATGTGATCGATCTGCTGCATCAGTCGCTGCACAGTAAATCGCTGGATTTGCGTGCGCTGATCCGCCAGCCGCTGGTGTTTCCCGAGCGCGTCACCCTGCTGCAGGCGCTGGAGCAGTTTCGCCATGCGCGCACCCATTTTGCCTTTGTGGTGGATGAGTTTGGTTCGGTGGAAGGCGTGGTGACGCTGAGCGACGTGATGGAGACCATCGCCGGCAACCTGCCCAATGAAGGGGAAGAAATTGATGCCCGTTACGATATTCAGCCCGCAGAGCATGGCGGCTGGATCGCCAACGGCCATATGCCGCTGGAAGATTTAGCGCTGTATGTGGCGCTGCCGCTCGACGAGAGGCGCAATTACCATACGCTGGCGGGATTGCTGATGGATAGCCTGCAGCACGTGCCGGCCGAAGGTGAGGAGTTGCGCGTCGGGGATTATCTGCTGCGCACTCTGCAGGTGGAGAACCATCGGGTGCAAAAAGTCGAGATTGTGCCGGTCGCGCCCGCACCGTTTATTTAACCCGGCGCCGGGGCGTGATTTATTATGCGTGTCCGGCCACCAGTGTTGCGATTTGTAGCGGCGCGATTTATCGCGCATGCCTGACATCCGCACCGTTGTACATTGCGCAATAAATTGCGCCGCTACCCGTCAGTGCAACGCGGGGTCGCGGCGCGAATCATCGCGCGATGAACAATCCGATAACGTCGCCCTGGTCCTTTTATTGCCGCGGTGCAGACTTCTGGCTATCCAGCCACTGATTGAGGCGCGTTTTAGCTTCGCCCTGTAACTGCTGGCGCACCACGTCATCCACCGGCAGCGAATACTGCAGATTGCCCCAGCTGCCGTACATGCGCAGCGGAATCGGCTGGCCGTTGAGGACTTTCGCCAGCCGGTCGTCGCCCTGCCAGCCGCGCAGAATCATATTAATGGTGACATCCAGCTGCTGCTTGACCACATCCACGTTGCCGTGGGTTTGCAGTGCCAGCCGACTACTGCCGCCCTGCAGATCCGGCAGCGTGACGTTGCCCTGCTTCAGGCTGATGCGCCCGCTTAACTGTTCAATTCCCTGATCATCCGGCTGATCGTTACTGACGCGATTGCTGACGCGCGCCACGGCGCGGCGCACCATCTGCTGTAAATTCAGCTGCGCCAGCTGCAGATTAGTCGCTTCCAGTTCTGCATTGCCCTGCCAGTTCTGTTTCGCCTCCGCCACGCTCAGCCCGGCACCGCTGATGTCGCCCTTGAGCGAGACCGTGCCCTGCAGCGAAGCCGGCAGTTCCAGCGCTTTAAGCAGCGGCGCGATGGCAATGCTGCTCAGCTCCGGCTGAAACGCCACCTGCGTGACCGGCTGACGGATATCCACCGAGCCGGGAATGGAAAAGTGGCCGTCACCAAATTTGCCCTGCAGCTTGTTGAGCGTCAGCAGTCCGCGCTGATTGCGGGCGTCAATTTGCAGATTGCTGAGCGTCAGACCGCGCCACACGCTGCTGTCAGCGTCGAGCGTCAGCTGCAAATCCATGCTATTGAGCGGCGAGTCGGCATTATTGTGCGCGCGCGGCTCAGCGATCACCGGCGTGCGCATCACGTTAGCCTGCTGCGTGGTGCTGTTATCGCTGGCGGGCGCGCTGGCCATCAGGTTATCCAGATTGAGCGAGGTCGCATGCAGCGCGAGGTTGAGCTGCTGCGGCAGGGCCAGCCGGCCCTCAGCGCTGCCGTCGAGGGCGCTGTCGTTCGCGGTTAACTGCAGCTTGTTCAGCGCAAACTGCTGCTGGTCGCCATCCCACAGCGCCTGCCCGCTCAGCGTGCCCTTGATGCCCTGCGGCGGCAGGTTGGCGCCGTCAAGCGTGTACTCCAGTTCATCCAGCTGGCCGCTGATACGGTGCGGATAGTGCGCCACGTCCATCTGCCCTTTCAGGTTCAGGCTGAGATTGCGCTGATTGCGCGACACGCGGGTCGCCAGCTCAACGCTGGCCTGCCGGTTATCGTCCTGATTCAGATTGAGGTTGAGATCGCGGAAGTTATACTCGTCACCGCCCGGCTGCTGCCAGATGAGCAGGCTATCGGCAATGCGCAGTTTACTGATGTTAAAGGTCCAGCCGTTGCTGGCGGCGATGGCCGGTTCACTGTCGCCCGGCTCAATCGGCGCGCCCTGCGGTTTCTGCACCGCGCTGTCTGGCGTGGCGCGAATAATCGCGTTTTTCAGCATCACCTGACTGACGCTCAGCTGATGCGACAGCAGCGGCCACAGATTGACGTCCAGACGCATATTATCGGCGGTCACCATCGGCTGGCTGGCGCCGGGCGCGGTCAGGCTCATGCGGCCCGCCAGAATGCTGAGCTGCGGCCAGACGTGCCAGCGCAGGTCGCCGCTCACTTCAAGCTGATAACCACTGCGCTGTTTTACCTGCTGTACCATATAGGTACGAAAGTCGTTGGGATTGACCAGCAACACCAGTGCCGTCATGCCCGCTACGACCACCACTAACAGGATGGCCAGCGTGGTTATCAGTCTTCTCATTGCATCCTCATCACCGTCAGATTTCAGGCCGCTGGCGCGAAATCACTCCAGGAGAAACGTTAGTCTTTATCAATACGGCTGGCGTCAGCGCCCTGCTGCCCGCGATATTTGGCGTCTTCGCGGCGATTGTAAGGACGCGCCGCCGGCCCGGACAGCGGTTCAAAGCTCAGTGCGCCAATCAGCATGCCGGGACGCAGCGCCAGCGGCAGCTTGCCGGAGTTGTAAAACTCCAGCACGATACGGCCCTGCCAGCCCGGGTCGATGCGGTGCGCGGTAACGTGCACCATCAGCCCGAGGCGCGCCAGCGACGAACGGCCATCCAGCCAGCCCACCAGATCGTCGGGGATGGTGACGGATTCCAGCGTCACCGCCAGCGCCAGTTCTCCCGGATGCAGAAAGAACGCTTCGCCTTCCGGCAGCACAATCTCATCGCTCATCACGCGATCCAGCGCCGCGCTCACTTCATGCTTTGGACCACTCAAATCTATAAACGGTGCGGTGTGGCCGCTAAAGGTACGGAACTGGTTACCGAGGCGCACATCCACGGTGGCACCGTTGATGCGCTCAACCGGCGGACGGGGATCGATGGCCAGCTTGCCGCTGTCCAGCCAGCTTTCAATATCGCGATCGCATAATCTCATCGCAGAAACTCCATGATTTAAGTGTAGCGAAAGGTGGTCAGGTTGTGACAAACCGTTCGCGTCACGTCCATCCGGACGCACGGTGTCCCGTTCCGGTCACGCTGAACCGGACGGGCGTCGTCAAAGATACTGGTTAATTTTGGCCTTGAGGATATCAATGGCGATGCGGTTTTTACCACCGCGCGGCACAATGATGTCGGCATACTGCTTGGAAGGCTCAATAAACTGCAGGAACATCGGGCGCACGGTCTTTTGGTACTGGCTCATCACCGAGTCCATCGAGCGCCCGCGCTCGTTGACGTCGCGCTTCATACGGCGCATCAGGCAGATATCCAGCGGGGTATCAACGAAGATCGAGAAGTTAAGCTCCTGGCGCAGCCGTGCATCGGTCAGCAGCAGAATCCCTTCCAGAATAATCACTTTCTTCGGCTTCAGGTGAATACACTCATCGGTGCGGGTATGCTCAACGTAGCTGTAAACCGGCAGGTCGATATCTTCGCCGGCCTTCAGTGCGCGCAGATGCTGCAGCAGCAAATCGTGGTCCATCGCGCTCGGATGGTCGTAGTTGGTTTTCACCCTCTCTTCCATGGTGAGGTGGCTTTGATCTTTATAGTAGGCATCTTCGGGGATCACACCGATATGCTCGTCACCGACCTGGTCACGGATTTCACGATAGAGCGTGCTGGCAATAAGACTTTTTCCGGATGCGGATGCACCTGCAATGCCAACGATCACGCACTGATGAGACTTGTCAGTCATACTTTTTTAAGACCTGATAACTGGAGCCGGTTTCTGTCTGCACAAAAACAGGCCGATTGAGAGGGTTAGTTGGCGGCAATTATAGGGATTTCACCGGGTTGATGCCAGTGAAAACCGGCGCGCCGCCTTTTCAGACTATCCCGTTTTGCAGCCAGCGGCTTAATCGATACACTGTTTCTCTGCCCGCCGTGTGACTGGCGGGAGCCCGATAGTCGTTGCAAGGAAAAGTATGAGCTGGAGAACCCTGACCTATTTCGGCGACAGTATGTTGCTGATCCCCACTGCGGTGATCATCGCACTGGTGCTGCCGTGGAAAAGCGACAACCGTCGCACCGTCTGGTACTGGCTGCTGGCGTTTGGCCTGGCGGGCCTGCTGGTCAGCATCTCGAAAATTATGTTTCTCGGCTTCGGCATTGGCAGCGCGCGTTATAACTTTACCGGTTTCAGCGGCCATAGCGCGATGTCAGCGACGCTGTGGCCGGTGATGATGTGGCTGATTTCCGGCCGCTGGCCCACGTTCTGGCGCGCCCTGACCATCGGTATCGGCTATCTGATTCCGCTGATGGTGGGATTATCGCGTCTGGTGATCCATGCGCACTCGGTAAGTGAAGTGCTGGCCGGACTGATGCTGGGCTTTACCCTGAGCAGCGCGTTCCTGCTGAGCCAGCGTCGCACCGCGCTGAAGGGTTTTAGCGTGGTGCAGGTGGCAGTGGCATTTCTGATTCCGCTGTTGCTGATGGGCCACGGCCGCGTCGCCACCACCCAGCAGTTCCTCGAGCGTTTTTCCGCTGACCTCGCCGGGCTGGAAAAGCCCTTCACCCGCGCCGATTTGTTCCGCTGAGTGCGTTGCGCGGTAAAGGGTGTAAGGTCTGTCCATTACGTTTTGAACACGTTCCACAAATGATTGCACATACGGTAGCGGCGCAATTTATTGCGCGCTAAATCGCGCCGCTACAAATCGTGCAATTTGTCGTGTCCTTACCTGAATCCCTGCAGATCCAACAGGCGCGATACTGCCAGCAGATTTCACCGTTTTTGTAGGGTGCACATTCATGCGCACCTGGATGCAGGCCGCAAAAAAACATTTCCGCACAAAGATATCTGACAGATGTGCTAGCATGGATTGAGAGATTGACTGGCGCATTTTTCTTCGAGTAATCAATGCGCGCTGCTGGATTCGTGCATGACTCTTGAGATAATAACCTCGCAGGATAATCCGCAAAAAAAGTGGCTCAGCGCCCTGCTGCTTTGCGCGCTGGCATTTTTACTGACGCTGTTCTGTCTGGAACTGATTGTCGTCAGCGGCCGCATTTCCCCGCTCTGGTACTCCACCGCGTTAATGACCATCGTGGTGTTCCGCGCACCCTCGGGACAGGTACCGCTGCTGCTGGCCAGCTGCGTGCTCGGCACGGCGCTGGCCAATCTGCTGGTGATCGGCCCGGCCCTGAGCAATGTCAAATTCGCCATCCTTAATATGGTGCAGGCCATCCTCGGCGGGCTGATGCTGCGCGCGCTGCTGGACCGCAAAGCCCCGCTCAACTCACTGGCCGACTGGATACGCTTTGCGCTGGCTGCGGGCCTGATCGCGCCGCTGCTGGGCGGCGTGGTGGCGCTGTGGATGCTGCACGTCGACGGCCACGCCTCGCTGCCGTTTTTCTCCACCTGGGTGATCTCTGAAGTGATTGGCGTGCTGGCCTTCGGTCCGGTGCTGCTGCTGTGGCCTGATAAACCGCTGCGCCAGCTGATCACGCCGGAACGTCAGCTGGAGACGCTGCTCACGCTGATCGTCACGCTGCTGGCCAGCTATCTGGCGCTGCGCTTCCTGCCGTGGCCGTTTACCTTTATCGTGGTGATTCTGTTCTGGTGCGCGGTGCGCCTGCCCAAATTCGAAGCCTTTCTGCTGTTTTTCCTCAACGCCAGCTTTATCTCGCTGCTGCTGGCGCTCGACTGGGTCAACCTGGCGCGCAACGACCTGCTGCTCGGCCAGATCAGCACCTGGCTGCCGTTTCTGCTGGTGCTGCTGCCGAGCCACGTAATGTCGCTGGTGATGGATGCCTTCCAGCGTGAAAAGCACCACATCAGCGAAAGCGAAACCCGCTTCCGCAACGCCATGGAGTATTCCGCCATCGGCATGGCGCTGGTATCGCCGGAAGGCGGCTGGCAGCAGGTCAACCAGTCGCTGTGCCGCACGCTGGGCTTCGCGGCGGAGGAGCTGAAAAAACTCACCTTCCAGCAGATCACCCATCCGGACGATCTCAACAGCGACCTGCAACAGCTGGAGCGGCTGATCGCCGGTGAGATCCTGACCTATACCCTGGAGAAGCGCTATTTCCGCAAAGATGGCGAGATCGTCTGGGCGCGCCTCACGGTCTCGATGGTGCGTGATGCGCGGCTGCAACCGCTCTACTTTATCGCGCAGATTGTGGATATCTCCGAGCTGAAGCAGAGCGAGCAGGTCAACCAGCGGCTGATGGAGCGCATCACGCTGGCCAATGAAGCGGGCGGCATCGGCGTGTGGGAGTGGAACCTGCTAAACGGCGAGATGTTATGGGACAAGCGCATGTACGAGTTGTTTGCGCTGGAGCCGCACCGGGTGCCGAGCTACGACCTGTGGCTGCATCTGGTCGATGTTCAGGAACGTGAAGCGGCCGCGCTCATCATTCAGCAGGCGATTGAACGCCGCAGCGCCTTCCAGCTGGAGTACCGCATCAATCTGCCGCAGGGCGTGCGCTACGTGCGCTCCGAGGCCAATAGCATCATCAGCAAGGATGGGCAGATCGAACGCATGCTGGGCATTTGTCAGGACATCACCTCGCTGCGCACGCTGAATGAAGCGCTGTTCCAGGAGAAGGAACGCATGGCCATCACCCTCGACTCGATCGGTGAAGCGGTGATTTGTACTGACGATGAGATGCGGGTGACCTTCATGAATCCGGTGGCCGAGGCGCTGAGCGGCTGGCCGCAGGCGAAAGCGGCTGGCGTGGCGCTGAGCGAACTACTGACGATTACGCGTGGTGCGCAGGGGCCGCGGGTGGAGAATCTGTTGCTGTGCAGCCTGCCCGCCAGCAAAACCACACCGGACCTCGAAGAAGAGCTGGTGTTGCATACCCCGGATGGTGCCCAGGTCGAGATTCACTACAGCATCACGCCGCTGAAAACCCTGACCGGCAGCGACATTGGTGCCGTAATGGTCATTCATGACGTCAGCGAGTCGCGCCGCATGATGAAACGCCTGAGCTACAGCGCCTCCCACGATATGCTGACGCGTTTGCCGAACCGTCACAGCTTTGAGCAGCAGCTGAAGCGACTGGTGAATGACGCCGCCGCGCATCACAGCGAGCACGTGCTGGTGTTTATCGATCTGGATAAGTTTAAAGCGGTCAACGATACCGCCGGCCATGCCGCTGGCGATGCGCTGCTGCGCGCACTGGCCGATCTCATGCAACAGCACCTGCGCAATAGCGATGTGCTGGCGCGCCTCGGCGGTGACGAATTTGGCCTGCTGCTGCCCTACAGCAATGTTGACCAGGTGCGCGAGGTGGTGCAGGGCATCGTCAGCGCGGTGCATGACTTTACCTTTATCTGGCAGGACCGGCCGTATCACGTCGGTGCCAGCGCCGGTATCACGCAAATCGATCAGCATAACTGCATCAGCAATGTGGTGATGTCGCAGGCCGATGTCGCCTGTTACAGCGCCAAACACGCCGGGCGCGGCCAGTATCAGGTTTACCAGGAAGTTCAGGGATAAACTGCGGCGCTGCCCATTGCCAGCCCGCGTTGGCTGCGCTAAAGTCGCCCCCTTTTTTCTGGCATGGGGGATACAATGTTTATCGGATTCGACTACGGCACGGCTAACTGTTCCATCGCGGTAACGGATAGCGGCACACCGCGGTTACTGACCCTGGAAAACGGTCAGCGCCTGCTTCCCTCCATGATTTGCGCGCCCACGCGCGAAGCCATCAGTGAATGGCTGCATCGCCATCATCAGGTCCCCACGCCAGACAGCGAAAGCACCGCGCTGCTGCAGCGCGCGCTGCGTTATAACCGCGAAGAGGATATCGAGGTGACGCCTGCCAGCGTGCAGTTTGGTCTGACCGCGCTGCAGCACTATATGGTCGATCCGGAAGAGGTGTGGTTCGTCAAATCGCCGAAGTCGTTCCTCGGTGCCAGCGGCCTGAAACCCCAGCAGATCGCCTTCTTTGAAGATCTGGTGTGCGCCATGATGCTGCACATTCGCCAGCAGGGTGAAACCCAGCTCGATCAACCGATTGACCAGGCAGTGATTGGCCGGCCAATCAACTTCCAGGGGCTGGGCGGTGAAGACGCCAACCAGCAGGCGCAGGGCATTCTGCTGCGTGCTGCACAGCGTGCCGGGTTCCGCGACGTCGAGTTTCAGTTCGAGCCGGTTGCCGCCGGTCTGGAGTTTGAAGCCACGCTGCAGCAGGAGACACGCGTGCTGGTGGTGGATATCGGCGGCGGAACCACCGACTGCTCCATGCTGCTGATGGGTCCGCAGTGGCGTAATCAGTCCGATCGCCGTGCCAGCCTGCTTGGCCACAGCGGCTGCCGCGTCGGCGGTAACGACCTCGATATCATGCTGGCGTTCAAAACGCTGATGCCGCTGCTGGGTCTGGGCGGTAACACGCTGAAGGGCACTGCCCTGCCCGCGCTGCCGTGGTGGAACGCGGTGGCGATTAACGATGTACCGGCACAAAGCGACTTCTACTCGGCCGCCAGCGGTAAGCTGCTGCGCGATCTGGTGCGTGATGCCGAACAGGGCGATAAAGTCGCGCATCTGCTGAAAGTTTGGCAGCAAAAGCTGAGCTACCGGCTGGTGCGCGCGGCGGAAGAGAGCAAGATTGCGCTCTCCGATCAGCGCGAAACCGCGGCCTCGCTGGCGTTTATTGCGCAAACGCTGCAGGCGGAGATCAGCGCCGCGCAGCTGGAAGAGGCGATCAACCAGCCGCTGGCGCGCATTCTTGAGCAGGTGCAGCTGGCGCTGGCCAGTTGTGACACCCGTCCGGAGGTGATTTACCTCACCGGCGGTAGCGCCCGTTCGCCGATCCTGCGCGCCGCGCTGCAGCAGGCACTGCCCGACACGCCCATCGCCAGCGGCGATGATTTCGGCTCGGTCACCGCCGGCCTGGCGCGCTGGGCCGAAGTGATGTTCAGATAATTCCCTCTCCCGCTTGCGGGAGAGGGTTAGGGTTAGGGTGAGGGCCAGACAGCTCCGTGCGATTTTCCCCTCACCCTGCCCTCTCCCAAAGGGAGAGGGAAAAGTCACACATTCTGCCAGATTAGAAATTCACGTTCGCACTGATGCCGCCGACAAACGCATCTTTCACTTCGCTCACCGCACCCGGTGCCACCACGTATTGCAGGTTTGGACGCAGCTGCAGCCATTTGGTCAGCTGCGCATTGTAATAAACCTCGTAGTTGTACTCGGAACCATCCTGAATCGGCAGATAGGTTGGGCTGTCGAAATCAGTTTCGCCGTTGGCATCATTCTGCTGACGCAGCGAACGGGTATACGCGCTGTTGACGTGAATACGCGCCGCGCCGACGCCAATCTCATCCTGCGGACGCGCATCAAACGGCCCTTTCCAGGTAAAGCTGATCGACTGATAGTTGTCGGTTTTTGAGGTTTTGTGATCGTTCATCACCGCCTGCACCGTCACGCCGAGGCCACGGCTGGCATCGCCGCCCTGCGCGGTCAGCTGCTGCTGTAACAGCACGTAGCCGCCGTAAGCGTGATCCTTGCTCTGATAAGCGCCATCGCGCCAGCTGCCGTAATTATCGCCGTTGGCCGACGAGTAGTAGTAACCAATGCGGTAGTTACCCGGCAGGTTGGCCGGCCCGAAGGTCGGTTTCCAGCCCAGTTCCACCGGCACCAGGTTGCCTTCGGAGTTGCTGGTATCCAGACGGAAACCGTCACCGCGATCGTAGTTGGCACTGTTCTGGTTGTAGAAGCCCACCTGGAAGAACACTTCCGGCGTGAAGTTAACCTTCACGCGGCCGCCCCACTGGGAAACCGGCCAGTTAAACCAGCGATCGCCGCGCCAGTTACCCGCCTGGCCGCTGCCGAATGCGAGGTTCTGGAACTTGCTGTCGAAGTTGTCGAAATCTTCCCCGACGGTGACGCGGCCGGCTTTCAGGTTGACGGTGTTATCAAACAGCCCTTTGCTGAGCCAGAACTGCGTCAGACGCCAGGTCTGGCCACGTCCGTACACTTCCTGCACCGATGACAGCATGCCGGTACGGCGGTCTGCCACCTGATCGGAGATATTGCGACCGTTACGGTCGGTAATGGTCATCTGGAACTGCGCATCCTGCCAGTCGAGCAGTTTTTGCAGGTCAAGATTCAGGCCAAACGCCCACTGATCGCTGTAGCGCATCGAGGTGTTGGTATCGGCACCGCCGCCCAGGTTCGAGGCACTCTCCATGGTGTAGTTAACGTCGAATTTCACGCCGTCGTTTTCCAGCTGCGTTCGGTTACCGCCCCAGTCGCCAAACATATAGGGAGAATCGTAGCTGAACGCATCGGCTGCCACCGCCGACGCACTCAACATGGCAAACATCAGGGTGCCCGCTGCCAGGCGAGGCATATGCTGCACTGCTTTTTTTCTGTTCATGATGATTATTCTTCTGTGAATTTCCGGAGAGGAACGGGCAGAGAATAATGCTGAGGTTGTGTCAATTTTTGCAAATCTGTGCGCAGTGAGTGCAAAGGTGACAGTGACTTAACGCAATTGTGACAGCGATCGATGAATGGATATGTTCTGGAGGAAAAAGGCATTTTTTGCGTGGCGAAAAAATTATTACGTGACGGGACGCCGCAGCGTCCCGCTTCGCGTTACGGCTTGCTGGCGCTGGCCAGCTCTTCAATCTCCTGCTTGCTGAGCTCCAGCTCGGTGGCTTTCACCAGCTCATCCAGCTGCTGCAGCGAGGTGGCACTGACAATCGGTGCCGTGATGCTCGGTCGCGCAATCTGCCACGCCAGCGCCACCTGAGTAGCAGAGGCATCGTGCGAGGCCGCGACATCTTCCAGCGCTTCAATGATGCGCTTACCGCGATCGTTGAGGTATTTTTCTACAATGCCCTGGCCGCGCGCGCTTTTGCTGGCGTCTTCCGGTTTCTTGTATTTCCCGCTCAGGAAACCGCTGGCCAGCGAGTAGTAGTTAATCACGCCGAGACCGTTTGTCACCGCCACCTGCTCCAGTCCGCTTTCATACTCCTGACGATCGTACAGGTTGTACTCCGGCTGCAGGGTTTCATAGCGCGCCAGTCCCTCCTGCTTACTGATGTCGAGCGCTTCCTGCAGGCGCTGCGCGCTGTAGTTGGACGCACCAATAGCCCGCACTTTGCCCTCTTTGATCAGCGAGTCGAAGGCTTTCAGCGTCTCCACCAGCGGCGTGCTGTCGTCATCACGGTGCGCCTGGTAGAGATCGATGACATCCGTCTGCAGGCGGCGCAGCGAATCTTCCACGGCCTGGCGGATATAGGCCGGTTTCAGCCCGGTTTTCTCCGGCGTCAGCTCCATGCCTACCTTGGTGGCGAGCACGATACTGTCGCGCTTACCGCTTTTTTTCAGCCATTTACCGATGATGGTTTCCGATTCACCGCCGGCGTTGCCCGGCGCCCAGCGTGAGTAAACGTCTGCGGTATCAATGAAGAACAGCCCCTTTTCCACCAGCGCGTCGAGCAGTGAAAACGAGGTTTTTTCATCGACCGTCCAGCCAAAAACGTTGCCGCCAAACGTCAGCAGCGGCACGCTGATACCGCTGTCGCCCAGCTGACGGGTTTTGTGTTGACGCATGTGATCCTCCTTAGTGAAACGAGACTGGTCTGTCATTCAGCTTAGCAAAGGAAAAAGTCACGCTTATGCGTATTGCTGCCAAAATATTTACTGAATATGAATACTTAGCGTGCCCGGGGCGATATTCTTAATTCCTTCAATTTTTGCCCGGCCCGGGCGACTACAATCATTTCGTTTGCGCCGCGGTTCGTTTGCGCGCGCATGTGGGGAAAACGAAACCGCCGGAGAGCACACAGAGCAATGAATAAACGATTAAAAACAGGCCTGATTAGCGTGGTGGTGCTGGCTGCGCTGGCGGGCGCTTACTACTGGTGGCAGCATCCGGCCGAGCCTGCGCAGGCTACCCAGGCTGATGGCCAGCCGCATCACGGACGCGGTGGCAACAACGGCGGCGGACGCCGTCCGCTGGCACCGGTGCAGGCCGCAACCGCGACCACCGAAAGCGTGCCCTATTACCTCAGCGGACTCGGCACCGTCACCGCGGCCAACACCGTTACGGTGCGCAGCCGGGTCGACGGCCAGCTGATGGCGCTGCACTTCACGGAAGGTCAGCAGGTGGAGGCCGGCGCGCTGCTGGCAGAAATCGATCCCCGCCCATGGCAGGTAGCGCTCACCCAGGCGCAGGGCCAGCTGGCCAAAGATCAGGCGACGCTGGCTAATGCGCGCCGCGACCTCAGCCGTTATGAAAAACTGGCGAAAACCTCGCTGGTGTCGCAGCAGGAGCTGGATACCCAGCGCTCGCTGGTCAGTGAAACCCTCGGCACCATCAAAGCCGACGAAGGCAATGTGGCCAGCGCGCAGCTCAATCTGACCTACAGCCGCATCACCGCGCCGATTGCCGGACGCGTCGGGCTGAAGCAGGTGGATGTCGGCAACTACATTACCGCCGGCGATACCAATGGTCTGGTGGTGATCACCCAGACGCACCCGATTGACGTGGTGTTCAGCGTTGCCGAGAACAACATTAGCCAGATCCTGAAAGCCCAGAAAAGCGGCCAGCCGCTGCCGGTTGAAGCCTGGGATCGCAGCAATAAAACCCTGCTGACCACGGGTGCGCTGCTGAGCATTGATAACCAGATCGATGTCACCACCGGCACCATTAAACTCAAGGCGCGCTTCAGCAATCAGGACGACGCCCTGTTTCCCAACCAGTTTGTTAATGCCCGGCTGAAGGTGGATACGCTGCAAAACGCGGTGGTGATCCCGACTGCCGCGCTGCAGATGAGCAACGACGGCCACTTTGTCTGGGTGGTGAACAGCGATAACAAAGTGAGCAAGAAACGCGTCACCGCCGGGCTGCAGGATAGCCAGAAAGTGGTGATTGATGCCGGGCTGCAGGCCGGTCAGCGCGTGGTCACCGACGGTCTCGACCGCCTGACCGAAGGCGCCACGGTGGAAATTGTCGCCGCACAGAGTACCGCCACGCACAGCACGCGCGCGGCGCAACCGGCTCGCGGAGAACGTCAATAATGCAGGTGATGCCTCCCGACGCCAGCGGCGGCCCGTCACGCCAGTTTATTCTGCGCCCGGTGGCCACCACGCTGCTGATGATCGCGATTTTGCTGGCCGGCGTGCTGGGCTATCGCTTCCTGCCGGTTTCCGCGCTGCCGGAAGTCGATTATCCGACCATTCAGGTCGTCACGCTCTATCCCGGCGCCAGCCCGGATGTGGTGACCTCGTCGATTACCGCGCCGCTTGAGCGCCAGTTCGGGCAGATGTCCGGCCTGAAGCAAATGGCGTCGCAAAGCTCCGGCGGTGCCTCGGTGATTACGCTGCAGTTCCAGCTGACGCTGGCGCTCGACGTTGCCGAACAGGAAGTGCAGGCGGCGATCAACTCTGCCACTAACCTGCTGCCTGGCGATCTGCCGAATCCGCCGGTGTACAGCAAAGTCAATCCGGCCGATCCGCCAATCATGACGCTGGCCGTTACCACCACCAGCATGCCGCTGACGCAGGTGCAGGACATGGTGGAGACGCGGGTGGCGCAGAAGATTTCCCAGGTCTCCGGCGTCGGTCTGGTCACGCTCTCCGGCGGCCAGCGCCCGGCAGTGCGGGTGAAGATGAACGCTCAGGCGCTGGCGGCCCTCGGCCTCACCAGCGAGACGGTGCGCACCGCCATCAGCAACGCCAACGTCAATTCGGCGAAAGGCAGTCTTGATGGCCCAACGCGCTCCATCACGCTGTCAGCCAATGACCAGATGACCTCCGCGGAGGATTACCGCAAGCTGATCGTCAGCTACAGCAACGGCGCGCCGGTGCGGCTGGGCGACGTCGCCACGGTTGAACAGGGCGCAGAAAACAGCTGGCTGGGCGCCTGGGCCAACCGTCAGCCGGCGATTGTGCTGAACGTGCAGCGCCAGCCGGGCGCCAATATTATCGCTACCGCTGACAGCATCCGCACGCTGCTGCCGTCGCTGACCGCCACGCTGCCGAAGTCGGTTGACGTCAAACTGCTCACCGATCGCACCACCAACATTCGCGCCTCGGTAGCGGATACCCAGCATGAGCTGATGCTGGCCATCGGGCTGGTGGTGATGATCATCTATCTGTTTCTGCGCAACGTCCCGGCCACCATTATTCCGGCGGTCGCGGTGCCGCTGTCGCTGGTCGGCACCTTCGCCGCCATGTATTTCCTTGGCTTTTCGATCAATAACCTGACGCTGATGGCGCTGACCATCGCCACCGGCTTTGTGGTCGATGACGCCATCGTGGTAATCGAGAACATCTCGCGCTACATCGAAAAAGGCGAAAAGCCGATGACCGCCGCGCTGAAAGGTGCCGGTGAGATTGGCTTCACCATCATCTCCCTCACCTTCTCGCTGATCGCGGTGCTGATTCCGCTGCTGTTTATGGGCGACGTGATTGGCCGTTTGTTCCGCGAGTTCGCCGTGACGCTGGCGGTGGCGATTCTGATCTCGGCGGTGGTCTCGCTGACGCTGACGCCGATGATGTGCGCGCGCATGCTGAGCGCCGAATCGCTGCGCAGGCAGAACCGCTTCTCCCGCGCCAGCGAGGCGATGTTCGATAAGGTGATTGCCGGCTATGGCCGCTGGCTGACGCGCGTGCTGCGCCACCCGTGGCTGACGCTGTCGGTGGCGCTTGGCACGCTGCTGCTAACGGTGCTGCTGTGGGTGGTGATTCCGAAGGGCTTCTTCCCGCAGCAGGACAACGGCATCATTCAGGGCACGCTGCAGGCGCCGCAGTCGGTCTCTTACGCCAGTATGGCGCAGCGCACCCGCGACGTGGCGTCGATCATTATGAAAGATCCGGCGGTGCAGAGCCTGACCTCGTTCGTCGGCGTGGATGGCACCAACGCGGCGCTCAACAGCGCGCGGCTGCAAATCAACCTGAAACCGCTGGACCAGCGTGACGATCGTATTCCGGCAGTGCAGCAGCGGCTGCAGCAGGCGATCGATCGCCTGCCCGGCGTGTCGCTGTGGCTGCAGCCGGTACAGGACCTGACCATTGATACCCAGGCGAGCCGCACGCCATACCAGTTTACCCTGCAGTCGGGTTCGCTGGAGTCGCTGGGCAGCTGGGTGCCGAAACTGCTGGCACAGCTCAATACGCTGCCGCAGCTGCGCAACGTCAGCAGCGACTGGCAGGATCAGGGGCTGGAAGCCTTTGTGCGCGTCGATCGCGACAGCGCCAGCCGGCTCGGCATCAGCATGGCCGACATTGATAACGCGCTGTACAACGCCTTTGGCCAGCGCCTGATCTCAACGATTTACACCCAAGCCAATCAGTATCGCGTGGTGCTGGAGCAGGACAACACGCAAACCCCCGGTCTCGCCAGCCTCGACGCGATTCGCCTGAACAGCAGCGACGGCGGCAGCGTGCCGCTCAGCGCCATCGCGCAAGTCGAAGAGCGCCACGCTGCGCTGAGTATTAATCATCTCGACCAGTTCCCGTCGGCCACCTTCTCGTTTGACGTGGCGCACGGCTACTCGCTCGGCGATGCGCTGCAGGCGATCACCACGGCGGAAGATCAGGTCGGCATGCCGGCCGAGATGATGACGCAGTTCCAGGGCAGCACGCTGGCGTTTGAAGCGGCGCTGACCAGCACCATCTGGCTGATCGTCGCGGCGGTAGTGGCAATGTATATCGTGCTCGGCGTGCTGTATGAGAGCTTCATCCACCCGATTACCATTCTGTCGACGCTGCCCACCGCCGGCGTTGGTGCGCTGCTGGCGCTGATGCTGAGCGGCAACGAGCTGGATATCATCGCCATCATCGGCATCATTTTGCTGATCGGTATCGTGAAGAAGAACGCCATCATGATGATCGACTTCGCGCTGGCCGCCGAGCGTGAACAGGGCATGGCGCCGCGTGAGGCGATCTATCAGGCCTGTCTGCTGCGCTTCCGGCCGATTCTGATGACCACGCTGGCGGCGCTGCTTGGCGCGCTGCCGCTGATGCTCAGCACCGGCGTCGGCGCGGAGCTGCGTCGTCCGCTCGGCATCGCCATGGTCGGTGGCCTGGTGCTGAGCCAGGTGCTGACGCTGTTTACCACCCCGGTGATCTATCTGCTGTTTGATCGCCTTGCCCACGCCACGCGCCGGCGTCTGAAAGGCACGGAGGCGCAGTCGTGAAGTTTTTCGCCCTGTTTATCCATCGGCCGGTTGCCACCACGCTGCTGACGCTGGCGATTGCGCTGGCGGGTATTCTTGGCTTCCGTCTGCTGCCGGTGGCGCCGCTGCCGCAGCTGGATTTCCCGGTGATTCTCATCTCGGCCTCGCTGCCCGGCGCGTCGCCGGAAACCATGGCGGCCTCGGTCGCCACGCCGCTGGAGCGCTCGCTGGGGCGCATTGCCGGCGTCAGTGAAATGACTTCCACCAGCTCGCTGGGCAGCACGCGCATCATTCTGGTGTTTGATTTCGACCGCGACATCAACGGCGCGGCGCGCGACGTGCAGGCGGCAATCAATGCTGCTCAAAGCCTGCTGCCGACCGGCATGCCCAATCGTCCAACCTACCGCAAAGCCAACCCGTCCGATGCGCCGATCATGATCCTCACCATGACCTCGGATATTTATAAACCCGGTCAGCTGTATGATTACGCGTCGACGCAACTGGCGCAGAAGCTGTCGCAGATTGATGGCGTTGGCGATGTCACGGTGGGCGGCAGTTCGCTGCCGGCGGTGCGCGTCGACCTCAATCCGCAGGCGCTGTTTAATCAGGGCGTGTCGCTGGATGCGGTGCGCACCGCCATCAGCAACGCCAACCAGCGCCGTCCGCAGGGTGCCATCGACGATACCCAGCAGCGCTGGCAGGTGCGGACCAACGATGAGCTGCAAACCGCCAGCGTCTACCAGCCGCTGGTGGTGCACTACAACAACGGCGCGGCGGTACGGCTGAGCGATGTGGCGAACGTGCAGGATTCGGTGCAGGACGTGCGCAACGCCGGGATGACCAACGGTAAACCGGCGGTGCTGCTGGTGGTGCGCAAGTCGCCGGACGCCAACATTATTGATACCGTCGACCGCATCCGGGCGGAAATGCCGGAGCTGCATGAGGTGATCCCGGCGGCTATCGACCTGCAAATCGCCCAGGACCGTTCGCCCACTATCCGCGCCTCGCTGCATGAAGTGGAGCAATCGCTGGTGATCGCCGTGGCGCTGGTGATTCTGGTGGTGTTTTTCTTCCTGCGCGACGGCCGCGCCACGCTGATTCCGGCGGCGGCGGTACCGGTATCGCTGATTGGTACCTTCGCCGCCATGTACCTGTGCGGCTTCAGCCTGAATAACCTGTCGCTGATGGCGCTGACCATCGCCACCGGCTTTGTGGTGGATGACGCCATTGTGGTGCTGGAAAACATCGCGCGCCACGTCGAAGCCGGCATGAAGCCGCTGCAGGCGGCACTCACCGGGGTGCGCGAGGTGGGCTTTACCGTGCTGTCGATGAGCCTGTCGCTGATTGCGGTGTTCCTGCCGCTGCTGATGATTGGCGGTATTATTGGCCGCTTCTTCTCGGAGTTTGCCATCACGCTGTCGGTGGCGATTCTCATCTCGCTGTTTATCTCCATTACACTGACGCCGATGATGTGCGCGTATCTGCTGAAACCGCAGGCGAAGCGCAGCCAGCCGCGCACGCGCGGATTTGGCCGCGTGCTGCTGGCGGTGCAGCAGGGCTATGCGCGCTCGCTGGGCTGGGTGCTGAACCACGCGATCTGGGTGCTGTTGCTGCTGGTCGGCACCGTCGGGCTGACCATCTGGCTGTTTATCGCCATCCCGAAAACCTTTATGCCCGAGCAGGACACCGGCCGTCTCAACGGCTTTATCTCCGCCGATCAGAGCATTTCGTTTCAGGCGATGCGCGGCAAGCTGCAGGATTTCATGAACATCATCAAGGCTGACCCGGCGGTCGATAACGTCACCGGCTTCACCGGCGGCTCGCGCACCAACAGCGGCTCGATGTTTGTGTCACTCAAGCCGCTGTCAGAACGCAGCGAAAGCGCGCAGGAAGTGATCGCCCGCCTGCGCGTGAAGCTGGCGAAAGAACCGGGTGCCAACCTCTACCTCAATGCAGTGCAGGATATTCGCGTTGGCGGACGCGAATCGAACGCCAGCTACCAGTACAGCCTGCTGTCGGATAACCTCGCCGATTTACGCGAGTGGGAGCCGAAAATCCGCCAGGCGTTTGCCGCGCTGCCAGAGCTGGCCGATGTGAACTCGGATCAGCAGGACAACGGCAGCGAAATGGCGCTGACTTACGATCGCGAAAGCATGGCGCGCCTCGGCATCGACGTGTCGGCGGCCAATGCGCTGCTGAATAACGCCTTCGGCCAGCGGCAAATCTCCACCATCTACCAGCCGCTGAATCAGTACAAAGTGGTGATGGAGGTGGATCCGCGCTATACCCAGGATGTCAGCGCGCTGGATCAGATGTTCGTGATCAACAGCGACGGCAAAGCGATTCCGCTGAGCTGGTTTGCAAAATGGCAGCCGGCCAACGCGCCGCTGTCGGTCAACCATCAGGGGCTGTCGGCGGCCTCGACCATCTCGTTTAACCTGCCGGAAGGGGTCTCGCTGTCGCAGGCGTCAGAGGCCATTGACCGCACCATCACGGCGATTGGCGTGCCGTCCAGCGTGCGCGGCAGCTTTGCCGGCACCGCGCAGGTATTTCAGGATTCGCAATCGAACCAGCTGTGGCTGATGCTGGCGGCGATTGCCGCGGTGTATATCGTGCTCGGCATTCTGTATGAGAGCTACGTGCACCCCCTGACGATTCTCTCTACCCTGCCCTCGGCGGGCGTCGGCGCGCTGCTGGCGCTGCAGCTGTTTAATACGCCGTTCAGCCTGATTGCGCTGATCGGCATCCTGCTGCTGATCGGTATCGTGAAAAAGAACGCCATCATGATGGTGGATTTCGCGCTGGAGGCGGAGCGCAACGGCAACCTGTTGGCGCGCGATGCCATTTTCCAGGCGTGCCAGCTGCGTTTCCGCCCGATTCTGATGACCACGCTGGCGGCGCTGTTTGGTGCGCTGCCGCTGGTGCTGACCAGCGGGGACGGCGCGGAGCTGCGCCAGCCGCTGGGCATCACCATTGCCGGTGGGCTGGTGATGAGCCAGCTGCTGACGCTGTACACCACACCGGTGGTGTACCTGATGATGGATAAACTGCGCCGTCGGAAAAAGCAGCCGCGGTTGATAACGGAGCCATAACGCCATACCTGCACTAACCGTAGCGGCGCAATTCAACGCGCGATAAATCGCGCCGCTACGCGACCTGCGGTTGATGAAACTGTTAACACGGGATGACCATGAACGCACAAACCGCCACTGTCCGCTGGCAACTGTGGATTGTGGCCTTCGGCTTTTTTATGCAGACGCTGGATACCACCATTGTGAACACCGCGATTCCGGCGATGGCCCACGATCTCAACGTCAGCCCGCTGCATATGCACTCGGTGATTGTCTCCTACGTGCTCACCGTGGCGGTCACGCTGCCGCTCAGCGGCTGGCTGGCGGACCGCTTTGGCGTGCGCAACATCTTCTTCTGCGCCATCGTGCTGTTTAGCCTCGGTTCGCTGCTGTGTGCCTTCGCCACGTCACTTGACCAGCTGGTGATGGCGCGCGTGGTCCAGGGCATTGGCGGCGCGATGATGGTGCCGGTCGGCCGGCTGACGGTGATGAAAATCGTGCCGCGTGAGCAGTACATGTCGGCCATGACCTTTGTCACCCTGCCCGGCCAGATTGGCCCGCTGCTCGGCCCGGCGCTGGGCGGCATTCTGGTGGAGTATGCCAGCTGGCACTGGATCTTCCTGATCAACATTCCGGTCGGCATCATCGGTGCCATTGCCACGCTTCTGCTGATGCCGAACTACACCATGCAGACGCGACGCTTTGACTTCCTTGGTTTTGTGCTGCTGGCGGTCGGCATGGCTACGCTGACGCTGGCGCTCGACGGCCAGCGCAGCGCCGGCGGCTCACCGCTGCTGCTGTGCCTGCTGATTCTGCTGGGGGTGTTTTCCCTGCTGTTCTACCTGATGCACGGCCGCAACAACGATAACGCGCTGTTTAGCCTGAAGCTGTTTGACAACCGCATTTACGCCATCGGCCTGCTCGGCAGCTTCACCGGCCGCATCGGCAGCGGCATGCTGCCGTTTATGACGCCGATTTTTCTGCAGGTGGGTCTCGGCTTTAGCCCGTTCCACGCCGGGCTGATGATGATCCCGATGGTGCTGGGCAACATGGGCATCAAACGCGTGGTGGTGCGCATCGTAAATCTGTTTGGCTATCGTAACGCGCTGGTGGGCGGCACGCTGGCGCTGGCACTGGTGGTGCTGCTGTTTCCCGTGGTGGCGCTGCTCGGCTGGATCTGGCTGCTGCCCGTGGTGCTGCTGTTGCAGGGCATGGTCAATGCCATCCGCTTTTCGTCCATGAATACCCTGACGCTGAAAGAGCTGCCGGACGAGCTGGCCTCGAGCGGCAACAGCCTGCTGTCGATGATCATGCAGCTGTCGATGAGTATCGGCGTCACCGTGGCCGGTCTGCTGCTCGGCGCTTTCGGCCATGGCGCGGTGAGCGACAGCGCCGCGACCCATCAAACCTTTATGTACACCTATTTGTGCATGGCGCTGGTGATTGCGCTGCCGGCACTGGTGTTCTGGCGCGTACCCGCCGATGTGAGTAAAAACGTGGACCTGAGAGGCAGGAGAAAAGGATGAAGCAGCCGGTAAAACTCGGCATCAGCGCCAAACTGTTTATGGCGATTTTTTCCACCTGCATGCTGGTGATCATCACCATGCACTGGGGCGTGCGCCTCAGCTTTGAGCATGGCTTTGTCGATTACATCAAAAAGGGCAACGAGCAGCGCCTGACGCTGCTGAGCGATGCGCTGGCCGATCAATACGAACAGCACGGTAGCTGGGATTTTCTGCGTAACAACGATCGGCTGATTTTCACCATTCTGCGCTCGCTGGAACAGAATCCTGGCAGCGGCACGCAGCTGCCGCCGCACGGCTGGCGCACCCAGTTCTGGATTATCGATCAGCAGTACAAAATATTGTCCGGCCCGCGCTCGCCGGTGCCGCCGGAAGGCTCACGCCGCAATATCACCACCAGCAACGGCAAGATTGTTGGCTGGGTGATTGCGTCGCCCGCCGAGCGGCTGACGCGCAGCACCGATATCAATTTTGACCATCAGCAGCGTCAGACCAGCTGGCTGATTGTCGGCCTCACCACGCTGCTGGCCGCGCTGGTCACCTGGCTGCTGGCGCGCGGCCTGCTGGCGCCGGTGAAACGGCTGGTGGACGGCACCCATCAGCTGGCGGCGGGCAAGTTTACCACCCGGGTGGAGGTCGGCAGCAGCGACGAAATTGGTCAGCTGGCGCGCGACTTCAACCAGCTGGCGCGCTCGCTGGAGAAAAATGAGAGCAACCGGCGCGCCTTTATGGCCGATATTTCCCATGAGCTGCGTACGCCGCTGGCGATTTTGCGCGGTGAGCTGGAGGCGATGCAGGATGGCGTGCGCAAACTGACCCCCGACGCCATCAGTTCGCTGCAGAGTGAAGTCGCGCTGCTGACACAACTGGTGGAAGACCTGCACCAGCTGTCGCTCTCCGACGCGGGCGCCCTCGCCTACCGCAAACAGCCGGTGGATCTGGTCAGTCTGCTGGAGGTGGTGGCGGGCAGTTTTGGCGAACGCTATCGCAGCCGGGGGTTGACGCTCAGCCTGATGTTGCCGGCGCAGGCCAGCAGCTTTGGCGATCCGGACCGGCTGATGCAGCTGTTTACTAACCTGCTGGAAAACAGCCTGCGCTACACCGATGCCGGCGGCACGGTGCAGCTCAGTATGCAGCTCAGCGGCGAGCAGTGGCAGCTGCAGTTTGCCGATAGCGCACCGGGCGTCGAGCGCCAGCAGCAGGCACAGCTGTTTGAGCGCTTCTTCCGCGCCGAAAGCTCGCGCAATCGCGCCAGCGGCGGCTCCGGGCTTGGTCTGGCGATCTGCAAGAATATTGTTGAGGCGCATGACGGCAGCATTAATGCGGCCGACTCTGATTTAGGTGGGCTGAAAATCACGCTAAACTTGCCGTATGTTCCTCACTAGACACCCTTTATGAGCACGGAAAATAGCGATCCCCTGATTCTTGTTGTGGAAGACGAACCCAAACTGGCGCAGCTGATGATTGATTATCTGCAGGCGTCAAACTACCGCACGCACCATCTCGCCGATGGCAACGCGGTACTGAGTTATGTGCAACAAACGCCGCCAGACCTGATGCTACTGGATTTGATGCTGCCGGGCCGTGACGGCCTGACGCTGTGTCGGGAAATTCGCCGCTTCTCCGAGCTGCCGATTATCATGGTGACCGCACGCACGGAAGAGATCGATCGCCTGCTCGGGCTGGAGATTGGCGCTGACGACTATATCTGCAAACCCTTCAGCCCACGTGAAGTGGTGGCGCGGGTGAAAACCATTCTGCGCCGGGTGAAACGTTCGCCAGAAGAGGCGCAGCTTGCCTCGCATCTGCTGATCGACGAAGGGCGTTTCCAGGCCAGCTGGCGCGAACAGCCGCTGGAGCTGACGCCCGCCGAGTTCCGCCTGCTGAAAACCCTGGCGCTGGAGCCGGGCAAAGTGTTCTCGCGCGAGCAACTATTGAACCATCTGTATGACGACTATCGCGTGGTCACCGATCGCACCATTGACAGCCACATCAAGAACCTGCGGCGCAAGCTGGAGAACCTTGATGCCGAACAGCCGTTTATTCGCGCCGTGTACGGTATGGGATATCGCTGGGAAGCGGACGTTGGCCGCCTGCTGTAACCGCTTAGATTGATCCAGGTCAATTTACATCGGGAGTCGCCCTGCCTACAATTCCCCACCTTTTGCAGGGCCGCCTGACGCGGCCGCTGCACGTGCCATCCGTGATGGCATGCTGACCTGACATCAGTGAGAACTCCCCATGCTTAAACCCGAACTGCTTTCGCCGGCAGGCACGCTGAAAAATATGCGTTACGCCTTTGCCTATGGCGCCGACGCGGTGTATGCCGGCCAGCCGCGCTACAGCCTGCGCGTGCGCAACAACGAATTCACCCATGAAAACCTCGCCAAAGGCATCAGCGAGGCGCACGCGCTCGGCAAGAAGTTTTACGTGGTGGTAAACATTGCCCCGCACAACGCCAAGCTGAAAACCTTTATCCGCGATCTGACGCCGGTCATCGAAATGCAGCCGGATGCGCTGATCATGTCCGATCCCGGCCTGATCATGCTGGTGCGTGAAGCCTTCCCGCAGATGCCGATTCACCTGTCGGTGCAGGCTAACGCGGTGAACTGGGCCACGGTGAAGTTCTGGCAGCAGATGGGGCTGACGCGCGTGATTCTGTCGCGCGAGCTGTCGCTGGAGGAGATCGCCGAAATTCGCCAGCAGGTGCCGGAGATGGAGATTGAAATCTTTGTTCACGGCGCGCTGTGCATGGCCTACTCCGGCCGCTGCCTGCTCTCTGGCTATCTGAATAAGCGCGATCCCAATCAGGGCACCTGTACCAACGCCTGCCGCTGGGAATATAACGTGGCCGAAGGCCAGCAGGATGAGGTCGGCAACATCGTTGGCTTCCATCAGCCGGTTGCGGTGCAGCCCGCGACGCTCGGCGTCGGTCAGCCTACCGACCGGGTATTCCTGCTGGAAGAGAAGATGAAGCCAGGCGAGGTGATGAGCGCGTTCGAAGATGAGCACGGCACCTACATCATGAACTCGAAAGATCTGCGCGCGGTGGCGCACGTCGAACGCCTGAGCCAGATGGGCGTGCATTCGCTGAAAATTGAGGGCCGCACCAAATCGTTTTACTACTGCGCGCGCACCGCGCAGGTGTACCGCCGCGCAATCGACGATGCAGCCGCCGGCAAACCTTTCGATCCGGCACTGCTGGAGACGCTGGAAGGGCTGGCGCATCGCGGCTATACCGAAGGTTTTTTGCGTCGCCACACCCATGACAGCTATCAAAACTACGAGCAGGGTTTTTCCATTTCGGAGCGTCAGCAGTTTGTTGGTGAATTTACCGGTGAGCGGCGCGGTACGTGGGCGCAGGTCGCGGTGAAGAACAAATTCATGCTGGGCGATAGCGTGGAGATCATGACGCCGGACGGCAATCTCAACTGCACGCTGCAGGCGATGCAGAATGACAAGGGTGCCGCGGTTGAGGTGGCGCCGGGAGATGGTCATCGCGTCTGGATCAGCGTGCCGGAGGGGGTCGATCTGGCCTATGCGCTGCTGCTGCGCAATTTTACCGACGGTAACAGCACTTACGATCCGCACGGTAAAAATCGCACTAAATGAAAAGAAAACGGCGAAGTTAGAACAGGATCACAGACCGCCGCTTCGCCGCGCTTTAGAATCGCGCCTGCTGCTAACGAGTAACAACAAACAGCAGGTAGTACCAGGAACCACCTCATTCACCCGCCCGGCTCCCCCGTGCGGGTTTTCTTTTTTTCATCGTTCGCCGATAAAGTTCCCGCCGCAGCTATGCTATAACCACAGCTCTGTCTTACTCATCAGGGAAGCGATAATGCAAAATAAACCCCTCACTTTGCTGATTCTGAATGGAAAAGGCGCAGGCAATGAAGAGTTGCGTGCCGCCGTGAATACCCTGCGCGACGAAGGCTTTAACCTGGCGGTGCGTGTGACCTGGGAAAAAGGCGACGGTGACCGCTATGTGCAGGAAGCGCTGCAGCTGCAAGCGGAAACCGTGGTGGCTGGCGGCGGCGATGGCACCATCAATGAGATTGCCACCGCGCTGGCCGCCCTGCCACCCGCGCAGCGGCCGGTGCTGGGGATTTTACCGCTTGGCACTGCCAACGATTTTGCTACCAGCGCCGGTATCCCGGCAGAAATGGAAGCGGCACTGCGGCTGGCGGTACTGGGCAAAGCCACGGCCATCGATCTGGCGCGGGTGAACGGCGACCGTTACTTCATCAACATGGCGACCGGCGGTTTTGGCACACGCATCACTACGGAAACGCCGGAGAAACTGAAATCGGCGCTGGGCGGCGTCTCCTATTTTATTCATGGCCTGATGCGCGTTGATGCGCTGAAGCCGGACAGCTGCGAAATCAGCGGACCGGGCTTTCACTGGCAGGGTGACGCGCTGGTGATTGGCATTGGCAATGGCCGTCAGGCCGGTGGCGGACAGCGGTTATGTCCGGAAGCGCTGATCAACGACGGACAACTTAATCTCAGCATCGTAACCGCCCAGGAGCTGCTGCCAACGCTGCTGCACTCGCTGACGCGCGACGACGAAAACCCGAACATTGTCGCGGCACAGCTGACGTCACTGACCATCCGTTCACCGCATGAGATGACCTTTAACCTCGACGGCGAGCCGCTGTCCGGCAGCGAGTTTGTGATTGAGGTGCAGCCCGGCGCGTTGAGCTGCCGCCTGCCGCCGCAGTGTCCGTTGCTGGCGTAATCATTGGAAAATTCCTGCATTATCCCGGTGCGCATAAATGCGCACCCTGTGAGGCTCGCCATTCATGGCGACCGGTTACGTGCGTCTGCGGCTGACGCTCTGCATCACACCTTCATCCAGCGGCGCTCCACGGCGGAAATCGCCACCGCTTCCAGCACCTTCTGCACCTGCAGCCCTTCGGCAAAATCCGGCCACATGCGATCGCCGGCGGCGATGCCGTTGATCAGATCGCGAATCTCAACCGTTTTCTGGTCGTTAAAACCGATGCCGTGGCCGGCCGAGACGCAGAAGCTGGCGTAATCCGGGTGCGCCGGACCGGTGAGAATGGTTTTAAAGCCCTGGCGGCCGGCCGGATCGTCGTGCAGATACAGTTCCAGCTCAGCCATGCGCTCCTGCGTATAGCGCAGCGTGCCTTTGGTGCCGGTCACCACATAAGTCAGCCCCATCTTGCTGCCGCAGGCGATGCGCGAGGTTTCAATCACGCCGTGCGCGCCATTTTTAAAGCGCAGCAGCGCGCTGGCCTGATCTTCATTTTCCACCGGCAGCAGACGTGACGGCGCCTTCGGATCCGGTCGCTGTTTAATCACCGTCATCATGTCACCGCTCACCTCATCAATATCACCGACCAGATAGTGCGCCATGTTGACGATATGCGCCGCCAGATCGCCAAGCGCGCCGAGACCGGCCAGCGCTTTCTGGCAGTGCCAGTCGAGCGGCGTCTCCGCGCGTGCCAGATAATCTTCGTTATGGGTGCCGTAAAAGTGCACCACTTCGCCGATCTCACCGCGCGCGATAATCTCCCGTGCCAGCTGGCTGGTGGGGTTTTTCATGTAGTTGAAGCCCACCAGGGTTTTCACTCCCGCCTGCTCTGCCGCCTGCACCATCTCTTCGGCATCCGCCACCGAGAGCGACAGTGGCTTTTCGGAGTAGACGTGCTTGCCGTGGCGAATCGCCTCCAGCGCCATCTCTTTGTGCAGGAAATTGGGCGCGCAGATATCGACGACGTCGATGTGCGGATCGCGCACCAGCTCGCGCCAGTCGCCCGTCGAACGGGCAAAGCCAAAGGTGGCCGCCTGCTGCGCCGCCAGCGCCGGATTCACCTCTGCCAGCATCTCGCGCACAATCTCGCCCTTCAGGGCGAACACCGTGGGTGCCTGCGCATAGGCAATCGCGTGACAACGCCCAATATATCCACTGCCAATCATACCGATTCTGACTTTGTTCATGCTGCACCTGCGGTTCACGGGGATGAGTTTCCCGGAATATATGTTTCGTTTTGGGCGGCGACAACGGCGAAATGAAATATCTGTGATCATACATGCGAGGTATCTGACAGAAGCGACAAATCAGAATGTAATTTTGCATAGCATTGGTGACATCTCTCACAATCAGGCGCAGTGCTGGCGCTAATTCGCGCCATCGCGCGGGCCCGCGTCGGGCAATTGACGCTTTATTCAGCAGTCAGAAAAAATTGTGAAAAAGAGCTTTGACAAGCCACAGCCTGCCCGATAATATGCGCCCCGTTCCAAACGATTCCTCTGTAGTTCAGTCGGTAGAACGGCGGACTGTTAATCCGTATGTCACTGGTTCGAGTCCAGTCAGAGGAGCCAGATTTAGAAAAGCCTGCTTTTAAAGCAGGCTTTTTGCTTTTCTGCGTTCTGCCGGTCAGATACCGCCATACCACTCGTAACCGCGATCTTCCCAGTAGCCGCCGCGTCCGCCCCACAGCTGGGCAAACGAATCCACCACTTTAATTTCCATCAGATACTTGGCGTGCTTGTAACCGAGCTGGCGCTCGACCCGGAGACGCAGCGGCGCACCGTGCGCGACCGGCAGCGGCTGATCGTTCATACGGTAGGCCAGCAGCGTTTGCGGATGCCACGCATCCTGCAGATCGATACTTTCGTAATAGCGCCCGCTACCGTCCAGCGTCTGCTCCAGCTCGTCGGCACACAGGAACACCACATAGCGGGCACCTGGCCGCAGGCGCGCCGCATCCAGCACCAGTCCGAGCGGTACGCCCTGCCATTTGCCAATCGCGCTCCAGCCCTCCACGCAGTCGTGCCGGGTGATTTGCGTGCGACTGGGAAACCGCTGCAGATCGCTGAGCGATAAACTCAGCGGCTGTTGCACCAGCCCGGTGACGCGCAACCGCCAGTCGGCAAACCCGTTCGCCAGCAAACGCGCATATTCGTCGGAGTCGGGCATTTGCGTGCCGTTGGCGCGGAACAGCGGCGAAATATCGGCCTCGCTGAACTCCGGTGCCAGCCGCTGGCCGCCCAGCAGGCGCTGGCTGGCACGCGTCAGCCGCTCGGTCTGATTGAGCCAGCCGCTGACCGTGTCGTTTTGCGTCAGTTGATCGCAACCGCTCAGCAGCGCCGCGCCGGCGCCGGACAGCGCGCCCAGCAGCAGGCGGCGACGCGACAGCTCGATTTTCATGATGGGGTATCCTCTTTGTCGATCGCGTAACGGCCGGTGATCATCGAACGCAGGTTATTGAACACGCCTGACACCAGCACCATCACCACATGCACCAGCACAAACAGCACCAGCAGCGTGGCGGTGACAAAGTGCACCGTGCGCGCCGTCGGACGGCCGCCAAACAGATCGGGTAAAAACGGCAGCGCCGCATCCAGCGCTGGCGACAGGGTTAATCCACTGAGCAGCATCAGCGGCAGCAGTACGAAGATCACCAGCAGATAGCTGAGTTTCTGCAGCGCGTTATAGCGCCGCGCCGCTTCACCGCGGGCGAAGCGCAGCCGGGCGTGGTCGCAAATCTCCTGCCACAAATGACGGGCGCCCAACTGCTGACGGTCTGGCAACAGATCGCGGCGAAAGTGCCGGTGCCAGAAACCGTGCAGCAGATAAATCACGCCGTTGAACAGCAGCAGCCAGGCAAAAAAGAAGTGCCAGTGGCGACCGGCTCCCAAATCCTGCCACGACGGCAGCGTCAGCCAGCCGGGGAACGCGCGCGCCGTCAGCGTGCCCTCCAGCTTCGAGACACCGAGCACGCCGGTGGTATTCAGTTGCAGCGAGCCGAGCCGGACAAATCCCTGCTGCTGACGATTGCCGATTTCAAACACCGGCTGCTCATGGTCCGCGCCATACAGGCCGACATACAGACGTGGATGCGCATTAAAGATTTGCAGTCCGCTCATCAGCAGTACGGCAAAACACAGGGCGTTGACCCAGTGCGTCACGCGCATCAGCAGCGAGTGACGACGAATCAGCGTTTTACTGCGGGAAGGTGAAGGCTGTTGCATCATCGAGCCCCTTACCAGCCAGGCGAGGCCTGGCTGGAGCCGGATTACATCGGCGGCACTACGCCGTTTTTGCCGACAATGACATTGCCTGCGGTGAGCTTACCGTCGGCGCCCTTCTCGGCCGGAACAAACACGGTGGTGCCGGGTTTCAGGTCATCCGGGGTAGCGGCGGCCAGCGTCACCACCGGCGTACCGGCCGGAATGGCAATTTTTTTCTGATGGCCGTGATAGCTCACCGTCACTTCGCTGTTATCCACCGAGGTAACGCTATTGGCGACTGTGGCGTTGGTCATTGAGCTGCCCGGCTTCAGATCCCAGCTGAAGTTGCCTTCGCCTGCACCTTTCAGCTGCGCCGGGAAAATCAGCACTTCGAGCGCGCCATCTCCGCCGCCTGCTTTCGGCAGCGAGGCAATGCCCACGTAATCGCCCTTTTTAATGTCGCTGATGCTGGCCTTCGCCACCGCAGACACCATCGCACCTGGCTTCATGGCCACGCTGACCTCCGCTCCTTCGCGTGACTTGATAGTGAGCTGCTGCCCGTTTACCGATTCAACAACGCCACGTACCTGCACTTTTTGCCCTGCCATCTCTGCCGCCATCGCCGGCGACAGCGTGGCACCGGCCAGCAGTGAACCGGCAATCAGCAGTGAAAGGCGTTTGTAATGTGATAAGACCGTCATGGAGTGTTCCTTTTGATGATAAGCGCTGCCTCAGCGGCAGCCCTGTGCCAGAAATCATTCAACCTGAAGCGCAATAACATTGCGGCAAAAGGCGCTGGAAAACAAACCTACTAGTTGGTAGATTAAAAAACAAGATAATTTTTCACCCTGTACTTTGTCATGTCATTATTTTGACTTAGCCTGAGCCTCGCGCAGATCCAGCGCCTGGGTTGAACATTGGGAGCATCAGTATGGAAATGCAGTTACGATCGGCCACGTTAGCGCTGCTGATTTGCAGCTGTTCCGCCGCCGCGGCAGAACTCAGCAGTCCTTCGCCGGGCCAGCTTATTAACACGCGCTTGTCTTACATGAAGGATGTGGCGGGTTATAAAGCGCAGCATCATCAGCCGATTGAAGATTTGGGTCAGGAGCGCAAGGTGCTGGACAAAGCCCTGGCGGAAGCGCGTCAGCTGGGTCTCGACGATGCCACGGTGCAGCCGTTTATTCAGGCACAGATGGATGTGGCAAAAGCGGTGCAGTATCGCTATCGCGCCGACTGGCTGGCAACGCCGGAGCCGCACTGGCAGCCGCGTCCGCTGGATGAGGTACGCAAAAGCATTGGTCATTACAGCGATGCGATTCTGACGCAGCTTGCCGCGCAGTTGAAACAGGGCGCGACGCTGCAGACACCGCAAAAGGCCGAATTTATGCGCGACATTCAGCAGCGCAACGTGTCATCGCAGGATAAAGAGCTATTGTGGCGCACGCTTAGCGCGGTGACGTTACGGCGGCCGTAATGTTGCGCGGCGAACGTGCCGTCGATCGCCGCAGGCCTGTCATTTTGCTGCGTTTATTCCGGTCGCCCTGAATGGCGACCCTCTAACCGGTTAACGACTTTCAAGGGTGTGCAGTGATGCGCACCGCAACGCCATTCTGAAACTTCTCTTTGCAACTACCCCATCCGCTCTGTGATTGCGTTCACAACTCTGCAACAGCAACTTGTATGGTAGTATTATTGCGCGTATTTTTTCGTCATTACTGTCGCGTTATTACTGGTGTGTCGCGCCTTCAGGCCACCAGCCAGGAGTGAATGATGAAAAGTGTGGTGATTGAACAACCGGGTAAACTGCTGCTGGCCGAGCGCGCGCTGCCACAGCCCGCCGCTGATGAAGTACGGGTAAAAGTGAAATTTGCCAGTATCTGTGGCTCTGACGTGCACATCTGGCACGGTCACAATCCATTTGCCCGCTATCCGCGCGTCATCGGCCATGAGTTTTTCGGCGTGATTGACGCGGTCGGACAGGACGTTGATGCCCGCCGGCTGGGCGAACGCGTCGCGGTCGATCCGGTGGTGAGCTGCGGCCACTGCTATCCCTGCTCCGTTGGCCGTCCTAATGTCTGTCAGTCACTGCAGGTGATTGGCGTTCACCGCGACGGCGGCTTCAGCGAGTATGCGGTGGCACCAGCCAAAAATGCCCATCGCCTGCCGGCGAGCATTCCCGACCAACTCGCCAGCCTGGTTGAGCCCTTCACCATTGCCGCGAATATCACGGCGTTCCTCAAACCGCAGCCACAGGATGTGGCACTGATTTACGGTGCCGGTCCGATGGGGCTGACCGCCATTCAGGTGCTGAAAGGTGTGTACGGCGTACAGCAGGTGCTGGTGGTCGACCGCCTGCCAGAGCGGCTGGCGCTGGCGCAGCAAAACGGTGCCGATCGCCTGTTCAACAACAGCGAGATCCCGCTGGCGGCGCAGCTGGAAGGCGTTCAGCCGACGCTGATTATCGACGCCGCCTGCCATCCGGCGATCCTCGCCGAAGCGGTGGCGCTGGCCTCGCCGGCAGCGCGCATTGGCCTGCTCGGGTTTTCTGCTGAGCCGTGCAGCCTGACGCAGCAGGCGTTGACCAGTAAAGAGCTGTCGCTGTTTACCTCGCGCCTGAACAGCAACCGCTTCCCGCAGGTGATTGCGTGGCTGGAACAGGGACTGATCCAGCCGGAGAAACTGGTTACCCACTATTTCCCGCTGGCGCAGATCGAGCGCGCCATGACGCTGTTTGAACAAGACCCGCGCACCTGCTGCAAAGTGATCCTGCAAATGGATTGAATGATGCGCCACACCAGATGTCCCTGATGCCGGTGCGTACCCGCCGGCCACAACAATAATCCCCTGCATAAATCAGGCGCAGCGCCGCGGTCATCAAGGTCATCTCCCCGTGACGCTGCAGCCTGAAGAAGAACAGGGAAACGGAGTTTCTATGCTGAAGAATCTACGCTGGACCCTCGTACTGCTGCTGTTCCTGGTGTATATGATCAACTACCTCGATCGTATTGCCCTGTCGCTTACCGTGCCGCTGGTGGAAAAAGATCTGATGATCAATGCCGAGCAGTTCGGCCTGATCTTCGGCAGCTTCTTCTTCGGCTATGCGCTGTTCAACTTTATTGGCGGCCTGGCCACCGATAAATTTGGCCCGACGATTGTGCTCGGCACCGCCGTCGGCATGTGGTCACTGTTCTGCGGCATGACCGCGCTGGCGACCGGTTTCTGGTCGATGATGATTCTGCGCGTGCTGTTCGGCATGGCGGAAGGTCCGATTTGCGCCTCGGCCAACAAAGCCATCAACGGCTGGTTCCCGAAAAAGCAGGCCGCCACCGCCATGGGCCTGCTGAGTGCCGGTTCCCCGCTCGGCGGCGCGGTCGCCGGGCCGATTGTCGGCTACCTGGCGCTCTCCTTCGGCTGGCGTCCGGCGTTTGTGGTGATCTGCCTGATTGGTCTGGTGTGGATGGCGCTATGGTTCTTCTTCGCCGCCGATAATCCGGCGCGCAGTAAGCGCGTCTCTGCGCAGGAGCGCGCGCTGGTAGAGAAACTGAAAGCGGAAGAGCCGGCGGATATCATCGACGCGGACGGCAAAGCGCACGGCATGGGCTACTATCTGCGTCAGCCGATTATCCTCGTTACCGCCTTCGCCTTCTTCTGCTACAACTACATTCTGTTCTTCTTCCTGAGCTGGTTCCCGGCCTATCTGGTGCAGGCGCACGGGCTGGATATCAAAGCCATGAGCATCACTACCATGATCCCGTGGATTGTCGGCTTCGTTGGCCTGGCGCTGGGCGGCTGGATTTCCGATAAAATCTTTACTATCACCGGTAAGCTACTGCTATCGCGCAAGATTGTGCTGGTAGTGTCGCTGCTGGCGGCAGCGATATGTGTGGCGCTGGCGGGCACCATCAAAGAGGTGAATTCGGCGGTGATCATGATGTCGATCTCCATCTTCTTCCTCTACATCACCGGTGCCATTTACTGGGCGATTATTCAGGATGTGGTGCACAAAAGCCGCGTCGGCAGCATCAGCGGCTTTATCCACCTGATTGGCAGCCTGTCCGGCATTATCGGCCCGATCGTTACCGGCTTCATCGTGCAGCACACCGGCAAATTTGACAGCGCCTTTGTGCTGGCGGGCGTGGTGGCGGCTCTTGGCGCGCTGCTGGTGCTGTTTGTGATTCGCAGCCCGAAAGTCAGCGACAAACCGGTTTCCGTTTAATCGAATGACTCTGCCGGGGCGCCGCGCGCCCCGTTTGCCACAAGGATTATGCATGTTACAACCCGATCGCCTTCCCGCTGACGTACAGCGCCCCCGTTACGACCGCAGCCAGCTGAAAACCCGCATGGTGCACATCGGTTTTGGTGCCTTTCACCGCGCGCATCAGGCGCTGGCCACTGACCAACTGGCGCAGCACGGCAGCGACTGGGGCTACTGCGAAGTGAATCTCAACAGTGGCGCGCTGATCGCCGCTCTGCGCCAGCAGGATTTGCTGTACAGCGTGACCGAAATGGCCGACGACAGCCTGCACACGCGAATTGTTGGCGTAATTACCCAGGCGCTGCACGCGAAAAGTGACGGTATTGAGGCGGTGATTGAAGCGATGAGCCAGCCGGAAATCGCCATCGTGTCGATGACGGTCACGGAAAAGGGCTACTGTTCGCTGCCGTCGAGCGGCCAGCTCGACCTGACGCATCCGGACATCGTGCACGATGTGGCGCATCCTGACGCGCCGCGCTCGCTGCCCGGCGTGATCCTGGCGGCGATTGAACGCCGTCGCCAGCGCGATCTGCCGCCGTTTAGCGTGATGTCGTGTGACAACATGCCGGAGAACGGCCACGTTACGCGCAATGTGATAACCCAGCTGGCGCAGCGTCGCAGCCCGGCGCTGACGGATTACATTCAGACCCACCTCACCTTTCCCTCAACCATGGTGGATCGCATCGTACCGGCGATGACCGATGAGGCTTTCGCGACGCTGGAAGCGCGGCTGGGCAGTCGCGATCCGGTGGCGGTAGAAGCCGAACCTTTTTTCCAGTGGGTGATTGAAGATAACTTCGTCAGCGGCCGCCCGGCGTGGGAACAGGCCGGTGCGGAGCTGGTGCGTGATGTGCTGCCGTACGAAGAGATGAAGCTGCGCATGCTCAACGGCAGCCACTCGTTCCTGGCTTATCTCGGCTACCTGGCCGGGTATCAGCACATCAGCGATTGCATGGCCGATGCCAATTTTCGTCAGGCGGCGCGCGCGCTGATGCTGCAGGATCAGGCACCCACGCTGCGCACGCAGGATGTTGATTTGGTCGCCTATGCCGACTCGCTGATCGCCCGTTACGAAAACCGGGCGATTAAACATCGCACTTATCAAATCGCCACCGACGGCACGCAGAAGCTGCCACAGCGCCTGCTGGATAGCGTGCGCTGGCATCTGCGTAACGGGACGGCCTGTGATTATCTGCTGCTGGGCGTAGCAGGCTGGATGCGCTATATCAGCGGCGTCGATGAGCAGGGCGCGGCGATTGAGATTCGCGATCCGCTCAACGCGCAGCTGGCCAGCATTGTTGCCAACAGCGAGGATGGCCCGCAGCGCGTTGAGGCCTTACTGCGCCTGCAGGCAGTGTTCGGCGACGACTTACGCTATCACACGGTGTTTGTTACGCGGCTTACTGAGCTGTATCAACAGCTGCGGCTTACCGGTGCACGCGCCACGGTGCAGGCGCTGGTCACAGAAGGCTAAGCCGCCTGCACAAATGTGTAGCGCAGACGCAGCGTGCTGATTAGACTGACGCTTTCTCATCGGGCTGGCGGCGGCCAGCCGTAATACGGATATTGCTGCATGTCGATTGCCTATACCATAACCACCAGCGAACCGGTAAATCAGCAGATTTATCGCTATCTGCGGAAGGATATCGTGACCTGCGTGATCCATCCGGGCTCGCTGCTGTCGGAGAAAGAAGTGTCGGCGCGCTTCAACGTGTCGCGGCAGCCGGTGCGGGAAGCCTTTATCAAACTGGCCGAAGCCGGCCTTGTGCAGGTCCTGCCGCAGCGCGGCACCTTCGTGCGCAAAATCTCCGCCCAGCGCGTCGCCGACGGCCGTTTCATCCGTGAAGCGGTGGAGATCGCCGTGGTTCGCCGCGCCGCGCTGGAGATCGCTGCCACCGGACTGATGGCGCTGGAACACAATCTGCAGCTGCAGCGACTGGCAGCGGAACGCCACGACAGCCAGGCGTTTCTGGCGCTCGACGATGAGTTTCACCGGTTGATTGCCGAAGGCATTGACTGCCTGCTGGCATGGGAGACGGTGGAGAACATTAAAGCGACGATGGACCGCGTGCGCTTTCTGACGCTGAGCGAAGTGTCGCCGCCGGAGAGCCTGATTCAGCAGCATGAAGAGATTTTTGCCGCGCTGAAAGCGAAGGATGCCGATGCGGCGGAGAAGGCGATGCGGCGACATCTGCAGGAGATGATTCTGACCATCACGCCGATTGCTGAGCGCAACAGCGAATGGTTTGAAGGGCCGTAGTGTTGTGCGCTGAGCTTGCGGTGGGGTGTGATGCGGTGCGGTTTGATATGGTGCGGTGTGATGCCCTCACCCCGGCCCTCTCCCACCGGGAGTGGGCGCTGTTCCAGTAAGCTGTCAGAGAATTAATGCATTAAAAAACCGCACAAAACAGTCCCCTCTCCCGCCTGCGGGAGAGGGCTAGGGTGAGGGGGAAAAACGCCCCTCACACCATCAGGCAATCGTCACATCCTTCGCCAGATACACATCCTGCACCGCATTAATCAGCGCCACGCCCTCTTTCAGCGACTTCTTAAACGCCTTGCGTCCGAGAATCAGCCCCATGCCGCCGGCGCGTTTATTGATCACCGCCGTACGCACCGACTCCGCCACATCGGTCGCACCGGCTGAAGCCCCGCCGGAGTTAATCAGCCCGGCGCGCCCCATGTAGCAGTTGGCCAGCTGGTAGCGCACCAGATCGATCGGATTCTCACTGGTCAGCTTGCTGTACACGCGCTCATCGGTGTGGCCAAACTTCACCGCGTTATAACCGCCGTTATTCTCCGCCATTTTCTGCTTCACAATGTCGGCACCAATGGTGGCTGCCAGATGGTTAGCCTGACCGGTTAAATCGGCGCTGGCGTGATAATCCACCCCATCCTTCTTGAAATCGTTGTTGCGCAGATAAGCCCACAGCACCGTCACCATGCCCAGCTCGTGCGCGCGCTCGAAGGCTGCTGCAATTTCCTCGATCTGCCGGCGTGACTGCTCAGAACCAAAATAGATGGTGGCGCCGACCGCAACCGCGCCCATGTTGAACGCCTGTTCAACGCTGGCGTACAGCGTCTGGTCATACTGCGTGGGATAGCTCAAGGTTTCGTTATGGTTCAGCTTGACCATAAACGGGATGCGGTGCGCGTAGCGACGTGACACGGAGGCCAGCACGCCATAGGTTGACGCCACACAGTTACAGCCGGCTTCAATCGCCAGCTCGACGATATTCTTCGGGTCGAAATAGGCCGGATTGGCGGCGAACGAGGCGCCAGCAGAGTGTTCCACGCCCTGATCCACCGGCAGAATCGACAGATAGCCGGTACCCGCCAGACGGCCGGTGTTGTAGAGCGTCTGCATATTGCGCAGTACCGCAGGAGAACGATTGTTATCAATCATCACGCGATCGACATAATCCGCGCCCGGCAAATAAAGGCTGTCCGCTGGAATGGTCATGCAGCGATGTTGAAGAAGCGTATCCGCCTCTTTACCCAATAACTGTACGATGTCCGTCATGTTCGCTCCTGATAAATGGCTGGAAAAGAACCGGCACCTGCCGATTCGCCCCCACAGCCTGGACCGAAACGCACCAGGCTGGCAAATTGCTGACTCCATTTTTCAGACGGATACGCAGTGAAAAAACGGCAATCTGGCGTTACGCCCTACCACCACTGATGGAAATGATGCACCGGCCCAATGCCGTGGCCGACCTCGAGCGAATCGGCGTGCAGCAGCGCCTGCTGCAGCCAGGCCTTGGCCTCCGCTACGGTGCCCGCCCAGTCCGTATGGCGCGGTCGCAATGCCGCCAGCGCCGCCGACAGCGTGCAGCCGGTGCCGTGCGTATGACGGGTGTTAACGCGCGGCGCGGTAAAGCGCTGGCGGCCGGCGCGGGTGATCAGCCAGTCCGGGCTTTCCGCATCGCTGAGATGACCGCCCTTCATCAGCACTGCTTCGCAGCCCAGTTCCAGCAGCGCATCGCCCTGCTGCAGCATACTCGCCTCGTCCTGCGCCATGCGGCAACCCAGCAGCGCCGCGGCTTCCGGCAGGTTGGGCGTGATCAGTGATACCTGCGGCAACAGACATTCACGAATGCTGGCTACCGCATCGGGCGACAGCAGCGCATCGCCGCTTTTGGCAATCATCACCGTATCCAGCACCACAAACGGCAGGCTGGCGCGTTTCAGCTTCTCTGCCACCACCTCAACGATCGCCGTCTCCGCCAGCATACCGATTTTCGCGGCGTCAATGCGCACGTCGTCCAGCACCGAGTCGAGCTGCGCCGCGACAAATGCCGGTTCGATGCGATACACCGACTGCACGCCACGGGTGTTCTGTGCCACCAGCGCGGTAATCACGCTGGTGCCGTACGCGCCTAGCGCGGAAAACGCTTTCAGATCGGCCTGGATACCTGCGCCACCGCTGGGGTCGGTGCCGGCAATGGTCAATGCATTGATGCGTTTCATGCCGCCACCTCCAGCGTCCACAGCGCATCGAGAAAAGCGGCGACGAAGCTGCCGGGCCCTGCCACGCTGCGCGCGGCCTGCTCTCCCGCCAGTGACATTACGCGGCAGGCCGCTGCCACGTGCTGGATGCGCTCGCCCGGCAGGCTGCTGCACGCCGCGACGACGGCGGATAGCGCACAACCGGTGCCAACCACGCGCGTCATCAGCGGGCTGCCGCCGGGTATTGCCAGCGTCTGGCGGCCATCAGTGACGTAATCGACTTCGCCGGTTACCGCGACGATAGTGGTGCAGCGTTGCGCCAGCTGCTGCGCGGCGTTCAGTGCAGCATCGGCCTGATGCACGCTATCCACGCCGCGTCCGCCCGTGGCCTGGTGGGCTAAGGCGAGAATCTCTGAAGCGTTGCCGCGAATGGCCGCCGGTCGCAGGCTCAGCAGCTGCTGACAGAATTCCGTACGCAGGGTTAGCGCGCCTACCGCCACCGGATCGAGCGTCCACGGTGTGCCGGCCTGGTTAGCGGCCTGTACCGCCGCCAGCATCGCATCGCGGCGATCATGGGTTAAGGTGCCGACGTTAATCAGCAGCGCATCGGCAAAACCGGCAAACTGCGCCGCTTCATCGCCATCAATCACCATCGCGGGCGAAGCCTGCAGTGCCAGCAGCACGTTGGCGGTAAAAGTTTGCACCACGTCGTTGGTCATACAGTGCACCAGCGGTGCCTGCTGCCGCAGCAGTTGCAGAGAGTGCGCGAGTTGCGCCGGGGAAAGAGGGTCAGGCTGTGTCATAAGGCTCCCAACCGGCAATCAGGAAGGCGAATGCGGTCAGGCATCTGACTTCCCTACGCTGGCATTATCCAGATCAGGTATTACGGGTATTTCTCAGCCTTCACAAAGAAGGGCACCCCGAGTCATGCACGTCCGTGTCAGACGTGCCTTCACAGCATAAAGGGTCAGCTTAAAGTTGTAAATCCTGCGGCAGGTGCGCTTTTTTTGCCGGACAACGATGAGCAAAAATACGTGCGCCATCAATTTTCATGATTTTTTGATCATCAGGAAAATATAAACAAATCGACGGAGATCAATTTTCCCAAAAGCCCTAAAATTCATCAGGATAGTTAATTTAATCTGCCGGGGCAGTAGGCGGGAAATAAAAAGAAGAAAGCGCGCAACTTGATTAATATCAAACCGGCCGGCGGCGTAACACGGCCTAATTCCCCTCCGGATTTGAAGACCGCTGTTTCACCTTCACCCGGAATCGCTAATGACTTTATTCAGTTTTCTTCCGCACGCGCATCACTGGCACAATATCACCATTTCCCGTCAAGGCGCCGTTGCCCCCGGCGGCCGTTACCGGTACTCCACGTACCTCGAAGCCGAATGCAAACGCTGCGGCGAGCGCATCCATAAAATTTATTATCGCGATATCAGCGATGAACAGGCGCGTCGCTGGCTGGGTTAAAAAAAAGCCCCGCAACACAGGTTGCAGGGCGCTTGCGTGGCTATCGCAAAACTTATTCAGCCGGTTTGGTGCGGATCAGGTAATCAAACGCGCTCAGTGACGCTTTGGCCCCTTCCCCGCTGGCAATGATGATCTGCTTGTACGGCACCGTGGTGCAGTCGCCGGCGGCAAATACGCCTTTCAGGCTGGTTTCGCCTTTGGCGTCGATCAGGATCTCGCCCATGCGGTTGCGCTCTACCGCGCCTTCCAGCCAGTTGGTGTTGGGCAGCAGGCCAATCTGTACGAATATACCGCTCAACGCCAGTTCGTGGCTGGTCTGGTTATTGCGGTCGATGTAGGTCAGACCGGTAACTTTACTGCCGTCGCCTTTTACTTCGGTGGTCTGCGCGTTGAGGATCACATCGACATTTTTCAGGCTGCGCAGTTTATCCTGCAGCACTTTATCGGCGCGCATTTCGCTGGCGAACTCCAGCAGCGTGACGTGCTCGACAATGCCGGCCAGATCGATGGCCGCTTCAACGCCGGAGTTACCGCCGCCGATCACCGCCGTGCGTTTGCCTTTAAACAGCGGGCCGTCACAGTGCGGGCAGTAGGTCACACCTTTGGTGCGATACTGCTCTTCACCTGGAACGCCCATGTTGCGCCAGCGTGCGCCGGTAGCAATGATGATGCTGCGTGATTTCAGCACCGCGCCGGAAGCGGTTTCGATGGCGTGCAGGCCGCCCTCTTTGGCTGCCGGAATCAGCTTGATGGCGCTCTGGGTGTCGATCACGTCCACGTCATAGTCATCAACGTGCGCACGCAGAGAACCGGCGAGCTTCGCCCCTTCGGTTTTCGGCACGGAGATGTAGTTTTCAATGTCAACGGTGTCCAGCACCTGGCCGCCAAAGCGCTCGCCCATCAGGCCGGTACGGATGCCTTTACGCGCCGAGTAGATGGCCGCCGCAGCGCCCGCCGGGCCGCTGCCGACGATCAGCACTTCATAGGCATCACGCTTGTTCAGCTCTTCAGCCGCACGCTTATCCGCGTTGGTGTCTACCTTACCGACGATTTCTGCCAGGCTCATGCGACCCTGACCGAACTCTTTACCGTTGAGGTAAACCGCCGGCACGCCCATGACGTTGCGTTCGGTGATCTCGTTCTGGAACATGCCACCGTCGATGGCGGTATGACGGATGCGCGGGTTGAGCACCGCCATCAGGTTCAGCGCCTGGACCACGTCCGGACAGTTGTGGCATGACAGAGAATAATAGGTTTCGAAATGCAGGTCGCTGTCCAGCGCAACAACCTGATCCAGCAGGCTCTGCGCCTCTTTCGACGGATGTCCACCGGTCTGCAGCAGTGCCAGCACCAGTGAGGTAAATTCGTGGCCCATTGGCGAACCGGCAAAGCGCGGACCGCTGTGGCTGCCAGGGTTAGTAATCAGGAATGATGGCTTACGTACCGGTTGATCGTTCTCTTCACGGAAGCTGACTTTATCAGACAGACTCGCGATATCGGTCAGCAGAGTACGGATCTCTGCGGATTTTGCGCCATCGTCCAGTGTGGCAATCAACTCAACCGGTTTCGTTAGTTTCTCAAGGTAGGCCTTGAGCTGGGTTTTTAAATTGGTGTCGAGCATAGTGAGTTCCTGTGAAGAAAATCGGGTGCCGCAGCACCCGATGGAAGAAAGATCAAAGGGCGGAGGTGACTTAGATTTTGCCAACCAGGTCCAGTGATGGAGCCAGCGTTGCGTCGCCTTCTTTCCATTTAGCCGGGCAAACTTCACCTGGGTGAGAAGCCACGTACTGAGCCGCTTTCACTTTACGCAGCAGGTCAGATGCGTCACGGCCGATGCCTTCTGCAGTGATTTCGATGGCCTGGATGATGCCTTCCGGGTCAACGATGAAGGTACCGCGGTCAGCCAGACCTTCTGCTTCACGCATGATTTCGAAGTTACGGGTCAGAGCACCGGTCGGGTCGCCGATCATCGCATACTGGATTTTCGCGATGGTGTCTGAAGAACCGTGCCAGGCTTTGTGGGTAAAGTGCGTGTCAGTTGAAACGGAGTAGATGTCTACGCCCAGTTTCTGGAACTCTTCGTAGTGGTCTGCCACGTCACCCAGTTCAGTCGGGCATACAAAGGTGAAGTCAGCCGGGTAGAAGAAGAAAACACTCCATTTACCTTCAACGTCTTTCTCGGTTACGTCGATGAATTCGCCGTTTTTGAATGCAGCGTTTTTGAACGGTTTGATTTTGGTATTGATAATAGACATGGGTGACCTCCGTTAAAAAGATGTGATGCAGGCTACATAATTTTCGGGCCAACTTCTAATATGCAGACGTTATCAATCAGATAATCAAAAGCTATCAAAGTGCCGACGCCAGATTTGATGCGGCTTGCCGCGGCATTCTACACAGAAAAGCCGCAGAGTTAACAGGCTTTATCTTTGCGCACGGCAACTGCTATTTTTTTATAAACATTCAATCATCTTTGCTGCACGATTTTACTGGGTGCACAACGCCGCTACAAAACGTGCCCGCTTACTCGTCATGGAGTCTGGAAGTGAAAATTCGTCTTTTTGAAGAAGCCGACCGCCCTTTCTTACGCACACTGTATCTCGCGGCGCGCCGTCATAACTGGACATGGCTGGCCGGCGACGACTGGCAGCTGGAAGATTTCGACGCGATTATTCCTGGTGAAACGGTACTGGTGGCGGAGATCGACGGCCACCGTGCAGGCTTTGCCGGCGTGATGGATAACGATAATTTTTTGCACAGTTTGTATGTCGATCCGGCCTTTCAGGGCCAGGGCGTCGGCAGTGCGCTGCTGAACGCGGTGCAGCAACGTTTTACCTCCACCGGCGCGCTGAAATGTCTGCTCCAGAACGAAGCGGCGCTGCAGTTTTATCAGCAGCACGGCTGGCAGCGCGAAGCGCTGGGAGAGAGTGAACAGGGCCAGTACGTGTTGATGCACCTGCCGCTGGCGTCACGCACCAGCGGCAGCTAAGGCTTAAACCGCGCGGAAGGCGATGTCGCCCGGAATCACCTCACCCTGCCAGTAAAGCTGGGCGGCAACCCGGCCCGCAAGTTCACGATACAGCGCGGTGAATTCACTCTCCGGACGGCGAATCACGGTCGGTTCACCGTCGTCGAGATCTTCGCGCAGATTAATGTGCAGCGGCAGCTGAGCCAGCAGACGGGTGTGATAATCCTCAGCCAGCTTCTGCGCACCGCCGGTACCAAAGATTGGCTCGTGATGGCCGCATTCGCTGCAGATGTGCATGCTCATGTTTTCCACCACGCCCAGCACCGGCACGCTGACTTTTTCGAACATCACCATGCCTTTGCGCGCATCGATCAGCGCAATGTCCTGCGGCGTGGTCACCACCAGCGCGCCGGTCACCGGCACGTTCTGCGCCAGCGTCAGCTGAATGTCACCGGTGCCCGGCGGCATATCCAGAATCAGGTAATCGAGATCCGGCCACAGCGTTTCGTTCAGCAGCTGCATCAGCGCCTTGCTGGCCATCGGTCCGCGCCACACCATGGCGTTATCGTCGGTGACCAGATAGCCGATAGAGTTAGTTGCCAGACCGTGCGCCATGATCGGTGCCATGTGCGTGCCATCCGGCGAGGTGGGACGCTGCTTTTCGGTGCCGAGCATGTCCGGGATCGACGGACCGTAAATATCCGCATCAAGAATACCGACGCGCGCGCCTTCGGCCGCCAGCGCCAGCGCCATATTCACGGCGGTGCTGGATTTGCCCACGCCACCTTTACCGGAGCTAACGGCGACGATGTTTTTCACGCCGTTGACGCCCGGCTGATTTTTCACGCGTTTCAGGGTGGCAATGTCATGACGCAGCCGCCAGTCGATGGCGCGCGTGTTGGTCAGGCGCAGCAGTTCTGCACTGGTCTGGGCTTTCAGCGCTTCAAATGCGCTGGCCCAGGCAAATGGCATCACCAGTTCAATGTGCAGCTTGTCGTCGAGCAGCGCCACGTGACGCAGCGCTTTGAGGGTAGTCAGATTGTGTTGCAGCGTCGGATGCTCAAACTCGCTCAGCACGCCGATAACCACGGCGCGCAACGCTTCAGGTGAATGATGGTCCCGGGATTGTGCGGTCATCCCAACTCCTTATTTAGTCATGACGCCAGACGATGGCGGTGTGCCATCAATCATATCAGATAGGCGCTAAAAGTGACGTGGCCGAGCTGCTGTGTTTACGCCAGAGGGTGCTTCGGTTAACATCTAAGCCCGATTTTTTATTCACGGAATGCTACGCAAATTATGACTCAAGTCGCTAAAAAACTACTGGTAACGTGCGCCCTGCCGTACGCAAACGGCTCTATCCACTTAGGTCACATGCTTGAACACATTCAGGCTGACGTGTGGGTCCGTTACCAGCGAATGCGTGGCAATCAGGTGTTCTTCATCTGTGCGGACGACGCCCACGGCACGCCGATCATGCTGAAAGCCCAGCAGCTGGGTATCGCGCCGGAGCAGATGATTGCGGAAATGAAGCAGGAGCATGAGACCGATTTCGCAGGTTTCAACATCAGCTATGACAATTACCACTCCACGCACGGCGACGAAAACCGCCAGCTGTCTGAGCTGATTTACACGCGCCTGAAAGAGAACGGGTTCATTAAAAACCGCACCATTTCGCAGCTGTACGATCCGGAAAAAGGCATGTTCCTGCCTGACCGCTTCGTCAAAGGCACCTGTCCGAAATGTAAATCTCCCGATCAGTACGGCGATAACTGCGAAGTGTGCGGCGCGACCTACAGCCCGACCGAGCTGATTGAGCCGAAATCGGTGGTGTCAGGTGCGACGCCGGTGATGCGCGATTCTGAACACTTCTTCTTCGATCTGCCGTCTTTCAGCGCGATGCTGCAGGCGTGGACGCGCTCCGGTGCGCTGCAGGAGCAGGTGGCAAACAAGATGCAGGAGTGGTTTGAAGCCGGTCTGCAACAGTGGGATATCTCCCGCGATGCACCGTACTTCGGCTTCGAAATTCCTGGCGCGCCGGGCAAATACTTCTACGTCTGGCTGGATGCGCCCATCGGCTACATGGGGTCGTTTAAGAACCTGTGCGACAAACGCGGCGACATCGATTTCGACGAGTTCTGGAAGAAAGATTCCAGCACCGAGCTGTATCACTTCATCGGCAAAGACATCGTCTATTTCCACAGCCTGTTCTGGCCAGCGATGCTGGAAGGCAGCAATTTCCGCAAGCCGACCAACCTGTTTGTGCATGGTTATGTCACGGTGAACGGCGCGAAGATGTCGAAATCGCGCGGCACCTTCATCAAAGCCAGCACCTGGCTGCAGCACCTTGATGCCGACAGCCTGCGTTACTATTACGCGGCCAAGCTCTCTTCGCGCATCGACGATATTGACCTTAATCTGGAAGATTTCGTCCAGCGCGTGAACGCTGACATCGTTAATAAAGTGGTGAACCTCGCCTCGCGCAACGCCGGCTTTATCACCAAACGCTTTAACGGCCAGCTGGCAAGCGAACTGGCGGATCCGGCGCTGTATCAGACCTTTGTTGATGCGTCAGAGAAAATCGGTGAAGCGTGGGCCAGCCGCGAATACAACCGTGCGATCCGCGAGATCATGGCGCTGGCCGACCTGGCCAACCGCTACGTTGACGAGCAGGCACCGTGGGTGGTGGCGAAACAGGAAGGCCGCGATGCCGACCTGCAGGCGATTTGCTCAATGGGTATCAACCTGTTCCGCGTGCTGATGACCTGGCTGAAGCCGGTGCTGCCGTCGCTGAGCGAGCGCACAGAAGCCTTCCTGCAAAGCGAACTGAGCTGGGATGGCATTGCGCAGCCGCTGCTCAACCACAGCGTAGCGCCGTTTAAAGCGCTGTATGGTCGTATTGAGATGGCAAAAGTGGAGGCGCTGATTGCGGCTTCGAAAGAGGACGCAGCAGCGGCGAACCAGCCGGCGGCAAGCGGTCCACTGGCCGATGCACCAATTGGCGAGACCATCACCATTGATGACTTCGCCAAAGTCGACATGCGCGTGGCGCTGATCGAGCAGGCTGAGCTGGTAGAAGGTTCCGATAAGCTACTGCGTCTGCAGCTGGATCTGGGTGGCGAGAAGCGCCAGATTTTCTCCGGCATTCGCGCCGCTTATCCGGATCCGTCGGTGCTGGTGGGCAAGATGACTATCATCGTCGCTAACCTGGCGCCGCGCAAAATGCGTTTCGGCGTATCCGAAGGCATGGTGCTGTCTGCCGGCCCTGGCGGCAAAGATCTGTTTGTGCTGTCAGTGGATAGCGGTGCCCAGCCGGGTATGCCGGTGAAGTAAGGGTTGGTGCGCTCTGGCCCTCACCCTAACCCTCTCCCGCTTACGGGAGAGGGAACCGTTAAGTGCGGGTTTTGGGTTCAGAGCCAGGCCTGCACCTGGCAAAACACTGCACAAGACTACCTCCTCTCCCGCCTGCGGGAGAGGGAACCGCTGAGTGCGGGGTCTGGGTTCAGAGCCAGGCCTGCACCTCGTTCGCTTGACTCACTCTCCCGCATTAAAAAGGGCCGAACAGCGCACGTTGTTACCCATGTATCAAACCTGCACATAGCAAAACCCCGCACAAGACTACCCCCTCTCCCGCCTGCGGGAGAGGGCTGGGGTGAGGGGAAAACCGCACCGCGCTCATCGCGCCAGCATCAGACAGCGATAAATCTCCGCCATCACCGCCTCAAACTCATTAAACACCTGATGATTCCAGAAGCGAATAACGCGCCAGCCGCAGCGCTGTAAATACGCCGTGCGCCGGGCATCATAAGCCTGATCTTCAGGCGTATTGTGCTGTCCGCCATCCAGTTCCACGATCAGCGATCGCTCAACGCAGGCAAAATCAACGATATACCCTCCAACAGGATGCTGGCGGCGAAACTTCGCGCCACACACATTTCGGTTGCGTAAATAGCGCCATAGTTTTTGCTCCGCTTGCGGCATCGCCTTTCGCAGCGCGCGCTGCGGTTGCACGGTGTGGTTCATCGCTGCTCCTTCGCTCTGCCCACCAGCTTACGCCGCTTTGCGCATCTTCAAAGCAAAGGTGTTGAAATCCTGAATCTGCATTCCAGTGTGATCGCTAGCACGCTAAGCGCTTAATGCGTATGATGAAGCGCCACGAAAACAGGAGCCTGACATGCCCACCGTGCTATCTGCCTGCTGGCGCTATCTGCGCGCCTTTGCCATCGTCTATGCCGCGCTGTATGCCGGCAACGGCCTTGCCGCCCTGCTGCCATTTACCATTCCCGGCAGCATCCTTGGCATGCTGTTACTGTTTGCCCTGCTGGCGCTGCAGATTATTCCGGTGACGTGGGTGAAACCCGGCTGTCAGCTATTGATCCGCTACATGGCGCTGCTGTTTGTGCCGATCAGCGTTGGCGTGATGGGCTACACCGATATCCTCAGCGCACAGTTTGGCCCGATTGTCGTCTCCTGCATGGTCAGCACCCTGCTGGTGTTGCTGATTGTCGGCCTGAGCGCCGAGCGCCTGCAGCGTCCGAAGGAGTCTGGCCATGAGTGACGCCTGGTGGTCACTGCCACTTACCGTAGTGGCGTATCTGCTGGCACGCCGTCTGGCAGCCAGAATCAACCTCTCTATCGTCAATCCGCTGCTGGTAGCCATGGCGATCATCATTCCACTGCTGCTGCTGACGCACCTGCCCTACGCGCGCTATTTCGCCGGCAGCGCGCTGCTTAATCAGCTGCTGCAGCCCGCCGTGGTGGCGCTGGCGCTGCCGCTGTATGAGCAGATGCACCAGATTCGCGCGCGCTGGAAAACCATCATTAGCGTCTGCTTTATCGGCAGCATTACCGCCATGGTGTCCGGCACGGCGATCGCGCTGTGGATGGGGGCGACGCCGGAAATCGCAGCCACCATCCTGCCGAAGTCGGTGACCACGCCCATCGCCATGGCAGTCTCGGGCTCGCTGCACGGTATTCCCGCCATCAGCGCCATTTGTGTATTGATTGCTGGCGTGCTGGGCGCGGTGTTTGGCCACATGTTGCTGAATCTGTTTAAGGTGCGCAGCAAGTCATCACGCGGGCTGGCGATTGGCAACGCGTCTCATGCGCTCGGCACCGCGCGCGCCGCGGAGATTGACTATCAGGAAGGCGCCTTCAGTTCACTGGCGCTGGTAATCTGCGGCATCATCACCTCGTTACTGGCGCCTTTTATTTTTCCTTTGCTGATGCGCTTACTGGGGTAAAACTTGCGAGAGATCTCGCAAAGTTGAAACAAGCCAATCAGCTTGCATTGTCATAGCGACATGGATCACATATAAACCTTGAGGCGGCGCTTCGCCGCTGACGAGTTAATGAGGCCATAACATCATGCATGCACGATTCACTTCCGCTTTCTCTGCCCTGCCCGCTGCGCTGCAGAGCGCGCTTCAGCCGCTGCTGGACGCCGCTGGTTTTCACGGCGTGCTGCGACCGCAGGAGGTGACTCAGCTGCAACAGGCAACCGGTCTTGATGATGATGCGCTGGCACTCGCACTGCTGCCGATTGCCGCCTGTTGTGCCGTGGCACCGGTTTCACACTTTAACGTGGGCGCTATTGCGCGCGGCATCAGTGGCCACTGGTACTTCGGTGCCAACATGGAGTTTTTACATGCGCCGCTGCAGCAAACGGTCCACGCCGAGCAGAGCGCAGTCACGCATGCCTGGCTGCGGGGCGAAGCACAGCTGGCGACCATTACCGTCAACTACACGCCGTGCGGGCACTGCCGCCAGTTTATGAATGAACTGAATAGCGGTACGGCGATTCGCATCAGCCTGCCGGGCCGCGCGGTCAGCACGCTGTCCGACTATTTACCGGATGCGTTTGGCCCGGCCGATCTCAATATCAGCGAACGGCTGCTTACCCCCGTCGACCACGGTTTCCTGCCGCAGGGCGATGCGCTGCAGCAGGCCGCGATTGATGCCGCCAGCCGCAGCCATGCACCCTACAGCCAGAGTTATAGCGGCGTGGCGTTGCAGAGCCGCAGCGGCCAGATTTACACCGGGCGCTATGCCGAAAATGCCGCCTTTAACCCGAGCCTGCCGCCATTACAGGCCGCGTTGATTCTGATGAATATGCACAACGAAGCGCTTGAGGAGATTCAGCAGGCGGTGCTGGCAGAAAGCGCCGACGCCACGCTGAGCCAGTTTGATGCCACCCGCACCACCCTCGCCGCGGTAGGCTGCAGCAATTTCTCAGTTACTTTAGTTTCGAAACCAACAGTTTAGTGATCCTTTTACCGCTTTTGTGACCTTCTATTAACAAAAGCTGTACATCTGCAGGAATTTTCATAGGATCGGGCGCCAGAACTTCACAATAAACGGGTCTGGCGTTACCTTCTTGCTGGCGACACGTCAGAAAACACTGCAACCGGAGCAAACACTGCATGGAACTCGAGTACGAAAGTAAACGTCCGCTGTATATTCCTTACGCGGGTCCGATCCTGCTGGAATTTCCGCTGTTGAACAAAGGCAGCGCCTTCTCGCTGGAAGAACGTAACGAATTTAACCTCAATGGCCTGCTGCCAGACGCCGTAGAAACCATCGAAGAGCAGGCCGAGCGCGCCTGGCGTCAGTTCCTGGACTTCAAAAACAATAACGACAAGCACGTCTACCTGCGCAACATCCAGGACACCAACGAAACGCTATTCTATCGCCTGCTGGACAACCACCTGGAAGAGATGATGCCGATCATCTACACCCCAACGGTTGGCGCGGCGTGCGAGCACTTCTCTGAAATTTACCGTCGCGCGCGCGGGGTGTTTATCTCCTATAACAACCGCGACCGCATTGAAGACATGCTGCAAAACGCCACCAAGCAGAATGTCAAAGTTATCGTGGTCACCGACGGCGAGCGTATTCTCGGCCTCGGCGATCTGGGCATCGGCGGCATGGGCATTCCTATCGGTAAGCTGTCGCTGTACACCGCGTGTGGTGGCATCAGCCCGGCCTACACCCTGCCGGTGGTGCTGGATGTCGGCACCAATAATCAACAACTGTTGAACGATCCGCTCTACATGGGCTGGCGCCATCCGCGCATCACCGGCGAAGAGTATGAAGCCTTCGTTGATGAATTCATTCAGGCGGTGAAGCGCCGCTGGCCAAACGTGCTGCTGCAGTTTGAAGATTTCGCGCAGAAAAACGCCATGCCGCTGCTGGAGCGTTACCGCGATGAGATCTGCTGCTTCAATGATGATATTCAGGGCACGGCCGCTGTCACGGTAGGCACGCTGATCGCTGCCAGCCGCGCCGCAGGCAGCCGTCTGTGCGAGCAGAAAGTGGTGTTCCTCGGTGCCGGTTCCGCCGGCTGCGGTATTGCCGAGCAGATCGTCGCACAGATGAAATCCGAAGGCCTGAGCGATGATGAAGCGCGCGCGCGCGTGATGATGGTAGACCGTTTCGGCCTGCTCACTGACAAATTGCCTAACCTGCTCGATTTCCAGAGCAAGCTGGTGCAGAAGAGCGACAATCTGAAAGACTGGGACGTGACCAGCGATTCGATTTCACTGCTCGACGTGGTGCGCAATGCCCAGCCGGATATCCTGATCGGCGTTTCCGGCCAGCCGGGACTGTTCACCGAAGAGATCATTCGCGAGATGCACAAGCACTGCAAACGCCCGATCGTGATGCCGCTCTCGAACCCGACCTCACGCGTGGAAGCAACCCCGGCAGATATCATCGCCTGGACCGACGGTGACGCGCTGGTCGCCACCGGCAGCCCGTTTGCACCGGTCACCTGGAAAGGCAAAACCTACCCGATTGCCCAGTGCAACAACTCCTATATCTTCCCGGGAATCGGTCTCGGCGTGATCGCTGCCGGTGCCACCCGCGTAACGGATTCGATGCTGATGACCGCCAGCCGCGCGCTGGCTGACTGCTCACCGCTGGTTAACGACGGTGAAGGTCCGGTGCTGCCAGAGATTAAGGACATCCAGGGCGTCTCCAAAGTGATCGCCATGGAGGTGGGCAAAGCGGCGCAGTTGGCGGGTGTGGCGGTGGTCACCTCCGAGGACGTACTGTCGAAAGCCATCAACAACAACTTCTGGCTGCCGCAGTATCGTCACTACCGCCGTACCTCGATTTAATTGCAGACCGACGCTGCCGCACGCTTCAGGTGCGGCAGCGCTTAAAAAAACGTCAGCCGACCGGCGCGAACTTGCTTAGCCGTGCCGCCTCAAGTAGCCTTGACCCATCTGAATTTTCGTCAACCGAGTGCCCGTGCGCATACTTAAACGCGTTTTCTTTGCTCTGTTTATCATCATCTTACTGGTGATGGCGACCGCGCTCGGCCTCGATCGCTGGATTAGCTGGCGAACCGCGCCGTTTATTTATGAAGATGTCGCTTCGCTGCCGCATCGTCAGGTCGGCGTGGTGCTGGGCACCGCCAAGTATTACCGCACCGGCGTCATCAATCAGTATTACCTGTATCGCATTCAGGGCGCGCTCAACGCTTACAACAGCGGCAAGGTGAATTATCTGCTGCTGAGCGGCGATAATGCGCTGCAGAGCTACAACGAGCCGATGACCATGCGACGCGATTTAATCAAAGCCGGCGTCGATCCCTCGGACATCGTGCTGGATTATGCCGGTTTCCGTACGCTGGATTCGATTGTGCGCACGCGCAAAGTCTTCGACACCAACGATTTCATCATCATTACCCAGCGCTTCCACTGCGAACGCGCACTCTATATCGCCCAGCATCTGGGCATTCAGGCGCAGTGCTACGCCGTGCCGTCGCCCAAAAATATGCTGTCGGTGCGGTTCCGCGAGGTAGGTGCGCGCCTCGGTGCGCTGGCGGATCTCTATCTGATGAAGCGCGAGCCGCGTTTCCTTGGCCCGCTGGTGCCGATTCCGGCGGTGCATGAAGTGCCGGAAGATGCCCAGAGCTACCCGGCAGTTACACCGGAACAGTTGCTCGAGCTGGAAGAGAAGCTGCGGAAATAGCAGAAGCGAAACAAATAAAAAGGGCCGCGTTGCCGCAGCCCTGATGGTTGACCCTGTACTCTGCTATTTCTTGCGCGCGTATTTCAGCGAATCAAGCGCCACGGCGAAGATGATGATGCCGCCCTTGATGATGTACTGCCAGTACGGGTTCACGCCGATGTAGGTCAGACCGTAGTTGATGACGGTGAAGATGATCACACCGGTCACCACACCCGCGACGGTACCTACCCCACCGGCGAACGACACGCCGCCCACCACGCAGGCCGCAATCGCATCCAGCTCATACATAAAGCCGAGGTTGTTAGTGGCGCTGCCGATACGGCCCGCTTCCAGCATCCCGCCGAAGGCATAGAACACGCCGGACAGCGCATACACCAGGATCAGGTTAAGCGGAACGTTAACGCCGGAGACTTTCGCCGCTTCCGGGTTACCGCCGATAGCAAAAATGTTTTTGCCGAAGCGGGTTTTATTCCACAGGATCCAGACGAACACGATGGCGATAATCGCATAGAAGGTGATGAACGACAGCTTGAAGTCGCCGAAGCGCAGGAAGCCCTGGGCAAACTTTGAGAAGCCAGCGTCAAAACCGGCAATCGGTGAAGCGCCCACAAAGTCGTAGTACAGCGAGTTGATGCCGTAAACGATGATCATGGTGCCCAGCGTGGTGATAAACGGAGTCACCTTCAGGTAAGCGATGATCACGCCGTTAACCAGACCAATCACGCCACCGATGATGCACACGGTCAGAATCACCAGCGGAATCGGCACGGTTTCCAGATGCGGGAACACCTTGTTGGCGTTATCCATCGACTGCAGCAGCGTTGCCGCCACCACCGCCGCCAGACCCACCTGGCGCCCTGCCGACAGGTCGGTGCCCTGGGTCACGATCAGACCGGCTACGCCGAGTGCGATAATAATACGGACCGATGACTGAGTCAGAATGTTACTCAGGTTCATCAGGCTTAAAAAGGTCGGATCCTGGAAAATAATAATCGCCAGCAGTACCAACAGGACAACATAAATGCCGCCCTCTTTTAACCAGGTTAGCGCATTCTTTTTAGTAGTCGCTTTCATGTTAAAGCCCTTGCTTCATTAAAGGTGTAATGACGCTAAACGCAGGATTTCATTCTGCGAGGTCGTTTTAGTATCGACAATGCCCGCTACCTGACCATTACTCATTACTAAAATACGGTCGGTAATGCCCAGCAGCTCTGGCATTTCAGAAGAGATAATAATGATGCCCTTTTCTTTTTTCGCCAGCTCCGAGATCAGCTGATAAATCTCGAATTTAGCGCCGACGTCAATACCGCGCGTCGGTTCATCAAGCATCAGTATTTCCGGCTGCGTCAATAACCAGCGACCAATAATGACTTTTTGCTGGTTACCGCCGGAGAGCGATCCAATTTGGGTATGATGGCCGGGCGTTTTCACCCGCATGGCATCAATGACCCACTGGGTATCGCTTTTCATGCGTTTATTATCCAGCAGACCCATACTGGATTTATATTTCTTGATATTAGAAATGAGCGAGTTAAAACCAATATCCAGGTAGGCATAAATCCCGGTGGAACGCCGCTCTTCCGTCACCAGCGCAAAACCATGGTTGATGGCTTCGTTGGCGCTGTGGTTATTAATCGTTTTGCCGTGCAGTTTAATGGTGCCGCCCGACTTCTCACGGATACCAAATAAGGTTTCCACAATGTCAGTACGCTTGGCGCCCACCAGGCCGGCAATCCCGAGAATCTCGCCTTTGTGCAGGTCAAACGAGATATCACGAATTGACGGCTGGCGCAGCGAGGTCAGATTGCGCACCTCAAGAATCACTTCACCCGGCACGTTAGTTTTGTCCGGGAAGCGCTGGTTGAGCGAACGGCCGACCATCATGGCGATGATCTTGTCCATGTCCAGCCCTTCCAGCGGCTGAGTGGCAATCCACTGGCCGTCACGCAGAATGGTGATCTCATCGCACAGCTGGAAAATCTCTTCCATTTTATGCGAAATATAAACAATACCGCAGCCGCGATCTTTCAGCTTACGGATAATGGTGAACAGGTGGTTAACTTCTTTTTCGGTCAGCGATGACGTGGGCTCATCCATAATGACGATTTTCGCGTCATAGGAAAACGCCTTGGCGATTTCAATCATCTGCATTTGCGATACCGAAAGCGTCGCGACTTTATCGCGCGGATCGATATCAATATCTAATTCATCAAAGATCGCTTTGGTATCACGATACATTTTATCCTGATCGACAAACGGACCTTTGCGCGGATAGCGCCCCAGCCACATGTTGTCCATCACGTTGCGCTGCAGCACCAGGTTTAATTCCTGATGCACCATTGAAACGCCATTTTCCAGCGCCTCTTTGGAGGATTTGTAATCTATTTCCTCACCCTGAAACAGGATGCTCCCCGTATCCTTTTTATAAATCCCAAACAGGCATTTTAATAAAGTGGATTTACCGGCGCCGTTTTCACCCATTAAGGCATGGACGGAGTGCGGCCGCACTTTTAAATTCACATTATCTAAGGCTTTCACCCCTGGAAATGATTTCGAGACATTCGTCATCTCCAGCAGATATTCTCGCTGTGTGGTCGGATTCTCACTGGCCATAATTTACCTGGCTAAAAAAAGCGTTGGTCAGATGCAATAAGGCGCGGCAGAAAAGCCGCGCCCGGGACGAATTACTTCACAAACTGCGACAGGTTTTCTTTATCAACCGGTACGTACGGTACGCGTACTACTTTGCCATCCATCTTGAAGTTGGTACCTGCGGTTGGCTCTTTGCCATTGGCCAGGTTGTTAGCAATGTCCAGCGTGGCTTTCGCCTGGTTTTCCGCATCGTTCAGCACGGTACCGGCCATCGCACCGGATTTCACCAGCGCCAGCGCTTCTGGCAGGGCGTCTACACCAAATACCGGAATGCTGGTTTTGTTGTGCGCCTTCAGCGCTTCAACCGCACCCATCGCCATCGCATCGTTGTTCGCAATGATCACTTCAATTTTGTTGGCGTTCGGGCCAGACAGCCAGGCGTCAACTTTGTCTTTCGCCTGCGCGGTATCCCACATTGCGGTATCCATCGCCAGCTGCTGGGTTTTGATGCCGTCTTTGTTCAGGGTTTCGATGACGTATTTGGTGCGCGCTTCAGCGTCCGGATGGCCCGGTTCACCTTTCAGCAGCACGAACTGAATCTGACCATCTTTGTTCAGATCCCAGGCTGGCGTGGCTTTCCAGTGTTTCTCGATCAGCTCACCCTGCTTGATGCCGGACTCTTTGGAGTCGGTACCGACATAGTAAGCTTTGTCGTAGCTGGCCAGCACTTTTGCGTTAGGCTCTTTGTTGAAGAACACCACCGGCACGTCGTTCGCGCGCGCTTTGTCGATCACCACTGCCGCAGCAGCCGGATCCACCAGGTTGATGGCCAGCGCTTTCACGCCTTTCGCCATCAGCACGTCAATCTGGTCGTTCTGTTTGGATTGGTCGTTCTGTGAGTCGTTCATCAGCAGCTGAATGCCGCCAACGGCTTTCGCCTCTTTTTCGATGTCTTTGCGCACCATCGACATGAAGTTGTCGTCATATTTATAAATTGTCACGCCAATGCGGGTATCGGCGGCGTGCGCAGTTGCACCAAACATCATGCTGGCAACCAGTGCTGTGAGCGTGAAAACCTTCTTATTCATGGTATCTCCGGTTTTTTTATGCAGGGTATTTCATCGCGCCGTATTGCCTGCGGGCAGACAGCGCAGTCGGTTGAAACGCTATTTTTTATGGGGCAGGCGCTGCTACCAAGCCGGACCACCATCGCTATCCTGACTTCCCTGTAGGTAAACGCTTCCTGAAGTGTGTTGTGAACCATTTCAATCGGCTACTGAAACCAGACCGGGGAAGGAAAGCCCGGCGTTACATAATGTTTCAGTCCGGTAAGACGCTGCCATCATAGTGAGCGCCATGTTAATTAACTGTGAATACAATCACAGATTGGAAACGGTTACACGGCGCTATCGCCTGAATTAGTGACCGACTCCACAATTTGCCGCTGCGCCACCGAATGGCGCCGCACCAGCGTAGGCATGAAGCAGTGCGCGGCGTGCGGATCGAGCGTGCCTGCTGCGCCCTGCAGGGCCAGCTCAGTCGCCAGTTTCGCCATAGAAACAATGGGATAGCGCACCGTGGTTAGTTGCGGGTCGGTGTAACGGGAAATGGGGATGTCATCGAAGCCGATGACAGAGAAATGCTGCGGCACCTGAATACCGTTATCTTTCAGCGCGGTGAGCGCACCGGCCGCCATGCCATCGTTATAGGAGAACACCGCAGTGAGGTGCAGATTGCGCCCCAGCAGTTCCACCATCGCGGCTTCACCGCCCTGCATGTCCGGTTCGGCATGCGCAATCCAGCCCTCCGGCGGGCGGATGCCCTGCTCCGCCAGCGCCTGCAGCCAGCCGTCGCGGCGCTGCGCCACGTCCTCAATCGGATGGCTGGAGCTGAGGTAACCAATGCGCTGATGGCCCTGCTGTAACAGCATGCGCGTCGCTACCTGCGCCCCGGTAACATTATCAAGGCAGACACAGCGGTGCTCATATCCCGGAATAGTACGATTAATCAGGACCATACCGGGGACCTGGTCCATAAACCGGGCCAGCTCCGCGTCTGTAAGCGTTTTCGCGTGCACCACCAGCGCGTTGCAGCGCTGGCGAATCAGCACCTCAATGGCATGGCGTTCTTTCTCTTCCTGATGCCACGAATTGCTGATGAGCACGTGCTTGTGCATGCGCTGCGCCACGGTATCCACCGCTTTAACCAGCGCACCAAAGAAGGGATCGGAAACGTCCATGACCACCACGCCGATGGTATCGCTCACCTGGGTAGCCAGCGCCTGCGCGTTGGCATTCGGCCGGTAGCCGAGCGATTCAACCGCCTGCAGCACGGCTTCGCGGGTATCAGAGGTGACTGCACTGCTGTTATTGAGCACCCGCGACACGGTGGCAACGGAAACCCCGGCCTGACGGGCGACATCACGAATCGTTATCATGCAGTTGTTCCACAGAGGAGAAAATGCGCGACTGGCGCGTAACGGCGCTATTCTGTCAGGGCATCGGAAACAGCTGCGTGAATTACGTCACACGGATGAAAACGGTTACATACAATTATGCAACCTTTGTGATGAACATCATTATCTGCCGGCGGACGCGTTGTCCGCTTTTCCAGCGGCGAGCTGCGTCAGCCGGCGCCAGATCCACTCCATCGGTCCCTGCGGGAAGACGCGCAGCCACAGCACGGAGAACAGAATATTGACCAGCCAGATAGCCGGTACAAAAGCCAGTAGTTGCAGGCGGTCAAATTTGAGGAACAGATCGAAGCGGTAGAACAGCGTGGTGCAGATCAGCGTCTGCAACAGATAATTGCTCAGCGCCATGCGTCCGACGCACTGAATGGCGTAACTGAACCGCGTGGCGGCGATGGCCGGCCAGTAACCGAGGCAGAGCGCAGCGTAGCCAAGGCTGATAAACGGACTGGCGAGATCGCGTGGCACCTGCAGGAAAAAGCCGCTCCAGCGAAATTCCCACTGCAGCAGCCACTGCGCCAGCACGCCGGGTATGGCAATCAGCCAGCCGATGGTCAGTAACAGCGCCGCCGCGCGTCGGTAGTGTTGCAGACTAAACTGGCCGCTCAGCCAGCCGCTGCGCATCAGCGCGGCACCGATCAGCATCAGCCCGGCCAGTTGCCAGCCATACTGCGAAGCCAGCGCCATCAGGCCGGATGACAGGTGTTCGAGGCGATTCTGCACCGCTTCCCAGCCGCCGACCAGTTTCCAGTAGCTCTCATACTCCAGATCTGCCGCGCCCGGCAGCCACGAACGCGTCGGCTGCGGACTGGAGATGACGCCAAACACCAGCAGCACGGCACAGCCCACCAGATAGAGCAGCACGCCGGTATGTAATAGCGCCCGCTCCGACGGCACGTCACGCAGCATGCGCCAGACAATCAACCCAATCAGGCCATAATCCAGCAGGATGTCGCCTTCCCACAGGAACACCCCATGGATGAACCCGATGAAGACCAGCAGCGTTAAGCGCGAGGAGATCCAGCGACTGCCGCGCGGCACCTGCAGGGCCAGCCCGGCACCAAACAGCAGCGCAAACAGCGTCAGGAATTTTAGCTGCGCCAGGCCATCCATGATTGCCCAGGTCCAGGCATCAGAAACGGAGGCTTCACCTTGCCAGGCCGGATTGAGATAGGCCGCCGAGGGCAGACCAAAGCCGACGATATTCAGCAGCAATATGCCGAGAATGGCGAAACCACGAATGAAATCCAGCGCGAGATAGCGTTGCATCGAGTGCCCTGACGGTGAGAGGAACACGGGCGACAACGACGCCGCCCGCGCTGCTTAGCTGTGGCGTACCGCGCGCAGGAACTCCTGACGCGTGTTCTGGCTCGATTTGAACAATCCGCCGAGTGAAGTGGTGGTGGTCGCGCTGGTCGCATCTTTGACGCCGCGCGCTTTCACGCAGTAGTGCACCGCATCGATCGACACCGCCACGTTATTGGTGCCCAGCAGGGTTTGCAGCGCCACCAGCACCTGCTGGGTTAAACGCTCCTGCACCTGCGGACGCTGGGCGAAGAACTGTACGATACGGTTGATCTTCGACAGGCCAATCACCTTGTCTTTAGGAATATAGGCCACGGTGGCTTTGCCGTCGATGATCACGAAGTGGTGTTCACAGGTGCTGGTCAGGGTGATATCACGCACGGTGACCATTTCGTCCACCTTCATCTTGTTTTCGATGACGGTGATTTTCGGGAAGTTGGCGTAATCCAGACCTGAAAAGATTTCGTCAACGTACATCTTGGCGATGCGGTGCGGCGTCTCCATCAGGCTGTCGTCTTCCAGGTCCAGATTCAGCAGCTGCATAATCTGGGTCATGTGGCCGGCGATCTCGCGCTTGCGTGACGCGTCGTCCATATCGCGCACCGGGGCGCGTAATGGCGTTTCCAGGCCACGCGCCAGCAGTGCTTCGTGAACCAGGGCGGCTTCCTGACTTAAGGTGCTCATCGTACTCTTCTCCGGCAGGTGATGCGCCCGCAGGTCTGCGCCTGCGGGGGAAATTCTGAGCGCGTATTGTGAAACACAACGCGCGCTTAATCCAGCAATCAATCCGATTGGAAGTGAAAGCGTTTCAGGTGGACGATCGCCGCATCACCAGCGCCCCCGCCAGCAGCAAACCGCCGCCGGCCACCCACAGCGCCGGATCGAGCCGGTGCCACAGCAGGCTGGAAATCCAGGACAGCAGCGGCCCACCGAGCTGTCCGATGGCATAACCGGTCGTGAGCAGGCCGGCGAGATAGCGCGCGTGGTGCGGCGCCAGCTCCCGGCTGTACTGCAGCGACAGCTGCACTACGCAGAGAAAGCCGCCGCCAATCAGCAGCGCCGCCAGCAGCAGACCGTTGATGCCCGGCAGTACAATGGCCGCGATCACGCCCAGCGCCTGCGCCCACAGCACCAGCGCCAGCCGCCGATGGCTGCTGCCCCAGTGGCGCGTCACGATCCCCAGCACGATGCCGATCACCGCCGCGCCGCCAAATACCGGCCAGACAAACTGCGCAAAAGCGCTATCAGGGAAGCGCGCCGCCGCCATTTGCGACAGGAAGGTAGCGGGCAGAATATAGCCAAAGCCGGCGAGGCTGTAGCTGAGGATCAGACGCTTAAGATCACGCGTCAGTAGCAGCGGCTCGGCGGCCTGTTGCGGACGATGCAGCTGTCCGCTGCGCGGCAGGAAGCGCGCAATCGCGGCAATCAGCAGCAGCGCCAGCACACCGTACGCCGCCCAGGCAAACGCCGCACTCACGCCGCTGGCGTGCAGCAGTACCGCCAGCATGCCGCTGATGAAGATGCCGGTGCCGGGACCGGCAAATACCGCTGCCGACAGGCCCGGCCGGCCGTGATGCAGCAGTTGCTCATTGCTCCATGCTGCCACCAGCACCATTGCCCAGCCGCTGGCGACGCCGATCAGGAAACGCACCACCGCATGCAGCCACGGCCCGCTGATACAGGCGGACAGCAACGTCAGCGCGACGGCACCCCAGACGCCCAGCTGCAGCCGCCACTCCACGTGCCGCTGCGCGCGCATCGCGTCAAACGATCCGGCCAGATAACCGAGATAGTTCAGCGCCGCGACCAGGCTGGCGCTGGCAAGCGTGAGCTGACCGTCGTGAATCATCAGCGGCACCTGCGGGGTAAACGCAAATCGCCCAATCCCCATTGCAACCACTAAACTTAAAAACGCGCTAAGCGCGACTCGCCACGCCATTCTGACTCCGGATCGATTGGATTATCACTTGTCAGCAGCATGCATGACGTTTAGACTCACGAAAAGTGAATAATATTAACCAAGTTGTTTACGAGAAGAGAATATGGATTTAGTACAGCTCCGCATGTTCTGTTCCGTGGCCGAAACCGGCTCACTGGCGCGCGCCGCCGAAATGCTGCATCGCGTGCCGTCTAATCTCACCACGCGACTGCGACAGCTGGAAGAAGAAATCGGCGTCGATCTGTTTATTCGTGAGAAGCAGCGCATTCGTTTGTCGCCGATGGGCCACAATTTCCTCAATTATGCGCAGCGTATTCTGGCATTGAGCGACGAGGCGCTGAACATGGCGCGCGCCGGTGAACCCGGTGGTAACTTTGCCTTCGGTTCGATGGAGAGCACCGCCGCCACCCGCCTGCCGGGATTGCTGGCCGCCTATCATCAGCGCTTCCCCAACGTCGCGCTGTCGCTGGTGACCGGCACCTCAGGTGATATCATCGATAAAGTGCGCGCCGGCACGCTGGCGGCGGCGCTGGTGGACGGTCCGGCCAGTCATGACGATCTGAATGGCTGCATCGCCTTTCGTGAAGAGATGGTGCTAATCACCAGCCTCGAACATGCGCCAATTCACAGCGCCCGCGATACGCAGGGCGATACGCTGTTTGCCTTTGGCAACAGCTGCTCGTACCGCACCCGGCTGGAGTCCTGGTATCGCGACAGCCAGAGCGCACCGCACAGCGTTATGGAGATTCAGTCTTATCACGCCATGGTCGCCTGCGTAGCCGGCGGCGGCGGCGTGGCAATGATTCCCGCCTCGGTGCTGGCGCAGATGCCGGCCCGCGCGCGCGTGCAGCAGCACAGCCTGCCGCCGACCTGGCGCGACACGGCCACCTGGCTGATGTGGCGCCGCGACGCCTTTACGCCCAACGTTGAGGCGCTGAAGTATCTGATTATTGAAATGTTTGATGACCGCCCGCTCAACGATGAACTGCTGCATCCGCTGCAGGCCGCTGAGTAAGCGTTATTTTTTATCCAATCACGACATCACAGGAAGAGGGATTGCATGAACATGATTAAAACCCGCGCGGCCGTGGCCTGGGCTGCTGGCGAACCGCTGAAGATTGAAGAAGTGGATCTGATGCCGCCACAGAAAGGGGAAGTGCTGGTGCGCATCGTTGCCACCGGCGTGTGCCATACCGATGCTTACACCCTGTCAGGTAAAGATCCGGAAGGCGTATTCCCGGCGATCCTCGGTCACGAAGGTGGCGGCGTGGTTGAAGCGGTGGGCGAAGGCGTTACCAGCGTGGCGGTCGGCGATCACGTGATCCCGCTGTACACGCCAGAGTGCGGCAAGTGTAAATTCTGTCTCTCCGGCAAAACCAACCTGTGTCAGGCAATCCGCACCACGCAGGGCAAAGGGCTGATGCCCGACGGCACCACCCGCTTCTTCAAAGACGGCAAGCCAATCTTCCATTACATGGGCACCTCGACCTTCTCTGAGTACACCGTCGTACCGGAAATCTCCCTGGCGAAAATCAGCAAAGAAGCGCCGCTGGAAGAAGTGTGCCTGCTCGGCTGTGGCGTGACCACCGGCATGGGCGCGGTGATGAATACCGCCAAAGTGAAAGAAGGCGACACCGTGGCGATTTTCGGCCTCGGCGGTATTGGCCTGTCGGCGATCATTGGGGCGAAAATGGCGAAGGCCGGTCGCATCATCGGTATTGATATCAATACCAGCAAGTTTGACCTGGCGCGCAAACTGGGCGCAACCGACCTGGTTAATCCGAAAGATTTTGCTAAGCCAATTCAGGAGGTTATCGTTGAGATGACCGACGGCGGCGTGGACTTCTCGTTTGAGTGTATCGGTAACGTCAACGTGATGCGTTCCGCGCTGGAGTGCTGCCATAAAGGCTGGGGCGAATCAGTGATTATCGGCGTTGCCGGTGCCGGCGAAGAGATTTCTACCCGGCCGTTCCAGCTGGTCACCGGACGCGTATGGCGCGGGTCGGCGTTTGGCGGCGTGAAAGGACGCACTCAGCTGCCGGGCATCGTGCAGGATTACCTCGACGGTAAGTTTGCGCTGAATGATTTCATCACCCACACCATGCCGCTGGAAGAGATCAACGAGGCATTTGAGCTGATGCATGAAGGCAAATCGATCCGTTCCGTGGTGCATTTTAATAAATAAGCAGGAGGCGACATGGCATCCACTCTGGAGCTGCTGGAAGAACACCGTATTTTTGGCGGCTGGCAGCAGCGCTGGCGTCATCAATCCGCCGTGCTCAACTGCCCGATGACGTTCAGCATTTTTCTGCCACCGCCGCGCGACGACGCGCCACCGCCGGTGGTGTGGTTTCTCGCCGGGCTGACCTGCAATGATGAGAACTTCACCACCAAAGCCGGTGCGCAGCGCGTGGCGGCCGAACTCGGTCTGGTGCTGATTATGCCGGACACCAGCCCGCGCGGCGATGCAGTGGCCAATGACAGCGGGTACGATCTGGGCCAGGGTGCCGGGTTTTATCTCAACGCCACGCAGCAACCGTGGGCGGCACATTATCGTATGTTCGATTATCTCAGCGAGGAGCTGCCGGCACTGGTGGCGGATAACTTCAAGCTGAGCGATCGCCAGTCGGTAATGGGACATTCGATGGGCGGCCACGGCGCGCTGGTGCTGGCGCTGCGCCTCGGCGGGCGCTTTGCGTCGGCGTCCGCGTTTGCGCCAATCGTCAACCCGACCGAAGTGCCGTGGGGACAGAAAGCCTTTGCCGCCTATCTGGGCGACGATCGCCAGACGTGGCGCGAGTGGGATAGCTGCCTGCTGATGCAGAACGCTGAACATCGCCTGCCGGTGCTGATCGATCAGGGCGATAGCGATCAGTTCCTCGCCGATCAGCTGCGCCCGGAGCGGCTGGAAGCGGTGGCGCGCGAGCAGAACTTCCCGCTGGAGCTGCGAATCCAGCCGGGTTATGACCACAGCTACTTCTTTATCGCCAGCTTCGTGGAGGACCATCTGCGGTTCCACGCGCAGCATTTACTGGCGTAGTGCACTTCTCTGCCCCTCTGATGCTGAGGGGCAGAACGTGTCTGGCGTCAGGCCAGCGACTCCGCTACCAGCCCATCAATCATTACCTGCGGCATGCCCTGTGAGCAGTGCTCAATGCGGCCGCGCACGCCATACACCTGCGCCAGCGTCTCCGGCGTAATCACCTGCGACGGCACACCGTCGGCCAGCAGTTGCCCCTGCTTCAGCATCAGCGCGTGGTCGGCATGACGCAGCGCGATGTTGATGTCATGCACCACCACCACCGTCACCATGTTGCGCAGCCGGGTTTCGCGCCGCACCAAATCCATCACGTGGAACTGATAATTCAAATCCAGCGCGCTGAGCGGTTCATCCAGCAGCAGCAGTTCCGGACGGCGAATCAGCGACTGCGCCAGCCCGACCAGCTGCTTCTGGCCACCGGACAGCTGATCAAGATAACGCATCGCCAGATGGGCAATGCCCAGCTGTTCCAGCAGGTGCATGATCTCCGCTTCACTGGCGGCGCTGTGTAATCCACCGGAGGCACGCTGCGCCACGATGATCGACTCCAGCACGTGCAGATGCACGCCGGCTGGCAGCGTCTGCGGCAGATAGACCACGCGCTGCGCGCGCCGGGCAAACGGCTGGCTCATCAGCTCTTCACCGTTGAGCCACAGCTCGCCCTGCCCTTTGCTCAGACCGGCCAGCGCGCGCAGCAGCGTCGATTTGCCGCAGCCGTTGGGGCCCAGCAGCACAGTGATTTTGCCGCGTGGCAGCTGCGTGACATTGAGATCCTCGATGACGTTCCGCTTCGGGTAACCGGCGTAAAAGTGGCTGACGCGTAAGCCCTGCTCCATCACACTGTCCCCCGATGCCGCAGAATAATGCTGAGAAAGAACGGCACGCCCACCAGCGAGGTGACGATGCCGACCGGAATGATAACGCCGGGAATGAGGTTTTTCGAGGCCACCGACGCCAGCGACAGCACCAGCGCGCCGGTCAGCGCACTGGCCGGCAGATAGTAGCGGTGATCTTCACCAAACATCATGCGCGCAATGTGCGGCGCGACCAGGCCAATAAAGCCGATTGGGCCGACGAATGCCACCGCCAGCGCTGAGAGAATGCTGATGCGCAACAGCGTCGCCAGCCGCAGACGCCGCACATCAATGCCGAAGCTCACCGCGCGATCTTCACCAAGGCGCAGCGCCGTGAGTTTCCAGCTGCTGAGCATCGAGAACGGCAGCAGGATGGCAAAGGCGGCGCTCAGCACGCCCAGTTTTTCCCATGAGGCACGCGCCAGACTGCCCATGGTCCAGAACACCAGGCCCTGCAGCGTATCTTCGCTGGCGATGAACTGCATCATCGAAACCAGGGCGTTAAAGGTGAATACCAGCGCGATGCCAAACAGCACCACGCCGGAAGTTGAGACTTTGGTCCAGCGCGTGATGCCATCCAGCATCAGCGCGGCAAACAAGGCGAAGACAAAGGCATTGGCGGAGATCAGCCACTGGTCCGGCACGCCGGGAATACCAATGCCGAGAATGATTGCCAGCGCGGCACCAAACGCCGCTGCCGACGAGACGCCGAGCGTAAACGGGCTGGCCAGCGGGTTATTGAGGATGGTCTGCATTTCAGCACCGGCGAGGCCGAGTGAGAAGCCGACCACCACCGCCATCAGCGCATACGGCAGACGGATGTCCCAGACGATCACGCGCGTGCCAGCATCCACCGCTGCGGGATGGAGCAGCGTTTGCCACAGCGTGTCGAGAGTCAGGCCGGCCGGGCCAAGGGTGAAATCGAGGATAACTGAAGCGAGGATCGCCAGCACCAGCACACCAATCAGCAGCAGTCGCTGACGCAGAACCTGACGATAACGGGTCAGGGTATCGGCTTCGGTGCCATGTTCCGCCACCAGCGCGGAGTCCGTACTACGCATTGTTCTACCTGTTTCCTGTCGCCTTATAACGGCTGCCACAATAGAGCAGGTGATAATAATTATCAATGCTGTCTCTGTAACAAAGCCCGAATGGTTTGCGCCAGGTTTGCATAGCGTAATAAATCGCAAAAAAACGCGGCCGGGGCCGCGTTGTCAGGCAATGCTGCCTGTTTGCCAGCGCAATAAATTGCGCCGCTACAGAGGGTTGCACCGGTTTGTAGCGGCGCGATTCATCGCGCAAAAACGCCACCAGGCCGCGTTGTCAGGCATTACTGCTTAAAGGAAGGGAATTCCATCTCGCTGTATTTCACGAAGCGGGTGCCGCGCGTCAGCTTATAGCCCAGCCAGATCACCAGGAACAGCGGAATGCCGATATAGGTTGCGGCTACGCCGTACCAGTCGATGCGATCGGCGAGGAATGCCTGATAATTCTGCCCCAGCGTAATGACCAGACACAGCGCGAACGCAAACATCGGACCCAGCGGGAAGAAGCCGGAGCGGTAAGGCAGATCGGCCAGATTCAGCCCCTGTGCCACATAGCCGCGGCGGAAGCGATAATGGCTGATAGCAATGCCGAGCCAGGCGATAAAGCCGGTCATCCCTGACGTATTCAGCAGCCACAGGTACACTTCCTGATTGCCAAATTTCGAGGTCAGGAAGCACAGCGCTGCCACCACCGTGGTCGCCAGCAGGGCATTGCGCGGTACGCCGCCTTTCGACAGCTTCGCAAAAATGCGCGGTGCCTTGCCTTCCTGCGCCAGGTTAAACAGCATACGCGTTGAGGCGTACATGCCGGAGTTACCCGCCGACAGCACCGCCGTCAGGATCACCGCGTTCATCACCGCCGCCGCGGACAGCAGACCGGCATTCTGGAACACCAGCGTGAACGGGCTGACGCTGATATCGGTGACATCGTTATGCAACAGCTGCGGATCGGTATACGGCAGAATCAGGCTGATGATCAGGATCGCGAACACATAGAACAGCAGAATACGCCAGAACACCTGGCGCACCGCGCGCGGGATATTCTTCGCCGGATCTTCTGATTCACCGGCGGCAATCCCGATCAGTTCGGTGCCCTGGAAGGAGAAGCCGACAATCATCGCCACGCCAATCATCGCCGCAAACCCGCCGGCAAACGGCGCATCTCCCACCGTCCAGTTGTGCCAGCCTGCATTTTCCGCGCCGCGCAGGATGCCGGTAATCATCAGCACACCGACCACAATAAAGATGATGACGGTGGCGACTTTGATCAGTGAGAACCAGTATTCCGCCTCGCCGAAGCCTTTGACCGAAATATAGTTGAGCAGGAACATCAGACCGAGGAACAGCGCGCTCCAGATCCAGCCCGGCGTGTCCGGGAACCAGTAGTTCATCACCAGCTGTGAGGCGACGAGGTCAACGGCGATGGTCACCGCCCAGTTGTACCAGTAGTTCCAGCCCAGCGCGAAGCCAAAGCCCTCTTCGACATATTTGGCGCCGTAGGTGGCGAAGGAACCGGAGACCGGCATGAACGCCGCCAGTTCGCCGAGGCTGGTCATCAGGAAGTAGACCATCAGGCCGATCAGCGCGTAGGAGAGTAACGCACCGCCAGGACCCGCCTGAGAGATAGTGGCACCCGAGGCGACAAACAGGCCGGTGCCGATAGAACCGCCAATGGCGATCATGGTGAGATGGCGCGCTTTTAATTCACGGCGCAGCCCAGGTTGTTGTGTTGTTTTTGAGTCATTATGCATGTGTAAACGCTATGCTGGATAAAAATAAGGCGCGATTGTAGCAGCAAAGCCTGCACTGTATAGCATTCGCCTCGGGTTATTAGTTACCTTCATAATCGGCCGGGAATTATTAGCCACAGCACAGGGCACACCGCAGCTATTCCCGGCAATAGGCGAGGAAGCGGCTCAGCGCTTTCGACAGATGTTTCTGCCGGTGATGGATGCGATACAGGGTGCGCGTCAGGCGCGGCAGGGGCACCGGCACTTCCGTCAGCGTGCCCGCCTCAAGCAGATCGGTAATCACCCGGCGCGATAAGCAGCTGATGCCCATGCCGTGGCGCACCGCGTGTTTAATCGCCTCTGAGTTGCCCAACTCCATCCCCAGCTGAAACTGCGGCAGGTGCGACAGCAGCAGGTAATCGACAATCTCACGCGTACCGGAACCGCGCTCGCGCAGGATCCACGGCGCAGCGGCCAGCGTCTCCAGCGTCACCGGCTGCCGTAACAGCGGCGCATCCGGCGCGGCGAACACCACCAGTTCATCTTCCAGCCACGGTTCGCTGATGATATCCGGCTCATGGCACGGCCCTTCAATCAGGCCAATGTCGACGCGAAAATCGGCCACCGCATTGATGGCGTCCTGGCTGTTGCCGACGCTCAGCTCCAGCGGCAGCGTGGGAAAATCGCGACGATACGCGGCGATCATCCCCGGCAGCAGATAGTTGCCGATGGTGCTGCTGGCAAACAGGCGAATCGCTCCGTTGTCCTCTTTAAACAGCTGTTCGATCTCAATCGCCTGCTCCAGCAGCCCGACCGCACGCGGATAGAGCAGCCGGCCGTGCTCGTTGAGCACCAGCCGTTTACCGACGCGGTCGAACAGCTGTACACCGAGCTGACTTTCCAGATCGGCCAGAGCCGCGCTGACCGCCGACTGCGACAGCGCCAGCACCTGCGAGGCCTGAGTGGTGGAGCCGGTTTTCAGCACCTCGGTAAACACTTCAATCTGACGCAGCGTAATGTGCATGCGTGCTCCTTACATGGCGTACCGCTTCACCAGATAGATCACCACCGCCAGCCAGATCAGCAGCATCAGAATCAGGCCGCTCCAGCTGACGATCTTTTTGCCGCACGCCCGCTGCACCTCGGCGCGTTCGGCGCTGCTGATGCGCACGTCGCGCGGCAGCAGACGCAGCAGGATCATCACGCCGAGCGGGATGATAATCGCGTCATCCAGCAGGCCAATAATCGGGATGAAGTCCGGAATCAGATCGATGGGGCTGAGCGCATAAGCGACGATGCCAAACGCCAGCAGCTTAAACCACCACGGCGTACGCGGATCGCGACAGGCAAACCACAGCGTCAGCACGTCCCGTTTGATGAGCTTCGCCCAGCGGCGCAAGCGCATGAACATTGTTGCCCTTCCTTATCACTTATTCCGGTTGATTATAAATATATTATCAATTTCACTTTTAAGCCAGCCAGGCGCACGCTAAAGCCTCACTGAGGAGAAGCGTATTATGGCTGAACTAAGCGTCAACAAAACCCCTTTTCATGTTCATCGCTGGCTGCCGGGACTGCTGCTGACCGCCGCCATCGCCGCAGGTGCCGCGTGGCTGGCCAATCAGCCGTGGCTGGCTGGCGCGGGATTCGGCGCGCTGACGCTGGCTATCATTATCGGCATCGTGCTGGGTAATAGCCTGTATCCCCGCGTTGCGACCCCGTGCGACAGTGGTGTGCTGCTGGCCAAACAGCGACTGCTGCGCCTCGGCATCATTCTTTACGGCTTCCGCATCACCGTGCAGCAGATCGCCGATGTCGGCGTCAGCGGCGTGCTGATTGATGTGCTGGTGCTGAGCTCAACCTTTCTGATCACCTGCCTGATCGGCATCCGTTTACTGAAAATGGATCGCGAAACCGTGTGGCTGATTGGTGCCGGCAGCAGCATTTGCGGTGCGGCAGCGGTGCTGGCAAGTGAACCGGTGATCAAAGCCGCACCGTCGAAAGTGGCGGTCGCGGTGGCCACCGTGGTGCTGTTTGGCACCGTCGGCATTGTGCTGTACCCGTTTCTCTGGACGCTGCTGCCGCAGGTCAGCGCGCAGCACTTTGGCGTCTTTACCGGCTCGACGCTGCACGAAGTGGCGCAGGTAGTGGCGGCCGGCCATGCGATGGGCGCGGAAACGGAGAACACGGCAGTCATCGCCAAGATGCTGCGGGTGATGATGCTGGCACCGTTTCTGCTGATCCTCGGCAGCTGGCTGCAGCGCCAGCGCAGCCACCAGCGTCAGGCACAGCAGCCGATCCGCTTTCCGTGGTTTGCCCTGTTGTTTATTGTGGTGGCGCTGTTTAACTCGCTGCACCTGCTGCCACCGCCGGTGGTGTCGGGACTGAATCAGCTGGCGAATCTGCTGCTGGCGATGGCGATGGCGGCGCTGGGCTTAACCACCCGTTTCGGCGCGCTGAAGCAGGCGGGCGTCAAACCGCTGCTGCTTGGTCTGCTGATGTTTATCTGGCTGATTCTCGGCGGCGGCGCACTGAATGTGCTGGTGCAACATTTCATGGCGTAAGCGCATCCGCTATCATGGGCGTTTTGCATCAGCAATCGCCCATTCAGGAGAGCGGCATGAAATATATCGGCGCACACGTAAGCGCATCCGGCGGCGTAGACCAGGCAGTGATCCGTGCCCATGAAATCGAAGCCACAGCCTTTGCGCTGTTCACTAAAAATCAGCGCCAGTGGAAAGCCGCGCCGCTCTCTGCGCAGGTGATCGACGCTTTTAAAACCACCTGCGATCAATACAACTTTAGCGCCGCGCAAATCCTGCCGCACGACAGCTATCTGATTAACCTCGGCCACCCGGTGATGGACGCGCTGGAGAAATCGCGCGAGGCGTTTATCGATGAGATGCAGCGCGCCGAACAGCTTGGTCTGACGCTGCTCAACTTCCATCCCGGCAGCCACCTGCAGCAGATTGATGAAGATGCCTGCCTGAAGCGCATCGCCGAGTCGATCAACATTGCGCTGGATAAAACCCACAACGTGGTAGCGGTGATTGAGAATACCGCCGGTCAGGGCAGCAACCTCGGTTTCCGCTTTGAACACCTCGCGGCGATTATTGACCACGTCGAGGATAAATCGCGCGTCGGCGTATGCATCGACACCTGCCACGCCTTCGCTGGCGGATATGATTTACGCAGCGAAGCTGCCTGTGAAGCCACCTTTGCCGAGTTTGAGCGCGTGGTGGGCTTCCAGTATCTGCGCGGTATGCACCTTAACGATGCCAAATCCACGCTCGGCAGCCGCGTGGATCGCCATCACAGCCTCGGCGAGGGCAACATTGGCAAGACCGCGTTTAGCTGGCTGATGAAGGATGCGCGTTTTGACGGTATCCCGATGATTCTCGAAACCATCAATCCGGATATCTGGAAGGATGAAATTGCCTGGCTGAAGGCCGAGCAGCAGGCGTAACGGGTTTCACCGGGGCCTGTCGCCAATTAAAAAGGGAGCCGCGGCTCCCTTTGTTGTTCCTGACTGCCGTTACGCGGCTTTGACCAGTTCCTCTTCCGGACGTTTCAGAATCGCATAGCCCAGACCCGCAATCAGCGTACCAATCACAATCGCCAGCAGGTAACCCAGCACCGGGGTAATGGCGCCTGGAATCAGCAGGACGAACAGCCCGCCGTGCGGCGCCATCAGTTTGGCCCCCATCGCCATGGAGATCGCACCGGTCACTGCGCCACCCACTATGCAGCATGGCAGCACGCGCATCGGATCACGCGCCGCAAACGGAATGGCACCTTCGGAGATAAAGCACAGGCCGAGTACCAGCGCGGCTTTACCGCCCTCCTGCTGACCTTTATTGAACTTACGACGCGCTACCAGCGTTGCCAGCCCCATCGCCAGCGGTGGCACCATACCGGCCGCCATGATCGCGGCCATCGGCGCGTAGGTTTGCGAACTCAGCAGACCAACACCAAACGCGTAAGCCACTTTGTTCACCGGACCGCCCATGTCGGTACACATCATGCCGCCCAGAATCGCGCCCAGCAGGACCGCGTTAGCAGTGCCCATGTTCGCCAGCCAGCTGGTCAGGCCGCTCATGATGCCGGCAACCGGTTTGCCTACCACGTAAATCATCAGCAGGCCGGTAATCAGACTGGCCACCAGCGGAATGATCAGAATCGGCTTCAGCGCTTCCATACTTTGCGGCAGCTTCACTTTGCTGCTCAGCAGTTTGGCGGCGTAACCGGCGATGAAACCGGCGATGATGCCGCCAAGGAAACCGGCGTTGATGCTGGTGGCGATCATGCCGCCAATCAGACCTGGCGTCAGGCCCGGACGGTCAGCAATCGAGAAGGCGATAAAGCCCGCCAGCACCGGCACCATCAGCGCAAAGGCGCTGCCGCCACCGATCTGCATCAGCGCCGCGGCTAAGGTGCCCTGCTCTTTAAACGCGGTAATCCCGAAGGCGAATGACAGCGCAATGCTCAGACCGCCGGCGACCACCATCGGCAGCATATAAGATACGCCGGTCAGCAGATGCCGATAGGCACCGGCTTTCTCTTTGCTGTCGCTCTGGCTGGCTGCCGCCTGGTTGCCGGAAGGCTGCCAGACTTTGGCTTCCGCCTGCGCTTTATCCAGCTCCTGTGCGGTTTTCTTCAGCGCCAGACTGGTGGAGGTGCGGTACATCGGCTTGCCGGCAAATTTCGCCAGGTCAACGTCGATATCCGCCGCAACGATCACCAGATCGGCCGCCGCCACTTCTTCCGGGGTGATCGGGTTGCCGGCGCCCACTGAGCCGCGGGTTTCCACTTTTACCCACCAGCCGCGCTTGCTGGCTTCCGCTTCAATCGCCTCGGCTGCCATGAAGGTATGCGCCACGCCGGTCGGACAGGCAGTGACGGCCACAATACGTTTCTGCCCGGCGCTCTGCGCCGGTGCACTTGCCGCCGGGGTTGCCGCAGCCGGCTGCCACGGTTGCGCCGCATCTTTAGCCAGCGCCAGCGCCGCCTGCGGATCGCGCAGCGCCTGCTGCACATCCACGAGGGCAACGGACTTGCCGGCGAGCTGCGCGTTGTCGGTAACCTGCTGGCCAATCACCAGCACCAGTTCGGCGTCCGCGGCGCTGTCGACCAGCGTCAGTCCCGCCTGCCCTGCCGCCGCCTGCAGACGTTCCGAGGCTAAATGGCCTGATGCCAGGCCGAGTGAAGAATCTTTTATCAGCAGCGTTTTCATTATCGCTCTCCTGCTGTTAGTTAACGGGTTGTAAGTCGACGCGCGCCATCATCGCGGCCAACTGGGTACGATCGGTCACGCCGACGTTGCTCTGGCTGACGGCCATGGCCGCCACCGCCGTCGCCAGACGCAGCGTGTGTTCACTGGATTCCCGCATCAGCAGGCCATAAATCAGGCCGCCAACCATCGAATCTCCGGCGCCTACGGTGCTGACCACTTCACACGCAGGTGGTTTGGCGATCCATTCGCCAGAGGCATTGACCCACAGCGCGCCTTCCGCACCGAGGGAGATCACCACGTGGGCAATGCCCTGCTCGCGCAGCTGGTGCGCGGCGTCAATCACATCCTGCAGCGTCGGCAGCTTGCGGCCAGCCCAGATCTCCAGCTCGCGGCGATTGGGTTTAACCAGCCACGGTGCCGCTTTCAGACCGGCCACCAGCGCTTCACGGCTGCTGTCAAAAATGATGCACGGGCAGTGGGTGCGCAGATCGCTCATCCATTTGGTGAACGCGTCCGGCGCAACGCCCGCTGGCAGGCTGCCGCTGACGCACACCATATCGAACTGGCCCAGCCAGGTCAGCGAGTCGGCGGTGAAGCGGTCCCAGTCCTGTGGCGTGACGTCAAAGCCCGAGAAGTTGAGGTCGGTGACGTCGCCGTCTTTTTCCGTCAGCTTAACGTTAATGCGGGTACGCCCCTGCACCACCTGAAAACGGTTAGCGATACCGAGTTCGCTGAACAGCTGCTGAAAGCCGTCCTGATTCTCTTTGCCGAGGAAGCCGCCGACGGTAACGTCGATGCCGAGATCTTTCAGCACTTTGGCGACATTGATGCCTTTACCCGCAGCGTGCAGCCCGGTGGTTTTGACCAGGTTAACTTCGCCGCGCTCGATCTCCGGCGTGTAGCCGACCAGATCGTACGCCGGGTTCAGGGTGATAGTGGCAACGCGACGACTCATGCTGCCCCCTCGCCCAGACCGCTATTAATGGCTTCTTCGATAGCGTGCAGTGCCTGCTGCGCATCGTCACCGCTGGCGGTGAAACGCAGACGATGGCCTTTCTTCACGCCCAGCGCGACCACCTTCATCAGGCTGCGCCCGTTAGCCGGCTTACCGCTGCCGTCGAGATTGGTCACGGTGATATCGCTGTTGAACTGCTTGATCACACTCACCAGCGCGGTGCCCGGACGCGCATGCAGACCGTGCTCGTTGCGGATGGTGAATTCCGCGGTTAAGACGTCCGCAGCTTCATCCACTTCGCTGGTCAGCAGCGCGAGAATGCCTGCCGCGTCCGCCTTCAGCAGGCGTTCAGCCTGCTTGTTCAGCAGCAGATTGCTGAGGTAACCCAGCACCTCAAGCGGGCGCTGATCGGTGGCGGCGACCGTCAGCAGCAGCGCTACCGGTTCGCCCTGATGCGTCAGCGGCGTCGCGCTGCGGCTCACTGCCACCGCGCTGTTAAGGTTGCCGTGCGTGCTGTCGCTCAGCCAGATGCCCTGACCGAGGCTGAGCGGCGCGTGCGAGACGACGTCTGCGACAAAGCTGGCGTCAACGGCACCGGCCGCCTGCAGACGACCGGCGTTCAGCGCCTGCAGCGTCATCAGATCGCTGGCGGCCACGTCAGTGGCGATCAGCGACGTATCGAACTGGAATTCAGCGGCCTGCTTTTCACCCATCAGCAGCGCGCGCAGCTCTTCAGCAGAGGCAGATTTCAGCTGCTCCGCGATGCTGTCATCGCTTAATACGTGGGTCAGCTGGCGCAGCAGCGCGAGGTGCTCGTCAGATTTAGCGGCAATGCCGATGGCGACGTATGCTGTCTGGCCATCGCCCCAGTCCACGCCCTGCGGGAACTGATAAACCTGCACGCCGGTTTTCAGCACCAGATCGCGGGTATCGGTGGTGCCGTGCGGAATGGCGATGCCGTTGCCGAGAAAGGTGGTGGTTTGCTGTTCGCGCGCCAGCATGCCGTCGACGTAGCCTTCGGCCACATTTCCGGCCGCAGTAAGCGCAGCGGCAACCTGACGAATGGCCTGTTCTTTATCGGACGCGCTGGCGCCGGTGTGAATGGCCTGAACTTCGAGCTGGAACATATTTCTCCTCGCTTGCTGAAAGTGAATCGTTTCAGCCTGATGGCGAAAAAATACGCTGTGCGACACGGACTTAGCCGGGAGGACAACGCTGAAACGTTTCAGGGAATATGGTACAGCCCCCGATTACAGGCAAGAAAATGCGCAATCGGCGTAGCAGATTTTTGATGCTCCGCACACTTCGCGGCGGATTTAGGATTTTTCACAGCGGGCGCGCTGACGCGTTGCTGTAACGCGGTACCTGTGACGAGCGTGCTGTTCAGCTCGCGTCAGCTTAAACTCAGGGCGCGGTATCGGCTTCCAGCTGCAGCAGGTAGATCATGGCGTCGGCGCGGCTGTTGCCGCACATCTCCACCTGTGGCTGTAAACCGGCACACACCGCCGGACGCAGCGGCGAACCAAAGATCTTGCAGCGCTGCTGTTCGTCGAGCTGAACGCAGCGGGTATTGGCCGGTTTGCCGTCAGGCATACCGGGAATGGGGGAAGAGATGGAGGGGGCTGTGCAGCAGGCACCGCACTGGTCTCGACATAACATCATGCGCTCCTGCAAAGATTAGCGGCCGACAATAGCAGTCTGCACCGCGGAATTCTATGCGCGACCAACAATTTTCACCGGCCTCACTTGCCTGTTTTTCACCGCGCGAGTAAGTTGGCGCGCATCTACCTGGTTATAGCGAGTCAAGCATTATGCCAAAGGCAAACGAAATCAAAAAAGGAATGGCCGTCACCTGGAACGGTAAACTGTTGCTGGTGAAGGATATCGATGTCCAGAGCCCGAGCGCGCGCGGCGCCGCCACGCTGTACAAGATGCGTTTCACCGATGTGCGCACCGGCCTGAAAGTTGAAGAGCGCTTCAAGGGCGACGACATTATTGATGCCATCCAGCTCAGCCGCCGCGCGGTGACCTTCTCATACATCGACGGCGACGAATACGTGTTTATGGATGACGAAGATTACACGCCGTACAGCTTTAAAAAAGATCAGATCGAAGAAGAGCTGCTGTTTATTCCGGAAGGCGGCATTCCCGGTATCCAGGTGCTTACCATGGATGGTCAGGTGCTGGCGCTGGAACTGCCGCAGACGGTAGACATGGAGATTGTTGATACCTCACCTGGCATCAAAGGGGCATCCGCCAGTGCGCGCACCAAACCGGCGGGCATGAGCACCGGGCTGTCGATTCAGGTGCCGGAGTACCTGAGCAATGGCGATCGCATCCGTATCCATATTGCCGAGCGTCGTTATATGGGACGCGCCGATTAAGCGCACGATTTTCTCCGGCGGCGGTTGATTGTTATAGTATAACAACAGCCTGCGCGCCGGATGCGGTTGTCCGGCGCGGCTATTTTAACGGAGTAAATCATGACGCGCGTGAACCTGATTACCGGTTTTCTCGGTAGCGGTAAAACCACCACCCTGTTACATCTGCTGGCGCACAAACCGGCCAATGAAAAGTGGGCCATTCTGGTCAACGAGTTTGGCGAGATCGGCATTGACGGCGCCCTGCTCGCCGACCGCGGCGCCACGCTGAAAGAGATCCCCGGCGGCTGCATGTGCTGTGTTAACGGCCTGCCTCTGCAGGTCGGGCTGAATATGCTGCTGAAGCAGACTCAGCCGGACCGTCTGATTATCGAACCCACCGGCCTTGGCCATCCCAAACAGTTACTGAATATGCTGCGCGCAGCGGTCTATCAGCCGTGGATCCGCGTGGAGGCCACGCTGACGCTGCTCGATCCGCGTCAGTTATCCGATACGCGCGTCACGGAGAATGAAAACTTTCGCGACCAGCTGATCGCCGCAGACATCATCATCGCCAACAAAAGCGACAAGTGGGATGCGGAAGATCGCCAGCGGCTGGCGAGCTGGCAGCAGCAGCATCTGGGCGACCGTCAACTGGTGGAAGCCAGCTGGGGCAATATTGATCCGGCGTTGCTGAGTCAGCCGGCATTGGCGGATCGTGCGGTACCCGATGCCGCGCATCATCATCATTCGTCACGCCCGCAGGGGCTGGCGGCGCTGAAACTGGAAGGCGAAGCGCGCTGGCGTCGTGCGTTAAATGAAGGTCAGGGCTATGCTTCCTGTGGCTGGATTTTCGATGGTGACACGGTGTTCGATACCATTCCGGCTTTAGAGTGGGCGCGGCTTGCGCCGGTGGATCGCGTGAAAGGCGTGCTGCGTACCGCTGACGGTCTGGTCAGCATTAACCGTCAGGGCGAAGACCTGTTCATCGAAACGCGCCCGGTCACGCCACCCGATAGCCGTATCGAATTGATCCACCATCAGGCCACCGACTGGAACGCCTTGCAGACTGCCCTGTTGAAGATTCGTTTAAATTAGCTGCGGTAGGTTTGCCCGTTATTTTTTTCTTTTTGAGTTACTTTTATGCGCACTTCTCGTTTGATCACCATCCTGCTGCTGAATGCGCTGGGTGTGATGCTATTTATGTCGTGGTATCTGCCGCCGGAGCACGGGTTCTGGTTCGCTCTCGACAAAGGCATCTTTTTTGGCTTTAACGACCAGATGGTCGACCATCACGGCTTTGCGCTGCTGGTGGCGATCACCAATTTCCGCGGTTTTGATGCGGTGTCGCTGCTGGCGATGGGCCTGCTCTATCTGTGGTTCTGGCGCCGCGAAACGCCGCAGGGCCGACGTCGTATGCTGGCGATTGGTATCACCATGCTGCTGACGGCGGTGATTCTTAACCAGCTGGGCCACCTGCTGCCGGTTAAGCATGCCAGCCCGACGCTGTTCTTTGATAACGTGCATCGCGTCAGCGAACTGACCGGCATTCCGGCAAAAGATGCGTCCAGAGACAGCTTCCCCGGCGACCATGGCATGATGCTGATTATCTTCGCCTGCTTTATGTGGCGCTATTTCGGCTTCCGCGCCTTCCTGATGGGCCTGCTGATTGTGGTGCTCTTTTCCCTGCCGCGCGTGATGGCGGGTGCGCACTGGTTTACCGATATCGCGGTCGGTTCGCTGTCGGTGGTGCTGGTGGGCCTGAGCTGGTGGTTATTAACACCGGCCAGCGACAAACTGGTGAACTGGCTCTATCGTTCGCTGCCCGGAAAATATAAACCCCAGGCGTAATTGTTTAGCGCGGGCGATTATTTCCTGTTTTTAAGATCGCCTGCGCTTATTTAATCCTGCAATAAATTATTAGCGAACTAAGCGTTTTCTGATAAAAGAAAAACCTATGCGTCAAATCGTCTGACAATGGCGTTATTCCTGGCCTGTCCAGTCAGAACCCTCTTAAAATCTCCCTTAGCGCCAGAATTAGCCGCTGTTCCTGCCGCTAATTGACGCTTAAATCGCTACCAGTTGTTGATAAAGTAACCGTTGTGTTACAGATTGATTTCACATCAAAAAAACCTATAAAAATTTATATAAAAGCACTCGCCACGCGGTCTGTAATCGGTTAACCTCAACTCCGATTACTACCGTGCAGCATAAAATTCGGTACCTTAAGCAACAAAAATGTGTGCATTAACACATTTTAGTAATTAAGGAATTGTCTTAGAGGGTCGCACTTATTAATCTCAACCCGTTTTGTCATCTGGCTGGCGACATTCTGTCGTAAGGACATCGAAGGAAAACACGTACAATGGTCAAGTCTCAACCAATTCTGAGATACCTCAGGCGGATTATTCCCGCAGTAGCATTAGCAACCCTCTTATCGGCATGTAGCAGTACCCATAACGGTCAGAACGCGAATAACGAGAATCATGAAGTTAACAACCAGAATGGTTTTTTACTTCAGGCGTCTCAGGACGAATTTGAACAAATGGTGCAGAACGTGGACGTTAAGTCCCGCATCATGGAGCAGTACAGTGACTGGAAAGGTGTGCGTTATCGCTTAGGCGGCGACACCAAACGCGGCATTGACTGCTCTGCTTTTGTTCAGCGCACCTTTCGCGAACAGTTTGGTTTAGAGCTGCCGCGTTCCACATCGGAACAGCAGGACAGCGGTAAAGAGATTTCACGCAGTAAACTGCGTCCGGGTGATTTAGTGCTGTTCCGCGCCGGCTCCACCGGTCGCCATGTCGGCATCTATCTCGGCAACGACAATTTTGTACACGCGTCTACCAGCAGCGGCGTGATGATTTCCAGCCTTAACGACAGTTACTGGAAAAACCGCTACCGCGAAGCGCGTCGGGTACTGGCAAAAAATCCCAGTTAATCCCCTTCCTTCCTGATGTTCTCAGCCAGAGAATCTGAAAACGCTGCCCCGGCAGCGTTTTTTTTCGTCTGCGGTTGCTTAAGCCAAATCCATGACGGAAAAAGTAATTGTGAATCAAAAATATAACGAGACTTTTCGCGCAGCCTCGTTATATTCTCGTTGCCTTGAACCAGCACAGTTGTATGCGTTTTTATAATAAAAAGGGCAAGATCAGGGGAACCAACTCCATGCCACTGTCGGGGACGTTAAATCGTCATGCCAGCTACTCGCGGCGCATCGCCTGGAGTAGCGTAATTATTGGGGTCGCGTTTTTTATCCTGTTTGTCACCGTCCTGCTCACGCTGACCTGGCAAAAACGCGTCCAGCAACACCAGCAGCTGCTGGCTCACAGCCGTGACGATCTGCAACAGGTGATGTCAACCCTGGTCGAGAGCCTTTATCCACTGCAGCAATACACTCAACTCAGCTGCAACAGCGTCAACCGTGAGCTGACCTCTCGCGCCGCCTTTGCCGGCAACATTCGCGCGATATTACTGGTACGCGACGGCAACGCTTACTGCTCTTCGGCTACCGGCGCATTTCTGCTGGCCGCCAGCGCCATTTCACCCGATTCAGAGCTGGAGCGCGACCGTGACGTCCGCCTGCTGCCCGGCACACCGCTGCAGCCCGCCAAGCCAGCGCTGGCGCTGTGGCTGAAAAGTCCGGGAGCGAACGAAACCGGCATCCTCGCCACCATGAACCTCAGCATGACGCCTTACCAGCTGCTGGCCTCTTACCATCCCGAAATCACGCGCATGGCGCTGGTGGCAGGCGACAGCGCGCTGCTCAGCGGCACCAGCCAGGTGGTGCGCAGCCGCGATTTGCCGCCCGCCCTCACCGACCTGACGCTTGATGACGGCAGCATGCGCTTTGTGCTTTACGGCAGCACGCTGGCCTCACGCGATTACACGCTGGCGTTGCTGACCGGCCTGCTGCTGGCGCTGCTGGTTGCCGCAATCAGCTGGCTGCTGCTGTCGCTGCATCAGCGACCGGGACGTGAAATCCTGCTCGGCATCCGGCGCGGTCAGTTTCACGTTGAGTATCAGCCGCTGGTAACGGCACACAACGGCAAACCCTATGGCGTTGAAGCGCTGCTGCGCTGGACTCACCCGGTTGAAGGCATGATCCCACCCGATGTATTTATCAGCCACGCCGAAGCGCAGAACCTGATTATTCCTCTGACCCAACATCTGTTCAGCCTGGTAGCGCGCGACGCGCGTTTTCTCTGTCAGCAACTGCCGCGCGGCACCCGTCTCAGTCTGAATATGTCACCGCAGCATCTGGCATCGGCCAGTTTTCGCCGCGACGTGCAGGCGTGGATCGCCAGTATGCCCGCCGATCATTTTAACTATGTATTTGAAATCACCGAGCGCACCATGGTGCGGGAGAAGAACGCCGGCGAAATCTTCGCCTGGCTGCATGAACACAATTTCAAGATTGCCATCGATGATTTCGGCACTGGCCATAGCGCGCTGATCTATCTGGAAAAATATCCGTTCGACTACCTGAAAATCGATCGCGGCTTTGTGCAGAGTATCGGCACCGAAACCGTAACCTCGCCGGTGCTTGACACCGTGTTGCTGCTGGCAAAGAAACTCAACCTGAAAACTGTGGCGGAAGGAGTGGAAACCGGCGACCAGGCGGCCTGGCTGGTTAATCGGGGCGTCACGCATCTGCAGGGGTATCTGTTTAGCCGCCCGCTGCGCCCGGAAAAGCTGATCAGCTACTATCAGAGCCAGGCCAGTTTGGGTTAACGTCACGTACCGCGCATGAAACTGCTACCATACAGTGCGGATTACCACAGGAGAGCGCCCCACTTATGCTGCTTCGTCTTGCCACAGCACTACTGATGTGCAGCGCCATTGCGCCGGTGCACGCGGTTACTATTCATGAAAGCTATGCCTTTGCGAAGCTGGGCGAACCGAAATACGCGGTCAACTTCAGCCATTATGATTATGCCAATCCGGCGGCGCCAAAAGGCGGCAAGATCACCCTCGCCGTGGTAGGCACTTACGACAACTTCAACCGCTATGCGTCGCGCGGCAACCCCGGTATCGGCACTGACACGTTGTACGACGGCCTGTTTACCACCTCAGACGATGAGCCCGGCAGCTACTATCCGCTGATCGCCGAATCAGCACGCTATCCCAGCGATTATCACTGGATGGAGGTGTCAATCAATCCGCACGCGCAGTTTCAGGACGGTACGCCGATCACCGCGCAGGATGTCGCCTTCACCTTCGGCAAATTCATGACCGAAGGCGTGCCGCAGTTTCGCGTGGCGTTTCGTGGCGTGCAGGTGAAAGCGCTGAACCGGCTGACGGTGCGCATTGAGATGCCCAAACCAGATAAAGACCTGGTGCTGAGCTGGATTACGCTGCCGGTGCTGCCGGAAAAATTCTGGCAGAACAAAAAATTCAATGAGCCGATTGGCTATCCGCCGCTCGCCAGCGGGCCTTACCGCGTCACTTCGTACAAATCCGGCCAGTTCATCCAATATAGCCGGGTGAAGAACTACTGGGCGGCCGATCTGCCGGTGAACCGCGGTCGCTTTAATTTTGATACCCTGCGCTACGACTACTATCTTGATGACAACGTGGCTTTTGAAGCGTTTAAGGCCGGTGCCTATGACCTGCGCGAGGAGAGTTCGGCGAAGAAATGGGCCACACAATATCGCGGGCGCAACTTCACCAGCCACGCCATTGTGAAAGCCACCACGCCGAATGACGTCGCCACCGACACGCGCTGGCTGGCGTTCAATAACGAGAAAGCACTGTTTGCCGACCGCCGCGTGCGCGAGGCGCTGACGCTGGCGTTTGATTTTGAGTGGATGAACAAAGCGCTGTTCTACGGCGCTTACAAGCGGACCGACAGCTACTTCCAGAACACCGCTTACGCCGCCAAAGGCTATCCAGACGCCGATCAGCTGGTCCTGCTCGCGCCCTACAAGGCGCAGCTGCCTGCCGAGGTCTTTAACAACGCCTACGCGCCGCCGCACTCTGACGGCAGCGGCTTTGACCGCAACAATCTGCTGCGGGCGATGGCGCTGCTGAAGCAGGCCGGCTGGCAGATCAAAAATCAGCAGTTAGTAAACGTGAAAACCGGCCAGCCGTTTCAGTTTGAACTGTTGCTGCGCAGCGGTTCTCAGAACGACTGGGCGCTGCCGTTCCAGCACAGCCTGGCACGGCTTGGCATTACGATGACGCTGCGTCAGGTGGACAGTTCGCAATATCTGCGCCGGCTGCGCGAAGGCGATTACGACATGATTCCGTCGCTTTATCAGGCGATGCCGTGGCCCTCCACCAGCCTGCAGTATGTCTGGCAGTCGGATTACATCAGCTCCTCGTGGAACACCGCGCGGGTAAAAGATCCGCTGGTCGACCATTTCGTGCAGCAGATCGTGGCGCATCAGGGCGATGAAAAAGCGCTGCTGCCGCTCGGTCAGGCGCTGGATCGCCTGCTGCTGTGGAACGCCTACATGATTCCGATGTGGTACAACGCCGAACAGCGGCTGGCCTGGTGGGACAAGTTTTCCCATCCGCAGATTAAACCGGCGTTTGCCACCGGGCTGGAAAACTGGTGGTACGATGTGAACAAAGCCGGTCGTTTACCGGCCGATCGACGCTGAGGAGAGCGGTTTGGGTGCTTATCTCCTGCGCAGGCTGTTGCTGATTATTCCCACGCTGTGGGCCATCATCACCCTGAATTTCTTTATCGTACAGATTGCGCCGGGTGGTCCGGTCGATCAGGCGCTGGCCAACATCCAGTTTGGTCATAGTACCGGTCTGCCTGGCAGCGGCGGCAGTGACAGCGGTGCGCGCGGTGCGCTGGTGCGCGACAATCCCGGCGACAGCCAGTACCGCGGCGCGCGCGGGCTGGATCCGGAGGTGGTGGCAGAAATAACCCATCGCTACGGCTTCGATAAGCCACTGCTGCAGCGCTATGGCGAAATGCTGTGGAATTACCTGCGTTTTGACTTTGGCGACAGCCTGTTTCGTAACGCCTCGGTGCTGCAGCTGATTAAAGAGAGCCTGCCGGTGTCGATCAGCCTCGGGTTGTGGAGCACGCTGATCATCTATCTGGTGTCGATTCCGCTGGGCATCAAAAAAGCGGTGCGCAACGGCAGCGCGTTTGATATCTGGAGCAGCATCTTTATCATCATCGGCTACTCAATTCCGGCGTTTTTGTTTGCCATCATGCTGATTGTGCTGTTTGCCGGCGGCAGCTATCTCGACTGGTTCCCGCTACGTGGCCTCACTTCGCCGCAGTTTGACACGCTGCCGTGGTACAGCAAAATCAGCGATTACCTGTGGCATATCACCCTGCCGGTGCTGGCTACGGTAATTGGCGGCTTTGCCACCCTGACCATGCTGACGAAAAATTCGTTCCTAGATGAGGTGCGCAAACAGTACGTCGTCACGGCGCGCGCCAAGGGCCTGGATGAGAAGCGCATCCTGTACGGCCACGTGTTCCGCAACGCCATGCTGCTGGTGATCGCCGGGTTTCCCGCCACCTTTATCAGTATGTTTTTCACCAGCTCGGTGCTGATTGAGGTGATGTTCTCACTCAACGGCATGGGGCTGCTCGGCTATGATGCCACCATTCAGCGCGACTATCCGGTGATGTTCGGCACGCTGTATATCTTTACGCTGATTGGCCTGCTGATGAATATTCTCAGCGATCTGACCTATACGCTGGTCGATCCACGCATTGATTTTGAGGGCCGCTGATGCGTTTATCTCCCGTTAACCAGCAGCGCTGGCAGCGCTTTCGTCATAACCGGCGCGGCTACTGGTCGCTGTGGCTGTTTCTGCTCATTTTTGTGCTGTCGCTGGGCGCGGAATTATTAGCCAATGACAAACCGCTGCTGGTGCATTACCAGCAGCGCTGGTACGCACCGCTGCTGTTTAACTACAGCGAGAGTGATTTTGGCGGCCAGTTTGCCACGGCGGCCGATTATCAGGATCCGTGGCTGAAACAACGTATTGATCAGCAGGGCTGGGCGCTATGGGCTCCCATCCGCTTCAGCGACAGCACCATTCATTTCGCCACCGACGTGCCCTTCCCGTCACCGCCGTCCGCGCAAAACTGGCTGGGTACCGATGCTAACGGTGGCGATGTACTGGCGCGCCTGCTGTACGGCACGCGCATCTCGCTGCTGTTCGGTTTGCTGTTAACGCTGTTCTCCAGCGTGATTGGCATTGTGGTGGGTGCCCTGCAGGGCTACTTTGGTGGCCGCGTAGACCTCATCGGCCAGCGATTGATTGAAGTGTGGTCCGGCATGCCGACGTTGTTCATGCTGATTCTGCTCTCCAGCGTGATTCAGCCCAATTTCTGGTGGCTGTTACTGCTGACGGTGATTTTCGGCTGGATGAGCCTGGTGAGCGTCGTGCGCGCCGAGTTCTTGCGCACGCGTAACTTTGACTATATCCGCGCCGCGCGCGCGCTGGGCGTGAGCGATAGCCGCATCATGCTGCGCCACATGTTGCCCAACGCCATGGTCGCCACGCTCACCTTTCTGCCGTTTATCCTGTGCGGTTCGATCACCACGTTGACCTCACTGGATTTTCTCGGCTTCGGCCTGCCGGTGGGCTCGCCGTCGCTGGGCGAACTGCTGCTGCAGGGAAAAAACAATTTACAGGCACCGTGGCTTGGCCTTTCCGGCTTCTTCGCCCTCGCCCTGCTGCTGTCGCTGCTGATTTTTATCGGCGAAGCGGTGCGCGATGCCTTTGATCCGAGCCGGGGGCGCTAAATGAGTTTGTTAACGGTGAATCATCTGGCGGTGGCGTTCGGGCCACGCCGCGTGGTGGAAGATATCTCGCTGCGTATCGACGCTGGCGAAACGCTGGCGCTGGTGGGCGAATCGGGATCGGGCAAGAGCGTGACGGCGCTGTCGGTTATGCGTCTGCTGCCGCAGCCGCCGGTGAGTTATCCGCAGGGCGAGATCCTGTTTGACGGGCGCGATGTGTTACAGGCCAGCGAACGTGAGATGCGCGGGCTGCGCGGCAACCAGATGGCGATGATTTTTCAGGAGCCGATGGTGTCACTCAATCCGCTGCACAGCGTGGAAAAGCAGCTGTATGAAGTGCTGTCGCTGCACCGTGGCATGCGGCGTGAAGCGGCGCGCGCTGAAATTCTCAGCTGCCTCGATCGCGTAGGCATTCGCCAGGCCGCGACGCGCCTGCAGGATTTTCCGCACCAGCTGTCCGGCGGCGAGCGCCAGCGCGTGATGATCGCCATGGCCTTGCTGACGCAGCCCAAACTGCTGATTGCCGATGAGCCCACCACGGCGCTGGATGTCACGGTACAGGCACAGATTTTACAGCTGCTGCGCGAACTGCAGCGCGAACTGAACATGGGCATGCTGTTCATTACCCATAACCTGAACATTGTGCGTCAGCTGGCCCACAGCGTGACGGTGATGCGCAACGGGCGCGAGGTGGAACACAACCGCTGTGACGCACTGTTTCGCCAGCCACAGCAGCCTTATACCCGTGAGCTGCTGGCCGCCGAGCCGGACGGCGCACCGGTGCCGCTGAACGACGCGCCGCCGCTGTTGCAGGTGAATAATTTGCAGGTGGGTTTCCCGATTCGCCGTGGACTGCTGAAGCGCACCGTGGCGGAAAAAACCGCGCTACACAATCTCAGTTTTACCCTGCGGCGCGGCGAGAGCCTCGGGTTAGTCGGCGAATCCGGGTCTGGCAAAAGCACCACCGGCCTGGCGCTGCTGCGCCTGATTGCTGCGCGCGGCGAGATCTGGTTCGACGGCCAGCCGCTGCATCAGCTGAGCGCGAAGCAGCTACTGCCGCTGCGCCAGCGCATTCAGGTGGTGTTTCAGGATCCCAACTCTTCACTCAATCCGCGCATGACGGTACAGCAGGTGATTGCCGAAGGGCTGGCGGTGCACCAGCCGCAGCTCAGTGCTGCCGAACAGGAAGCCAGAGTCATTGCGGTGATGGAAGAGGTTGGTCTGGAGGCAGCGAGCCGCAGCCGCTACCCGGCGGAATTCTCTGGCGGTCAGCGCCAGCGCATCGCCATTGCCCGCGCGCTCATCCTGCAGCCGCAGCTGATCGTGCTGGATGAACCCACCTCGTCGCTGGACCGCTCGGTGCAAAAGCAGATCCTCACCCTGCTGCGCCGTTTACAGCAGCAGCATCAGCTGGCGTATCTGTTTATCAGTCACGATTTGCAGGTGGTGCGCGCGCTGTGTCATCAGCTGGTAGTGTTGCGCCAGGGTGAAGTGGTGGAACAGGGTGAATGCGAAGCGCTGTTCAACGCGCCCGCAGCAGAGTATACGCGTCAGCTGCTGGCCTCCGCGCAGGGCGAGATCGGGCCTCAGTGACCGTCAAAGGTTTCGGCGATCGCCACGCCCTGATTTTTCAGACAACAGTTAGTGGCGCTCTCGTCGCCGCGCTGAATCAGCAAACACGGCTGCCCTTCACATTCGGCAATTTTGCACTCGACCTGAATCTGCGCCAGCGTTTCCTGTAGCTGCTGCAGGATCTCCAGCGCCGGATGGCCGTCATGGCTCAGCAGGCGCAGCGCGACCAGATCCCCGTCATGCGCGCCGTTCGCTGCTTCCTGGCGTTCAATGGCGCCGGCATGTTCCAGCGACCAGCGGTAAAGTTGTGGTAAACGATGCACAACCGAGAGTTGCAGCATAGTGTTTCGGTTCCCAGAGACAGTAACGTTATTCACAACGGACGGCTTCATCGCGGTGAATCCCCACCTGGCAAGCTCAGCATACGGACGTCAAGGATAGCCTTCTCGTTTTAAGCACAAAGCGTGATGCAACTTTATTATTTGCGAGCTTTCTCGCATTTATGCCTATGTTTACCGCGTTACGCGGCGCTTAACAATCATTTTAGACGCAATGTCGTTACTTTTTTATCAATTAATTTTCACAATATGGAAACATTAATCATAGCGAGAGCGCGGAGAGGGGCAAATCAGGAGGTGAAATAACAGCAGGTTAAGAATCGACCCGCCGCCATCACGCGGTGTGGCGCGGACGGGCGGCGTAGCTGAACAGCACGATTGAGACGGTAGCGCACAGCGCAATGGTGGCGACCATTGGCCAGGCGCTGTTGACGCTGACCAGCGACAGCAGCGCGCCAACCAGCGCACCGACGCCAAAGCGCAGCGTACCGGCCAGCGAGGATGCGGTGCCGGCCATATGAGGAAATTCGTCGAGGATCACCGCCATCGCATTGGAGGAGACGGTCGATACGCAGCCAATAAACATTGCCACGCCAAACACCAGCGGCAGGAAACCGAGGTTAAGCGCGCTGACAATCAGCAGCCAGATGCCCATGGCAAACTGAATCAGCAGACCGAGGCGGAACATCGCCAGCGGTCCGAAACGGCGCACCGCGCGGCTGTTAATCAGCGTCATGACAAACAGAAACACCACGTTGAGGCCAAAGTAGTAGCCGAAATTCTGCGGCGACACATGGTTCACTTCAATGTAAACAAACGGCCCGGCATTAAGAAAGGTAAACAGCCCGGCAAACGAGAAGCCGCTTGCCAGCATATAGCTGAAGGCGCGTTTGTGCCGCACCAGCGCGACAAAATTGCTCAGCGTGGTGCGCAGGTGAAAACGCTGCCGCTGCTCGGGCTTAAGCGTTTCGCGGATCTGCGTTACCACCAGCACGGTGGTAATCAGTGCGGCCATTGCCAGCGTCCCGAAGATGGCGTGCCAGTTCCACAGCAGCAGCAGCCAGCCGCCGATGATTGGGGCCAGCAGCGGCGCAATGGTGGTGATCAGCATGACAAACGACATCATGCGCGAGAAATCTTCTTTCGAATAACTGTCGCGCATCAGGGCGTTAATCACCACGCTGGCCGCGGCGGCGGAGAGCCCGTGCAGGAAACGCATCAGAATCAGCTGGTCAATGGATTGCGACAGCGCACAGGCTGCCGCCGCGCAGGCGAAAATCAGCGTGCCAAGCACAATCACCGGTTTACGTCCGTAGCTGTCGGCCAGCGGGCCATACACCAGCTGACCAATGGCGAAGCCGAGGATGTAGAGATTCAGCGTCATCTGTACGCTGCCGGCCGACACCGCGAATTCACGGGCGATTTGCGGCATCGCCGGCAGATACATATCAATGGAGAGCGGCATCAGCATGGCCAGCAATCCCAGAATCACCACTAATCCCACCGGTGAATTTTTTTCCTTACGCACCGCTGTCTCCCGCTATTTACGCTGTTTCAGTTCGTCCGGCAGGCCGATGCTGTTGATTTCCGCCTCGGTCAGTTCACGGTATTCGCCTTCACCGAGCTCCTCATCCAGCACAATCTCACCGATGCTCTCGCGATGCAGCGCCGTGACGTGGTTGCCCATCGCCGCAAACATACGTTTCACCTGGTGATAGCGCCCTTCACTGAGGGTGAGGCGCGCGGCTTTCTCATCGAGGATTTCCAGCTGCGCCGGTTTGGTCAGATCTTTCTCGTTGTGCAGTTGAATGCCGGCAGCAAATTTTTCGATCAGCCCCGCGTCAAGCGGCTGCTCCAGTTCCACCAGGTAGGTTTTCTCCAGGTGATGGCGCGGAGAAGTAATGCGATGCGACCACTGACCATCATCGGTCAGCAGCACCAGCCCGGTGGTATCAATATCCAGCCGCCCTGCCGCGTGCAGTTTGAACGCCGCCGGCTCCTCAATGAAATAGAGAATGGTGGGATGATCCGGATCGTCGGTGGAGCAGACATAGCCCTGCGGTTTATTCAGCATGAAATAGCGCGGGCCCTGCTGCACCGTCAGCGGATTGCCGTCGTACTCTACGGCATCGTCCGGCAGGACTTTATACGCGGTGTCGCGCACCACTTCGCCATTGATGGTGATCTTTCTGCCACGTATTTCACGGCCGGCGATGGCACGGCTAACTTCCAGTTGCTGAGATATGAATTTGTCGAGTCGCATGAATTCGCTTTTTTGCCTGTTACTGCGGAGGGGAACTGAAACGGCGTTTGCCCGGTAAATCATTTACAGCGTAGCGCGGCGGCCACGGCATAATTGAGAGCAGGGTTAACCGTTGAAAAAGTGTGGGCAGTATAGCCTGAACCTTCGCCTGCTAATAGTGCCGATCCTGCGTTTCAGCCACTTTCATGGCATAATGCGCGTCCGTTCCAGAAAAAGCCGGTTCCCATGTCGTTTACCCTGCGCCCCTATCAGCAAGAAGCCGTTGATGCCACCGTTGCCCATTTTCGCCGCCACGCCACGCCAGCGGTGATTGTGCTGCCAACCGGCGCCGGCAAAAGCCTGGTGATCGCCGAACTGGCGCGGCTGGCGCGCGGTCGCGTGCTGGTGCTGGCTCACGTCAAAGAACTGGTGGAGCAGAACCACAGTAAATATCAGGCGTATGGCCTGCAGGCGGACATCTTCGCCGCGGGCCTGCAGCGCAAGCAGAGCGACGGTAAAGTGGTGTTCGGCAGCGTGCAATCAGTGGCGCGCAATCTGGCCAGTTTTGACAGCGCCTTTTCGCTGGTGATCGTCGATGAGTGCCATCGCATCAGCGACAACGAGGAGAGCCAGTATCAGCAGCTGTTCGCCCATCTGCGCCAGCACAATCCGCAGCTGCGTCTGCTGGGGCTGACCGCCACGCCATTCCGCCTGGGCAAAGGCTGGATTTACCAGTACCACTATCACGGCATGGTGCGCGGCGACGATAACGCGCTGTTCCGTGACTGCATCTACGAATTGCCGCTGCGCTATATGATCAAACATGGCTTTCTGGTGCCACCTGAGCGGCTGGATATGCCGGTGGTGCAGTACGATTTCAGTCGGCTGATCCCGCAGAATAATGGCCTGTTCAGTGAGGCCGATCTTAACCGCGAACTGAAACAGCAGCAGCGCGTCACGCCGCAGATCATGCGACAGATCATCGAGTTCGCTGAGACGCGCCGCGGCGTGATGGTGTTTGCCGCAACCGTTGAACACGCGCGGGAAATCCTCAGCCTGCTGCCGGAAAACAGTGCGCTGGTGTCGGCGGAAACCCCGGTGAAAGAGCGTGACCGGCTGATTCAGCAGTTCAAAGCGCAGCAGCTTAAGTTTCTGGTTAACGTGGCGGTGCTGACCACCGGCTTTGACGCGCCGCACGTCGATTTGATCGCCATTCTGCGCCCGACCGAATCGGTCAGCCTGTATCAGCAAATTGTCGGTCGCGGGTTGCGGCTGGCACCGGGCAAAACCGACTGCCTGATCCTCGATTACGCCGGAAACCCGCACGATCTCTTTACGCCCGAAGTCGGCGCAGCGAAAGGCGCCAGCGATAACCAGCCGGTGCAGGTGTTTTGTCCGGCCTGCGGCTTTGCGAATACCTTCTGGGGCAAGGCGACCGAAGATGGCCACGTCATTGAGCACTTTGGCCGCCGCTGTCAGGGCGTGCTCGACGATGACGAGGGCCATCGCGCGCAGTGCGACTACCGTTTCCGCTTTAAAAGCTGCCCGGACTGCGGTGCAGAAAATGACATCGCCGCGCGCCGCTGCCAGCAGTGCGACAAGGTGCTGGTCGACCCCGATGATATGCTGAAAGCGGCGCTGAAGCTGAAAGACGCGCGCGTACTGCGCTGCAGTGGTATGACGCTGGCGCACGGACGCGATGATAAAGGCGAGTGGCTGCAAGCCACCTATTTTGATGAGGATGGCACCAGCGTCAGCGAGCGCTTTCGCCTGCGCACCCCGGCGCAGCGCACCGCCTTTGAGCAGCTGTTTATGCGGCCACATCAGCGTGCGCCCGGCGTGGAGCTCGGCTGGCAGAGCGCCGCTGATGTGGTGGCGCTGCAGCCGCTGCTGCGCCATCCCGATTTTGTGGTGGCGCGCGCCAAAGGCCACTTCTGGCAGGTGCGGGAAAAAATGTTCGATTATCAGGGACGCTATCGCCGCGCCAACGAGCTGCGCTAAGCGGCGGAATCATTTGCCCCGCTGTGGCAATCCGGCTATAATGCCGCCCGCTTTTGCATCCGTAAAAGCGTATTGAATAACCGTCCTGTTGCTGGGTCGCCTGTAGCAGGAACTATAGAAGAGATCTTAAGATGTTCACTATTAATGCAGAAGTACGTAAAGAGCAGGGTAAGGGTGCGAGCCGCCGCCTGCGCGCAGCGAACAAATTCCCGGCCATCATCTATGGCGGTAAAGACGCTGCGGTTTCTATCGAACTGGACCACGACTCTGTGATGAACATGCAGGCTAAGCCTGAGTTCTACAGCGACGTGCTGACTCTGGTTGTTGACGGTAAAGAAACCAAAGTTAAAGTTCAGGCTGTTCAGCGTCACCCGTTCAAGCCAAAACTGCACCACATCGACTTCGTTCGCGCTTAATCGCTAACGGGTTGACGAAAAAACGCCGCATCTGCGGCGTTTTTTTATGGCGCATATCGGGCGATCACTGACCGCCGGTACGACGTTGCAGCTGATCGCGCAGATTCGGCGGCGTGCCTTTGATGGTCAGCGTATCGGTGGCCGGATCCCAGAAAATGCGCTCGCCCAGCAGCATGGCATCAAAGTTAAGCGTTAATCCCCCGCCGCTACCGGCAAATTTCGTCAGCTGACGCAGGGTGCTGCGGTCGGCCGGGAAATGCTCTTCCAGCTCATAACCCTGCTCCTGGGTAAACGCCTGAAAGGTTTTTTCGCCCAGCGGCGGCAGCTCGCTGGAGAGATCTTCCAGCGCAATCTCCTCGCCCGCCTGCAGCTGTTCATTGCAGTAGCTGTAGACCTGCTGGCGATAGTTCTGGCGCTCATTTTTATCGAGGCTGGACTCGGCACAATAATCATCTACCGCCTGCAGCAGCCCGCGGTTCTGTGCTTTGGTGTCCAGACCAACGCTGGCACCGAGGAAATCCATGAAGAAATCGGCCACTTTGCGCCCCACGCGTCCGCGCAGGAAGGTCAGGTAGCGCGTGGATTCCGGGTTGGTTTCCCACTCGGTGAGATCGATACGCGCCACGATATCGGCATGGTTGATGTCCAGATAGTGCGTGCTGCTGATGTCGAGCTGCTCGTTAACGCGCATGCTCGACTGGCTGTTCAGCACCGCCACCAGCAGATACTCCACCGCCAGATAGCGATAGTGCAGAAACAGCACCACGCCGCCTTCAGCGAACGGGTATTTGCTCAGCTCGTCGCGCAGGCGTCCGGTAGCCGCACGGCTGAACGCCAGGAAGTCATCCTGCCCTTTGCGGCAGTTGCGCAGCGCTTCCGCCAGCTCGCTGTCTTCATTAAACAGGCCGTAAGCCTTGCTTTTGGCGCTATAGACGCGGTGTAACTCTTCCGCCATCTCTTCCACCGCCTGCGTGGCAGGTAACAGGGTATCGCGCAGCACCAGTTCCAGCTGGTTTTCATCACGTTTGACTAACTGATGCAGGGCAATCTGGTCGATATCCAGACTCATGGTAGACTCTCCTTTTGGCTCAGGCGCGTATTCAAACACCGCCCGCAGCCGCTTTCAACTGCGCGCACAAACTGATCGTTCTGCTTGCGATAAAATTGCGGAAAAAAGTGCGTTGTTACGGTAATATACCGCGTTTTCACACTTGATTAGTCGACGATATGCCACAATCATCCCGTTATAGCGACGCGCGCGTCGAACAGCTTCTCGCGCAGCTGGCGCAGGTTCTTGAAAAAGACAAAGCGCCAACCGATCTTTCCCTGATGGTGTTGGGGAACATGGTGACCAATTTGATCAACACCGACATCGCACCGGCCCAGCGCCGCAGCCTCGCCCGTTCGTTTGCGGAAGCGCTGCAGTCTTCCGTGCGCGATGACAACGCCCACTAAATTGCAGATTTGACCTCATAAATATGGTAACCAACCGGCAGCGCTACCGTGAAAAAGTCTCCCAGATGATCAGCTGGGGGCACTGGTTTGCCCTGTTTAATATTCTGTTTGCGCTTATTTTAGGCAGCCGCTACCTGTTGGTCGCCGACTGGCCCTCTTCCCTCGCCGGCCGTATTTATGCGTTTACCAGCTGGATTGGCCATTTCAGCTTTATCGTGTTTGCCGCTTATCTTCTGATTATCTTCCCGCTGACCTTTGTCGCCATGTCGCAGCGGTTGCTGCGCGTGCTCTCCGCCGTGGTCGCCACGGCCGGGCTGACGCTGATTATGGTCGACAGCGCGGTGTTCAACCGTTTCCATCTGCACCTCAATCCGGTGGTGTGGGAACTGGTGGTCAACCCCGATCAAAGCGAGATGGCGCGCGACTGGCAGCTGATGTTTATCAGCGTACCGCTGATTTTCCTCGTTGAGATGCTGTTTGCCACCTGGAGCTGGCAAAAGCTGCGCAGCCTGAACCGGCGTTCGTTTGGCAAGCCGCTGGCCGCGCTGTTTATCAGCGCCTTCTTTGCCAGTCATCTGCTGTATATCTGGGCGGACGCCAACTTTTACCGGCCGATCACCATGCAGCGTGCCAACCTGCCGCTCTCCTATCCGATGACCGCACGGCGCTTTCTGGAGCGACACGGTCTGCTGGATGCGCAGGAGTATCAGCGCCGTCTGGTGCAACAGGGCGATCCGGAAGCGCTGTCGGTGCAGTATCCGCTCAGCGATATTACGTTCCGCGATGGCGGAACGCGTCACAACCTGCTGATTCTGACGGTGGACGGCCTGAACAATGCCACGGTGGATAAAGCGCTGCCATCGCTCAATCAGTTCGCCAGTGATAACGTGCGCTTTACCCAGCATTACAGCGCCGGACTGCAGCCGGAAAAAGGCCTGTTCGGCCTGTTCTACGGTATCTCCTCCAGCTACATGGACGGCGTACTGGCGGCGCGCATGCCCTCTGCCCTGCTCGGCGCGCTGAACAGCCAGGGTTATCAGTTCGGCCTGTTCTCTTCCGATGGCTTTAGCCAGCCGCTGTACCGTCAGGCGCTGCTGGCGGATTACAGCCTGCCGCAGGCCGACACCCAGCCCAACAGCACCACGGTGACGCAGTGGCAGAACTGGCTCAATGGTCAGAAAGGCGGTGCGCCCTGGTTCTCATGGATCGCGCTCAACGGCGTGACGGTAACCGGCGACAGCACCAAAGCGCGCCAGCGCAGCTATATGCGCCAGGCGACAGGCGTGGATGAACAAATCGCGACGGTGCTGCATACGCTGCAGCAGAATGATGCGCTGAAAAATACCGTGGTGGTGATCACGGCGCAGCGCGCCATCACCTTCGACAACAGCGATAATCCGGGCAACCGCGCGACGCTGCAGGTACCGCTGGTGGTGCACTGGCCGAATACCCCGGCGCAGAGCATCGATCGCCTGACCGATCAGCAGGATGTGATGACCACGCTGATGCAGCGCCTGCTGCACGTGCGCACCAATCCGGTTAACTATTCACAGGGTGAAGATCTGTTTGCCGCGCAGCGCAGCCATAACTGGGTCGCCAGCAGTGAAGATGGCAAACTGGTGGTGACCACGCCAACGGTGACGCTGGTGCTCAGCAACAACGGTAACTACAGCGCGTACGATGCCCAGGGCAAAGAGCTGAAAGATCATAAACCTCAGCTGGCGCTACTGTTGCAGGTGCTGACGGAAGAGAAACGGTTCACGGCAAACTGATTAATTATGAGGCAGTTAAGCTGCCGGCATATTGCAATCGCCAACGGAACCAGTAGTATAACCCTCCACGTTCGGCACGTAGCGCAGCCTGGTAGCGCACTGTCATGGGGTGTCAGGGGTCGGAGGTTCAAATCCTCTCGTGCCGACCAAAATACTCTAATAGGTCAAAGGGTTAATCGAAAGGTTAGCCCTTTTACTTTATGTACTTTTCTGCACATGTGCAATCATCTTGTGCATACACTTTTTCCTTTTAATTTCTCAGTATCCTTTCCATGACAGGACGTAATGTCGCTGTGCTCCATTACTACGTTCGCAAGCTCACTGTGCTGCTACCAGGCTGCGCTACGTGCCTCCTTTTCTGAACGCATTACACAAAACGCAGTGTGTACGTTCAGAGCTAACCGATTGTTATTCATGACTATCCCTCTGTCTATCTAAGACACGTAACAGAGAATACATACAGAAAATTGCTGATGATGATAAGAAAAAGGGAGCTGGCTGTATTTCTGGAAGGAGAAAGCTAAGGGGGTATGAAGGGGGTGTACCGGGGCTTGCTGCTATACGGATTGCATCTTGGAGATTTCTAGCAGAAATAGAGGATGTTCAGGGGGGCATGTGAGGGTGAAAGAAGAGGCCCCACTAAGGGGGCATCTGATAGGCAGCACATTACTACCCACTTTATACGTAATGATTTGGGATGTATTAGGGCTGCATGAGGGTGGGGAAAGGGAAATAGCTGGAAGGGTTAAAGCGCCATCTAATTATCTAATAGAAATTCTCGTCTGTTGCCCAGTCTAAGCGGTCTTCCCACTCTTCATGAAAGCAGAAAGGGCACGCAATGACATATCCACCTAGATGCTCAATGAGAGATTCCCTGCGAAACAGGAAAGGAGTGCTACAACCTCCGCATTGTACGTTTTTGTTACGCTCTCTGAGGCGCTTTAGCTTTTCAGGAGAAGCCTGAGCAAGCCCTGAATCTATCGTGTTACGCAGATAAATCGAATCATTGAATACACCACTAACCAGCTCTACTGGAAAGCCTTCAAGCTTCACGTCCCTAACGCGATAGAAGGTGTTACGCCTCTCAATAACAAGCCCCTTATAGGCAAATGTCATAGCGCCGTCATGTGTATTCCATCCCTTCCAGTTTGCCTGCTCTTCATCAGAATAGCGGGAACTCTTTACGGTTCCCTTGAAATGCGTGTTAACCTGATAGCCGGGCTTCATCTTCTCCCCTCCCCTTAGCCTTTACGAAAGAAATCAATAGCAGCCTGAGTGCTTCGCATCATGCCACCTGATGTAGCACGCTCTTTCATACGTTGTTTAAACTCTTCCTGAGCGTCGATAACACGTTGTTCTGAGGCCTGCTGTTCTTTCATCTGTGGAGGTATCCATACATTAGGAGCTACCTGAGAGCGAATCTGGCGCATATACTCGCCTTTCTCCTTATCAGTGCGAAGCTTCATGGCAGAGCCGTTAGCACTGCTGTGTTGAGCAGCCTTCTGGCCCTCAATGTAACGCACTACAGCCGCTGCTGATTCTTCCGGGCTATAACCTTCTGCTACAAGCTGTTCAATCATCTGCTCGATGTTGTAACTGGAAGAAGTTTCATGAGAAGCAGGAGCAGTGGAAGGAAACAGGGCTGATGATTCATTTTCGAATAACTGGGTCATATTTATTTTCCTTATTGTTGTACGTTGGCAGGCTTGGGAGTGCGGCGGTATTTGCTCCCTTTAATGTTGTTAGTCCAGCTGAATGGAGAGCGGAAACTATCTTCTAGGTGTTCCTGCCAATAGGCCGCCTGCCTTGCTTTATGTTCGTTAAACGCTTCGCGAGCTGCTTTGGAATATTTAGCCATATTATTGCCTCTTTATTTTTATAGTTATTGGCGTAATGCTTACAGCGTTTTCATATCTAAACGCTTGAGGGTTTTCTTCACAGAATCGATAGTCCACGGAGTACCCCAACGGCTGAGAATGCCACGGGAGTTAAGCGCATTAGCTAATGCTGTATAGCCATATCCATACTGGATAAGTTCTTCCATTACAGGCTTAACTTTCTGGTCGAAGATGACAGTCTTGCTTTTACGGATTTCTTCATACATAGGGAGTTCCTTTTATTATTATAAATGGCCTGTAATCAGGCAGTAGATTACTTTAAGCAGGAATGAAACTATTAAAAGCGCCATCCATAGCGGGATTTTTCTATTCCACATACTTCTCTATTTGATGCATCCATTTTTTGCAGCTCTCCTTTTCACCCTGAAATCTAATAATAGGCTTAACCCGATATTGGTGAGGTGCTGGTTCATCTTCTTCATAAGGTTCATATGGAAATTCTGCATTCAAATCTCCGAAGGCCGTCTTAGAATCTAATGATGAAGGGTAGAGATGGCTTGTAATACGCCCCATCATTCGCCCTGAATGCTCTGTAATACGCTGGAGATAATCATTGATTGCTTCCACCTCTCCCACTTTAGCCAGAGCGCGTATAATTCTCCTGTCTCCCTCAGTGAATTCAACCGGGCATAGAACAGCCTTAGACAAACAAACAGAGCGCTCATAATCCATGCTGTCTTGTTCAAACTGAAAAGCTGAGGAATCACTCAGGTTAATGGTGCCGCGCTCCTGATGCATCTCAATACGCTTAATGAGAGACTCAGCAGATTTAAGCAACTCTTGGCAATAGCGTATCCCCGGAGCTTCACCACCCTTGATGATTCGACGCTTTCCGAGTGTATTCTGAATAGCCTTAGATGATAAATCCTCATTACGCATTACGTGCACTAACTGTTTAACAGGGATGCGGGTATTACCTGAACTGGCTGTGCTTGCTGAATAAACTAAATCATCCAGAGCATCCACCATATTGTTACTATCTGTATCCTCATTGTATTGGACACTGGAAAAGAACGAGGCGTAAGGATTACTAACCCCCTTGGCCTTGCGACCACGTGTCTCTGTTTTTATTTGCGAGGTAGTATTAAAAGAGTTCCCAAACATATCATCAAGAACACCCATTACTGTTTCACTGATATCAATATCAGCAGGGATAGTTACTAGCGATTCATTCAGAATCTCACCTGTTGCTTTGTCAATAGCAACCATCATACCATCCATCTTAATCCATTCAATTTTCATTATTATTATCCTCAATGGAATTTATTTGCGAGGTAGTTATTAAGAGCTATGTAATCATGCATAGATAACTGTCATGGGCATTTCCTGCGGAGCCTGCCCATGTGGGGAAAGTCAAAAGAATGCCTACGGCGTTACGCAGGGAACTCTACTCGGCTAGACAGCTAGCCTCATATTCGTTCAAACATCAAAGACTCTTTGTAGGAGCGTTGTGAAGCCGCTTACGGCTGAGCTAGCTTCCTGCGTGCTGTTAGCCTGCACGGCTAGTGCGTTCTCTTTGCTATTCTTCACTGACAAGGAATCAGCTTAATTATTTACTGTTCCTTCTATTAAAGAGTCCAAAAACACCACCTTTGTGACAAATTATCTTCATAAAGGCCTTATAAAAATAATGCCCCTATATCTACTATACAGCTGTCTAACCTCACTTTTGTGACAAAATCAAAATACCAAAACCACTAACTCATTGATTAAAATAATATTAAAAATTAGTGTTTCTGCATAAGTTGGGGAACTGAGTGTGCACGCAGCGAGGAACGAGCCAGTGCGTTAATGAAGGAGTGACTGGCATTGATGATAGCATTATTCATTCTCATTGAATAACCTGTGTATCTTACATGCAGGATTAGTATTACCTAAGACAATGTAGTCTAGAGCGGAACAGCGCAGCTGACCAACCTGGTTGACAGTAAGTAAATGGGCCGTCACCACACAACACATAATCAGTACAACAGCTACATATCACTTAGCCGCAATAACCTTTATCCATTCTTTCATTGTGTACGCCTCATATTCTTCAGATATTAATTATCTAACGGGCCAGCTTGCCATGCAAGCGCACAATGCCATTTAAACGCCCCTAGAACGCGCCAGGAGAAGATATAAGATCAAAGGAAGGGAATCATATTGGCTAGCATTTGAAGCGCGCTATGCGCGTTACAGAGCGCTATACAGGAAGGGAAACTTTACTCCTCCACATGCTACTACAGATAGTAGTTCACTCTCCATAGGGATTTATCTTATGATGATAGTTTACCCGCCGCCTTGTGTCCTCTGGAGATTTCTATGGATAAGAGATATCAGGTATTTGTCAGTTCAACCTTTACAGACTTAGAAGATGAGAGAAGGCATGTTATTCAAACGCTGATGGAGATGGATTGCATTCCTGCTGGAATGGAGCTATTCCCTGCGATAGATGAAGAGCAATGGGAATTCATTAAAAAAGTCATTGATGATTGTGATTATTATCTTCTTATCATCGGAGGGCGCTATGGTTCTACCGCTGAGGATGGCTTGAGCTATACTGAAAAAGAATTTGATTATGCTGTGGAAAAAGGGTTGAAAGTGACTGTGCTTTTACATCATGACCCGGATTCTCTTCCAGCTAAAAAAACGGAGAGCATTCCAGAATCAAAAGAAAAACTCCTTCGCTTTATCGAAAAAGCTCAGAAAGGGAGGCTAAGAAAGACGTGGAAGTCCGTTGAAGAATTACCCGGACTTGTGGCTCTAAGTATGACAAAAACAATAAGAATGCATCCCGCAGTAGGCTGGGTGAGAGCTGATAAAATAGCAAGCGAAGATAACCTAAGTGAGCTTATCAAAGCAAAAAAAGAAATAGAAACACTAAAAAAATCAATATCTAAAATTAAAGAAATAGACCCCAAAGACCATTACGGAAATAACCTAGCAGGATTGGAAGATGAACACCTAATTAATTACATGAAATTTTACCCAGAAGATTACCTCACTGAACATCATAAAACGATTTCATTCAAACTAGGTTTTATATTCGACAGAGTTGCGCCCAAAGCTCAGAATGGATGTAGTGAAGCAAGTTTGATAATGGAAATATCCAGCCTAATTGAAGCTAAAATGACAGATGAAATTGTTAATACCACCGTTTACACTGATGACATCATAACATTAAGGATGCATTTTATTGCGCTGGGCTTAATCGACTTCCATAATTCTTGGTGGTCACTTACAGAAAAAGGCGTAGACCAGATGATTAGAAGAAGGATTATCAGAAAATAGTCTAGCCAGACAAACTAAAAAAGATTAAACCCCGCTCAGATAACGGGGTCATTCATCTTACCCCATCAAATCAGCCACACTGCTTGCCTTAATGTGGCTGTATCTGGCTAACATGCTGATGCTCTTATGTCCTGAGATGCATTGCAGCTGTATGGTGTTAAGCCCTTTCTCAGCGTATCTGGTGATAGCTGTATGCCTTAGTGAATGGAAGCACACTCCATATACATGGCTTTCTCTCGCTGCCCTTCTAAATGCCTGTGTAACAGCGTAGGGAGTGAGGATAAACAGCCTGCAATTTGCCTGCCTTCCCTCACACAATTCACGTAGCAGTGTTAACGCATTAGAAGAAAGAGGAACATCCCGCCCTTCTCCGTTCTTTGCCTGTTCATCAGAAAGATGAATAACACGCTTTTTGAAATCCACCATTGAAGGGGTGATGGCTAACAGCTCGTTCCTGCGCATAGCTGTCTCCCATGCAAGCATGATGATAGCTTTAGCCCTGTCACTAACACGCTCTAGAATCATTCTGTACTCATGTTCTTCTACTATCTTGCTTCTGGGCTTGCCAGCATTAGGCAGCTTTACTGGCTTCACCACATCACTACAGGCTATCCCTTTCTCACTGTTAGCCCACCTGAGAACACGAGACAATTGCTGAAGCTCCAGTCTAACTGTAGAGCCTGCCACCTGTTTAGAACGCTGTAGTTTATAAGCTGCTACATCTTCGCTTGTCAGGGCTTCCAGTGGTTTACTATCTAGCATACGAACAAGTGTATTCAGCCTGTAGCTGGTGGCTTCATAGCCTCCTCTACGCTTGCCATCCTTCATCATCACTTCTTCCAGATAGGCCGCAGTGAAATGAGAGAGCGAAGGCGTTTCCTTCTTTAGTTCTCCTTCAAGCTGTAAAGCCCATAGTTCTACTTCTTCTTTGGTTGAACGTGTAGCAGTCTTAGTTGGGTGTCCCTTCACTCTCACTTGAGCGTTCCACTTGCCAGAAGGGAGCTGTCTGAATGTAGCCATGTGCAATGCTTCCTGTGTGCAACATGACCTATCTTATTGAGTATGCTAACTATTTCATGCCTTTACAGGTCATGGGGTGTCAGGGGTCGGAGGTTCAAATCCTCTCGTGCCGACCAAAATCCCAAAGAAAAGCAGCCTTTTACGGCTGCTTTTTTATTGTCTGCATTTTGCGAGGGTAAAACCCGGCGCGCCCCGAGCGCGATGGTTTTCAGCGCGCGGACTGCCACGCGTCTACGGGTTAAACGTTAGCGGAACCTCCGTCTCGCAGGGTTGCACCAGAATCAGCGGGCATTTCTTCACCTTACACGCCTGCGAATAAGCCAGCTCGCACACTTCGCAGATATCGCGCACTTCCGACTCATATTCATACTCCATGAAGTAGCGAAACGTACCGCTGCGCGTGTCGCTGCGCCAGAAGCGTTGCGGTTCCAGGATTTCATCCAGCTGCCTGAAGGTCAGGGCTGAGGGGTTGTGAAAACCCACTCTTACACGATATTTAGTCATGCCCTGATAATTATCGAGTTTTGGCCGCGTTGCCAGCCGGAAACAATTCTCGCTGGGATAGGGAAAATCTTTGCTAACGCTGGCACATCGGGCGCCGCAACCCGATCCGTAACGGTTGCGGCGCAGAGGGAAGGCTTTGACCGTCAGCGCTGGATTTTCAATTCATCATCCCAGCGGTCTGGCGCCGCGTTTGCGGGATCGTGATCCTGCAGCAAAAACTCGCCGTTTTGCTGGGCGATCTGCTCACCGGTATCGGTAATCGCGTTTTGAATAAATACCTTTGCCTGCGCGCCATTCACAAAGGTGAGCTGATGGAAGGCGGTTTTGTTGCCCCAGTCTTTTGACGGCGCTGAAATATAGCGGATGGTGTAACTCTGGTCCTCAACGCTGCCCTGCATCACGTAGAGGCCATAATGATTTTCGCCCTGCGACAGGATTTTATACACCCCGTTGCTGTAGTAATAAATCACCGCATCCGGGAACGGCTTTTCATCATAGAGTTTACGGTAGTGCAGTTTATGTACAAAGGTGGGTTTGCCGGGCACCACTTCAACATTGCCCTGCGCATTCTGGAAGCTGAGATCTGCTGCCTGTGCAGCGCCTACGCTCATGCAACCCAGTAACATTATGCCAGCCAGTTTTTGCATCATTCGCTCCTTAGCCTCTTTCGTCAGCCACCAGCATGTTACGCCCACGCTTTACCCCGGTTAAACGAAGCGGCTATCGATGTGTGATGGGCTTCATAATACAGCCACTACAGGAAGGATAGAGATGGAAAATGACGGCGCCATTACCGCGCCAGACGCGGCTCTTCGTCACCACTGCGACAGGCCCTGACCTTACTGTTCAGGGTGCAAAATCCTGCAGCATAATCTCGCATCTCACTTCATTCATGCTGCGAATCAGGTACTTAACTGAAGTCAGCAAAGCCGACCGGGATCACGTTTTTACTGATTTGTGACAGCAATTCATTAAAGTGAAACAAAACTGTCACAGATTTCCCCTACCCTAAAGCTCCCCGTTTATTTGATGGAATCTCGTTATGGTCATCAAAGCAAAAAACCTGCAGGATGCGGAAGAACTCCTGCACTCAGGCATCAGCAAAGTGGAGCTGGCGTATGATATTGGCAGCGATGATTTCTTCCGCCTGGCGAGCCACTGGTGCGACCGTGGTGCACGCATTACCAAAGGCCACCACCATTTTGTGGTGCAGATGAAGAGCTTCGCTATCCCGCCAAATCGCTAACCCGCAGCAGCCTTTTCGGCTTGCTCTGCCCGCGGCTGACTGGTAAAACACGCTTTTCCATCAGCCGTTACTCATTATGTTCTCAGCCGAAACGCCCCTGCCGCTGCCCGCTTGTGGTTTTATCACCGCCGCTGGCCACACCGCTGAATCGCTGTCGCTGGCGTGGTGCCGCTTTGATCGGCAACAGTGGCATGCCGCTTTACCTGCGCAGTGGCAACTGCCGCTGCCGTCCGCGCTACAGCAGGCAGCCAGCAAACGCAAAATTGAGTATCTCGCCAGCCGCTGGCTGGTGCGGCAACAGCTGGCGCAGCTGGGAATCACTGATTTTGTGCTGCACAACGCGCCGGATCGCTCCCCGTGCTGGCCGGCAGGCATTCGTGCTTCACTGTCGCACAGCCATGACTGCGTGGTGATGGCCGCGACGCGCGAGGCATTGTATGTGGGTATTGATGTTGAGCAGGTGATGGCAGAGGAAACCGCGCAGGACACGGCGGAACTGCTGATGAACGCGCAGGAGCGCGCGCTGCTTGAGGGCCAGCCGCTGCCCTTTGCGCAGGCGGCAACGCTGCTGTTTTCGCTGAAAGAGAGTCTTTATAAGGCGCTATGGCCGCGGCTGCATCAGCCCATGGCGTTTCATCAGGCTGCGCTGATCGATCTCGACCTGCCGCAGCAGCGCGCGCGATTGCAGCTGTGTCAGGATTTCAGCGCGGAATTTACCCGCAGCACCGTGCTGGACGCACGCTTCTGGCTGCAGCCGACGCGCGTGGTCACACTGCTCACTCACCCCGCCTGCGCGCAATAAAAAACCGGCGCGGAATGAGCCCGGGCCGGTGACAACACAAGACGACAGAAGTGTTCCAGGGAGGCAGAGACGAGGATCTCTGCTGCCATTCACTGTATCCCGCTGACAACGTCCTGCCCAATAAGGGTTTTTGCTAAGCTTTGCCGCCAGCCGTCAATGGCCGGTATCGGTGCGTTTGACGGCGTCCAGCGTGGCCATTTCGCGCTCGCGGCCGGTCAGCTCGCTTAACTGCCCATCGCGCATTTCCAGCAACCGATCGGCATGAATAAAGTAGTGATCGTCATGGCTGATGGCGAACACGGTTTTGCCGGACGCCTGAAGCCACGGCAGCAGCTCGCGGTAGAAGATGCGGCGGAAATGCGGGTCCTGATCGGCCGCCCACTCATCGAGCAGCAGGATATCGCGCTCCTCTGCCGCCGCCAGCAGCAGAGCAAGCCGCTTGCTCTGCCCTTTCGACAGCTGCAGGTTGAGTACCCGGTTGCCTTCCAGCTTCAGCTTGTCCTGCATTTTCAGCCGTTCCAGCCACTGCTGCACCAGCGCCGGATTAGCCGGCTCACCACCGCGACGAATCAGGCGGTCAAACAGATGCACGTCAGTGAACACCGCCGAGAAGTGCTGGCGATAAGCATCAAGGTTATGCCAGTCCACCTCTTTACCGTCCAGCAGCAGGCGGCCTGAATGCGGCTGATACAGGCCGGTCAGCAGCATCGCCAGCGTGGATTTACCGCTGCCGTTACCACCAATCAGAAACACCAGTTCACCGCGGCGCAGCGTCAGGTTGATCGGGCCGACGGCAAAACCGTGCTCGCCATAATGGAAACAGACGTCGCGCAGCTCCAGCGTCTGCCAGTCGCTCACCGTCGGCAGCGCGTTGAAACCGTCGCTGTAGGGAGCCAGATCAAAGGTATTAATTTTCCGCAATGCCACCTGTGCGCTGAGCAGCGTCGGCAGCGCGCCTACTGCCGCCAGCAGCGGCGTGCGCAGGAACAGCAGCGTCAGCGAATAGGTCGCGGCGACAGCGGTATTGGCCCAGCCCAGACCGTTGGCCATGAAGAACACAATACCAATCGCGCCGAGCATCATAATGTTCGACCAGTTCACCGCGCTGAGATGGAAGGTATCGGCGCGCACAATGTGACGACGATAATCCGTGGCATTTTCCTGATACACGGTGTCGTAAATCAGCCGGGCGCGCTCGCGGTTAAGCTGCAACTCTTTGCGCCCTTCAATGATGGTCTGAAAATCGCGGTACAGCTCGTCCTCGATGTCGCGCAGCTTCGCCATATGCTGATAAACACGCGACACCAGCAGCCAGCCGCCGATCAGCGTCACCACCAGCCACAGCGTGGTGATCAACAGCATTTGCGGTGACAGCCACGCCAGATAGATCGCGGAACCCAGCGTAATAATGATGCCCTGAATCAGCTCCGGCAGGCGCACAAACGCGATAGTGATGGCACGCACGTCGCTGGTCAGGCCGGCCAGCAGCTGAGCGTTACCAATCTGCTCAATGCGTTCAACCCGGGTATCCAGAATACGCTTGATAAACTCACCGCGCAGCCGCCAGACAAAATGGTGGCCGAGCTGAGTCAGCGCCAGCTGCGACGCCAGCGTCACCGCCATCAGCAGAAACAGCTGGGCGAGAAAGCCCGGCAGCACGGTAAGCGAGGTATTAACTGCCACGATCAGTTCATTATTGATGTAGGCGATTAGCCCGATACCCAGCGCGGCGCTGAGCAGCGTCAGCACAATCACGCCGATAAACGGCCAGCGGTACTGGCGAAAAACAACCTGAAGCAATGCCATTAAAAATTATCCAGAGGTCAACCAGGCAGCCTGCAGTTTAATGGCGCTTCGGGTGAAGGCAAGAATAATTCTCATCCGTTTTTACGGTTACTGAGCGCGGCGGAATGTCAGGTTGTAACGGAACGCGCCAGCCTGCGGATGGATGCCCGCTTTTAGCGGCAAAATGCCGTGATAGCGCAGGCGCGACGGACCGCCCCACACCACGATATCGCCGTGCTCCAGCAGCACGCGCTGCGTTGCATCGCCGCGCGCGAAACCGCCAAACTGAAAAACGGCCGGCAGGCCAAGCGACACCGAGACAATCGGCTGGCGTAAGTCTTTCTCATCTTTATCCTGATGCAGCGTCAGTTTGGCACCGGGCTCATAGCGGTTAATCAGGCAGGCATCCGGATTGAAACCGGCAAAGCCGGCCTCCTGCGCGGTCTGCTGCGCCAGCGTGCGGAACAGCGCAGGCATCGGCGGCCATTTACGGCCGCTGCTGACATCCTGTTCGGTGTACTGGTAACCGCGCGAATCGGTCGACCAGCCGAAATCGCCGCAGTTGGTCATGGCGACTGACATGCGATGTCCACCCGGCGTGATGCGATGGGCAAACGGGTTAAGGGCCGCGACGTCATGAATTGCCGCCAGCAGCGCATCGGCCTGCTCGCGCGCCCGGCGACGCAGAATCACCGCGCCCTCGGCCAGCGGCTCCTGCCATGGCGCGTCTTCACTAAATAGATCCAGCACAGTTACCTCCTGTCAGGTCAGGGCTGATTGATAAGAAACGATTTGAACTGTGGCGACATCCAGTGGCTGAAGCCGTCGCCCTGCTTCGTAATCAGATACACCGCCAGATGCTGTTTCAGCGCCAGCGCTTTGGCACGCTCGGTGCCGAGCACCATCAGCCCGGTGTCCCAGCCGTCGGCTTCCAGCGCGGTGGTGGCTATCACCGTGGCTGAGACCAGCCGGTGATCGATGGGTCGGCCACTGGCCGGATCGATCACGTGCGAGATGCGTTTGCCATCCAGTTCATAATAGTTGCGATAGCTGCCGGAGGTGCTGATTCCGTGCCCCTGCAGATCGACGCGTGCCTCCACCGCGTTCTCGCGATCGGTCGGTTTCTGGATGGCGACCCGCCACGGCTGCTGGCTGGCATTCAGGCCGCGACTCAGCACCGCCCCGCCCACCGACACCAGATAATTAGTGATGCCCTGCTGCTCCATCAGCCGCGCCAGGTGATCGGTGGCGTAGCCTTCGCCCATGGTGGAGAGATCGACATACAGGCCCGGCAGATCTTTTTGCAGCCACTGGCCGTTCACCGTTTCAATCACGCGCAGGTGCTGCAGGCCGGTCTGCGCTTTGGCGGCGGCGATGGCGGCATCCGATGGCGTATGCGCCGGCTGCTGCGCCGGGCCAAAGCCCCACAGATTCACCAGCGGTCCGACGGTAATGTCCATCGCGCCGCCGGTCAGCTGGCCGATGCGCAGCGCGCGGGTGACGATATCGGCCATATCGGCACTGACCGGCTGGGGATCCTGTCCCTGATACTGGTTGAAGCGCGACAGCACTGAGTCCTTTTTCCAGGTGGAGAGTTCGCCATCGTCGCGATCGAGCTGCTGCTGAATCGCCTGCTGCAGCGCGGCCTTACGCTGAGTATCTACGCCCGCCAGACTCACGCGCCACACCGTTCCCATGGTTTTGCCTTCCAGCACCAGCGCCTGCTGCGCCGGTTTTTGCTCGCACCCGCTCAGCAGCAGTGCTACCATGCCTGTCAGCAGAATGTTCTGAAAATTCATCAATTCCTCGTCTGTAACTCATTACTACAGCCTATTACAAAGCATAACTCGCTTGTAAAACCGTCTAAAGCTGCTTGAAGTTGATCGCTGGCTGGCACAGCATACTGCGTTCCTGCACGAGAATCCTTACAGGAGCGACTGATGATTTATATGATTCTTGCTATTACCGCCGGGTTATTTGCTTACGGAAGCTTCCGTTGCTGGCAGCACTATCGCCACCGCCTGATTCAGCACTATCCGTCGCGCCGACGTTGAGGCATTGCACCAGCGTCGTGCATCCTGCACCGCTTCAGCGCTGGCGCAGTGTAACAAAGCGGCCACGGGGCACGTGGCGCTGAGAGCGGTAGCATGGCATGAATTGTGCAGCGTTGATGGTGGGTTGAACATCAGCGAGGTGCAATATGAGTAAGGCAACAGAACAACAGGATAAATGGCAGCGCTGGCTGAGCTTTTCCGCCTTTACGCTGGCGGGCGTGGCGCTGGAAGGCAGCCTGCCGCCTGCTACTACATCCCCGCAGCAGGCGGCAAAGGCCAGACGCTGGCGCAACGCGCCGTAAATTACAGACCCAGCTCGCTCAGGCCCGGATGATCGTCCGGGCGTCTGCCAGCCGGCCAGTGGAACAGCCGCGCTTCAGCGCTGATTGGCAAATCGTTGATGCAGGCGAAGCGCTGAATCATCAGACCATCGGCACCAAAGTGCCAGTTTTCATTGCCGTAGCTGCGGAACCAGTTGCCGCTGTCATCGCGCCACTCATAGGCAAAACGCACCGCCAGCTTATCGTGGTGCCACGCCCATAACTCTTTAATCAACCGATAATCCAGCTCGCGGGCCCATTTGCGCTGCAGAAAGGTCACGACGTCCGCGCGGCCGTTAACGAATTCGCTGCGATTGCGCCAGCGGGTATCTTCACTGTAAACCTGCGACACGCGCTGCGGATCGCAGCTGTTCCAGGCATCTTCCGCCATACGCACTTTTTCTAAGGCACTTTGATGATCGAACGGGGGGATGAGCATTTTTTATCTCCTGATAATGTAGACAGGTCTGTCTACTTGATTCATCCTGCCGTATGTAGACAATTCTGTCTACCCCCGTAAACAGGAATTTTTTCTTATGCTCGCACCCCTGCTGTTTGATGCCAGCGCCAGCGCGCGTGACCGCATCCTGCTCAGCGCGCAACAGCTGTTTTATGCGCAAGGCATCCGTGCTACCGGCATCGATAAAGTGATTGCCGCGGCTGGCGTGACCAAAGTGACCTTCTACCGCCACTTTCCGGCCAAAAATGACTTAATTCTGGCGTTTCTGCAGCAGCGCCATCAGCGCTGGATGAGCGGCTTTCGCAGCGCGCTGGCGCAGCAGCCTGCCATCAACGTGGCGCTGCCGGCTGCGTTACTGAGCTGGTTTCAGGAGGAGGATTTCCGCGGCTGTGCGTTTATTAATAGCGCGGCAGAACTGGCTGATACCCTGCCGGAAGCGAGCGCACTGATTCGCCAGCACAAGCGTGAGATGGCGGTCGCCATTGCCGAAAGACTCAGCGCGGCGCAGCAGGAAAAAACCGGGCAGATCGTGTTGCTGGTAGATGGCGCAATCGTGCAGGTTCAGATGGGGGAAGCGGCGCAGCAGGTGACGGCAACGCTGCAGGCGGCGCTGAACGCGCTGCTGGAGAGCAGAGCGTGACCCGCAGGCCACGCTCTCCGGCTTAGAACTGGTAAACCAGGCCCAGCGCAACGATGTCGTCGGTGTTGATACCGGCCGCATCGGTGAAGTTGTTGTCGTCCAGCAGGTTGATCTGGTAATCAACATAGGTCGACATGTTTTTGTTGAAGTAATAGGTCGCACCTACGTCGACATATTTTTTCAGGTTCTGGCTGCCATAACCTTCGATATCGCTGCCGCGTGAGGAGACGAAGGCCAGCGACGGACGCAGACCGAAGTCAAACTGATACTGTGCCACCAGTTCCCAGTTGTCCGCTTTGTTGGCATAGCCGTACGCAGCGGAATCCACCGCGCCGAAGCGGGTTGCGTTGTAAGAACGGGTGTACATCGCCGCCAGATACACGTTGTTAGCGTCATATTTCAGACCGCCGGTGTAGGCTTCGGCTTTATCACCGCGACCGAGAATGCCTGGCGCGTTGCCGTTCTGATTGTTGGTACGGTCAGACTGGAACATCGCCGCACCCAGACCGAAGCCGGAGCCCAGATCGTAGGTGGTGCTCAGGCCCCAGCCGTCGCCGTTCTCACCCAGGACATCACGACCGGAAGAGGATTCGGTTGGGTTGTCGTTTTTGCCCTGATACTGCACGGCAAAGTTCCAGCCATCCACCAGGCCGAAGAAGTTGCTGTTGCGGTAAGTCGCCAGGCCGTTGCTGCGCTGGAACATGAAGTTGTCCGCGCCGTAGGTGTCACCACCAAACTCCGGCAGCACGTCAGTCCAGGCGCCGATGTCATACAGTACGCCGTAGTTACGGCCGTAGTCGAACGAGCCCGCATCACCGAATTTCAGACCGGCGAAGCCGACACGGGTGTAGCTGTTAGCGGTACCCTGCGATTCTGCGGTGTTCAGCGCAGCCTGGTACTCCCACTGACCGTAGCCGGTCAGCTGGTCGGTCACCTGAGTTTCACCTTTAAAACCAAAACGCAGGTAAGACTGGTCACCGTCCTGGCCATCGTTGTCCGAGAAATAGTGCAGGCCGTCTACTTTGCCGTAGAGGTCTAATTTGTTGCCATCTTTGTTATAAATTTCAGCTGCGCTTGCTGAGCCTGCCACCAGCAATGCAGGAATCATCAGGGAGAGAACGCGACGTTTCATTTTATTACCCTCTGTAATGTGCCTTTTATATGTGCCACTGCTAACTGAATGCTTAAAAATTCAGCCGGCAAGCCATTGTTATTTTATGGAGGGCAATAATCTATCACGAAAATGATACTAAATTTCCGAAAGTGTTTCATTGTATTAAATAGTTATTTCTAAATGTAAATTTCGCGGAACTAATAATCAGCACACATCGGCAAAAAATATCGCACTAATTGATAAACCGAATTTTATTCATTTAAATACATAGGGATAAGATGAGATAAGCTGCCGCACTGAATGATAAAACTTAACGCCACTCAGCGCATACAATTACTCCCGCTATCATCATTTATTTCATTATTACCTTCATTCACCCCGAATGAGAGATTTACCCTAATTCCCGCCGGACATGATTGTCCGGCATTTTTTTGCCTGCCATTTTCCTTCTGCTCTGTAATTTTATGTAAACCTGTTTACTGAGGTTAAATTAACCGCCACTCAGGACGCCATTATTTGTTCGTTTTCGCACTTTTTGTTCATTACTTAGCCATGATTGCGCAATGTTAATTTCCGGGCGTAATAAAGTTGCACGGAAAAATAGCCGATGCGTTTGTCCAACCGTTTGCGAAATATTCTTTACAACTATTCAGTGAGTTAGCGTTGCCGCAGTAATCGATTTTCACCCCAACCTAAGCCAAATTCTCACTGAATCTGTCGGTTTACTAAGAGCCAGAGAGCTTATTAAGTCCAGGAAATGTCTGGAAAAGCGCAGCGCCTGGCAAAAGATCGGTAATATGCTGTTTTCTGGCGACCATTTTTGCCCTGCTCTTCGCCTTCATTGAGCGGTGCCACGCCAGCTTTAATGCTAAACTTCGTCGCTCGAACGACTTATGACAACGACACCTTTATGACAGCACTGGACGCCGCACAGCCCAACAAATTGCATCAGCGTGTCAATCTGGGAACACGCCTCGTTTTTCTCATCGCCGGTTTAAGCATGTCTGCGTGGGCACCGCTGGTGCCGTTTGCCAGCCAGCGTCTCCAGCTGACGGGCGCGTCGCTGGGCGGCCTGCTGCTGTGTCTGGGCATTGGTTCACTGGCGGCAATGCCGGTGACCGGTGCGCTGGTGGCACGCTTTGGCTGCCGCCGCGTTATGCTGTGCTCCACGCTGGTGGTGCTGGCCGTACTGCCGCTGCTGGCGACGCTGGATGTGATGTGGCTGATGGCCGCCACGCTGATGGTGTTCGGTGCCGGGCTCGGCATGCTGGATGTGGCCATGAATGTACAGGCGGTTGAGGTTGAGAAAGCGGCGGCCAAGCCGATGATGTCCGGTTTCCACGGTTTCTTCAGCCTTGGCGGTATTCTCGGCGCCGGCGCGGTCAGCCTGTTACTTGGTGCGGGTCTGACACCGCTGCAGGCAGTCGGCGTTATCATGCTGCTGATGGTGCTGCTGTTGCTGTGCAGCCTGCCGACGCTGATGACAGAGCGCCTGCATCAGCCCGATCAACCCTGGCTGGTGATCCCGCGCGGCTGGGTCGCCTTCCTCGGTTGCCTGTGCTTTATTCTGTTCCTTGCGGAAGGCGCGGTACTCGACTGGAGCGCCCTGCTGCTGCTGCAAAGCCCGGGCATGAGCGTGGCGCACGCCGGTCTGGGTTACGCCATCTTCTCCATCGCCATGACCATAGGTCGTCTGACGGGCGATAAAGTGATTCAGCGCTTTGGCCGCTATCCGGTGATGCTGACCGGTGCGCTGGCGGCGGCAGCCGGCATGACGCTGGCGGTGCTGCTGCCGTGGCCGCAGGCGGCGCTGCTGGCCTTTTTGCTGGTGGGCTTTGGCCTGGCCAATACCGTGCCGATGCTGTTTAATGCCGCCGGTAATCAACAGGATATGCCGGCCAATCTGGCGATTTCCGCCATGACAACGCTCGGCTATGCGGGTATTCTTTCAGGCCCGGCTTTAATCGGCTTTATTTCCCAGTGGCTCAGCCTGAGCGGCGCGTTTTTACTTATCGCCCTGCTGCTGCTGGCGGTTGCCGCCAGCGCCCGGCTGGTCGCGCGTTAATTGCAGGATCCTGAGACACCTATGCTGCCTTATAAATTTCCGCTGACCTCCGGCAACGTAACGCGCTTTTTCGTGGTGTTTAACCTGGTGCTGTTTCTCGCGCTCGGCGCCATGGTGCATAACAGTGTGAATGCGTGGATCATGGAAAAGCGCTACGCCATGACCGACCTGGCGCGCGCGATGCAAAAACGCATTGATGCTTACCGCTTTGCCACCTGGCAAATCTATGAAAATCTCGCCACCAGCGCCGCGGGTTCTACGCCGAACAGTAGCCTGCAGGAGACGCGCCTGCGCCCGGACGTTTACTATCTGGAGAAAACCCGCCGCAAGACCGAAGCGCTGATTTTCGGCTCGCACGACAGCAGCACGCTGGATATGACGCTGCGCATGTCCAATTATCTCGATACGCTGTGGGGCGCGGAAAATCCGGCGTGGTCGATGTACTTCCTCAATGGTCAGGACAACAGCCTGATCATGATCTCGACCCTGCCGCTCAAGGATATGGCAACGCGCTATAAAGAGAGCGCGATCAATACGCTGGTGGACAGCCGCCGCGCCGAAATGCTGCAGCAGGCCAATGCGCTCGACGAACGCGAAAGCTTCTCGCCGCTGCGCCACTTTGCCTGGCAGAACGATCACTACTTCACGCTGCGCACCACGTTTAACCAGCCAGGTCATTTAGCCACGGTGGTGGCGTTCGATCTGCCGGTTAACGACTTGATTCCACGCAGTATGCCGCTGGAGAATTTCCAGCTGCGCCAGGATGCCAGCCAGCCCGGCAGCGCCACCAGCGATGACGCCAGCAGCGAAAGCACCGCGGTCACGCTGGTTAACCCGAACCTGGAGATTGCCGCCACGCTGCCCAGCACCTCGCTCCAGCTGGTGTACCGGGTGCCACTCGCCAGCCTGGCGATGGATACCCTGCACAACCTGATGTGGCCGCTGCTGATCAACCTTTTACTGTTCCTGCTGTCTATCGCCGGCATTACGCTGCTGCGCCAGCAGTCACTGCGACCGAATGAGAACCAGAGCGCTGAGCTTGATTCGCTGCGTATGCTGAATGAGGAGATCGTCGCCAGCCTGCCGGTCGGGCTGCTGGTGTATGACTTTGGTACCAATCGCACGCTGCTGAGCAACAAAATCGCTGAGCATCTGCTGCCGCATCTCAATCTGCAGAAGATCATCAATATGTCCGATCAGCATCAGGGCGTGCTGCAGGCTACCATCAATAACGAAGTGTATGAGATTCGCCACGCGCGCAGCATGCTGTCGCCGCACACCCAGCTGTTTATGATGCGCGATCAGGATCGCGAGCTGCTGGTGAATAAGAAGCTGCAAAAAGCGCAGCAGGTGCTGGATCGCAACCACCAGATGCGCCAGCAGCTGATGCAGAATCTTGGCCATGCGCTTAATCGTCCGCTGCAGAGCATGGTGACGCAGCTGGTGCAGCTCAGCCAGCGCGATGACGACGAGAGCGTGCTGGATCTGCTGGATGAGAGCCAGGGTCTGGCGCGGCTGGTGGACGATATCGTCCTGCTCAACCGGCTGGAAGCCCACGACTGGTCGCCGGATGCGGGCGTGTTTAACCTGCAGGATCTGCTGGATGAGATTGCGCTGGAGAGCCTGCCGCTGCTGCGACGCAAAGGGCTGACGCTGGTGGTCAACAATCAGCTGGCCAACGACGAGATGCGTTTTGGCGATCGCCGCGCGCTGCGTAAAGTCCTGACCACGCTGATGCACTACGCGCTCACCACCACGCAGTGGGGCAAGATTTCCCTCGATATCAAAGCCAGCGACAGCAAAGCCAACAGCGTGCTGTTCCAGCTGGTGGATACCGGTTCAGGCCTGACCGGCGACGAGCTGGCCAACGTCGATTTCCCTTACCTCGGCGAAACCACGCAGGACCGTTACGGTCAGGCGTCCGGCATGGCGTTTTTCCTGTGTAAGCAGCTGTGCAAACAGATGGGCGGCCAGCTGGAGATTATCGCCAAACCGGATATCGGCACGCGCTACAACATTCAGCTGCCGCTGGCGCTGGAGCAGCAGAGCGAGCAGGAAGAGAAACTGCTGGAAGGCGTGACGGCGCTGGTGGATATCGCGGTCGAGGACGTACACAAAATTGTCTGCCGCCACCTCGAGAACTGGGGGGCAAATTGCCTGACCTCGGACGAACGCTTGTCCGGGCAGGAGCATGATGTGCTGGTGACGGACGATCCGGCGCGCCTGCACGGCTGGGCGCTGTTGCTGGCGGGCGACGAAATGGGGCATCACGCCCTCAACGACCAGCAATTCCGGGTCAATTTCAATCTCAGCAATGCGCTGCTTGATGCGCTGCTGGCCCTGATTGAGAAGCAACTGGCTCACGATTCGATAGAGGAGAGCGACGACGATGAGGCTGCCACGCCGCTGCTGAGCGGCGGCTATTTCCAGCTGTTTACGGAGACAGTACCGCCAGATGTGAAGAGACTGTATACTGAGTCGGCGGAGAAGGACTATCCCTCGCTTGCTCAGACAGCGCATCGCCTGAAAGGCGTGTTTGCCATGCTCAATTTACTGCCGGGTAAACAGCTTTGTGAAGAGTTAGAACAGCACATTAAACTGTGCGACGATTTAACCATTAAAAATACCACCAGTGAAATTGACGCGTACGTCAACCAACTGCTGCAGCAAGGTAACCAATAAGATGAATAACCTGAATGTAATTATTGCCGATGACCATCCAATCGTTCTGTTCGGTATCCGTAAATCTCTGGAACAGATCGAATGGGTGAATGTGGTAGGTGAGTTTGAAGACTCAACAGCACTGATCAATAGCTTGTCCAAACTGGATGCCAACGTCCTGATTACCGATCTGTCGATGCCGGGCGAAAAATACGGCGACGGCATCACGCTGATCAAGTACATCAAGCGTCACTATCCGGATCTCTCCATTATTGTTCTGACCATGAACAATAACCCGGCGATCCTGAGCGCGGTACTGGATCTGGATATCGAAGGCATCGTGCTGAAACAGGGTGCACCAACTGACCTGCCAAAAGCGCTGGCAGCCCTGCAGAAAGGCAAAAAGTACACGCCGGAAAGCGTGGCCAAACTGCTGGAGAAAATCAGCGCCGGCGGCTACGGCGACAAACGTCTGTCACCGAAAGAGAGCGAAGTGCTGCGTCTGTTCGCTGAAGGTTTCCTCGTTACCGAGATCGCCAAGAAGCTGAACCGCAGTATCAAAACCATCAGTAGCCAGAAGAAATCAGCAATGATGAAGCTGGGCGTGGATAACGATATCGCGCTGCTGAACTACCTCTCTTCCGTCAGCGCCACTCAGGTCGACAAAGAGTAATCCCTGCGGCGGTGCTTCGGCACCGCCTCTCCTCTGCCCTGCTTATCCTTCCCGGCTTTTTCGAACACGTTCGGCATACAGTGCCAGCGTGGTTTTCAGCACATCCAGCGTCACCGGTTTTGACAGGCAGTTATCCATGCCGGCATCCATACAGCGCTGTTTCTCTTCCGCCAGTGCGTTAGCGGTCACTCCAATCACCGGGAAAGCATGCCCCAGCTGGCGCAGACGCTGCGTCAGCCGATAGCCGTCCATGTTTGGCATGTTGACATCGCTCAGCACGATATCGATATGGTTGCGGCTAAGCACGTTGAGCGCATCCACACCGTCCTGCGCCGTTTTGGTCTGATAGCCCAGCGTGCCGAGCTGTTCAGACAGCAGCATCCGGTTAATCGGATGGTCATCAACGATCAGCACCATGATGTCTTCATAGCTGGAGGCCTGCTGCGGCACCGGCAGTTCCAGCGTGGTCGCCGTTTCACTGTCGATGGCAATGCGATAAATCCGGCCCAGCAGCAGCGGCAGATCGTGCAGCGTCGCGCTGCTGTGCACCCACTGTCCCGGCGTCGTTTCCTGCGGCATATCAATGTGTTCACCGCAGATACGGATGCGCGCGCGTACCGTCTGCGCTGGCGCGTCGTGGTGATCGCAGATCATCACATCGTCCGCCCCAGCCCGCCCCTGATAGTGCGCAACCTGGATGCCCTGCTGCTGGAGCAGACGCAGCAGGAAGGCCGCCAGATAGTCGTTGCGCAGGTCGAGCCAGATGGCTTTTTCCTGCAGACCATCCAGCAGCGGCGGCGCGGGTTGCTGTCCGGCGTAGATCGGAATACGCACCACGAACTGGCTGCCCATGCCCGGTTCAGAATCGACTTCGATGTCGCCATCCATCATGTTGATGAGCTTTTCACAGATCGCCAGTCCCAGCCCGGTGCCCTGGAAGTTACGCTGCACGCCGGAGCCAACCTGGAAGAACGGGTCGAACAGGCGCGTGATCTCTTTCGCCGGGATTCCCACGCCGGTGTCGCGCACGCGAAACGCCAGATACCCCTCTTTCACATAGGCGTGCAGGATAATGCAGCCGGTGTGGGTGAACTTGATGGCGTTGTTCAGCAGGTTGGAGATCACCTGCTGCAGGCGCAGCGGATCGCCATCCAGCGCCAGCGGCACATCGTTCTCGATAAACACATACAGCGTCAGGCGCTTGCGCACCACCAGCGACAGATAGTTGCTGGCAATATGGTTGACCACCTCACGCGGCGAGAAGGGACGCGGCTCAATCTTCAGCTGCTCGGACTCGATCTTCGAGAAGTCGAGAATATCGCTGATGATTTTCAGCAACAGGCTGGATGAGTTGTTCATCGCCGTGACCAGCGAATCCACGCCCTTCGGCAGCGATTTGGTCTGCAGCAGATCGAGGTTACCGATAATGCCGTACAGCGGCGTACGCAGTTCGTGACTGACGGTAGCAAGGAACATCGACTTGGACTGGCTGGCCTGCTCGGCGGCGTGCGCCATCTCCTGCAGCGACTGCTCCATGCGCACGCGCGCCGAGACGTCGACCAGCACGCAAATCGCCACGTTCTCGTTGCGATAGCGCGAATGCACAAAGCTGATTTGCAGGTTAGTGTTACTGCCGGTCAGCATATCGACAAAATTAACCTGCTGGCCGCCGATGATTTCGTTCAGCCGCAGGCGATCTTCCTGCGTCAGCAGCGTCAGATAGTTATGCGCCAGTTCATTACTGAGGATGTTGGTGCCATCGCTGGTACGCAAAATACAGATGCCGACCGGCGCTGACGCGACAATCTTGCGGTTGAACTGCTCGTGCTCCTCCAGCCGGTGGGCGTTGTCTTCCGCCGGCAGGAACATGCGGCGTTCGAACACCCACGCCAGGGTAAACAGAATCAGCGCGCTGAGGATATTGAGCAGCAGCGCGTTAATCAGCATCAGCTTGAGCTGATCCATCAGCACATCGGTCGACAGCGACCACACCACATTGAGGCTGGACGGCGGCAGCGGCTTTTTCAGCACCAGCTGACGATAGCCGTCAAGATAACCAAACCAGGTGCTGTTATCCGGCAGATCGTCCAGCGAATAACCGGGTCCGCCGCGTCGTGAGCTGATCAGCGGGCGATAGTTTTCATCGGTGATGGTGGCCACCAGCGGCAGCCCGCCGGGCTGAATAAATTCATCCAGGCGAATGTTCTGTTCCACGCCGAGCAGCGCCTGCAGTTTGTTGGCGACGTAAACCGGCACCACCATGTAGAAGTTGCCGATGCCTGGCTGGCTGCTGTTGGTAATCCAGTACATTGGATTACGCCGCTCTTCCTCGTTGCCGCTGCGGTAGTGCAGCACGTTTTCGCGCAGCGCCTTCAGGCTGCGTTCGCGATCGACCGGATTATTGTTGCCGATGGTGAAATCTGCCAGGCACTGATTTTCGCCGCCAATAAAGAACACCCGATTGAGTTCATAGGCTGAGGCAAAATTGCTTTTCCAGTAGTTAATGAAATAGCTAAGGGAATCGAGCGAGTTACGCCAGGTGTTGCTCATTGACGTGCAGTCACCGTCGGTAAACAGCGGCGTAAACTGCGGCAGCGTGCTTTTGCCGCCCGGCATGCCGTTGAGCATATCCAGCCCGTTGACGCTGCTGCTCAGGCGATTCTCGGTGATGTACTTCAGCTCGCGCATCACATCCGCGGAGTGCCGCACATACCATTCGGCCTGACCATAATTGGTGGCAAACTCCTGGCGCACCGCGTTCTCTTTCTCGTGCAGCACATTGATGATGTAGAAAGTGGTCAACAGTGCACCCAGCGACCAGAGCAGCAGTGCCAGCGCACGAAACAGGTAGCGCGAGATGCGAAGCGTGGTGCGAAAGGAGACGAGATATTTCAAAAGAGACTCACTGGCGGCAAGGGTTATCGGGACGTTGAAAAGTTCTCATACACTAGCTTTATCAGGGCGAAAAAGCCAGTTGGCACGCGACTTTGGGAGTGAAAGTCAGACAAAAAAAACGGCAGGTCGGTTGCCCTGACCTGCCGCTTGTGACAGACAACGAACGGTTACTCTTCGTCGTCTGTTTCCGGTGCGTCGTCGTCGCTGTCGACTTCCGGCGCGATATCGTCTTCGCCTTCTGCCACGCTGCCGTCGATGGCGTCGAGTTCTTCCTCTTCCACCGGTTCAGCGACGCGCTGCAGGCCGACCACGTTTTCATCTTCCGCGGTACGAATCAGGATCACACCCTGCGTATTACGGCCAACCACGCTGACTTCCGACACGCGGGTACGCACCAGCGTACCGGCATCGGTGATCATCATGATCTGATCGCTATCCACCACCTGTACCGCGCCCACCACTGGCCCGTTACGCTCGGTGACTTTAATCGAGATTACGCCCTGCGTGGCGCGCGATTTGGTCGGATACTCGCTGTTAGCAGTACGCTTGCCGTAGCCGTTCTGCGTTACGGTGAGAATCGCGCCCTCTTCACGTGGCACAATCAGCGACACCACTTTGTCGCCTTCGGCCAGCCTGATGCCGCGTACGCCCGAAGCCGAACGGCCCATGGCGCGCACCGCGCTCTCCGCGAAGCGCACCACTTTACCGGCGGCAGAGAACAGCATCGCTTCGTCGTTACCGTTGGTCAGCGCCACGCCAATCAGCTCATCGTCTTCACGCAGGTTGATGGCAATGATGCCGGCACTGCGCGGACGGCTGAACTCCTGCAGCGCAGTTTTCTTCACGGTACCGTCTGCGGTCGCCATGAAGATGTTGAAGCCTTCGGTGTATTCACGCACTGGCAGAATCGCGGTGATACGCTCGTTGGCTTCAAGCGGCAGCAGGTTGACGATCGGACGACCGCGCGCGCCACGGCTGGCTTCCGGCAGCTGATAGACCTTCATCCAGTAGAGGCGGCCACGGCTGGAGAAGCACAGGATGGTGTCGTGGGTGTTGGCCACCAGCAGACGATCGATAAAGTCTTCTTCTTTAATGCGCGCCGCCGATTTGCCCTTACCGCCGCGACGCTGGGCTTCATAGTCTGACAGCGGCTGGTATTTGACGTAGCCCTGATGCGACAGGGTGACCACCACATCTTCCTGGTTGATCAGGTCTTCGATGTTGATGTCAGCGCTGTTAGCGGTGATTTCCGTACGGCGCGCATCACCAAACTGATCGCGCATCGCCACCAGCTCTTCACGGATCACTTCCATCAGGCGCTCGGCGCTCTGCAGGATGTGAATCAGTTCGGCGATCTGGTCCAGCAGCTCTTTGTACTCGTCGAGCAGTTTTTCATGCTCAAGGCCGGTCAGTTTCTGCAGACGCAGATCAAGAATGGCCTGTGCCTGCTGCTCGGTCAGGTAGTAGCGACCGTCGCGAATACCAAACTCCGCTTCCAGCCACTCCGGACGCGCGGCGTCGTCACCGGCACGTTCCAGCATGGCGGCGACGTTGCCGAGATCCCACGACTGCGCCAGCAGGCCGCTTTTCGCTTCGGCTGGCGTCGGAGCCCGACGAATCAGCTCGATAATCGGATCGATGTTGGCCAGCGCAATCGCCAGACCTTCAAGGATGTGCGCACGATCGCGCGCTTTACGCAGTTCGAAGATGGTACGACGCGTCACCACTTCACGGCGGTGGCGAACGAAGGCTTCAATGATCTCCTTCAGCGTCATGATCTTCGGCTGGCCCTGGTGCAGGGCAACCATGTTGATGCCGAAAGAGACCTGCAGCTGCGTCAGCGAGTAGAGGTTGTTGAGCACCACTTCGCCGACCGCATCGCGTTTCACTTCAATGACGATACGCATGCCGTCTTTGTCAGATTCGTCACGCAGGCCGCTGATGCCCTCAACGCGCTTCTCTTTCACCAGCTCAGCAATTTTCTCGATCAGGCGCGCTTTGTTCACCTGATACGGGATTTCATTGACGATGATGGTTTCACGACCGGTTTTGGCGTCGGTTTCGATCTCGCCGCGCGCGCGGATGTAAATTTTACCGCGCCCGGTGCGGTAGGCTTCTTCAATGCCACGACGACCGTTGATAAAGGCGGCGGTCGGGAAATCCGGCCCGGTAATGTGCTCCATCAGCCCTTCGACGCTGATGTTTTCATCTTCGATGAACGCCAGGCAGCCGTTGATCACTTCCGTCAGGTTGTGAGGCGGAATGTTGGTCGCCATGCCGACGGCAATACCGGAGGAGCCGTTGATCAGCAGGTTAGGAATTTTGGTCGGCAGGACTTCTGGGATCTGCTCGGTGCCGTCATAGTTCGGCACAAAGTCGACCGTCTCTTTTTCCAGGTCAGCCAGCAGTTCAGAGGAGATCTTCGCCATACGCACTTCGGTATAACGCATCGCTGCGGCGGAGTCGCCGTCGACCGAACCGAAGTTACCCTGACCGTCGACCAGCATGTAGCGCAGGGAGAACGGCTGGGCCATGCGCACGATACTTTCGTACACAGCGGAGTCACCGTGTGGGTGATATTTACCGATAACGTCACCGACCACACGGGCAGATTTTTTATAGGGTTTGTTCCAGTCGTTACCCAGTTCGCTCATGGCAAAAAGCACACGGCGATGCACCGGCTTCAGGCCATCACGTACATCGGGTAAGGCTCGGCCAACGATGACCGACATGGCGTAATCGAGGTAGGAGTTTTTCAACTCTTCTTCGATATTGACCGGTGTAATTTCTCTCGCAAGGTCGCTCATGGAGCCGCTATCCCTCTACATAATCCCGGATTTTAAAGGTGCGAAAGTATATCACATCGCTTGCGTGCGGTGAACGTAAAGCAGGGTTTTGTGGCGCTTTTCCTTTGCGCTGAGAGATGCCTCGCAGGGTTTATGCGTTTATACTGGTGGCATATTTTGTCAGGAGTCATGATTCAATGAATGAACAATCGCAGGAAAGCCGCCAGAACGTCGACCACGCCGAAATTGCCAAGTTTGAGGCGGTTGCATCACGCTGGTGGGATTTAGAGGGTGAATTTAAGCCGTTGCACCGCATTAATCCCCTGCGTCTTGGCTGGATTGCCCAGCACAGCCATGGGCTGTTTGGTAAGAAAGTGCTGGATGTCGGCTGCGGCGGCGGCATTCTCGCCGAGAGCATGGCGCGTGAAGGGGCGGAGGTCACCGGTCTGGATATGGGCGCCGAGCCGCTGGAGATCGCGCGTCTGCACGCGCTGGAGAGCGGCGTGAGCGTCAATTACGTGCAGCAGACGGTTGAAGCCCATGCGGCCAGCCATGCCGGTCAGTACGACGTGGTGACCTGTATGGAGATGCTGGAACACGTGCCGGATCCGCGTTCCGTGGTGCTGGCCTGCGCGCAGCTGGTGAAACCGGGCGGCGAGGTGTTTTTCTCCACCATCAACCGTAACCCTAAAGCCTGGCTGCTGGCGGTGTTTGGTGCTGAATACGTGCTGCGCATGGTGCCGCGAGGTACCCATGACGTGAAAAAATTCATTCGTCCCGCCGAGCTGCTGAACTGGGTGGATGAGACCGCCCTGCGTGAACGCAATATGACTGGCCTGCACTACAATCCGCTGACCAACCAGTTCCGCCTTGGCCGTGGGGTGGACGTCAATTATATGGTGCATACCCACCGTCAGGCGTAAACGACCTGTTTCGCCTGCCTGCCCGTGGGCAGCGCTGTTGTAGCGGCGCGATGTATTACGCGAGAAATCGCGCCGCTATAAAATCTACGACCGGCAATTTACCCAACTGAACGGCATAACGCTTTACAAACTGCCAGCCCTCCTTTCACTTCCGACCGCCCCCGGTTTATCACGCGCTGGCCCTATCCAGATCAATTTCCTTTTAGACGCTGCGATGCGCTTTTTGTAAGGTGAAAAGGTCATAAAAAATTCATAAGCAAACGCAGATAAGTTCGCTGCTGACGGAGCGGCGCGGGCTTTTTTCGCCTGGGAAATTTCCCGAATCGCAGCGGTTGAGCAATAAACACGCGCTCGATCAAAAATTGAAAAAAAACCTGTTATCCGTTGACACCAGGTGCAGGCCTTGTGGCGTGGGGATCCAGGATTTTCCCCACCCCCCAGGGCGTAAAATTTTGTGAAAATCAACTCTTGTGATGATCCGATTGCTGACTAGAATACTCACCATATTGTTGTTCAAACTTTCCGCACCCCCTATATATAGTGTTTATCCACAGGCTTACTCACAATGAGCCGCCTGTGAATAGACGGGGGATAATTTTGTATTTCATGGACAGGTAAACACGCGACATGAACCAAAGTCTGCTCGTTACGAAACGCGATGGCCGCCAGGAGCGCATCGACCTCGATAAGATTCACCGGGTGCTGGACTGGGCAGCTGAAGGGCTGAACAATGTCTCCGTCTCGCAGGTTGAGTTGCGTTCGCACATCCAGTTTTACGATGGCATCAAAACCTCGGACATTCACGAGACCATCATCAAAGCGGCTGCCGATTTGATCTCCCGTGACGCGCCTGATTACCAGTACCTGGCCGCGCGTCTGGCGATCTTCCACCTGCGTAAAAAAGCGTACGGTCAGTTTGAGCCACCGAAGCTGTACGACCAGGTAGTGAAAATGGTCGAGATGGGCAAATACGATCGCCATCTGCTGGAAGACTACAGCACCGAAGAGTTTGAGCAGATGGACGGCTTCATCGACCACTGGCGCGACATGAACTTCTCCTACGCGGCGGTGAAGCAGCTGGAAGGCAAATATCTGGTGCAGAACCGCGTCAGCGGTGAAATCTACGAGAGCGCCCAGTTCCTGTATATTCTGGTCGCCGCCTGCCTGTTCTCCGGCTATCCGCGCGATACGCGTATGGATTACATCAAGCGTTTCTACGATGCGATCTCCACGTTCAAGATCTCGCTGCCTACGCCTATCATGTCCGGCGTGCGCACCCCGACCCGTCAGTTCAGCTCCTGCGTACTGATCGAGTGCGGCGACAGCCTGGACTCCATTAACGCCACCTCCAGCGCTATTGTGAAATATGTGTCACAGCGTGCCGGCATCGGCATCAACGCGGGTCGCATTCGTGCGCTCGGCAGCCCGATCCGCGGCGGTGAAGCGTTCCACACCGGCTGTATCCCGTTCTATAAGCACTTCCAGACGGCGGTAAAATCCTGCTCGCAGGGCGGCGTGCGCGGCGGTGCGGCAACGCTGTTCTACCCGATGTGGCATCTGGAAGTGGAAAGCCTGCTGGTGCTGAAAAACAACCGCGGCGTTGAAGGCAACCGCGTGCGTCATATGGATTACGGCGTGCAGATCAACAAGCTGATGTACACCCGCCTGCTGAAAGGCGAAGACATCACCCTGTTCAGCCCGTCCGACGTGCCAGGCCTGTATGACGCGTTCTTCGCCGATCAGGATGAGTTTGAGCGTCTGTATACCAAATATGAGAAGGACGACAGCATCCGCAAGCAGCGCGTGAAAGCCGTCGACCTGTTCTCACTGATGATGCAGGAACGTGCTTCAACCGGCCGTATCTACGTGCAGAACGTTGACCACTGCAACACTCACAGCCCGTTCGATCCGGCCATTGCGCCAGTGCGTCAGTCTAACCTGTGCCTGGAGATTGCGCTGCCGACCAAACCGCTGGAAGACGTCAACGACGAAAGCGGCGAGATCGCGCTGTGCACCCTGTCCGCCTTTAACCTCGGTGCGATTGAAAGCCTGGACGATCTGGAAGAGCTGGCGACGCTGGCAGTACGCGCGCTGGATGCCCTGCTCGATTACCAGGACTACCCGATTCCGGCGGCAAAACGCGGTGCGATGGGTCGTCGTACCCTGGGTATTGGCGTGATCAACTATGCCTATTACCTGGCGAAACACGGTGTGCGCTACTCCGACGGCAGCGCCAACAACCTGACGCACAAAACCTTTGAAGCCATTCAGTACTGGCTGCTGAAAGCCTCCAACGAGCTGGCGAAAGAGCAAGGTGCCTGCCCGTGGTTTAAAGAGACCACTTATTCGCAGGGCATTCTGCCGATCGATACCTATAAAAAGGATCTCGACAGCGTGTGCAACGAGCCGCTGCACCTTGACTGGGAAGCGCTGCGTGAGTCGATTAAAACCCACGGCCTGCGCAACTCCACGCTGTCTGCACTGATGCCGTCTGAGACCTCTTCGCAGATTTCGAACGCCACCAACGGTATCGAGCCGCCGCGCGGTCACATCAGTATCAAAGCGTCGAAAGACGGGATTCTGCGCCAGGTAGTACCGGAGTATGAGCGTCTGAAAGATCAGTACGAACTGCTGTGGGAGATGCCATCAAACGACGGCTATCTGCAGCTGGTTGGCGTGATGCAGAAGTTTATCGATCAGGCGATTTCATCGAACACTAACTACGATCCAGGCCGTTTCGCCAATGGCAAAGTGCCGATGAAACAGCTGCTGAAAGATCTGCTGACCGCGTACAAATTTGGCGTGAAGACCCTGTACTACCAAAACACCCGTGACGGTGCCGAGGATGCGCAGGACGATCTGGCGCCGTCTATTCAGGACGATGGCTGCGAAAGCGGCGCCTGTAAAATTTGATCGAAAGGCGCCTGCGGGCGCCTTATCGTGTCTGGGCCAGCAGCGGCTGGCCCGTTTCACTTTTGGACTTAGTCATGGCTTACACTACTTTCTCACAGAACAAAAATGACCAGCTGAAAGAGCCGATGTTCTTCGGCCAGTCAGTGAACGTTGCCCGTTTCGACCAGCAGAAATACGACATCTTTGAGAAGCTGATCGAGAAGCAGCTCTCTTTCTTCTGGCGTCCGGAAGAGGTTGACGTCTCGCGCGATCGCATCGACTATCAGGCGCTGCCGGAGCACGAGAAGCACATCTTCATCAGTAACCTGAAGTATCAGACGCTGCTGGATTCCATTCAGGGCCGCAGCCCGAACGTGGCGCTGCTGCCGCTGATCTCGATTCCCGAGCTGGAAACCTGGGTGGAAACCTGGGCGTTCTCCGAGACCATCCACTCACGCTCGTACACTCACATCATCCGTAATATCGTCAACGATCCGTCACTGGTGTTTGATGACATCGTGACTAACGAGCAGATTCTGGCGCGCGCGCAGGATATCTCGAAGTATTACGATGATCTGATCGAGATGACTAACTACTGGCATCTGCTGGGTGAAGGCACGCATCAGGTGGCGGGCAAGAGCGTGACCGTGAATCTGCGTGCGCTGAAGAAGCAGCTGTATATCTGCCTGATGAGCGTTAACGCGCTGGAAGCGATTCGCTTCTACGTCAGCTTTGCCTGCTCATTCGCCTTCGCCGAGCGCGAACTGATGGAAGGCAACGCCAAGATTATTCGTCTGATTGCCCGTGACGAAGCGCTGCACCTGACCGGCACCCAGCATATGCTGAACCTGATGCGTACCGGTGAAGACGATCCTGAAATGAAAGAGATCGCCGCTGAGTGTCGTGACGAGTGCTTCGACCTGTTTAAGAAAGCGGCCGAGCAGGAAAAAGAGTGGGCTGAGTATCTGTTCAGCGGCGGCTCAATGATTGGTCTGAACAAGGACATTCTGTGCCAGTACATTGAGTACATCACCAATATCCGCATGCAGGCGGTGGGCCTTGATCTGCCGTTCCAGACGCGTTCGAACCCGATTCCATGGATTAACTCGTGGCTGGTGTCAGATAACGTGCAGGTGGCGCCGCAGGAAGTTGAAGTGAGCTCCTATCTGGTGGGTCAGATCGACTCCGAAGTGGGCGAAGACGACTTCAACGATTTCCAGCTGTAAGCATGAGCCGTTCCGTGGTAATCCTGCGCAGCTCCGGCTCCCGGCTGGAGTGCGCAGACGAACACCCTAATCTGCTGACGACGCTGGAAGCACACAATGTTTGCGTCGAGTTTCAGTGTCGCGAAGGCTACTGCGGCTCCTGCCGCATGCGTCTGCTGAAAGGCGAAGTGGATTATGCGGAAACCCCACTGGCGTTTATTCAGCAGGGCGAGATTCTGCCCTGCTGTTGTAAGGCCAGAGGGGAGATTGAGATCGAGCTGTAACCTGCCGGCCGTACTGCTGAATTCCCTTTTATCGCGTTAAGATCCCGCATGGTCAGAGGGGGAACTGAGCACGCCGGAACGGCAAAACCCGCTCCCTGCGGGCCTCGACACGCGGCATCCCTGCCGCGTGACGTCCGGCTAAGCCCAGCTTCCCCCTCTTCCCTTTCAATTCTGGTACTGCTGTAACAGGCACCCGACAACAGCGACCACCGAATCCAGCAGGGCGTGGGAGGCATAGCCGCTTGCAGCAGCCTCCGCGCCATGGATGGCGCGGCGGCAGGCCCCAGGGAAGGGTTTATGCCGGTGCGGCAAGCGGCTATGCCTCTCACGACGCGGCACCCAACACAAAGCGATGCTGATCCCATGGCATCAGCTATCACAAGCCTGGAAAGCGTTAGCTCTTCACCGTCTCCAGGACATCAATCCAGCCGTGACCGGTACTGACTTCACTGCCGTGCAGCCAGCGGCGCAGCATATTCATCGCCATCATCGCCACCACTTTCTGCCGGGTTTCCAGATTGTGCCGCCCGTGGGTAAATTTCACCCGCTGGCCCCAGCTGGCTTCCGGGGTGTGCAGCGCAATCGACACTTCCCCTTCCTGCAGATCGCCAACCGACAAGGCCAGCACTGTACCCTGCTGAGCGGCTAACTGACGCGTGCGCGTAACCTGCGCTTCCAAAGATTCCTCACGTGCCGGCAGCAGCTCGGCGGCGCTAAGCGGCACCTGCGCGGCGGCCAGCTGCCAGTGCAGCAACCCGGCCGTGTATTGTTCGCTCAGAGCAAGGCGGAAGCCGCGATCGTGCAGTTCCCGCGCCAGCACGGCCGGCAATCCTTCAAAGCCTTCAAAAATGGTGCACTCGGCCAGCAGTAACTTAACCTGCTGCCACACCTGCTCCATCGCCACGCGCTGGCTGGCCGGGCCGGTCAGTTTGATCTCAATGATGGGCATCGACGAACGGTAGCCCATCACTACGCCTTCCGGCAGCGGCAGCGGTTCAAGCTCGGCGGCGATATCGCTCTCGCCGCGACCAAAGGTGGTCAGACGCAGGCACAGCGGGGGTTCTGGCAACGTAAAACGCGCCTTAAGACGCGGAATAATCTGCTGCTCAACCATCACTTTGAATTCTGACGGCACGCCGGGGGTAAAGAAAATCCAGCAGCGATTAAGCTGCAGGGCAAACCCACAGGCGGTGCCGACCGGGTTATCGATCAACTCGGCATTGGCCGGAATCTCCGCCTGCTTGCGATTACTGGGTGCCATGAGCCGCCCGCGGCTGGCAAACCAGGCTTCCATCTTCTCCAGCCACGCCTGTTGCAGCACCAGTTCGCTGCCGCTGGCGGTGGCCGCTGCCTGCGCGCTGAGATCGTCGCTGGTCGGCCCGAGACCGCCGTTCACAATCAGCACGTCGGCAATCTGACTGCGACTCTGTAGCGCTTCAACCAGCGAGCTCATCGCATCGCCGACCGTACTGCGACTGGTCATCGGCAGGCCGTGCTGAAACAGCACATCGGCCAGCCACGCAGCGTTGGTATCGACAATCTGCCCATGTAACACTTCATCGCCCGTTGAGAGCATTTCGACACGTATCACGATCTCTTCTCCTTATCCCTGTGGCTTTCACTGTAGGGAGCGCGCAGGCGAAACACAATCGCCGCCGGTGCGAAATAGCGGGTTAATCGCGATGCGGAAAGGAAACAGCGGGAAAGCAGGAATCGGGCGCGACGAACATCGCGCCCACGGGGATTAACGGCGCGCCAGCAGCAGGCCAACAAACAGACCGGCAGCCGCACCGATACCAATGCCCTGCCACGGTTTTTCATGCACGTAATCGTCGGCACGATACGCTGCCTGTTTGGCACGATAGTAATAGCTGTCGGACGCCTGGCTCACGCGATTCTTTACGTCTTCCAGCGCCTGCTCGGCTTTCTGCTTCAGTTCGATATATTTCTGGTCCGCCGGATCGCCCGAGGAGCGCAGCACTTCTTCCAGCGTTTCCGTCAGCAGCGCCAGATCGTCATCAAGACGGGTTTCAAATTGATCGGTAGATGACATGTTCACAATCCTCCATGTTTAAATGCGGTGTCGATTAACTATAGTCATAAATTGCGTTTTTGCGCCGCGCCGTCATCCGCTGACTGCGCTTTTTGCCGCGCTGAACGCAAAGTTATGTCATCCGGGGCGTTGCACGCGGAATTGTGCTTCGTTTATTTGATTAATCTGATAAATTTTCAGCGGACTGAATTTTTTATTTTCGCCACTGTCGTAACCCCCTGTAGCCTGACGCTAAATGTCTTGCGACAGCCTCAATACACCCGAGCAGCTAAGGAAAAGATTTCCGGCATGAATCGTAGAAAATTTATGAAAGCGTCCATGGCCCTCTCTGCCGTTAGCGGCATGACCGGGCTCTCCTCGCTGTTTGCGCAGTCCGCCTGGGCCGATGATGGCATCGCCGACGGAACCGCCGTGCGCTTCGATTTCGATGTGCTGAAAAAGAAAGCCGCGGCGCTGGCCAAACAGCCCTGGGGCGGCGCGCCCGGCCCCCTGCCCGCGACCCTGGCCAATCTGACACCGCAGGCGTATAACGAAATTCAGTACGACGCTAACCACTCACTGTGGAACAACATCGCCGACCGCGAGCTGGATGTGCAGTTCTTCCACGTTGGCATGGGCTTTAAGCGCCGCATTCGCATGTTCTCCGTGGACGCCGCCAGCCGCGAGGCGCGGGAAATCCACTTCCGTCCGGAACTGTTTAATTATCACAACGCCAACGTCGATACCCAGCAGCTGGTGGGTAAAACCGACCTCGGCTTTGCCGGTTTCCGCGCTTTTAAAAAGCCGGAGCTGGCGCGACGCGACATCGTTTCTTTCCTCGGTGCCAGCTACTTCCGCGCGGTAGATGAAACCTACCAATATGGCCTGTCAGCCCGTGGCGTCGCGGTTAACACCTTCAGCAATGGCCAGGAAGAGTTTCCGGACTTCACCGCCTTCTGGTTCGAGACGCCAAAAGCTGAAGACACCACCTTTGTGGTGTATGCGCTGCTGGACGGGGCCAGCGTCACCGGTGCCTACAAGTTCACCATCCACTGCGAAGAAAAACGCGTGGTGATGGAGGTGGAAAATCACCTGTTTGCGCGCAACGAAATTCGACAGCTCGGTATTGCGCCAATGACCAGCATGTTCAGCTGCGGCACCAATGAGCGCCGCATGTGCAATACCTATCATCCGCAGATTCATGACTCCGATCGCCTGGCGATGTGGAGCGGCAGCGGCGAGTGGATTGCCCGTCCGCTGAATAACCCGCAGCGCCTGCAGTTTAATGCCTATCAGGATGAAAACCCGCGCGGCTTCGGTCTGCTGCAGCTGAATCATGATTTCAAAGATTACCAGGACGTGATTGGCTGGTATGACAAACGACCCAGCCTGTGGGTGGAGCCGATCGGTAAATGGGGTAAAGGCGCCATCAACCTGATGGAGATCCCGACGACCGGGGAAACGCTGGATAACATCGTCTGCTTCTGGCAGCCGGCCGAGCCGGTCAAAGCTGGCAGCGAATTTAATTTCCAGTACAAACTCTACTGGAGCCAGCTGCCGCCAGTACGCAGCGGTCTGGCCCGCGTTGATGCCACGCGCACCGGTATTGGTGGCTTCCCGGAAGGCTGGGCACCGGGCGAACACTTCCCGGACCAGTGGTGCCGCCGCTTTGCTATCGATTTCATTGGCGGCGACCTGCAGGCGGCCGCGCCGAAAGGTATCGAACCGGTGATTACCGTATCGTCCGGCACCTTCAAACAGGTGGAGATTCTCTACGTCGAACCGCTGAAAGGTTACCGTATCCTGTTTGACTGGTATCCGAACAGCGACTCAACCAAACCGGTGGATATGCGCCTGTTCCTGCGCACCAAAGATGAGACGCTGAGCGAAACCTGGCTGTATCAGTACTTCCCGCCACCGCCCGATCAGCGCAAGTACACCGACGACCGGCAGATGACGCCGGGCTAACCTGCACGGCGAGGCCAACACCTCGCCGTTAGTTTTTCTGCATGCCGACGTGCGGAATATTATCTTCCAGATAAACGTCCGTGACCGCCCGGAAACCCAGGCGACCATAAAAGCCTTCCAGATGCGCCTGCGCTGACAGATACACCGCCCGCTGCGGCCAGTGCTGTTCGCAGCTGTTCAGCGCCTGCTCCATCAGCCGATAGCCCAGTTTCAGGCCGCGCGCCTCTTCCGACACAATCACCCGACCAATGGTCACCGGCGAGGAAGCCAGCGCGGGCGTCAGCAGACGCGCATAGGCCAGCAGTTTGCCATCAAGAAAGCCCAGCAGATGGCGGTTATCAGCCGTCAAATCCTGGCCATCTATATCCTGATACGGACAGGCCTGTTCGACGATAAACACCTGATTGCGCAGCGCCAGCACGGTATACAGCTGCTGCGCGGTCAGTTCACTGTGGTGGCAATCAAGCCATTGCATATCCATCGTGCTTCCTTGTCTGAGCGAAAAAAGTGATCTTCACAGCCTATCACAGCGCATGCGCTAAACGCAGTGGGCAGCACGTAACAGGGGCGGACACGCGGAGCAATGTGATCAAACTCTCAAATTGCAGGCAAAAAAAATCAGGCCCGCAGGCCTGATTGTGAAGATGACGCACTGTTTACATCAGCGGCTGAGCCAGCTGCACCAGCGTGATGAGCGGCTGCGGATAAACACCGAGCAGCAACACGAGGATAGCGGAGATCAGCACCACCACACCACCTGCGGTGAACGCCCAGTTGGCCGGGGTATCGCGGGTGTGCAGTTCCGGCGGGCTGAGGTACAGGCTCACCGTAACGCGCAGGTAGTAGTACAGACCAATGGCGCTACCGGCGACAACCGCCGCGGTCAGCCACCACAGATGCGCGTTAACACCGGACGCGATGACGTAAAACTTACCGATAAAGCCCAGCGTCATCGGGATACCGGCCAGCGACAGCATCATCACCGTCATCACGGCGGAGAGAATCGGACGATGCCAGAACAGACCACGATACGAGTAAAGCGTATCCGCATCCGGACCACGGTACGGGCTCGACATCAGGCTGACTACACCGAAGGCGCCCAGGCTGCTGAACAGGTAACCGGCCAGATAGACGCCAGCGGTTTCCAGCGACAGCTGATGGGTTTTCACCGCAATCAGCGCCACCAGCAGATAGCCAAGATGCGCGATAGATGAATAGCCGAGCAGACGCTTGATGTTGCTCTGCGAAATCGCCATCAGGTTACCGAACAGGATCGAGACGAAGGCAATTACACCCAGCACGGTGCGCACCGCTTCACTGTCGGTTACCGGTGCGTATATGAACAGACGCATGATGACCGCAAAGATAGCGATTTTGCTGGCGGTGGCGAGGAAGGTCGAGACCGGAGCCGGCGCGCCCTGATAAACGTCTGGCGTCCACAGATGGAACGGCACCAGCGACAGCTTAAAGCCAAGACCGATGATCATCATGCCCAGCCCGACCAGCAGCAGCGGCTGCTGAATCATGCTGTCATTCAGGCTTTTGCCGAGCTGCACAAAGCTCAGGCTGCCGGAATCGGCGTAGACCAGCGCAATACCGAAGATCAGGAATGAGGAGGCCGCAGCCGACAGAATCATGTACTTCAGCGCCGCTTCCAGCGAGCGCTTCTGACGGAAGGCGTAGCCGATGAGACCAAACAGCGGCAGCGACAGCAGTTCGATACCGATGAACAGCGCCGCCAGATGGTTGGCGCTGGCCAGCACAATCCCGCCCAGCGCCGCGATCAGCACCAGCAGATAGAACTCATCTTTGTTGTCCGGGAAACCGGCCAGCCACGGATAAGCAAAGGTGCAGGTTGCCAGACTCGCCAGCATCACCAGCGCGGTATAGAACATCGAATAGCCATCCACGCGCAGCAGCGGCGTGACATCCATGGCGCCCACGTGGCCCACAAACCACAGCGACAGCAGCGCGAGGTTAAGACCGATGACCGTCAGCGTGGCATTAACAAAGTGGTTGCGTCGCCACGCAATGGACAGCATCACAACCACCACCGTCAATCCGACGATTAACAGCGGTAGCAACGCGATCAATTGTTGAGGAGTTATTGTCATGGCGAATTACGGCCTTGTAGTTGAAATTGAAGCGGTAAACCACTGCTGAATATTGCTCATCGCAGCATGGGACGTGTCGAGGATTGGCTGCGGATAAACGCCCAGCAGCACCAGCAGCACGACCAGTACACCGATGGTCAGGAATTCGCGCGGCGACATTCCAGCCAGCGGCTCTTTTGATTTGGCTTCGCCGTAGTAAGCGCGCTGCATCATGATCAGCGAGTACACCGAGGCAAATACCAGGCCGAAGGTGGCAATCACGATAATCAACGGCACTACCTGATAGCTGCCGGTCAGAATCATGAACTCACCCACAAAGTTACCGGTGCCCGGCATACCGAGGTTGGCCACGGCAAAGAACAGCGACAGGCCCGGAATCCACTTGATGCGCGACCACAGGCCGCCCATCTGGCGCATGTCACGGGTATGCAGACGTTCATACAGCTGACCGCACAGGATGAACAGCGCCGCTGCCGACAGGCCGTGCGCAATCATCTGCACCACCGCGCCCTGGAACGCCAGCTGGCTGCCGGTGTAGATGGCAATCAGCACGAAGCCCATGTGCGAAATCGAGGTGTAGGCGATCAGGCGTTTGATATCGGTCTGCGAGAACGCCATCCACGCGCCGTAGAAGATACCGATGATGCCGAGCCACATGGCGATCGGTGCGAACTCCGCCGACGCATTCGGGAACAGCGGCAGGCTAAAACGCAGCAGGCCGTAAGCCGCAGTTTTCAGCAGGATACCGGCAAGGTCAACCGAACCAGCGGTCGGTGCCTGGCTGTGGGCATCCGGCAGCCAGCCGTGCAGTGGCACCACCGGCATTTTCACCGCAAAGGCGATGAAGAAGCCGAGCATCAGCAGATACTCAACGGTATGTGACATCGGGGTTTTCAGCAGCTCTTCATAGCTGAACGTCCAGATGCCAGTGGCGTTGTAGTGCACAAACACCAGCGCCAGAATGGCAATCAGCATCACCAGACCTGACGCCTGGGTATAGATGAAGAATTTGGTTGCCGCGCTGATACGGGTTTTCCCGTCAGACGCTTTGTGACCCCAGAGCGCGATGAGGAAGTACATCGGCACCAGCATCATTTCCCAGAAGAAGAAGAACAGGAACATGTCGATGGCGAGGAACACGCCGATCACGCCGCCGAGAATCCACATCAGGTTGAGGTGGAAGAAGCCCTGATACTTTTCGATTTCATTCCACGAGCAGAGTACCGCCATCAGACCCAGCAGGCCGGTCAGCACCACCATCAGCAGCGACAGGCCATCCAGCGCCAGATGGAAATTAATGCCAAAGCGTGGGATCCACGACACCAGGAAAGTCGACTGCCACTGCGGCAGGCCCGCAGCCTGCGTCAGCGAATAGCCGCCCTGCAGCCACAGCTGCAGGCCCAGCGCCAGCGTCAGCCCCATGGTGATCAGGGCAATCCAGCGCGGCACCTTCGCGCCAAGGCGCTCAGCCAGCCAGCAAAGCAAGCCCCCAACAAAGGGTATAATTATTAGCCAAGGTAATAACACGGCGTACATTCCCTATTTTCGTCTTCGTTCAGGCTATCGGACGCGCCTGTTTCGCCTCGCCCGCGCGGGCAACGTTCACGTATTACTACGCGCCGGTTACTGCGCTGACAAACACCAAACTGACTGCGTTGATCTCACCCGTGCATCAGACAATTTTGAACATTCTTACGTGGGGCGCTAAACCATCGCGCGCCCCGCTCATCAATCGTTAAATCACCAGCATCAGCGCCAGCACCACCACGGCACCGACGCTCATCGACGCGATATACCAGCGCAGATAGCCGTTCTCACTCACCACCAGACCTTTATTACCGATGCGCGACAGCAGCGCCGGCAGGTTCATCAGGGAGTTGAGCGGATCGCGCTGCAGCAGCCAGGCAATGCCAAGGTACGGTTTAACAAATACCTTGTCGTACAGCCAGTCGAAGCCCCAGGCCGCAAACCACCAGGTGCCGAAGAAACGGCCCGGCGCGCTGTTGGCGATGCGGGTGACCAGCTGACGTTTGCCCAGCCACAGCGCGGCGGCAATCAGAATACCGATAATCGCCACGGCACCCGAGGTGATTTCCAGCGCCACTTTGCCGGTTTCACCAAACTCGTTCTGTGGCAGCACGCCCGCCAGCGGAGGCGTAATCAGCGCGCCAACGAAGGTCGAGAGCACCAGCAGCACAATCAGCGGCAGGTGATGCGTAATGCCTTTACCGGCATGCGCATGAATTTTCTCTTCGCCGTGGAACACGATGAAGATCATGCGGAAGGTGTAGATTGAGGTAAGGAATGCACCCACCAGACCGGCGACCATCAGATTGATGTGACCATTAGCCAGCGCACCGAACAGAATCTCGTCCTTACTGTAGAAACCGGCGGTAATCAGCGGCAGCGCGGCCAGCGCGGCACCGCCCACCAGGAAGCAGACATACACCAGCGGGATGCTCTTACGCAGACCGCCCATTTTGAAAATATTCTGCTCGTGATGACAGGCCAGAATCACGGAACCGGAAGAGAGGAACAGCAGCGCCTTGAAGAACGCATGGGTCATCAGGTGGAAAATCGCGGCGTCCCACGCCTGTACGCCCAGCGCCAGGAACATGTAGCCGATCTGACTCATGGTGGAGTAAGCCAGTACGCGTTTGATGTCGGTCTGCACCAGCGCGGCGAAGCCCGCCAGCACCAGCGTAATCGCACCAACAATACCCACCAGATGCAGCACTTCCGGCGTCAGCAGGAACAGACCGTGGGTGCGGGCAATCAGATAGACGCCTGCGGTTACCATGGTGGCAGCGTGGATCAGCGCGGAGACCGGCGTCGGACCGGCCATCGCATCGGCCAGCCACGTCTGCAACGGCAGCTGTGCCGATTTACCCACGGCACCGCCCAGCAGCATCAGCGTCGCCCACTGCAGCATGTGGTTGTCCGCCGCGAAGTGCGCCGGGGCCAGCTCCATCAGCTCACGGAAGTTCAGCGTACCCAGTTCGTTGTAGAGAATGAACAACGCAAAGGCGAGGAACACGTCACCGACACGGGTGATGATGAAGGCTTTCATCGCCGCTTTGCCGTTTTCCGGATTGCTGTAGTAGAAGCCAATCAGCAGGTAGGAGCACAGCCCTACCCCTTCCCAGCCGAGGTACATCAGCATCAGGTTATCGGCCAGCACCAGCACCACCATGCTCGCGATGAACAGGTTAGTGTAAGCGAAGAAGCGTGAATAGCCCTCTTCACCGCGCATGTACCAGGAAGCGAACATGTGGATGAAGAAGCCGACGCCGGTAACCACCGACAGCATGGTCAGCGACAGACCATCCAGCACCAGGTTCACTTTGATGTCAAAGTTACCCACGTGCATCCAGGTCCACAGCGCCTGGGTAAACGGCTGCTGACCCTGGCTGAAGAAGTCGACACCCACAAATACGGTGGTCAGCGCCGCAAGGCCTACTGAACCCATCCCCACCGCAGCCGACAGGTTCTCCGACCAGCGACCACGGGAAAACGCCAATAGCAGGAAGCCAATCAGCGGAAATAATACGGTTAAATAGAGAAGATTCATCCGCGCATCTCGCTCACTGTGTCAATGTTCAGCGTCTGACGACGACGATAGAGCTGGAGCAGCAGCGCCAGACCAATACTGGCTTCCGCCGCCGCGAGGCTGATTGCCAGGATGTACATCACCTGGCCGTCGGCTTGTCCCCAGTAGCTGCCTGCCACCACCAGCGCCAGCGCCGCGGCGTTGATCATGATCTCCAGACCGATCAGCATAAACAGCAGGTTGCGGCGCAGCACCAGCGAGGTCAGGCCGAGAACAAACAGCACAGCAGCCAGAATCAGGCCGTGTTGTAACGGGATCATGCGTGCTCCTCCTTATTGGCCGCCGCGTCTGACACGCGGTTGCTCAGCACTTCGCCCTGACGATCTTCACGTCCGATATGGAACGCCACCACCAGACCGGCCAGCAGCAGCATTGACGCCAGCTCAACCGCCAGAACATACGGGCCAAACAGACTGATGCCCACCGCTTTGGCATCGATGACGGTGCCATCAATACCCTGGTCGGTCGCGGTCAGGATGGCGTAGATCATCACCACCAGCAGCAGCAGCGAGACAATGCCCGGACCGATCCACAGCGACGGCTTCAGCCATTCGCGCTCCTGATCCTGCTGGGTTTTACCCAGGTTGAGCATCATCACTACGAACACAAACAGCACCATGATGGCACCGGCATAGACGATGATCTCCAGCGCACCGGCAAAATAGGCACCCATTGAGAAGAACACGCCGGCAATCGACAGCAGCGAAACAATCAGGTACAGCAGCGCATGTACCGGATTGGTGTGGGTGATGACGCGCAATGTCGTCAGCACCGCCACCAGTCCGCAAAGATAAAACGCAAATTCCATACCTGGCTCCTTAAGGTAATAAGCCTTTAACGTCGATCGGTTTGGCTTCGTTTTCCGCGTCGCCTTTGTCTTTACCGTCGATCGCCATACCTGCCATGCGGTAGAAGTTATACTCCGGATATTTACCCGGGCCGGAAATCAGCAGGTCTTCCTTCTCATACACCAGATCCTGACGCTTGAACTCACCGAGTTCGAAGTCCGGCGTCAGCTGAATCGCGGTGGTCGGGCACGCTTCTTCACATAAACCACAGAAGATGCAGCGCGAGAAGTTGATGCGGAAAAATTCCGGATACCAGCGGCCATCCTGCATCTCCGCTTTCTGCAGCGAAATACAGCCGACCGGGCAGGCAACGGCGCACAGGTTACAGGCCACGCAGCGCTCTTCGCCGTCCGGATCGCGCGTCAGCACGATACGGCCACGGTAGCGCGGCGGCAGATAAACCGGCTCTTCCGGATACATCTGGGTTTCGCGTTTGGCGAAGGCATGCATGCCAATCATCCAGATACTGCGCACTGTCGTGCCGAAGCCAACGACAATATCTTTTAAAGTCATCTCAAAACCCCTTACTGCGCGTTGTACAGAATCACTGCGGCAGTGGCCAGCAGGTTCAATAACGTCAACGGCAGACATACTTTCCAGCCGAACGACAGCACCTGGTCATAGCGTGGACGCGGCAGCGCAGCACGAATCAGGATAAACATCACCATAAAGAACGCCGTTTTCAGGGCGAACCAGATGAACGGCGGCAGGAACGGACCGTGCCAGCCACCGAAGAACAGGGTGACGATCAGCGCCGAAACGGTAGTAATGGCCACGTACTCACCGACAAAGAACAGGCCGAACTTCATCCCGGCATATTCGATGTGGTAACCGTCGGCCAGCTCCTGTTCCGCTTCCGGCTGGTCAAACGGATGACGGTGGCACACCGCGACGCCGGCAATACAGAAGGTCACGAAGCCAAAGAACTGCGGGATGATGTTCCACAGGTGCGTCTGGCTCTCGACGATGGCGTTCAGGTTAAAGGAACCCGCCTGCGCCACCACGCCCATCAGCGACAGGCCGAGGAACACTTCGTAGCTCAGGGTCTGCGCGGAGGCACGCATTGCACCGAGCAGCGAGTATTTGTTGTTACTCGACCAGCCCGCGAACAGTACGGCGTATACCGCCAGACCCGCCATCATCAGGAAGAACAGCAGACCGATGTTCAGGTCGGTGACCATCCAGCTCGGCGAAACCGGCACAATCGCAAACGCCAGCAGCAGCGAAACGAAGGCGATGACCGGTGCCAGGGTAAAGATAAAGCGATCGGTAAACGGCGGAACCCAGTCCTCTTTAAAGAACATTTTGATCATGTCCGCCGCCAGCTGCAGCGAGCCGCCCCAGCCTACACGGTTCGGTCCATAACGGTTCTGCCACAGGCCGAGCAGACGACGCTCGGCAAAGCTCATGAAGGCACCACAGGCCACCACCACCAGCAGGATGACAATGGCTTTCACCACCTGCAGGATGATGTCAATAACGTCCGGTGTCAGCCAGCTCATTGCGCTGCCTCCTGCAGTTTGTCAATTTGCGCACCCGCGAGGAACGGCGGTACACCCGGCATGCCGAGCGGCAGACCCACCTGCCCCGCCTGCAGTGCCGCAGAGAAGCGCACCGGCAGACGCAGCGTTTCACCGGCGCAAACCAGTTCCACGGACGCACCGTTATTAACGCCCAGCTTCTCAGCATCTGCCGGGTTGATCACCAGCGTGGCCGGTGCCATGCGTTTCTGGAAGGTTGGCGAGCGCTGAGTCATCTCTTCACTACCAAACAGCTGATAGTAAGGTGCCACGCGATACTGGCTGCCGCCCACGAAGCGTGCCGGAACCTGGCTGAACCAGTCCAGTGCACTTTCGCTGGCTTCAAACAGACGCACGCCCGGATCGCCATGACGCAGTTTACCGCCCACTTCCGCCTGGAACTTGTTCCACGCCTGCGGTGAGTTCCAGCCTGGCGCCCAGGCAAAAGGAATCTGCGAACGCGGTGCCGACGGCTGGTTGTTACCTTCCATGGAGAAGGCAAACATGGTGTCTTTATCCTGCGGCTGACGCGGTTCGTGCACGCTGATGTTGGCGCGCGCGGCGGTACGGCCACTGGCACGATGCGGTGAACGCGCCAGTTTCTGGCCACGAATACGGAAGCTGGCGTCCGGCGCCGCGTCCTTAATCCCTTTCAGCTGCGGCAGCGCCACAATCGCGGCATCAATCACGTGATCGAGTTGTGTCCAGTCAATCTGGCGGCTCTCGACGGCGCTGTGCAGCGAATGCAGCCAGCGCCAGCTCTCCAGCATCACCACGCTATCGTCGTAGTAGGCCGGATCGTAAACCTGGAAGAAGCGCTGGGCGCGACCTTCATGGTTGATGGAGGTGCCGTCGCTCTCGGCAAAGCTGGCGGTGGAGAGCACCAGACCGGCTTTCTCCAGCGTGGCCGTGCGTTGATGATCAACCACAATCACGTGCGCGGTGTTATGCAGTGCCGCATCGACGGTGGCTTTCGGCGCGTGACGGTAGAGATCGTTCTCCAGCACCACCAGCGCTTCCGCTTCGCCTTTATCCAGCTGCTCCAGCGCGCTGTCCAGCGACTGGCCGCCCATCAGGCCGAGACCGAAGCTGTTGGCCGCGCCGGCGAGGAAGGTGATACCGACGTCGGCACCGCGCGCTTTCAGCGCTTTAGCCACGTTGGCTGCCGCTTCAATCATTGCCGTGCTGCCCGAGTGGGTGCCGGAAATGATCAGCGGTTTTTTCGCGCCGGCCAGCGCCTGAACCACCACGTCCAGCTTGCCGTTCAGGCTGCTGTCAAAGTCGCTAACCGCCGGTGCGCTGTCATCCAGCGCGTGTGCGATGGCGAAGCCCAGGCGTGCCTGATCTTCCACCGGTGCGCGATAGCTCCACGCGGCAATATCATCGAGACGGGTTTCATCAACGTTAGTGACAAACAGCGGATGTTTGGCGTGCTGACCAATGTTGAGGATGGCGGCGATCTGCCAGTCCGCGACTTTCTGAGCGGCGGCCATTTCGCGTGCTTTGCCTTTAACGGCCTGACGCACCGACAGCGCCACGCGGGCACCAACCTGAGTCAGGTCTTCACCCAGCACCAGCACGGCGTCATAGCTTTCAATTTCACGCAGCGATGGCGTGTAGATGCCGCCCTGCTGCAGCACTTTCAGCATCAGCTCAACCCGCGCCTGCTCAGCTGCCGGCATACCGGTTGAGAAGTTTTCTGCGCCCACCAGTTCGCGCAGCGCGAAGTTGCTTTCGATACTGGCGCGTGGCGAACCGATACCGATCACCTTCTTCGCCTGACGCAGGATATCCGCGGCGGCATTAACCGCCTGCTCTGCGTTCAGCGTGATGCGATCGCTACCGCGCAGCTGTTCCGGATGACGCGGACGATCTTTACGGTTTACGTAGCCATAGCCGAAACGGCCACGGTCGCACAGGAAGTAGTGGTTCACCGATCCGTTGTAGCGGTTTTCGATACGACGCAGCTCGCCATAGCGTTCGCCCGGGCTGGTGTTACAACCCACGCTGCACTGCTGGCAGATGCTGGGCGCAAACTGCATATCCCACTTACGGTTATAGCGTTCAGAGTGGGTTTTATCGGTGAACACGCCGGTCGGGCAGATTTCTACCAGGTTACCGGAGAATTCGCTCTCCAGCGTGCCATCTTCCGGACGGCCAAAGTAGACGTTGTCATGCGCGCCGTACACGCCGAGATCTTTGCCATCGGCGTAATCTTTGTAGTAGCGCACGCAGCGGTAACAGGCGATACAGCGGTTCATCTCATGCGAGATAAACGGTCCGAGATCCTGATTCTGATGGGTACGCTTGGTAAAACGGTAGCGACGGAAGCTGTGTCCCGTCATTACCGTCATATCCTGCAGGTGACAGTTACCACCCTCTTCGCACACCGGACAGTCGTGCGGGTGGTTGGTCATCAGCCACTCCACCACGCTTTCACGAAACTCTTTCGCTTCGCCATCGTCAATGGAGATAAAGGTGCCGTCAGACGCAGGCGTCATGCAGGACATGACGAGGCGACCACGGGTATCTTCGGCATTCTGGAATTGCTTCACCGCGCACTGGCGGCAGGCTCCCACGCTTCCCAGCGCCGGATGCCAGCAAAAATAAGGAATATCAAGGCCCAGAGACAGACACGCCTGCAGCAGGTTGTCCGCTCCGTTCACATCATATTCTTTACCGTCTACATGGATTGTAGCCATAGTTAGCATGCTTCCGTAAGGCTCGTCCGCAAACGAGCGTTAAACATCTAATTCCTGCCCCGCAGCCTCAGGCCCGGGCGATTCCGTGTACGACGGCGGCTTACCAGCGCGCTTTCAGCAGGTTAGGCTGAATCCCGCCAATGGCGCGGGTATTGCCAAACACCTGCGGCGCAATGCCAGCTTCAAACTCGTCACGGAAATATTTAATCGCGCTCTGCAGTGGCTCAACGGCACCCGGTGCGTGGGCGCAGAACGTCTTGCCCGGACCAAGCTGGCGGCACAGCTGCAGCAGGGTTTCGATATCCCCCGGCTGGCCTTTTTTCTGCTCCAGCGCACGCAGGATCTTCACGCTCCACGGCAGACCATCACGGCACGGCGTACACCAGCCGCACGACTCGCGCGCAAAGAACTCTTCGAGGTTGCGTACCAGCGACACCATATTGATTTCGTGGTCGACCGCCATCGCCAGCGCGGTACCCAGACGGCTGCCGGCTTTGCCGATGCTGGCAAATTCCATCGGCAGGTCGAGGTGCTGCTCGGTCAGGAAGTCAGTACCGGCTCCGCCCGGCTGCCAGGCTTTGAACTTCAGGCCATCGCGCATACCGCCGGCATAATCCTCAAGGATTTCGCGTGCGGTGGTGCCAAACGGCAGCTCCCACACGCCCGGATTTTTCACCCGGCCGGAGAAGCCCATCATCTTGGTGCCAGTGTCTTCGCTGCTGGAGATGTTTTTGTACCACTCCACGCCATTCAGGAAGATCGCCGGCACGTTGGACAGTGTCTCAACGTTGTTGACGCAGGTCGGTTTGCCCCAGACGCCGGCACTGGCCGGGAACGGCGGCTTGGAACGCGGGTTAGCGCGGCGCCCTTCCAGCGAGTTGATCAGCGCGGTCTCTTCGCCGCAGATATAGCGGCCGGCACCGGTGTGAACAAACAGTTCGAAATCGAAGCCGGTACCGAGAATGTTTTTACCGAGATAGCCCGCGGCAGTAGCTTCGGCGATGGCACGACGCAGATTTTCCGCGGCTTCGATGTATTCACCGCGCAGGAAGATGTAGCCACGGTAGGCTTTCAGCGCAAACGCACTGATCAGCATGCCTTCCACCAGCTGGTGCGGCAACTGCTCCATCAGCAGGCGGTCTTTATAAGTGCCAGGTTCCATCTCATCGGCGTTACACAGCAGGTAACGGATGTTCATAGATTCATCTTTGGGCATCAGACTCCACTTCAGACCGGTGCTGAAGCCCGCACCGCCGCGCCCTTTCAGGCCGGAATCCTTCACCGCGGCGACGATCTCGTCCTGGCTCATGCCCTTCAGCGCTTTATCGGCGCCAACGTAGCCGTTTTTACTGCGGTATTCATCGAACCATACCGGCTGTTTGTCGTCACGCAGACGCCAGGTCAGCGGATGGGTTTCCGCAGTACGAATGATCTGTTTAATGGTCATTGATACTGCTCCAGCAGGTTGGCGATGCCTTCCGGCGTCAGGTGAACGTGGGTATCTTCATCCACCATCATGGTCGGGCCTTTGTCACAGTTGCCGAGGCAGCAGGTTGGCAGCAGCGTAAAGCGGCCATCCGGCGTGGTTTGTCCTGGCTTAATGTTCAGGTTTTGCTCCAGCGCCGCCTGAATGCCCTGGTAACCGGTGATGTGGCACACCACGCTGTCACAGTAGCGGATCACGTGGCGGCCAACCGGCGTACGGTAGATCTGGCTGTAAAACGTCGCCACACCTTCTACGTCGCTGGCCGGAATGCCCAGCACCTCAGCAATCGCGTTGATGGCACCATCCGGCACCCAGCCGCGCTGCTTCTGCACGATCTTCAGCGCTTCAATCGACGCCGCGCGCGCATCTTCGTAGTGATGTTTTTCATGCTCAATAGCGTGGTGCTCGGCCTCGCTCAGCACAAAGACCTCAGTCGGGTCGATGGTTTGAATGGCAATCTTTTGATCGTGCATAATTAGCGGTCCACGTCTGACATAACAAAATCGATACTACCGAGGTACACGATCAGGTCGGATACCAGGCTGCCGCGGATCACCGAAGGGATCTGCTGCAGATGCGGGAAGCTCGGCGTACGCACGCGGGTGCGGTAGCTCATGGTGCTGCCATCGCTGGTCAGGTAGTAGCTGTTAATCCCTTTCGTCGCTTCAATCATCTGGAACGATTCGTTGGCCGGCATTACCGGGCCCCACGAAACCTGCAGGAAGTGGGTGATCAGGGTTTCAATGTGCTGCAGCGTGCGCTCTTTCGGTGGCGGCGTGGTCAGCGGATGATCGGCCTTGAACGGCCCTTCCGGCATGTTTTTCAGGCACTGCTCAAGGATACGCAGCGACTGCCACATCTCTTCCATCTTCAGCTGCACGCGGGTGTAAGCGTCGCTGATGCCGGCGCCGACCGGCACTTCGAAGTCGAAGTTTTCATAGCCGGAGTAGGGACGCCATTTACGCACGTCGAAGTCCAGACCGGTAGCGCGCAGACCGGCACCGGTAGTGCCCCACGCCAGCGCTTCGTCCATGTTATAGGCGGCCACGCCCTGCGAACGGCCCATCAGCACGGTGTTGCGCAGTGCAGCTTTGTCGTACTCTTTCAGACGCTTCGGCATCCAGTCGAGGAACTCACGCAGCAAACGTTCCCAGCCTTTCGGCAGATCGTGCGCCACACCGCCGATGCGGAACCACGCCGGGTGCATACGGAAACCGGTGATCGCTTCCACCACGTCATAGATTTTCTGACGGTCGGTAAAGGCAAAGAACACCGGCGTCATGGCACCGACGTCCTGAATAAAGGTGGAGATGTACAGCAGGTGGCTGTTGATACGGAACAGCTCTGACAGCATCACGCGAATCACATTCACGCGATCCGGCACGGTGATGCCCGCCAGCTTTTCCACCGCCAGCACGTAAGGCATTTCGTTTACGCAACCGCCGAGGTACTCGATACGGTCGGTATACGGAATATAGCTGTGCCACGACTGACGCTCGCCCATCTTCTCCGCGCCGCGGTGGTGGTAACCCACATCCGGCACGCAGTCGACGATCTCTTCGCCATCCAGCTGCAGAATGATGCGGAACGCACCGTGCGCTGAAGGGTGGTTCGGACCGAGGTTGAGGAACATGAAGTCCTCATTGGTGGTGCCACGCTTCATGCCCCAGTCTTCCGGCTTGAAGGTCAGTGACTCCATCTCCAGATCTTCTTTCTGCTTAGTCAGCGTGAAAGGATCGAACTCGGTGGCGCGCGCCGGGTAGTCTTTACGCAGCGGGTGCCCTTCCCAGGTCTGCGGCATCATGATGCGCGTCAGGTGCGGGTGGCCGTTGAAGGTGATACCAAACATCTCCCAGGTTTCGCGCTCATACCAGTTGGCGTTGGCGAAAATTTTGGTGATGGTGGGCACATTCAGATCGTTTTCAGACAGCGCCACCTTGAGCATGATGTCGCGGTTGCGTTCAATCGACAGCAGGTGATAGAAAACAGAAAAATCCGCGGCGGGCAGACCGGCGCGGTGGGTACGTAAACGCTCATCGAAACCGTGCAGGTCATAGAGCATGACGTACGGCTTCGGCAGCTTACGCAGGAATTCAATGATTTCCAGTAGCTGTTCACGCTTCACCCAGACGACCGGAATGCCGGTGCGGGTGGCCTGAACGGTAAAGGCATCCGGCCCAAAACGGTTACGCAGCTCGCCGATCACCGGATCATCCAGGTGATCCCGGGTTTGCCATGCAGGCTGAGCGAGATCTTGCGTGGTTAAATCTGTCATACGTTACTCACCATTCCGGCCTGTAATCAGGCACTCAAAAGAAGGCGTCAGGATGGCGGCACACACTACGTTGTCATTATCTGCTGCGGCCGTGGCTCCATCCGTGTACGGGGTGCTTAAACTTCGTCTGGGGTTCTCAGGTTGGTGACGGCAATACGCTCACCACGCTTTCTTTCACGCTCAGACTGCATATTGGCGCGATACACGCCCTGATCGCCAACCACCCACGAGAGTGGACGACGTTCTTTGCCGATGGACTCACGCAGCAGCAGCAGCGCCTGCATGTAAGCTTCCGGACGTGGCGGACAACCCGGGATATACACATCAACCGGCAGGAATTTATCCACACCCTGCACCACCGAATAGATGTCATACATACCGCCGGAATTGGCGCAGGCCCCCATCGAAATCACCCATTTCGGTTCCAGCATCTGGTCATACAAACGCTGAATCACCGGTGCCATTTTGGTAAACGGCGTACCGGCGATCACCATAAAGTCAGCCTGACGTGGCGAGGCGCGCATTACTTCCGCACCGAAACGCGCCACATCATGTACTGCGGTGAATGACGTGGTCATTTCCACGTAGCAACAGGAAAGGCCGAAGTTATACGGCCAGAGAGAGTTTTTACGACCCCAGTTCACCATGTCATGCAGGGCGTGCTCGAGCTTGCCCATATAGACGCTGCGATGAACGTGCTGCTCCAGAGGATCGGTAACAATCTCCTGTTTCTGCAGGGGATAACGGTCGTTATCGCCCCCGTTCGGGTCTACGCGTGTCAGCGTGTAGTCCATCTTATTGCCTCGCTTTTACTGCTTATGAGGGTTGGTGTGACTGTGGCTGACCGGGCTCGATTTGACGACTACGCGACGACGCGCAGGCGCCCAATCCAGCGCACCGATGCGCACCAGATAAACCAGGCCTGCCAGGAGCACCAAAATGAAAATTGCGGCTTCGACAAAGCCGACCCAGCCGCTTTCGCGAATGGAGGTCGACCATGCGTATAGATAGAGGGCTTCGACGTCGAAAATGACGAAAAACATCGCAACCAGATAGAATTTTGCCGAGAGGCGGATATGGGTATCACCGACGGATTCGATACCGGATTCAAACGGCGTGTCTTTATGGCGCGCGCGTGCACGTCCACCTAACAACCAGCCACCGGTTAACATAAAGGCACACAGGCCAAACGCGATAACAATGAAAACAATAAACGCCCAGTGATGAGCGATGACTTCTGTGGTTGTTGACATACTCTTTGCTTACTCATCAAAAGTGGCGATGGCATCCTGCACTGTCGCAGCAAACACACCACATCGATTCAAGGGAAGGATAAAAAACCTTATAAACTTTGCTGTCTTTATCAATTAAGCAGCAATTTTATGGGGTTTTTTACTCCTTTCTATAACCTTTTGTCAACTTTGACAAAAGTATCCAAACATTAATTTACACCCGCATCATATTATTAACATATGCACCCCTGAGCGCCAGCTAAATCGCTTCAGTTTGTACGGTTAATTTCAGTGTAGCGGGTATTCACATGCATGGATCGTGCGTTTAACAATCATAGTTTGACAGGTCTTGCGCGGATTTCCCCCCCCTTATCGGGGGTATTTTTTTGATCCAGAACACATATTGACGTTTTTTGCTGGAAAAACCGGCAGACGGTCTGGCAACAGGCGGAGATAAAGTTGGCACGAAATGATAAATAAATTCCGCTCCGGATGAAAATGAAACACATTTCACTTTTCAAAAAGTTAGTGAAATTATCAGGTGCAAATCGTGCTAAAAAAGCGGAAATAACCGCCATAAAAAAAGCCTTAGCTGATTTTCATCAGGCTAAGGCTCTTTTCTCTAACTTTTAACAATTATCTGGCATGCCGGTTGTGACGGATTACCAGTAACGGTCAACCTTACTCTTCATCATCCAGCAGCAGCGTACCGTCCGGATTCGCGCTCAGATTGTAAGGATCGTTAGTGGACTGCATCGCGTTGAAGATGGCCAGTGCCAGCTCATTATCGCTGTCCGGATTACGGCACAGCAGATATTGCGTATCCGGCAGCACCGGCAGGCCTTCTGCAGCACCCATCACGCGCAGCTCCGGGCTCATCATTTCAACCGGACGCGCGGTGACACCCAGCCCCGCTTTTACCGCCGCACGTACCGCCGCCAGCGTGGAAGCCACGTAGGAGATACGCCACGGGATACCCGCTTCGTTGAGATGATCGATCGCCATGTCACGGTACGGGCTTGGCTCATCCAGCAGCACCAGCGGAATGGCTTCACCGCGCTGGAAAATATAGTCTGCCGCGCAGTACCACAGCGTTGGCGAGGTGCGCAGCACCTGGTAGGTGAAATTACCCGGACTGGAGGTGGTGACCACCAGATCCACTTCGCCCTGGTTCAGCATCTCCATCATAAACGGATTACGCTTCACGCGGACGTCGATTGCCAGTTTCGGATACACTGACGTTACGCGGTTAAGCAGAAACGGCAGAATGGTATCAGAGGTATCGTCAGACGCGCCAATCGTCAGCACGCCCTGGATATTGCTGTACATTAAAGAAGTGCAGGCTTCATCGTTGAAACGCAGGATCTTCCTGGCGTAGCCAAGCAGCTGAATGCCATGCTCAGTCAGCAATTTGTTACGTCCATGTCTGGCAAACAGCTCTTTACCTACCAATTGTTCCAGACGTTGCATCTGCTGGCTTACGGCTGATTGCGTTCTGCATACTGCTGCAGCGGCGGCTGCAAAGGTATTCAGGTCAGCAACGGCGACAAAAGTACGCAGCAGATCGAGGTCGAGATTCAGTATCGGACGATTTGCATTAGTCATGTTATTTCTTCACTTATAAGATTTTTTGAAACTACTACCCTGGTGTATTACCATACTTATCAAAGAGATAAGTGGTAATGGTGCTTAATGATCGCCCTGTGTGAAGGCGCTCATGAAAAAATCGAGTCAGGCGGATGCCGACGAACACATCACCGCAAAACGGGCAATGGCGTCGTAAAAGTCAGAACAACTTCCTGGGCCAGGGACGTCAGTAGAACGTTGCTGGAAGCTGTGTAGTTGCCTGGTTTCCCGCCAAACTGTCCTGCGGGGCAAAAAGGAATAACATCTTGTTATGCTGATGCGAAGCGATAAAGTGCATCAAATAATAAATTATACTTAATCATTTTTACGCTATAAATGGAAATGTTTTTGTTCAAAACATCGTAATTTTTGACCAAAAGCCATTTCCGGCACATCCTGCCACAACGCTGCTGATTTTTTAACCCGCCTGGTTCTTAAACTGAATGATAAGCGTTAAAGTGACAGCGTAAATGCTATTTAAGCCGCTGCCACGCGGTTTTATCCCCGGCTGGCGGGGCCTGGTTTCAACCGCTTCGCAAAGCAAATAACCATCGTCATCGCCGCATGCCAGATAGTGCTTAATCATTGCTGCACATTTTTTCGGCATCTAACAAGATTCCTTTAACTATTTCATCAAGTCGCTAACCATTCCTCAGACCGCAGTTAAATGAAAAATTGCTGAATGGCGCGGCGCGCGGCTGGATATCCCGGTTTACAGGCGACCCGATCAGCGCAAGCATTTAATGTTGACTCCTGCCATTTTAATAGATAATTAAACCAGTTTTAATAGTTAAAAATGCGTTTCGCGCCACTGAATCCGGCAAAGCCTGGCTATCGCGCCAAAACCCAGCGCTGCCCTTCTTTTGTTACGGTGAGAGGAGTAAATTGAGCAGGTTTGATTTTAGTGGCAGGTTAAAAGGACTCTGCCCATTAAGGCGGTAACGATGAATTTTCAAATTGATAAATCCGGCAAGCTGGAAAATGTCTGTTACGACATTCGTGGCCCGGTACTGAAAGAAGCTAAACGTCTCGAAGAAGAAGGCAACAAAGTTCTCAAACTCAACATCGGCAACCCTGCCCCGTTTGGTTTTGAAGCCCCTGATGAAATCCTGGTAGACGTGATTCGTAACCTACCGAGCGCGCAAGGCTATTGCGACTCGAAAGGTCTCTATTCAGCACGTAAAGCCATCATGCAGCACTACCAGGCGCGCGACATGCGCGACGTTACGGTAGAAGATATCTATATTGGCAACGGTGTGTCTGAACTGATCGTGCAGGCGATGCAGGCGCTGCTGAACAGCGGCGATGAGATGCTGGTGCCCGCGCCAGATTATCCGCTGTGGACGGCGGCGGTTTCGCTGTCGAGCGGCAAAGCGGTGCACTATCTGTGCGACGAATCCGCGGGCTGGTTCCCGGATCTGGATGATATCCGCAGCAAAATCACGCCGCGTACCCGCGGAATCGTGATCATCAACCCCAACAACCCGACCGGTGCGGTGTACAGCAAAGAGCTGCTGCTGGAGATCGTGGAGATCGCCCGCCAGCATAACCTGATCATCTTCGCCGACGAGATCTACGACAAGATTCTGTATGACGAAGCCCAGCATCATTCGATTGCCGCGCTGGCACCGGATCTGCTGACCGTGACCTTCAACGGGCTGTCCAAAACCTACCGCGTGGCAGGTTTCCGCCAGGGCTGGATGGTGCTGAACGGGCCGAAAAAGCACGCCAAAGGCTATATCGAAGGTCTGGAGATGCTGGCTTCAATGCGTTTGTGCGCTAACGTGCCGGCACAGCATGCCATTCAGACTGCGCTGGGCGGCTATCAGAGCATCAGCGAGTTTATCGCGCCGGGTGGACGGCTGTTCGAGCAGCGCCAGCGCGCCTGGGAACTGATCAACGATATTCCCGGCGTCAGCTGCGTGAAGCCGCAGGGCGCGCTGTATATGTTCCCGCGCATCGATGCGAAGAAATTCAACATCATGGACGACCAGAAAATGGTGCTGGATTTCCTGCTGCAGGAAAAAGTGCTGCTGGTGCAGGGCACCGCCTTTAACTGGCCGTGGCCGGATCACGTGCGCATCGTTACCCTGCCGCGCGTGGACGACCTCGAGATGGCCATCAACAAGTTTGGTCGCTTCCTGCAAGGCTATCGTCAGTAATCTGTGACGCGTATACTGTTTGACTTTCGGGGAGCCGCACAAGCTCCCCGCCGTGCAACAGGAACCGTCCATGACCCGTAGCCACTTTTTCGCCCATCTCTCCCGCCTGAAACTCATCAACCGCTGGCCGCTGATGCGCAATGTGCGCACGGAAAATGTCTCCGAGCACAGTCTGCAGGTCGCCATGGTGGCGCATGCGCTGGCCATCATTAAAAACAAAAAATTTAACGGCAATCTGAATGCCGATCGCATCGCCATGCTGGCGCTGTATCACGATGCCAGCGAAGTACTGACCGGCGACCTGCCCACGCCGGTAAAGTACTACAACGCGCAGATTGCCCATGAATACAAGAAGATCGAAAAGATTGCGCAGCACAAGCTGATTGAGATGCTGCCACCTGAGTTGCAGGACGCGTATCGTCCGCTGCTGGATGAGCACCTGCATAGCGAGAGCGAGCAGGCGGTGGTGAAACAGGCTGATGCGCTGTGCGCCTACCTCAAGTGCCTTGAAGAATTGTCGGCCGGCAACAACGAGTTTCTGCTGGCCAAAGCCCGTCTGGAGAAGACGCTGGCGCAGCGGCGATCGCCGGAGATGGACTACTTCGTTGAAGTCTTCATCCCCAGCTTCAGCCTGTCGCTGGATGAAATTTCCCAGGATACGCCGCTGTAACCTGCGCCGCTCAGCGTAGGCTGTTTCAGGCGCGCATCGTCACGCTGAAATAACCGTCCGGCTGTTTACTGATGTGCAGCGGCTGCAGATTTTCCACCTGCAGCGCCACTTCACTCAGGCGTGGCGCATCGGCCGGCGGATTGACCGCCACTACGGCGCTGCCCGCTTCCAGCCCGGCGATAATGCCCGCCGGTGCATCTTCCACCACCACGCATTCTGGCGCAGAAAGCCCGAGCCGCTCAGCACCCAGCAAATAAGGTTCAGGATTGGGCTTACCGAATTTAATGTCCTCGGCGGTAATAAACACCTCCGGCAGCGGTAAGCCGGCCGCTTTGTGGCGGGCGTGCGCCACCGGGATCGATCCCGAGGTCACTATCGCCCAGGGAATGTCGAGTGCGTTCAGGGTGGCCAGCAACGCATGTGCACCGGCAATCGCCTGCACGCCTGCCGTGTCTTCTGCTTCCAACTGCTCCAGCCAGCGAAATTCGGCCTGGATCGCCGCTTCAGACTGGCCCGCCATAAAGTGGCGCAGCGAGTTGATCGCCGGTTTGCCGTGAATGTAGTCCAGCACCTGCTGCGCGGCCAGGCCGTGGCGCGCGCCCCAGCGTGACCAGGCGCGATTCACGGCCGGCAGTGAATCCACCAGCGTCCCGTCTAAATCAAACAGAAAACCCCTGTACTTCACACGTTGCTCCTTATTCAGGCATTGAGGATTTGCGCGATCTCATTCTCGCTGAGGTGATACTGACGCGGACAAGTGTGCCACACCGCCAGCATGCGTTGGTATTTTTCCCACATCGGGGTTTGCGCATTGAAGCCGTGGGTGCCGGAATCGAAATGGGTATAGCGCCCTTCCACGTTAACCATAAAGCGTATATAGCCGAGGTAACGTGCTTCGGTGGCCGCGTCGAAGCCGAGAAACGCCAGCCGACGCTCTTCAATGTTGCACGGCGCTTTGTGATTGGACCAGGAAACATGCAGCGCATGATGCATTTCCATAATGTCGATCAGCGTACGGCAGGTCGCCTCGCTCAGCTCGCCGAACTCTTTGTCCAGCTCGCGCAATTGCAGTCCATAGCCGCGTTCAATGATGGTCTGATAGCGGCGATAGCGCTCGGCGTTATCCGGCTCAAGCATCGCAATCATCTGGTATTGATTAGATAGAATCAGTCGCTGTGCATGGGTCATTTCCATGGTTTACTCCCGGGCCGCAGGGCCGCTTAAGATTTAAACAATGCAGAAATGATTACACAACGAAAGCGATGCGTGTATGTCCGCATCACTATTCTTTGATTTGAACCGGGATTGGGCGCAAATTCTCTGGCAGAGAAAAGCGCCATTTGATCAAAGATCGTCGAGGAAAGTACGGTCGAGCTGCTTAAAAGCACGCTTGAGCACATCCGCCAGCGCCTGATAAGTCGGCTTGCCGTCAACGGGGGCAATGGCCTGTCCGGCCTCTTCCAGTTTGGCGCGCACTTCGTGGAACCAGTGCAGCAGCGTTGGCGGCAGCGGCGTGACGGAACGTTTACCCAGCCACCATAATCCCTGCATCGGCAGGCTACAGGCAAACAGCGCGGTGGCAATCGCCGGACCGAGCTGCCCGCCGAGCGCGATTTGCCACGTCAGCGTAAAAATGGCCAGCGGTGGCATAAAGCGAATCGCAAAGCGGGTTGCCGTCACCACACGGTTCTCAGGAAACACCGGCGCCAGACGTTTGTCGGCGGGCCAGGTTTTCATGTAGTGCTGGCCGCGCTGAAATAAGCCGAACCAGCCTGGATTGCCTGCGTCATTCGCCATGGTAGACCTCAACTATTACTGCAACATTTAAAAAAATTTTATAACTACACAACTTTACGTGACATCCTTCAAAAGATTTTGTCTTTGCGGGTCACAGTGGGTATTCTGACGCCGTTTTTGCAACATTACCGGAAGCCGCAGCTCAATAAAAGAGCGCGCTGGAGCCATGTTTCGCTTCGTGGATTTCAAAAATCTGCGTAAAATTACCGAAATTTTTTGCGTGTCGTTTCTTTTTTGACTAGCGCATGATGTTAATCATTAATCTACCAGCTTTCATAGGCTACGCTGTTAGTCTGATTGCGTTATTTTTAGCCACTATTTAACAAAATAGGTACTTCCATGTCGACGAAGTTAGTACTGGTCCTCAACTGCGGCAGCTCCTCTCTTAAGTTTGCCATTCTCAATCCAGCCAGCGGTGACGAATACCTTTCCGGCCTGGCGGAGTGTTTCCACCTGCCGGAAGCGCGCATCAAGTGGAAACTGGACGGCAGCAAACAGGAAGCCCCGCTCGGCGCGGGCGCAGCGCACAGCGAAGCGCTGAACTTCATCGTTAAAACTATTCTGGCACAAAAACCAGAGCTTTCGGCACAAATCGCTGCAATCGGCCATCGTATCGTTCACGGCGGCGAGCAGCTGACGCAATCGGTGGTGATTGACGAGTCCGTCATTCAGGGCATCAAAGATGCGTCGTCCTTCGCGCCACTGCACAATCCGGCGCACCTGATCGGTATCGACGAAGCGATGAAAAACTTCCCGCACCTGTCGGATAAAAATGTCGCCGTTTTCGACACCGCCTTCCATCAGACTATGCCGGAAGAGTCCTATCTCTATGCCCTGCCGTACAACCTGTATAAAGAGCACGGCGTGCGCCGCTACGGCGCGCACGGCACCAGTCACTACTATGTGACGCAGGAAGCCGCCAAAATGCTGAACAAGCCGGTCAGCGAGCTGAACATCATCACCTGCCATCTCGGCAACGGCGGTTCTGTGGCGGCCATCCGTAACGGCCAGTGCGTAGATACCTCAATGGGTCTGACGCCGCTGGAAGGTCTGGTGATGGGCACCCGCAGCGGTGACATCGATCCGGCTATCGTCTTCTTCCTGCACGATACGCTGGGCATGAGTGTCGATGCGATCAACAAACTGCTGACCAAAGAGTCCGGCCTGCTGGGCCTGACCGAAGTCACCAGCGACTGCCGTTACGTGGAAGATAACTACGCCACCAAAGACGATGCCAAACGCGCGATGGATGTGTTCTGTCACCGCCTGGCGAAGTACATCGGCAGCTACACCGCGCTGATGGAAGGCCGTCTGGATGCGGTAGTGTTTACCGGCGGTATCGGTGAAAACGCGGCGATGGTGCGTGAGCTGGCGCTGGACAAACTGGGTCTGCTTGGCTTCGAGGTTGACCACGAGCGCAACCTGGCTGCACGCTTCGGCAAATCCGGCTTCATCAATAAAGAAGGTACCCGCCCGGCGGTGGTAATTCCAACCAATGAAGAGTGGGTCATCGCCCAGGACGCCGCGCGCCTCACCGCGTAATGTTTCTCTCCGTCAGCTTCGGCTGACGGTGTTGTTTTTGACACCCTGTAACACCGCGAGGTTTCTATAGTGTCACGTACAATTATGCTTATTCCTACCGGCACCAGCGTCGGCCTGACCAGCGTCAGCCTTGGCGTGATTCGTGCCATGGAGCGCAAAGGCGTGCGCCTGAGCGTGTTCAAACCGATCGCCCAGCCGCGCGCTGGCGGCGATGCGCCAGACCAGACCACCACCATCATTCGCAAAAACTCCGCTATTCCGGCCGCGGTTCCGCTGCCGATGTCCCGCGTTGAGTCGCTGCTGGGTTCTAACCAGCAGGATGTGCTGATGGAAGAGATCATCGCCAACTACCACGCCAACGCCAAAGATGCGGAAGTGGTGCTGGTGGAAGGCCTGGTTCCGACGCGCAAACATCAGTTTGCCTCGGCGCTGAACTATGAAATTGCCAAAACGCTGAACGCGGAGATCGTCTTCGTCATGTCGCTGGGTAACGACTCACCGGCACAGCTGAAAGAGCGCATCGAACTGACGCAGAGCAGCTTCGGCGGCAGCAAAAACAAAAACATCACCGGCGTCATCATCAACAAACTCAACGCGCCAGTGGATGAGCAGGGCCGTACCCGTCCGGATCTGTCAGAAATTTTCGACGACTCATCGAAAGCCAGCATCGCCAACATCGATCCTAAGCAGCTGTTCGCTAACAGCCCGCTGCCGGTGCTGGGCTGCGTGCCGTGGAGCTTTGATCTGATCGCGACGCGCGCCATTGATATGTGCCGCCATCTCAACGCGGAGATCATCAACGAAGGTGAAATCCATACGCGTCGCGTCAAATCCGTCACCTTCTGCGCGCGCAGCATCCCGCATATGCTGGAGCACTTCCGTCCGGGCTCGCTGCTGGTGACCTCAGCCGACCGTCCTGACGTGCTGGTGGCGGCCTGTCTGGCGGCGATGAACGGCATCGAAATTGGTGCAGTGCTGCTGACCGGCGGCTATCAGATTGAAGCGCCGATCGCCCGTCTGTGCGAACGCGCCTTCCAGACCGGCCTGCCGGTGTTCATGGTAAAAACCAACACCTGGCAAACCTCGCTCAGCCTGCAGAGCTTCAATCTGGAAGTGCCGGCTGACGACACGCAGCGCATTGAAAAAGTGCAGGAGTACGTGGCCGGCTTTATCAATGCTGACTGGGTTGAATCACTGACCGCCACATCCGAACGCAGCCGTCGTCTGTCACCGCCGGCATTCCGCTATCAGCTCACCGAACTGGCGCGTAAAGCCGGCAAGCGCATCGTCCTGCCGGAAGGTGACGAACCGCGTACCGTTAAAGCGGCGGCGATTTGTGCCGAGCGCGGCATCGCCACCTGTGTGCTGCTGGGCAATCCGGATGAGATTCAGCGCGTAGCCGCAGCGCAGGGCGTTGAGCTCGGCAAAGGCATTGAAATTGTCGATCCGCAGGTGGTGCGTGACAACTACGTGCCGCGCCTGGTTGAGCTGCGTAAGAGCAAAGGCATGACCGAAGTGGTCGCGCAGGAGCAGCTGGAAGATAACGTGGTGCTGGGCACCATGATGCTGGAAAGCGGCGAAGTTGACGGTCTGGTCTCGGGCGCGGTTCACACCACTGCCAACACCATTCGTCCGCCGTTGCAGCTGATCAAAACCGCGCCGAACAGCTCGCTGGTCTCCTCGGTATTCTTCATGCTGCTGCCAGAGCAGGTGCTGGTGTATGGTGACTGCGCCATCAACCCGGATCCTAATCCGGAACAGCTGGCCGAGATCGCGATTCAGTCCGCCGACTCCGCCAAAGCCTTCGGCATCGATCCACGCGTAGCGATGATCTCCTACTCTACCGGTAACTCCGGTGCCGGTAGCGACGTAGAGAAAGTGCGTGAAGCAACGCGCATTGCGCAGGAAAAACGTCCGGATTTGGTGATCGATGGCCCGCTGCAGTACGACGCCGCGATCATGGAAGACGTCGCCAAGTCTAAAGCGCCGAACTCAGCGGTGGCCGGACGTGCGACGGTATTTATCTTCCCGGATCTCAACACCGGTAACACCACTTACAAAGCGGTGCAGCGTTCTGCCGACCTGATCTCCATCGGGCCGATGCTGCAGGGCATGCGCAAACCGGTTAACGACCTGTCACGCGGTGCGCTGGTCGATGATATCGTCTACACCATTGCGCTGACGGCGATTCAGTCGCAGCAGGCTGAAGGCTAATCCCCTTCCCCGCTCCGCATCAGCACGCCCGCCCGGGCGTGCTTTTTTTTATCCTGCGCCACAACCCTGCCCGTATAAACTCACTGGCAAAATCCCGCCTGCGCGCTAACACTGATTACACTCTCCCGCGACTTACGAGGTCAGCAATGAGCAACAGTGATGTGCACAGCCGTCGGTTACAGGCCACGCCGCGTGGTGTGGGCGTGATGTGTGATTTCTTTGCGGCGAAAGCCGAAAACGCCACGCTGTGGGACCAGCAGGGGCGGGAATATATTGATTTCGCCGCCGGCATTGCGGTGCTCAATACCGGCCACCGGCATCCCAAAGTGCTGGCGGCGGTACAGCAGCAGCTGACGTGCTTCACCCATACCGCGTTTCAAATCGTGCCGTATGAGAACTACATTCACCTTGCGGAGCGTCTGAATGCGCTGGAGCCGATTGAAGGCGCCGTGAAAACCACCTTCTTTTCTACCGGCGCCGAGGCGGTCGAGAACGCGGTGAAAATCGCGCGCGCAGCCACCGGCCGTCCGGGAATTATCGCCTTCAGCGGCGCGTTCCACGGTCGCACCAATATGACCATGGCGCTGACCGGCAAAGTGCTGCCTTACAAAACCGGCTTCGGCCCGTTTGCCAGCCCGGTGTTTCACGCACGCTACCCCAATGCGCTGCATAATGTCAGCGTGCACGATGCGCTCGACAGTCTGGAGACGATTTTCCGCAGCGATATCGCGCCACAGCAGGTGGCGGCCATCATCTTTGAACCGGTTCAGGGCGAAGGCGGATTTTATGTCGCGCCGCCAGAGTTTGTGACGGCGCTGCGTCAGCTGTGCGATCGCCACGGCATCCTGCTGATCGCCGATGAAGTACAGAGCGGTTTTGCGCGCACCGGCAGGCTGTTTGCCAGCGAATATTATGAGGTGCAGCCGGATCTGATCACACTAGCGAAAAGTCTGGCAGGCGGGTTTCCGCTGTCGGCGGTGAGCGGCCGGGCCGCGGTGATAGATGCACCGGAGCCGGGTGGTCTGGGCGGCACCTATGCCGGCCATCCGCCGGCGATTGCCGCCGCACATGCGGTGCTGGATATTATCAGTGAGGAAAAGCTGTGCGAGCGTGCGCAATGGCTCGGTATGCAACTGGCGGAAGCGTTGAACGGCGCCGGCTGCCGTGCGCTGGCCGAGGTGCGCGGCTATGGCTCGATGATGGCGGCGGAGTTTCATGACGCCAGCGGCCGACCCTCAGCGGAGATCGCCAAAGCGATTCAGCAGCAGGCGCTGGCCGAAGGATTGATTCTGCTGACCTGCGGCGTGCACAGCAACGTGATCCGCTTTCTTTATCCGCTAACCATTCCGGACGCCCAGTTCAGTACGGCGCTGAACATTCTCACCCGCATTCTCAGCCAGCATTAAACACAAAAGGCACCCTCAGGGTGCCTTATTGCGGAAGCGCAGGAATCAGGCTTCGCTGCTTTGCTTACTGCGCACCGCGTCACTGTTGCGGCTCAGCCACAGCGACAGGGCTTTGAGTGAATCATCGGTGAATTCATCACAGCGGGCGGTGATCTCTTCCGGCGTCATCCAGAACACTTCATCTACTTCCTCTTCCTGCATGGCAAACGGACCGTGCGACACGCAGCTGAACAGTCCACCCCATACGCGGCAGTGCTGATCTTCGAAGTAGAATTTGCCGTGCTCGGCGAACGGAACATCAGCGATGCCGAGCTCCTCTTCCGCTTCACGACGGGCGGATTCCAGCAGGTCTTCACCGCTTTGCACTACGCCGCCCGCAGTGGCATCCAGCATACCCGGCATGAAATCTTTGCTCTCGGTACGGCGTTGCACCAGAATCTTGCCCATGCCGTCGTGCACCACAATATAGGTAGCGCGATGGCGCAGACATTGCGCACGCATCTGCGCACGGCTGGCCTGCGCAATCACTTCGTTTTCTTCGCTAACGATATCCACCCACTCGATACCGTCACCTGCCGTTTGATCCACCATCCGGTAACCCTTTCTCTGTTTTCGGCGTGCCCAGCACGCGCCTGTTTGCGATGCTTTATTAGAATGAGCGCTAAGGTAAAGCGTTCTTTTCGCCGCCGCAAGGTTTTAGCGTGCTTTACCCGACTCGGCCAGCCACAGCTGCACTGAGGCGCGCTGCCACTGGAATTCTGCATAGTGCTGCAGCTTCACCGGCAGCGGATCGCCGTGCAGCGCCAGCCGGTTAATCATCACCGCCAGGTCGGTGTCGGCAATCGACCACTCGCCAAACAGGTTCTGTTGGCCGTCCGGCAGCAGGCGCTGCACCGCGGCAATCAATTTACTGGCGGCCTGTTCGCCAGCGGGCGTGAGCGGAGCAAAGCGTTCAGCAGCAAACAGCACTTCGGTAGGTCGCTCCGTGCGCAGCGCCAGTAAATCGCTGCGCAGCCACGCCTGCACTTCGCGCGCGTGGGCACGTTTTTCGCGATCGCGCGGATAGAGGCGCTCAAACTCCGGCGCTGGAAAACGCTCTTCGAGGTATTCGGCGATGGCCGAGGATTCATTCAGGCTGACATCATCAATTTGCAGCGTGGGCACACGGCAGGTCAGCGACAGGCCGCGGTATTCATCGTCAAGCTGTGCATTGCGCGACAGGTCAACGCGCCTGACAGTAAAAGGAATGCCCTTCTCGGTAAGCGCAACATAAACTGACATGGCATACGGGCTAAAAAAACAGGAATCGGACCACAAGGTAATGGCGGGATAGTTCATCAGCTGCCTCGGCTAAGCGTCAGGTGTGCATCATGTTTACCGATTTTTGCCGGCTAAGGCAATGGCGCGCTGGTCCGATGTTTTGCCGCAGGACCACGGCAAACTGGCGGTTTTTCATCATAAGCGTAAGCGCTGTCACGCCGCAGCGGCACTTCTCTTCTATGCTCAATTCAGAGCAGATAATTAATGACAGGGAGACTAAACATGCACCTGCTTATTACCGGCGGTACCGGCTTGATAGGTCGCCATTTAATTCCGCGCCTGCTGCAGCTGGGCCATCAGGTGAATGTGGTAACGCGTGACGTGGCGGCTGCGCGGGAAAAACTCGATGCGCGCGTGATGCTGTGGTCGGGCATTAACCAGCAGTCCGATCTCAATGCTATTGACGGCGTCATCAATCTGGCGGGAGAACCGATTGCCGACAAGCGCTGGACCGAGCAGCAGAAGCAGCGCCTGTGCGAAAGCCGCTGGCAAATCACTGAACAGATCGTCTCGCTGATCCACGCCAGCAGCAATCCGCCGCGCCTGTTGATTTCCGGCTCGGCCACCGGCTTTTATGGTGATAGCGGCGATGTGGTGGTGACCGAGGACGATCCGGGCCACGAGGAGTTTACCCACACCCTGTGCGCCCGCTGGGAGCAGCTGGCGCTGAAGGCGCAAAGCGAGCGCACCCGCGTGTGCCTGCTGCGCACCGGCGTGGTGCTGGCGCGCGAAGGTGGCGCGCTGAGCAAAATGAAGCTGCCGTTCAAACTTGGCGTCGGCGGACCGATTGGCAGCGGCAAACAGTACCTGCCGTGGATCCACGTGGACGATCTGGTCAACGCCATCCTGTGGTTGATCGATAACGATCAGTTGCAGGGCCCGTTCAACATGGTGGCGCCTTACGCGGTGCGCAACGAGCAGTTCGCCGCCACACTGGGCCAGGTGATGCACCGTCCGGCCTTTATGCGCACTCCGGCCAGCGCCATCAAACTGATGATGGGAGAATCCGCCGTGCTGGTGCTGGGCGGGCAGCACGTGCTGCCGAAGCGGCTGGAGGAGTCCGGCTTTGGTTTCCGCTGGTACGATTTACAGGAAGCGCTGCAGGATATCGCCGGCTGATGCGTCTCCGCTCAGGCTTACCGCGGCGCCACGGCGGGCGTGAGGCAAAGCTGCTGCAGGAAACGCGCCGTTAACGGTCGGGCATCCTGCCTGCGCCAGACGGCATATAGCACAATCTCCAGCGCCAGCTCTGGCACGGGCAGCAGGATGACATTATCCGGTACGATGCGCGCCAGGCTATGCTGGATCAGGGTGAAACCCAGCCCGGCTTCAACGCAGGCAAGCGCCGCCAGCGGACCATTCACTTCAAAACGAATATCCGGCTGGAAGCCGGCGCGCTGGCAGGCTGTCAGCAATCGCGCCCGCGCGGCAGGGTTGAGATTTTCCTGGTCGGCAATCCACGCCCGGCCGTGCAAATCAGCCGCCACGGGCGCGGTCAGCGCACTGGATGCCGGCATCGCCAGCAGCACCGGCTCGGTCGCGATCTTCTTATGCACAAAATCCGCGTCATCGTGCGGCAGCGTATGCACAATGGCAATATCGATCGCCCCCGCCTCTAACCGGGCAATTTGCTGTGCGGAACGTAACGCATGCAGCCGGACATCAATGCCCGCCCCCGGTGCCAGCCGCGCCAGCGCCGCGGGCAGCAGGCGCGAGTGAATAGCCGCCTCCACATATCCAATATCCAGCCGCCCAACGTCCCCCTGCTGCAGGTGCTGCGCATACTCTTTTAGCCGTTCGTGATGCTGCAAAAAGGGCGTCACCTCGGTGAGGAAGCGCTTACCCTCGTCCGTCAGGCGCAGACGTTTCTTTTCACGGTGAAACAGCACCATCCCCAGTTCGCTTTCCAGCTGCTGAATTTGCCGGCTAAGCGGTGACGGCGAAATATGTAACCGTTCCGCAGCCTGACCAATATGCTCCAGCGCCGCGACAGTGGCAAAGGCGCGCAAAATTTTTATGTCCATGACAATCCGGGTCTCAACTCTGTCAAAAATGACACTGGTCACCTTAACGGTGTTAGCGTCATTATCGCGCTGACAGCCACTGACGCAGCATTATCATCGCGCTAATCCGCCGCGAAAATTGCCGCGTTATTTGTTTAACGTGAACGAGTAAATTAGCGCACTGAGATCATTATGAGCCAGGCAATATTTTCATACACCACAGGGAAATATCAGGTCAGCGCCATCAGCGACGGCACTATGCAAGCCAGTCTGAGTTTATTAACGGATATTCACCACGACGATGCGGTCGAACTGCAACGTCAGGCAGGCTTAGCACAGCCGGGCGACATCCATGTGTTTTGTTATCTGATTCGCGGTCAGGGACGCGTGATTCTGGTGGATACCGGGATGGGAAAACGCGATGCGCAGAGCGGCAAATTACTGCCTCATCTGCAGCTGGCCGGGGTGACGCCGGACGACATCGATACCCTGTTATTAACCCATGCGCACCCCGATCATATTGGCGGCTTGCTGGACAGCGCGGGTCAGCCGGTCTTTCGCCATGCCCGGCTCCGCCTCAGCCACAGCGAAGCCGCCTTCTGGCAGGATGATGCGGCGATCAGCCAGCTGAGTGAACGCGCGCAGTTAAACGCGGCGCTGGTGCGGCGCACCCTGCAGGCTTATAGCCCGCGGCTGCAGCTGATGGCGGATGAGGAGATCAGCCCGGGAATCCGTGCGCTGGCGTTGCCCGGTCATACTCCGGGGCATTGCGGGTTTCGCATTGATTCAGACGGCGAGCGTTTATTAATTTGGGGTGATATTGTGCATTACCCGCCTGTTCAGCTGGCCTGCCCGCAGGTTTCCATCGCCTTCGATATCGATCCCGTCATGGCCAGAGAGACGCGCCAGCGTATTTTGCAGCAGGTGGCAGCGGAAAATACGGTGATTGCCGGCATGCATTTTGGCGCGTCTGGCTTTGCCAGAATCGTGGCGTTAGCGAACGGCGGTTATACGGCCAGCTATGTGTCAGCGTGTCACGATGGCGAAGCGGGTGAGCCATGACCGACTAACAGGCGGATTGACGGTGACAGTACACCTGATGCTCCGCCTGTTATCTCTTACGCCTGTTTCGGCTGGCCGTTCGACGCCGTCAGACCGCCATCGACCGGCAGGTTAACGCCGGTGATGTAACGCGCGTCGTTGCTGGCGATGAAAGCAATCGCGCTGGCGATATCTTCCGGTTCACCGGCGCGGCCCAGCGGAATACGGTCATAGAAGCGTGCAAGCAGCGCCTCATCGTTTTTCATCTCTTCGGTGAGATCGGTAAAGGTAAAGCCCGGGCAAACGGCGTTAACGCGCACACCGTCGGTGCCATAATCCATCGCCAGCGCGCGGGTAAAATTGGTCACCGCGCCCTTGGCGGCGTTGTAGACACTCATGCCCCAGTCGCCGCCCAGTCCGGATACCGACGAGGTATTCACCACGTTGCCTTTACTGTTGAGCAGCGCGGGCATAAAGAAGTGGGTGCAGTAAAATACACCGTCGAGGTCAGTGCTCATCAGCGACTTCCAGTCCGCTATCGACACTTCGTGAATTTTGCCCTGCACGATGCTGCCGGCGTTATTCACCAGCACATCCACGCGCCCATACTGCTGCTGCACCTGCTCTGCCAGCTGTTTAACCTGATCCGCATCGCCGACGTCGCAGGGTGCCACCAGATGATTCTCGCCGCTCAGCGTGCTCAGCACCTGTTCCAGCTTGTCACGGGTTCTGCCCACCAGCACCACCTGTGCGCCTTCACTGGCGAAACGCTGCGCCGCTGCGGCACCAATGCCGGATCCGGCTCCGGTAATCACCACCACTTTCTCTGCAAAGCGCGACATATTTCCTCCTGGTTATTTCGTGGTTGAAACGGTTAAGCCTGGCAGCCAGCGCGATGAGTTCAAGCGAAGCCTGCAGATTTAACGTGGCGCTTAGTTCAGGAAATAACCGGCGGATTATCAAATAGTGCACTTTTTTGTATGGTTATTGGTCGCCACCCCCCAGCCCGTCTACAGTTAACATTCGCCATAAAAATTTACAAAAACTGAAGATTCCGACCCGTTGTGTCGCCGCGCACGCCGGCCGGTTACGCCTTATCTTGTTACTCTGTCTGGAAGCGATGATGAAAAAACGAGCCAAAACCCTGCCCGGTGTCACACGACGCCAGGTCCTGACCTGGACGACGCTGGGCGTTGCCGCTGGCGTCACCCGCGCCGCCGATGCTGTCTCCCTCAAGGGCGCCCCCGGCTGGACACCCTTCGCCGATAACCCTCCGGAAGAGTTCCAGGCTCAGGGCTGGCTGTTCTTCACCGATGAAGAAGCGCGCACCGTGGAAGCCATGGTTGACCGCATTATTCCGGCGGACGAGCTGAGCGTGGGCGGCAAAGAAGCCGGCTGCGCTGTTTTTATCGACCGCCAGCTGCACGGCTTTTATGGCACCTTCGAACGCCTCTACATGCAGGGCCCGTTTCAGCAGGGCACCACCGAGCAGGGCGACCAGTCGCCGCTGGTGCCGCAACAGCGCTATCGCCAGGGGCTGGCGGCGCTCAACCGCTACGTGCAGCAAACTTCGCAAAAGAACTTTGTCGATCTGACGCCGGCGCAGCAGGACGCGCTGCTGGCAGACATGGAAGCCGGAAAGGTGCATTTCAGCGGCTTTGATGCGCAGTCGCTGTTTCTTGAGGTGCTGAACAACACCATGGAAGGCTTCTTTGCCGATCCGATCTATGGCGGCAATAAAGACATGGTGTCGTGGAAGATGCTGGGCTTTCCCGGCGCGCGCTATGACTATCGCGAATACATTGAGCGCCATAACGAAAATCTGGGCTTAGAGCCGATCAGCATTGCGCAATGGAAAGCACGGGGATAAGCGATGAAAAAATTACCGAAAACCGATGTGGTGGTGATTGGTCTCGGCTGGGCCGGATCGATTATCGCCAATGAACTGGCCGACGAAGGCCTGGAAGTGATCGGCATTGAGCGCGGCCCATGGCGCGACACCGCGCGCGACTTCAATATTGGCACCGTCACCGACGAGCTGCGCTACGTGATGCGCGAAGAGCTGATGCTACGCACGCGGCAGAACACCTGCACCATGCGCAACAATCCGTCGCAAACCGCCCTGCCGATGCGCACCTGGGGCTCGTTCCATCCGGGCAACGGCACCGGCGGCGCGGGCAATCACTGGGCCGGCATTACCTTTCGCTTTCAGCCGGAAGAGTTTCGCCTGAAAAGCCACCTGACCGAACGCTACGGTGCCAGTGCCATTCCGGATGAGCTGGTGCTGCAGGACTGGGGCACCAGCTGGGAAGAGATGGAGCCGCACTACATGCAATTTGAGCGCGTGGCCGGCACCTCGGGTTACGCCGGCAATATTCAGGGAGAGAAACGCACGGGCGGCAATCCGTTCGAAGGCGCGCGGTCGGCCGACTACCCGACGCCGCCGCTGCGCCAGCCCTATGGTCCGACGCTGTTTGCCGAAGCAGCAAAAAATCTCGGCTACCAGCCGTTTCCGGTGCCCTCCTCGCTGGTTTCCGAGGCGTACACCAATCCCTATGGCGTCACCATGGGCCCCTGCACCTTCTGCGGCTTCTGCACCAACTACGGCTGCGCCAACTACTCGAAAGCCAGCGCCATCACCACCGTGCTGCCAGCGCTGATGCGCAAAGAGAACTTTACCGCGTATACCAACTGCGAAGTGCTGGAAGTGCTGACCGATGCCAGCGGCAAACAGGCCACCGGCGTGACCTATATTGACTCCTCCGGCGATAAGTGGGAACAGCCAGCCGATCTGGTGATCGTCGCCGCCTTTACCTTTGAAAACGTGCGCCTGATGCTGCTCTCCGGCATTGGCCAGGCTTATGATCCGGTCACCAATAAAGGCACCACCGGTCGCAATTACGCCTACCAGACGGCCAACGGCGTCACGCTGTTTTTTGACAACAAAAACTTTAACCCGTTTATCGGTGCCGGCGCGGTGGGCATGGGCATTGATGAATTCAATAACGATAATTTTGATCACAGCGGTCTGGGCTTCTTCGGCGGCGGCAGCATCCGCGTGACGCCCATCGGCTCGGCACCGATTGGCTACCGGCCGCTGCCGCCCAACACGCCCAAATGGGGCTCGAAGTGGAAACGCGCGCTGAAAGACAACTACCTCAGCACTATGTCGATTGGCTGCGAGGCCAGCAGCTACACTACGCGCACCAACTATCTGTCGCTCGATCCCAACTACAAAGATCCGCATGGCCGACCGCTGCTGCGCATCACTTTCGACTTTGCGGCGAACGATCTGAAAATGGCGCAGTACTGCACGGGTAAAGTGGCAGAAATCGCTAAATCGATGAACCCGCGCGAGATGATTGTCAAACCGATGACCGGCCACTGGAGCAGCGTGCCGTATCAGTCGTCGCACGTGGTTGGCGGCTTTATCATGGGCAGCGATCCCTCAACCAGCTCGGTCAATAAACATCTGCAGGTGTGGGATGTACCGAACCTGTTCGTGGTGGGCGCATCAGCCTTTCCGCAAAACCCGGGCTATAACCCGACCGGCACCGTCGGCGCGCTGGCGTTCAAAGCGGCGCATGCGATTCGTCACTACTATCTGCAACGTCCCGGGGAGATGATTACCGCATGAAAACACGCCTCTCTCTGTGCGCTGCCGCGCTGCTGCTCACCAGCTTTGTGTCTCACGCCCAGCCGGAATACGATCAATACGCGCGCGGCAGCTATATCGCCACGCTGGCGGACTGCACCGCCTGCCACACCGCCGATCCGCAGCAGCCGTTTGCCGGGGGCGTCAGGTTGCAGACGCCGTTTGGTACGCTGGTCGGCGCTAATATCACGCCGGACCGCGAAACCGGCATCGGCAACTGGCGCTATGAAGATTTCCGCCGCGCGATGACCGAGGGCATCGGCCACGGCGGCAAGCGTCTGTACGGCGCGATGCCGTTCACCGCCTACACCAAAATGTCGGATAAGGATCTGCAGGATTTGTGGGCATGGATGCAGACGCTGCAGCCGATACACAACCCGGTCGAGACCAATCAGCTGCCCTTCCCTTTCAACATCCGCACCAGCCTGATGGTGTGGAACTGGATCAACTTTGACCGGGGCGCGTTCCAGCCGGACGCCCGTCAATCCGCCCAGTGGAATCGCGGTGCGTATCTGGTGCAGGGCGCGGGCCACTGCGGCACCTGCCATACGCCGAAAAACCTGCTCGGCGGCGATAAAAACGGCGCGTTTTTGCGTGGTGAAGTGGTTGAAGGCTGGATGGCGCCGGACATCACCGCGAACCCGCACAGCGGGCTGGGCAAATGGAGCCAGCAGGATATCGTCAGCTACCTGCGTACCGGCGTTAACCGTTTCGATATCGCTTCCGGTCCAATGGCCGACGCGGTGCGTCACTCCACGCAGCACTGGCGCGATGAAGATCTGCAGGCGGTAGCGGTGTACCTGAAAAGCGGTGAATCGAGTGATGAGCAAGCGCCCGCCGCACTTGCCGCGACGGACGATCGCATGAAGCTGGGCGCGCAAATCTATGCGGCGAAGTGCTCAGCCTGCCACAGCCCGGGCGGTCGCGGTGAGAAGAATATCTTTCCGCAGCTGGCGGACAATCCGTTGCTCAATCAGGAGGATGCCACCTCGCTGATTCGGGTGGTCGCCGCCGGTAGTCGCGGTGTCGATACCGATGCCCGCCCTACGGCACCGGCAATGCCGGCCTTTGCCGGCACGCTGGGTGATGAGGAGATCGCCGCGGTGGTGAGCTACATCCGCAACAGCTGGGGAAATGCCGCCGCACCGGTCAGCGCTGACGACGTGAAGAAAGTGAAACAGAAGCTGGAATAGCGCCGTGTCGGCACCGGCAGCGGCGGCTGCCGGTGCGACAGGCTCAGCTTTAGCTGCGCTGCTGCAACACCGGCGACTTCACCGCTGACGCTTCCCGCGTGTGTCCCGGCTGCGGCACGCGAATGATAAAGGTCAGCACGCCGGCGAACAGGTAGAGCGCGGTATAGGCCCATACCACCCCGACGATATCGAAGAACGGCAGCAGCAGTGAAGCAATCGCCGGGGCCACAAAGTTACTCAGCCCGGCCGACAGATTGTAAATCGATACCGCTGCGCCCTTATGATGCGGTTCCAGCGTCGGGAACACCGCGGTCATCGGCACAAAGGCAGCGACAAAGATCCCCAGCATGATCGCCGGAATCAGCGCCACCCAGAAGTTATGCCCGGCATACAGCGGCAGGTAGTAAAACGCCAGGCTGGAGATCGCCATACCGAGACAGCCGAACCAGCGCACCTGACGGATCCAGCCCAACTTCTCACCGGTAATGCCCCAGAAAATATTGGTAAAGATAGTGACGAAGAAGAACACCGCCCAAATCTGCAGCCATTCGGAGATGGTAAAGCCGAGCCGATCGACAAACAGCAGCGGCATGATGATGGCAAATCCGAACAGCGACAGCGTATTGATGATGCGGATCAGGCAGGCATAAAACACATGCTGGTTGGTGAACAGAATGGTTACGGCACGCGACATCTCCGTCATCTTATCGCGCAGCGGCAGATTAACGCGTGAACGATCCACCGGCACGTTGCGCAGGCTGAAGTAGGCCAGCACGCCGCCGCACGCCACCCAGACAATCGCCAGCCATAAGGTGCCGGTTTCGCCCAGCATCGGGATGGTCAGGCTCGGCAGGTAGCTACCCACCACGCCAATCCCCACGGAGTACATCGCCCAGAACCAGCCGGTGGCGGCGGCCAGCTTGTCACGCGGCAGCACCTGCACCAGCATCATCATGAACGAGTAGATAAACAGCGGATAGGCCAGGCCGCGAATGCCGTAGAACAGCACCATCAGCGGATAGTTACGCAGCCCGAGCCCCAGCGACATAAACAGCGCATGCATGACGATCCACAGCACAAAGCCAATCATCATGGCGCGCTGCGGCGTAATCAGCTCCGCCACCACGCCGGAGGCCCACGCCGCCAGCGCGGCGGCCAGACCATAAAACGTAAACACCACCGCCGACTGGGCCGGCGAAAAGCCCATGTCAGTGATGTGGCGCGAGAGAAACGCCATTTCGAAGCCGTCGCCGGCCATGAAAATGGCGATGGCCAGAAAGCCCCAGAACATCTTTTTCGGTAAGCCAAACCAGTATGCGTTCGATTGCATGACAATCTTCCTTCCGTTCGCTAATCCGATCAGGCAGGCAGCAACGCGCGCGCCTGCTGTTGTTGTACATAGAGTTCACGGAACAGGCGCAGCCGCTGCTGCAGCACGGCCCCGCGCGCCGTATCGGGCTGATAGCGCGCCTGCACCGGCGGCTTCAGGCACACGTCGGCTTCACTGCCGCCATCGGCCAGCCACGCCAGCCGTGCCGCACCCAGCGCGCCGGAGGCGCTGGCCGGATGGGTCACTATCGGCAGCTGCAGAACGTCGGCAATCAGCTGCGCCCACAGCGTGCTGCGCGCACCGCCGCCGGTCAGGCTGCACTGCTGAATCTGCTGCTGCGTATCGCCCAGCACCGCCAGACCATCCGCCAGGCCAAACGCTACGCCCTCAATCACCGCATAGCCGAGCAGCGCGCGCGGCGTTTCGTGGCGTAAATGGAAAAATGCCCCGGTCGCCTGCGGATCGTTATGCGGCGTGCGTTCGCCAGAGAGATACGGCAGAAACAGCGGCGCCTGACGCAGCTGTTCCGCGCTGAGCTGTGCCATCTCATCCATCAGCTGGCTTTCGGTGACCGACAGCAGATTGCACAGCCAGCGCAGACAGCTGGCGGCGCTGAGCATCACGCTCATCTGGTGCCAGCGTCCCGGCAGCGCATGGCAGAAAGCGTGCACGCCGGATTGCGGATCGGCGCGCAGCCGATCGTTAACCACAAAAATCACGCCCGACGTGCCGAGCGAGATAAAGGCATCGCCCGCATTAACCGCACCGACGCCCACCGCCGATGCGGCGTTATCACCACCGCCGCCGGCCACGCTCACCGTGGCGGCTAAGCCCCATTCGCTGGCCAGATCGGCGCGCAGCGTGGCGCTGACCGCGCTGCCCTCAACCAGTTCGGGCATCTGTGCGCGTGTCAGCCCGCTAATCGCCAGCAGTGCGTCAGACCAGTCGCGCTGCGCCACGTCGAGCCACAGCGTACCGGCGGCGTCCGACGGCTCGCTGACAAAGCGCTCGGTCAGACGCCAGCGCAGGTAATCTTTCGGCAGCAGCACCTTGTCGATGCGGCGAAAGATTTCGGGCTCATGTTCCGCCACCCAGTGCAGTTTCGGCGCGGTAAAGCCGGGCATAATCAGGTTGGCGGCGATTTCCATCATCTGCGGATGCTGCTGGCGCAGCGCATCACACTGCGCCGCGCTGCGCGTGTCGTTCCACAATATGCACGGCCGCAGCACCTCACCGGCGGCATCCAGCAGCACGGTGCCGTGCATCTGACCGGAGAGACCGATGGCGCGGATCGCGGCCCACGCGTCCGGTGCCTGCTGGCGCAGCCCGGCGATCGCCTGACCACACGCCTGCCACCAGCGCTCGGGATCCTGCTCCGCCCAGTGCGGATGCGGACGCTGCACGCTGAGCGTGGCGTGATTCGACGCCACAATCTCGCCCTGCGGGTTAACGATCAGCGCTTTGAGTTCTGAGGTGCCAATATCAATGCCGAGATACATGCTGTGCGCTCCTTACACCGTCGCAGGCTGCAGCAGTTGCTGCTCAATGGCGTCTACGCTGCGCGTCACCAGCGCATGAAAAGCGCGGTCATCGGCCAGTTCGGCAAACAGCGCGCGGTCGCTGAGGAAGGTTTGTAGCGCATTCTCGCCGCTCAGCTGCTGGCGCAGCGCGTCAGCATTGAGCACGCCATCCTGATAGGCATACGGCAGCTGGTTGCTGGCCCAGCGTTGCAGGAACAGGTAGAACAGCGCCGGCAGCACGGCGGTAGCGGTCGGTTCTGCGCCGCGCTGATAGCATTCGCGCAGCGTCGGCGTCACCATGCCGGGAATCTTCGATAGCCCATCGGCACCAACGCGCTGGTTGGTATCTTTGATGTAGGGATTGCTAAAGCGCGCCAGCACCACGTCGCGGTAATCCGCCAGATCGAGCGGGCTGGGCGACAGTGACGGGATCACGTCCTGCGTGATGTAGTCGTACGCCAGCTGATAGATCGCGGGCTGACGCGTGCTGTCATCAATGTAGTCATGGCCGGTGAGCGTGCCGGCCCAGGCAATCGCCGCGTGCGTGGCGTTGAGGATGCGGATTTTCGCCTCTTCCCACGGTAGCACCGACGCCACCAGCTCCACGCCCACCTTTTCCAGCGCCGGGCGTCCGGCGATAAAATCATCCTCAATCACCCACTGGATAAACGACTCCGCCATCACCGCCGCGCCATCGTCTCTACCGGTGGCCGCTTTGACGCGTTCGGCGACATCCGGCGTGGGGCGCGGCGTGATGCGATCCACCATGGTGTTTGGCGAAGTGGTGTTATCGCGCACCCAGCTGGCCAGCGCACTGTCGCCCTGCGCGGCGAGAAACGCCAGCATGCCATGACGGAAACGTTCGCCGTTGTGACGCAGGTTGTCGCAGTTGAGCAGCGTGACCGGCGCACCGCCGCGGGCCACGCGCTGGCGCAGAATGCGGGTCAGCGCGCCGTAAATAGTGCGCGCCTCACCACGGAGATCGGCCTGAATATCTGCCTGGCTGAGATCGAGCTCATGCGCCGGCGTCAGGTAATAACCGGCTTCGGTCACGGTAAAACCGATCACTTTTGTCTCAGCGCTGGCGCCCTGTGCCACCAGCGCGCTGATCTCCGCGTCCCACGGCAGGATGGTGCGCAGCGAAGCGATGGTTTCATACGCGCGCTCGCCCTCCGGCGTCACGGTTTCCAGCACGTACTCGCCGTTTTGCGCCTGCAACTGATCAAGCAGCGCTACCGCATCGCCGCGGATGTTGCCGAGCGCGATGCTCCAGCTGTCATCGCCCTGCTGGCGCAGCTGGTGCAGATACCATGCCTGATGCGCGCGGTGAAAAGAGCCTGCGCCGATATGCATCCACACTGATTTCGTCGTCATAGTCGCCTCGAAATAAACATTTGCCACAATTGAGGGCATTTGCCCGATGAGGTGTAGCATAGTCGCCGCCGGGGCGATCGTTCTGCGAGATCCATCACATTTAATACTTTTGCTCTTTTTTAGGGCTTTTGCTCAGTTAACGCTTCAGGGGCAAGACGCGATAAACTGGCGCATCGGAGTTTGACGGAACAGGGCGATGAGCAGAGAAGAGAAGAAGCAGGAGCTGGCAGCGCGGGCAGCGTGGATGTATTACGTGGCGGGCGTCACGCAGCAGGAGATTGCGCGCGCGCTGGGCTTATCGCGGCAGGTGGCGCAGCGGCTTGTCTCCAGCGCACGTGAAATGGGCATGGTCAGCGTGAAGATCGACCATCCGGTCACGCACTGCCTGCATCTGGCGCGCGAGATCGAACAAAAGTTTGGCCTGACGCTGTGCCGCGTGGTGCCGTCAGCCGGGCTGGATGATGAGGCGATTCAGCAAATGCTGGGGGTGGAAGGCGCGGCGGTGATGGCGCAGTTTATCAACGAAGAGACGCCGCAGGTGTTTGGCATCGGTTCCGGCAAAACGCTGCGCTCAATGATTGATGCGCTGCCGTGGGTTGAACGGCCACAGCATCAGTGTGTGTCGATGATCGGCGCGATTGCGCGTGACGATTCCGGTACCCGCTACGACGTACCGCTGAAAATGGCGGAGAAGATGCAGGGCAAATATTTCTTCATTCCGGCGCCGCTGTATGCTGACACGCCGCAGGATAAGACGATGTGGGTGCAGCATCAGGTCTATCAGCGCGTCACCCAGCGTGCGCTGCAGGCGAACGTGGCGTTTGTCGGCATTGGCGAAGTGATGCCGGGCTGCCCGCTTAATGCCGAAGGCTTTATCACCGATGCGCAGGTAGAAGCGCTCAACGCGCGCGGCGTGGTGGGTGAAATGCTGGGGCATTTTTTCAATCAGCAGGGAGAGCGGGTGTACGGCGAAACCGATGAGCTGCTGACCAGCGTACTGCTGGAGAGCCAGACGCAGCGCAATATCATCGGCTTTGCCGGCAGCGCGCGCAAATACGCAGCGATTCACGCCGCGCTGCACGGCGGCTGGATCTCCGGGCTGGTGACGGATGAAGACACCGCGCTGAAACTGCTGCATGATTAATTAAAAATTTCTGTGATTCGTCGCGGCGCGATGTATCGCGCGGGTTTGACCGCCACATCGCCGGGAAACGCGCAATACATTGCGCCGCAACGGTTCAGAAACCTATTTCAACGATCCCTTCAAAAACTGCTGCAGGCGCGGGCTTTTCGGGTTGCCGAACAGTTCGTCTGGCGCGCCCTGCTCTTCGATTTTGCCCTGATGCAGAAAAATCACGTGGCTGGATACGTGACGGGCGAACTCCATCTCGTGCGTCACTACCACCATGGTTTTGCCCTCTTCGGCCAGCTTCTGCATGATGCGCAGCACTTCGCCTACCAGCTCCGGATCGAGCGCCGAGGTGGGTTCGTCAAACAGCAACACTTCCGGCTCCATTGCCAGCGCGCGGGCAATCGAAACACGCTGCTGCTGGCCGCCTGACAGATGCACCGGGTATTTGGCACGCGCGCGCGCATCAATACCGACTTTATCGAGGTATTTAATTGCCCGCTCGCGCGCTTCGGCTTTGCTCAGCCCCAGCACCTGAATCGGTGCTTCAGTGACGTTATCCAGCACCGTCATGTGGCTCCACAAATTGAAGTGCTGGAACACCATGGTCAGCCGGGTACGCAGCGAACGCAGCTGCTCCTTGTTGGCCACTTTCAGCTGGCCATCGGTGTCGCGCACCAGGTTTATCGCCTCGTTGTTAACCGCGATGGTGCCTTCACTCGGCTTTTCGAGGAAGTTGATGCAGCGTAAAAAGGTACTTTTCCCGGAACCGGACGAGCCAATAATGCTGATCACATCGCCGGCGTTGGCCTGCAGCGACACGCCCTTCAGAACTTCATGTTCACCGTAACGCTTATGCAGTTCGGTAACGCTTAATTTATTTTCAGCCATAGTCATACTCAGTGCGACGAAGAGGGTTTCACATGCGCGAGGAAGCGGCGCTCCGCAAGGCGGAACAGGCTAATCAGCACGTAAGAGATAATCAGGTACAGCACCGCAGCGATGCCGAACGCGGTGAACGGCTGATAGGTCGCCGAGTTGATATCGCGCGCGATTTTTAGCAAATCCGGCACGGTGGCGGTGAACGCCAGCGCGGTGGAGTGCAGCATCAGAATCACTTCATTGCTGTAGGCGGGCAGCGCGGTGCGCAGCGCCGACGGCAGAATGATGCAGCGGTAAAGTTTAAACGGCGAGAAACCATAGGCGCGCGCGGCTTCGATTTCACCGTGTGGCACGGCGCGAATGGCACCGGCAAAAATCTCGGTGGTATAAGCACAGGTGTTCAGGGTAAATGCCAGCAGCGTACAGTTCAGGCCGCTGCGGAAGAAGGCGTTCAGCAGCTCGGAGCCTTTCACCACCTCCAGCGTGTACATGCCGGAATAGAATACCAGCAGCTGCACATACAGCGGCGTGCCGCGAAACACATAGGTAAACAGCCACACCGGCGTGGAGATATAGCGATTGGGCGAGACGCGCGCGATGGCCAGCAGCACCGCAAGGCTGCCGCCAATCACCACGGACAGAATCAGCAGCCACAGCGTGATGGCCACGCCGGTAAAACGGTAACCGTCGGTCCAGAGCAGTTGTTTCCAGTACTCCTGAATAATCTCGATCATAACTCTGCCCTTTTCACCCCTACCGAGTAGCGGCGTTCAAGCCACCACAGCACGCCGTTGGACAACGTGGTAAACACCAGATAAATCACCCCGGCAACAATCGCGAAGTAGAACGGTTGCCAGGTACTTTTGCCGGCCAGCTGCGTGGCTTTTACCACATCTTCAAGGCCGAGCAGCGACACCAGCGCGGTGGCTTTGAGGATCACCTGCCAGTTGTTGCCGATGCCGGGCAGCGCAAAGCGCATCATCGCCGGGAACAGAATGCGACGGAAAGTTTGCGCGCCGGTAAAGCCGAAGGCGGTGGCGGCTTCAATCTGCCCTTTCGGCACCGCGAGAAACGCGCCACGGAAAGTTTCAGTGAAGTAAGCACCGTAGATGAAGCCGAGCGTAATAATACCGGCCACCATCGGGTCGATATCAAACTGTGCCATGCCGAGCGCATCGGTTACGGCGTTGAGGGCAATCTGCAGACCGTAAAAGATCAGCAGCATCAGCACCAGGTCGGGCACGCCACGGATTAGCGTGGTGTAGCCTTCAAAAATCATCGCCAGCGGGCGATTGCGGGAGAGTTTGGCACCGGCCCCTATCAGGCCCAGCACCACGGCCAGTACCACCGAGCTGAGCGCCAGCTCAAGGGTCACCAGCGTGCCTTTGAGAATTACTTCAGAATAGCCATACAACATGGGTTCGATCCTGTCGTGAGGGAAATAAACAAACGCTGTCCAACAACACACGGACAGTCCTGACCAGGGATGTGAATCACGGAAGGATGGTGGCAAGCGTATGAACTCCGGGAGTTTACATAAGTAAGCGCCCGGAGTGAATAGTTATGACCCACGTTAGCGTGACTCAATGCGCCCGTTCAGGAACAGGAGTCTTAATCGCCGTAAACGTTGAAATCAAAGTACTTCTTCGCAATCTTGTCGTAGGTACCGTCTTTGCGCATGTCGTTAAAGGCTTTGTCGATGGCAGCTTTCAGATCGGCGTCATCTTTACGCAGGCCCATACCGGTGCCGACGCCAAAGATTTTGTCATCTTTCACCGCCGGACCGGCGAACGCGTAGTTTTTCCCGACTGGCTGCTTAAGGAAGCCTTCGCTCGCCTGCACTTCATCCTGGAACGCCGCATCAATACGGCCAGCGTTCAGGTCCTGATACACCAGATCCTGGTTGGCATACGGCGTGACGGTCACCCCTTTTGGCCGCCAGTATTCATTCGCGTAGGTTTCCTGCGTGGTGCCCTGCAGCAGGCCGATGTTTTTGCCCTTCAGCGACTCAATGGTCGGCTGCAGTTTAGACCCCTTCGGCGCCACTAAACGCGCGTTCGCTGCATACAGTTTTTCCGAGAAGGCGATCTCTTCCTGACGTTTCTCGGTGATCGAGAGTGAAGAAATGATGGCGTCGATCTTCTTCGCTTTCAGCGACGGGATCAGCGCATCGAAATCACTTTCCACATAAGTACATTTGGTCTTGATACGCTTACAGATCTCGTTGGCCAGGTCGATATCAAAGCCAACCAGCTGGCCCTGCGCGTTCTTGGACTCAAACGGCGGGTAAGTTGGATCGGTCCCGATGCGCAGCGACTGCGGTACCGCTGCGAACACGCTCGCAGCGCCGGACATAGCCAGCATCAGAGAAAGAGCCAGAACTCGCTTTTTCATAGGTAACCCTCAAGTGAAGTGCTTATTGTTATGTGGTGCGTGATGTGTTTGCGCTGAATGTTTTGCAGGTTTCATGCCAGTTGTGCAAATCGGCGAAACTGTGCGCAGGCGCACTAAATACCGCGTCCATCTGGGACGCAAGCACTTAGTTTGTGAGGGAAATATAACAGCGGTGTGAGGAAGAAAAAGTGAGATTGTTAACTTTTGGTGCACAAGATGCACGAACAGTGATCGGCCCCGCGCTTTTGCACGCATTCAGTGCATTATTGCACCATCATGCACCCTGCCAGCGGGTAAACAGATCTTCCGGCAGCTCGATATCAAACTGATCCAGCACGCGGTTGACCGTCTGATCAATCAAATCGTCGATGCGCTGCGGGCGGTGATAAAACGCCGGCACCGGTGGCATAATCAGCGCCCCAAGCTCGGCGGCGGTGGTCATCATGCGCAGATGACCGAGATGCAGCGGGGTTTCCCGCACGCACAGCACCAGCCGGCGCTGCTCTTTCAGCACCACGTCGGCGGCGCGCGTCAGCAGACTGTCGCTGTAGCTGTGCACAATGCCCGACAGGGTTTTCATGGAACACGGCACAATTGCCATACCCAGCGTTTTGAACGAGCCGGACGAGATGCTGGCGGCGATATCGCGCACATCGTGCACCACATCGGCCAGCGCCTGCACGTCACGCAGGCTGTAATCGGTCTCCAGCGCCAGCGTTTGCCGCGCCGCCGGGCTCATCACCAGATGGGTTTCCACTTCGGCTAACGGTTGCAGCACCTGCAGCATACGCACGCCGTAGATCGCGCCGCTGGCGCCGGAAATACCAATGATGAGTCGTTTCATAATTCAGCCTTGCTGCAAAAGAGTGCGCCAATAATAGCCGCTCCGCCGCTATAAATACAAAAACAAACAGGGCGGGATTGCGCCCGCCCTGTTTCGTCTGCCTGAGACTGACCTTAACCTTCGTTATGCAGTTCCAGGTTCTCCACTTCGTTCTGACGCGCAATCGCTTTGGCATCGTCATTACGCAGCGACTGCAGATATTCCAGATACTGCAGGTCAACGTCTTTGGTGACGTAGATGCCGTTGAACACTGAGCATTCGAACTGGGCAATATCCGGGTTCTCTTCACGCACCGCGTCGATCAGATCCTGCAGATCCTGGAAAATCAGCGCATCGGCTTTAATCAGCTGACGAATCTCTTCCACTTCACGGCCGTGCGCAATCAGCTCGGTGGCGCTCGGCATATCGATGCCGTAGACGTTAGGGAAGCGAATTTCCGGTGCCGCCGACGCCAGATAGACGCGCTTCGCGCCCGCTTCACGCGCCATCTCGATAATCTGCTCAGAGGTGGTGCCGCGCACAATCGAGTCATCCACCAGCAGCACGTTTTTATCGCGGAACTCAGCGCGGTTGGCGTTGAGCTTACGGCGTACCGCACTGCGGCGCAGCTGCTGGCCCGGCATGATAAAGGTACGGCCCACGTAGCGGTTTTTCACAAAACCCTGGCGGTACGGCTTATCAAGAATACGGGCGATCTCCAGCGCGGTATCGGTCGAGGTTTCCGGAATCGGGATCACCACGTCAATATCGAGATCTTCCCACTCGCGGGCAATTTTCTCGCCCAGCTTGGTGCCCATGCGCACGCGTGCGCTATAGACGGAGATCTTGTCGAGGAACGAGTCCGGACGCGCAAAGTAAACGTACTCGAACAGGCACGGATTGCTTTTCGGGTTCTCTGCGCACTGGCGCGTCGAGAGCTGACCCTGCTCGGTGATGTACACCGCTTCGCCTGGCGCAACGTCACGAATAAACTCGAAGCCGAGCGTATCCAGCGCCACGCTCTCTGAGGCCACCATGTATTCGGTGCGGCCATCGGCCAGCTCACGCTTGCCCAGTACCAGCGGACGGATACCGTTAGGATCGCGGAACGCAACCATGCCGTGACCGATAATCATCGCCACCACGGCGTAAGCACCGCGCACCTGCTGATGCACCGCCGCCACGGCAGCAAAAATGTTGTCAGCTTCCAGCGGATAGTGCTGAAAACGATCCAGCTCCTGAGCAAAGATGTTGAGCAGGATTTCGGAATCTGAGGTGGTATTCACATGACGGCGACCGACTTCGAACAGCTGCTTGCGCAGTTCATGGGCGTTGGTCAGGTTACCGTTGTGAGCCAGCGTGATGCCGTACGGCGAGTTCACGTAGAAGGGCTGCGCTTCAGAGGCGCTGGAGCTGCCGGCAGTCGGATAACGCACGTGGCCGATACCCATATTTCCCTGCAAACGCTGCATGTGGCGCGCTTCAAACACGTCGCTGACCAGGCCATTGGCCTTACGCAGACGGAAGCAGTTCAGCGCATCGATGGTACAAATGCCGGCGGCATCCTGCCCGCGGTGCTGCAGCACCGTTAACGCGTCATAGATCGACTGGTTTACTGGCATAAAACCGGTGATACCAACAATACCGCACATGTTGTCATTTCCTCATTAGCCGCACTCCCGGTGTTACCGGGGTAAAAAACTCGACGTGCTTTTCAGGTAATCGAAAAACCACCTGATGATGTAACTGAACTGGGGAATGAGTTGAGACTGTTGCCAGTCCGGACTTTTTGAAAAGCCGGTGAATGTATCAAGGAAGAAGAGAATGGCGGATACAATCAGCACGCCACGCAACGCCCCGAAACAGACCCCCAACACCCTGTCGGTTCCCGACAAGCCGGTTTTCTCAACCAGCGAGCCGATCACATAGTTCACGATGGCACCCACAATCAGGGTGGCAACGAATAACACCGCGATGGCGATGCCGTTGCGAACCAGTTCGTCGTCAAAACCTGTAAACCAGACTGCAAGGTAGGCGTAGTAATGACTGGCGACAAAAAACGCGCATCCCCAGGTAACAAGAGATAAGGCTTCCCGGACAAACCCGCGAATCAGGCTGACCAGAGCCGAAAAACCAACTACCGCAATAATGACGTAATCAATCCAGATCATGAACGCTTCCAGTACAGTGCATTTGCACCCCTGCATCCAGTTCGGGGCGCATTCTAACAGAAAAAGAAAACGTTTGCGTAGGGTTTTCCGGTTCTGTCCCGAGAAAAAGGGCGATGAAAAAAACTTTCCTCGCCCTTGTTGATGTCAGCCATTTAACCTGCTGATATTCCATAAATTTTCAGTAACACTTCGCTAAAAAACACGCCAAAAGCCGCGCCTGTTTCTGCTATCGGCGCGGCTTATCAGTTGATCAGCGTGTGCTGTACGGCTTCACAACACCGCCGAGGCCGGAGATGCCTTTCAGCTCGCCGAGTGCACCCTGCAGCTTCGCTTTGGACGCATCCGGCCCCACGTAAATGCGGGTGATCTGCCCCTGCACCGGCGTCGACGGCACGGTAAAGGCGCGATAGCCGGAGAGCCGCAGCTGCGCCACGATCTCATTCACTTTGGCGGCGTTCTTCAGCGCGCCGAGCTGCACTACATACGCCTGTCCTGCTGGCGCGGCCGGTTCGCTCTGCTTCGGCGTTTCCGCCGCTTTAGGCAGCTCTGAAGTTTTTGGCTGTTCTGTCGCTTTCGGCTGTTCTGCCGGCTTCGGTTTCGGCTGCTCCACCGGTTTAGGCTTCGGCTGCTCGACCGGCTTCGGCTTCACCTGCTCTGCCGGTTTCTGCTGCTGGTGCACCGGCGGCGGCGTCACGACGCTGGGCTGGCTGTTTTGCGCTGGCTGCGTGCTGCCGCTGGCGGCACTGCTCTGCGTTGCGCTGCTGGCGGGCGCCTGCTGCGCCGCGCTCGCACCTTCCGGCGGCTGCGACGGCAGCGGCTGCGTCACCGGCGGCACCATTTCGCTGTCCTGCTGATCGTCAGGCTTTGGCACCAGCGGAATCGCCGCGAACTCCTCTTTATAATGCTTTTTCTTACCGTCCAGCAGACCCGGTAACACGATGACGCCAATCGCCACCAGAATCACCGTGCCCACTAAACGATTCTGAAACTTACTTGCCACTGCCGTTCTCCGCTGCCATCGATTGCATTACCTGCGCCACGGTGTGGAACGAGCCGCACACCAGAATCACATCGTCGGGCTGAGCCTGCTGCCGCGCCGCCTGCCACGCGGCTTCAACGCTCTGCCAGGCGCTGCCGCCCTGCAGATGCGCCATCAGCTCATCAGCGGACGCGCCGCGCGGGCCGTCGAGCGGCGCGCAGTACCAGCGGTTGACCTGCGGCGCCAGCGCGGCCAGCGTCCCGGCGATATCCTTATCGTGCAGCATGCCAACCACCGCATGCACCGTGCCGTGTGCCGGCAGCTCAGCGAGACGTGAAGCCAGATAATAAGCCGCATGCGGATTGTGTGCCACATCAAGGATCACGCGCGGCGCGGTGCTGACCGTCTGGAAACGTCCCGGCAGAATCGCCAGCGGCAGATGCTGACGAATCAGCGCCTCGCTCATCGTCAGGCCGGAAGCGCGCAGCGCCGCAATGGCAGTGGCCGCGTTAGGGAGCGGCACCTGGGGCAGCGGCAGATCGCGCAGTTCACCCTGGGCATCCTGCAGCGTCCAGCTATCGCCCTCGCGCTGCCACTGCCAGTCGCGGTTAATTTGTAACAGCTGCGCACCCTTCTCCGCGGCCACCTGGGCAATGGTGTCGGGCATATCGGCCTCGCCGACCACCGCCGGTTTACCGCCGCGGAACACGCCGGCCTTCTCGCGGCCGATGCTGGCGCGATCCGGCCCCAGCCAGTCGGTGTGGTCCAGCGCAATGCTGGTGATCACCGCCACGTCGGCGTCGACAATGTTCGTCGCATCCAGCCGGCCGCCCAGCCCCACTTCCAGAATCACGACATCCAGCTGCGCTTCACGGAACAGATTGAGCGCGGACAGCGTGCCAAACTCAAAGTAGGTGAGCGAAATATCGCCGCGTCCGGCCTCGATGGCGGCAAAGCTGGCGCTGTGCCGGGCTTCATCCAGCTCAGCGCCCTGCACGCGCACGCGTTCGGTGTAACGCACCAGATGCGGCGAGCTGTAGACGCCAACGCGATAGCCTGCGGCCATCAGCAGGGTTTCCAGCGTACGGCAGGTGGTGCCTTTGCCGTTGGTGCCGGCGACGGTGAAGACAAACGGAGCGGGTTTTAGCAGGTCGAGGCGTGCGGCGACGCGCTGAATACGGTCCAGGCCCAGATCGATGGCCTGAGAATGCAGATGCTCAAGATAATGAAGCCACGTGGCCAGAGGCGACGTGGCTTGCGGGAGGTGAAGAGTGTCCATGTGCCCTGTTAGCTCTTTACGATGTGGTGCATGAATAAAAAGGCGCATCACTCTGCGCCTTTCGGTTGCCTGTCAGGCTTCGTTGCTCTCCGGCTCAGCCGCAGTCGGGCGATCACCATCCTGCAGCGGTGCCGGCAGGTTCATCATTTTCGCCAGCAGGCTGGCCAGCTTAAAGCGCATTTCCGGACGACGGATGATCATGTCGATCGCGCCTTTTTCGATCAGGAACTCACTGCGCTGGAAGCCCGGCGGCAGCTTTTCACGTACCGTCTGTTCAATTACGCGTGGGCCGGCAAAGCCGATCAGCGCTTTTGGCTCAGCGACGTTCAAATCGCCCAGCATCGCGAAGCTGGCGGAGACGCCACCCATGGTCGGGTCAGTCAGTACCGAAATATACGGCAGACCGCGCTCCTGCATTTTTGCCAGCGCCGCACTGGTTTTCGCCATCTGCATCAGCGACTGCAGCGCTTCCTGCATACGCGCACCGCCAGAGGCGGAGAAGCAGATCAGCGGGCAGTTGTCTTCCAGCGCCTGCTCAACCGCACGCACGAAACGGGCGCCGACCACCGAGCCCATTGAGCCGCCCATAAAGGAGAACTCAAACGCGGCGGCCACCACCGGCATACCGTGCAGCTGGCCTTTCATTACCACCAGCGCATCTTTCTCGCCGGTCTCTTTCTGTGCCGCAACCAGACGATCTTTGTACTTCTTCGAGTCGCGGAACTTGAGCAGGTCTTTCGGTTCCAGCTCGCTACCCAGCTCTGTCATCGAACCTTCATCCATCAGGCTATGCAGACGCTCGCGCGCGTGCATACGCATGTGGTGGTCGCACTTCGGGCAGACTTCAAGGTTGCGCTCCAGCTCGGCGCGGTACAGCACCTGACCACAGCTATCGCATTTGGTCCACACCCCTTCCGGGATGCTGGCTTTGCGCGAAGGCGTGGTAGTGCTTTTATTCAGTATGCGTTCAATCCAGCTCATTGATGACCTTTCTGTTTAATGCTGACCTGGTCCAGTCTTGTCGTTACTGCTGAAATCACCTTCAGCAGGCCGTAAATGTCGCTCATTAAACCACAACCCGTTCACGCTGTGGATAAAAATCTGGTAACAGGCTTACTGCGACTTGTGCTGACGCGCCTGGCGGCGGTGACGCCACACTTCAATCACGCCTGGCAGTACCGAGACAATGATGATGCCGACAATCAGCAACTTAAGGTTTTCCTGCACCACTGGCAGGTCACCAAACAGGTAACCGGCATAGGAGAATAGCAGGACCCACAGCAGCGCGCCTGTCACGTTAAAGAGCGCGAAGTGGCGATAAGACATGTGTCCCATTCCCGCCACAAAGGGGGCAAAGGTTCGCACGATTGGCACAAAGCGCGCAAGTATAATGGTTTTGCCGCCGTGGCGATCGTAAAACGCGTGGGTTTTGTCGAGGTAGCTGCGGCGGAAAATTTTCGAGTTCGGGTTGCTGAACAGCTTCTCGCCAAACAGCCGGCCAATGGTGTAGTTAACCGCGTCGCCGAGGATCGCGGCAATCACCAGCAGCGTCACCATCAGGTGCACGTTGAGGTCGTTGCCCGGCAGTGCCGCCAGCGCACCGGCGACGAACAGCAGCGAATCACCCGGCAGGAACGGCGTAACCACCAGCCCGGTTTCACAGAACAGAATCAGGAACAAAATGGCGTAAATCCAGATGCCGTACTGCGCCACCAGCTCGGCCAGATGCACGTCAATGTGCAGAATGAAATCGACGATAAAGTGGATAAACTCCATAACAGCTAACTCCCTGACACTTTCCGATTAAAATGAATCCGCGAGGAACAACGGTCCCAGCGCAGGCTGAGGTAACGCAAACTGAGCAGGGTAATCCACCGCCACCAGATACAGCCCTTCGGCTTTCGCCGTTGCCGCCGCCAGCGTGCGATCTTTTGCCGCCAGCAGCGTGGCCATCCACGTTTCCGGCTGATTGCCGCAGCCAATCTCCAGCAGACTGCCGACGATATTGCGCACCATGTGATGCACGAAGGCGTTGGCTTTGATATCGACAATCACGTACGGCCCCAGGCGCGTGACGTTGAGATGCATCACGTTGCGCCACGGCGTGCGCGACTGGCACTGCACCGCACGGAACGAGGTAAAATCGTTCTCACCCAGTAAAGCCTGAGCGGCGCGGTGCATCTTTTCCGCATCCAGCGGATGGTAAAAATGGGTAATGCCGTTGCCGAGAATTGCCGGGCGCAGCCGCTGGTTGTAAATCACGTAGCGATAACGGCGCGCGGTAGCGCTGAAGCGCGCGTGAAAGCTTTCCGGCACCGCTTTCACCCAGCGCACCGCAATATCGTCCGGCAGGTTAGCGTTCACGCCCAGCGTCCAGGCGCTGTCGGCACGCGAGGAGGTGGTCTCAAAATGCACCACCTGGCCGGTGCCGTGCACGCCCGCGTCGGTGCGTCCGGCGCAGAACACGTTCACCGGGTGATTGGCCACTTTCGCCAGCGCTTTTTCCAGCTTTTCCTGCACGCTGCGTACTTCATTCTGGCGCTGCCAGCCGTAGTAACGGCTGCCGTCATACTCAATGCCGAGCGCCAGCTTAAACGGGGTCGCGTCTTCCAGCATTAATACAGATACTCCTGCACCAGCTTCTCTGCAGTTTTCACCGCCATCAGCGCGCCGCCGAAGCGGATGTTGTCGGCCACCGACCAGAACTGCAGCAGCTCCGGGATGCCGTAGTCGTTGCGCACGCTGCCGATGCTCAGTGTTTCGCTGCCGGAGGCGTCGCTAACCGGCGTCGGGTAATCACCGTCGTCGCTCAGGCTGATATCGTCGGCGCGCGCCAGTTCGTCACGCGCTTCCTCCGCCGACAGCGGCCGCAGGTTTTCGATATAGACGATCTGCGCGTTGCCGTAGAACACCGGCGCCTGCACGCTGCTTACCGCAATCGGTAATCCTTCATCCTGCAGCACTTTACGCACCTGATCGACCAGCCGGCGCTCGCTCGCCACGCTGCCGGCACTGTCCGCCTGCTGCGGCAGCAGGTTGAACGCCAGCTGGCGGCCAAAATAGTGCTCATCGGCCGGTACGCCGTTCAGCAGCCGCGCGCTCTCACCGGCCAGGCCGTCTACCGCCGCTTTGCCGTGGCTGGAGACCGACACCAGGTTGGTCACCTGCAGACGGCCTAAACCAGCGGTATCCACCAGCGGTTTGATGGCGCTTAACAGCTGGCTCACCAGCGCATCGGCCACGGTAATGATGTTGCGATTGCGGTAATCCGCCAGCACCTGTGGATTGACATCCGGCACCACCAGCGGCACGTCCGGCTCCAGCGCGAACAGGTCGCTGCTGTCGATTACCAGGCAACCCTGGCTGGCGGCGTCTTCGGCATAACGCGCCGACGCCTCGCGACCGGCGGTAAAGAACGCCAGCTGCGCCTGCGACCAGTCAAATTCCGCCGCATCCTGCACGCGCAGCGAGCGGCCATCAAAACGCACGCTCTCTCCGGCGCTGTTTTCACTCGCCAGCAGATATAACTCACCAACCGGGAACTGGCGTTCCGCCAGCAGTTCCAGTACAGCGTTCCCTACTGCGCCTGTCGCGCCCAGTAGCGCAATATTCCAGCCGTCAGACATGTTGGTTTACTCCAGACAATGACATAAAAAAGAGAGGCGATGACATGCATCGCCCATTAATTCAGAAAAATCAGAGATTAGTGATTCGCCCGCAGCGTGGCGCTGAAGCCAAGCTGATTGAGCAGCGCCGCGCTCTCCGCCTCATCACAGATCACCTGCAGCGAAGACCACTCGCGGCGCTCGACATACTGCTTGCGCAGGCGATCAAATTCGCCCGGCTGCGCGGCCACTTTGCGCAGCGGCGCATCGTCGCGGCGCACATCATACACCAGATGTACCAGGCGTTTCAGCGTCGGCTGATCGAGCTTGCCGTGCAGCGTAAGGGTGCCAAACTCGGGGCGCGGCAGCAGCGTGTCCAGCGCCACCTGCTGCGGCTGACCAATAAATTCGCTCCACGCCTCAAACACCTGGGTGGTGCCGCGCGCTTTCCCTTCAAGGGTATAACCGGCGATATGCGCGGTGGCGATATCGACCTTGTCCAGCAGATCGAGGTTGAGATCCGGCTCCGGTTCCCACACATCCAGCACCACGCTGAGATCGTTACGCAACCGGAGCACCTCCAGCAGCGCGGCGTTATCCACCACCGGACCCCGGCAGGCATTGATCAGAATGGTGTTGGGGCGCAGCGCCATCAGCAGCGCGGCATCCGCCAGATGCCAGCTTTTGTAGCGGCCGTCCTTAAACAGCGGCGTGTGAAAGGTCAGGATATCGGCCTGTGCTACCAGCGTATCGAGCGAGTGGAAATCTTCGTCATCGCCGCGATCGGCGCGCGGCGGATCGCACAGCAGGGTTTTTACTCCCCACGCGGCGAGGCGTTTAGCCAGCCGTCCGCCCACGTTACCGACGCCGACGATGCCCACGGTGCGATCGCGCAGATCAAAGCCGTCGCGTTCGGCCAGCAGCAGCAGCGCGGAGAACACATACTCCACCACCGCAATCGCGTTACAGCCCGGCGCGGCCGAGAAGCCGATACCGGCCGCCGCCAGCGAGGCATCATCGACATGATCGGTGCCGGCAGTGGCGGTGCCGACAAACTTCACCGGCGTGCCGGCCAGCAGTGTGGCATCCACTTTGGTGACGGAGCGCACCATCAGCGCGCTGGCATCCTGCAGTTCGGCTGCCGGCAGCGGGCGGCCCGGCACCGCCACCACCTCTCCGGTGCGGCTGAACAGTTCACGGGCGTAGGGCATATTTTCATCGACGAGAATTTTCACGGCGGCGGTCCTGTCTGCTTGAAATAAACGGGGCATATCATGGCACAAAGCCGGGGATTAACCTAACCGACTGCGATAGCGATCCGGCGTGGTGCCCGCCTGCTGCTGAAACATCACGATCAGCGCGGAGGCGGAGCTGTAACCCAGCTCGTGGGCGATGCCCTGCACGCTGCAGCCCTGCTCCAGCAGCGCAATCGCGCGCAAAAAGCGTAAACGCTGGCGCCACTCGCTGAATGACATCTGCAGCTGCTGCTGACAGCGCCGCGCCAGCGTACGCTCGGTGGTAAACACGCGCTTCGCCCATTGTGCCAGCGTGGTGTTATCACCCGGGTTCTCTTCCAGCGCGCGCAAAATCGGTGCGAGGAATTTATCGTCGGACATCGGCAGATAGCTGGTGTTCACCGGTGCAAGACGCAGCCGATCAATCAGCACTTCGCACAGCCGCCAGTCGGCGTCGCTCTGCGGCTGCTCCAGCGCGCGGCGGGCAAAATCATTCATGATGGCGTGCACGATGGCGTCCACGCTCAGCAGGCAGGCTTTCTCCGGCATGCCGGCGCATAAATCCGCGGCAAGGTTGAAGGTGCGAAACTGCGCCTGACAGTGGTTGTAGCTGCTGTGGCGCTGGCCCGGCGGGATCCAGATCGGCATTTCGGCCGGCGTCAGCAGCCGCTCGCCCTCCACTTCCATCTCCAGCACGTGGCTGGTGACAAATATCGCCTGGCCCCAGTCGTGCTGGTGCGGCAGGTATTCGGTTTTGGCGTTGGTTTGCTCATAGCGTATGAAAAAACGCAGCAGCGGCGCGTCGCGCGGTGGCTGATACTCAACCTGAAGATTCATTCTGTCCGGTCACTAACGAATTTTGTCCGATTTTAACTATCTGCTTTAAACCGGTCAAACGTAAGCTAGTCGCGATTTACATTTGGAGCCGTACTATGAACTTATTGTTACCGCTGGTGGCAGTGCTGATCTGGTCGATCAACACCATCGTCAGCAAGCTTTCTGCCGGCAGCATCGATCCTGCTGCCATCTCCTTTTACCGCTGGTTGCTGGCGCTGCTGGTACTCACGCCGTTCTGCCTGCCGGGCGTATGGCGCCATCGTCACACCATCAAAACCCAGCTGTGGCGCTTACTGGTGCTGGGCCTGCTCGGCATGGTGCTGTACCAGAGCCTCGCCTATTATGCGGCACACAGCGTTTCGGCGGTGATGATGGGGATTCTCGGCGCCACCATTCCGCTGCTGACCATCCTGCTCAGCCTGGTGGTACTGCGCCTTGCGCCGACGCGCGGCATTCTGATTGGCGGCCTGCTGTCGTTTGCCGGGCTGGTGTGGCTGGTGAGCGCCGGCAACCCGGCGCAGCTGCTCAGCCAGCGCCTCGGTAACGGCGAGCTGATGATGCTGGCGGCCTCAACTTCCTACGCGCTGTACGGCGTACTGACGAAGCGTTGGGCGATTCCGCTGCCGACGTGGCAAAGCCTGTACGTGCAAATCTTCTTCGGCGTGCTGTTGCTGCTGCCCGGCTTCTGGCACGCGCCGGAGGTGGCGCTGAACGCCGACAATATTCCGCTGGTACTGTTCGCCGGGCTGTTTGCCTCGATTGTGGCGCCGTTCCTGTGGATCCTTGGCGTGCAGCGCCTCGGCGCCAGCACCACCAGTATTTTCATGAACGTGGTGCCGGTGTTTACCGCCATCATTGCCGTGCTGTTCCTGCACGAACAGTTGCATGCTTACCACTGGATTGGCGGCGGTCTGACGCTGGTCGGGGTGATTCTGGCGCAGCGGCTGAAAACCCCGCTGCGTAAAGCGCGCGCGATGACTCCGCCGATCAGCGAAAGCTGACCGTCACCCGCAGGCCGCCCAGCTGCGGGCTGCGGTCCAGCTGCAGCTGCGCGCCGTGCCAGGCGCAGATATCCTGCACCAGCGCCAGTCCAATGCCCGCGCCGGGCTGGCTGGCGTGATCGAGCCGGCCAAACGGCTGCAGCGCCTGCCGCTGCTGATCCGCCGCGATGCCCGGCCCGCTGTCTTCAATCTCCAGCACCTTTTGCCGCAGCCGCGCGGTCACCGTGCCGCCGTGTGGCGTGTATTTGATGGCGTTATCCAGCAGATTGGCGCACAGCTCGGCCAGCAACAGCGCATCGCCCTGCACCTGGCTCGCCGCCTGCTCTTCAAAGCCCAGGTCGATCTGTTTACGCCGCGCCGCCGCATAACCGCTGAAACAGGCCTGCTGCACGATATCGCTCAGGTCGACCTCACTGAAAGGCTTGTCTTCGCCGTGGCGTGCCTTGATTTGCGCCAGCTGTAGCAGACGATCGGTGAGCTGAACGGTGTCGTCCAGCGTGTGGCGCATGCCCTCCAGGCTTTCGCGCCACTGCTGCGGATCGTCACTGCTGAGCGCGACGCCAACCTGGGTTTTCAGGATGGTGAGCGGCGTGCGCAGCTGGTGCGATACATCGGCGCTAAAGCGTTCCTGCCGTGCCAGCAGACCGCGCAGCCGCTCCAGATGGCGGTTGAAGGCGACGATCAGCGGCTGCAGTTCGGACCACGGCAGCAGCGACGGCAGCGGCGTCAGTTCGCCCGGCGCACGGCGCAGCATCATGCGCGACAGCCGGCGCAGCGGGCGCAGCACTTTACGCAGCAGCAGCCCGGCCAGCAGCAGCGTGATCAGCACCAGAAAACTCTGGCTGATCAGCGCGGTGCGCAGCAGACTGTCGGCAAAGGCGTGGCGTGAGTTAAGCGTTTCCGCCACCAGCACCAGCGCCATGCCCTGCACGCCTTCCTCGTTCACCGGCTGCCACAGCGCGGCCACGCGAATCGGCTGCTTGCGGTAGTGCGCATCGTAGAAATGCACCAGCGCCGGATAGACATCGGACAGCGGCGCGTTGCCCGGCACCAGCGGTAAATCAGGGTAGCCGGACAGCGTGTGCCCTTCAGGCGAAATCACCTGGTAGAACAGCTGATCGTTCATGTTGCGCTCAAAGCTGTCCAGCACCACCCACGGCACATCTACCTCCAGCCGCTGATGACGTACCACCAGCCGCTCGGCCACGGTGCGCGCCGAGGCCAGCAGCGAGCGATCGTAGGCCTGATTTGCCGCCTGCAGCGCGCTCTGATAGTGGGTGTAGACCGACAATCCCCACAGCAGCAGCAGCGGCACCCCCAGCCATGCCAGCAATTCGCCGCGCAGCGAGTGAATCAGTCGCACGGCTGAACCTCGAGGCTGTAACCGAGCCCGCGCAGCGTAACGATTGCCACGTCACTACCCGCCAGCTTTTTGCGTACCCGATGCACATACAGCTCAATGCTCTCCGGGCTGGCCTCATCCGCCAGCGTGAAGGTCTGCTCGTACAGATGCTGGCGCGACACCGGCCGACCCGGGCGCTGCATCAGCGTCGACAGCACGCTGGCCTCGCGCGGCGTCAGCGGCAGCGGTTTGTGATTCAGCAGGAAATAGCCTTCCGCATCGCGCTCCAGCTGGCCAAGGCTTTGCGTCTGCGTTGCCTGGCCCTGGCTGCGGCGCAGCAGCGCGCGCAGCCGCGCGTCCAGCTCGTCCAGCTCAAACGGTTTAGTGAGGTAATCATCGGCGCCGGCATTCAGTCCCTGCACGCGCTGCTGCAGCGCGCTCTGTGCGGTCAGCAGCAACACCGGCACGTGTTGCCCACGCCGGCGCAGGCGCGCCAGCACCGCCAGGCCATCGAGCCGCGGCAGCGACACGTCCAGCACCACCAGCGCATAGTCTTCGCTTTGCAGCACATGGTCCGCCGCCACCCCGTCGGCCACCCAGTCCACGGCGAAGCCTTTTTGCGTCAGCGCTTTCTGCAGCCAGTTGGCCAGCTCCACGGTATCTTCCACCAGTAAGAGACGCATATCACATCCTGTTAGTTTTGCCGATGGCTGAAAGGTAAATGAAAGGTTGCTGTTTTAACAATTCAGCAACCCCGAATGTTCGGTGGCAATCACACTCTGGAAGAAACAATGGAGCGACAGATGAAAAAAACAATGCGCACCGCCTTTGCCACAACCCTGCTGGCTTTTTCCCTCGCGGCGGCTCAGGCCGCAGCACCCGAGCGGACCGAATGTATCGCCCCGGCCAAACCCGGCGGCGGTTTTGATCTGACCTGTAAACTGATCCAGGTTTCGCTGCAGGAAACCGGGCAGATCACCACGCCGATGCGCGTAACCTACATGCCCGGTGGCGTCGGTGCCGTGGCCTATAACGCCATCATTGCGCAGCGGCCCGCCGAAGCAGGCACGCTGGTGGCCTTCTCCGGCGGGTCGCTGCTGAACCTGTCGCAGGGCAAGTTTGGCCGTTATTCGGTGGATGATGTGAAGTGGCTGGCGGCCGTCGGCACCGATTACGGCATGGTGGCGGTGCGTGCCGATGCACCGTGGAAAACGCTGGGCGAGTTGCTGGCGGCGATGAAGAACGATCCGACCAAAGTGGTGGTTGGTGCCGGCGCCTCCATCGGCAGCCAGGACTGGATGAAAACGGCGCTGCTGGCGCGGGAAGCCGGTATCGATCCGCGCAAAATGCGCTATGTGGCGTTCGAAGGCGGCGGCGAACCGGTCACCGCGCTGCTTGGCAATCACATCCAGGTGGTATCAGGCGACATGAGCGAAATGGTGCCCCATCTGCAAAGCGGCAAGATGCGCGTGCTCGCCGTGATGAGCGATAAACGTTTGCCGGGCGAACTGGCTGACATCCCGACCGCCAAAGAGCAGGGCTTTAACGTCGAGTGGCCGATCATTCGCGGCTATTACCTCGGCCCTAAAGTCAGCGACGCCGATTATCAGTGGTGGGAACAGGCGTTTAAAAAACTGGTCACCACCAAAGAGTTTCAGCAGCAGCGCGATCTGCGCGGTCTGTTTGAGTTCAACCTGTTCGGGAGCGAGCTGGACGCTTACGTGAAAAAACAGGTGGCTGACTATCGCGAACAGGCGAAATCCTTCGGCCTGGCGAAATAACGGAGGCGCACATGAGCGATCGTATTTTTGCTGCCGTCTGGCTGGTGCTGTGCCTCGCCGGACTGTTTATCGGCTGGCAGATTCAGAGCGAGTACAGCTACGAGCCGGTTGGCCCGCGCCCTTTCCCGCTGCTGCTGCTCGGGCTGATGGCGATCTGCGCGGTGATGATGCTGCTGCGCAAGCCGGACAGCGTGCAGTGGCCGGTGGCCTCGACGCTGAAAAAGCTGCTGGCGCTGTGCGTGATGCTGATTGTCTACGGCTGGCTGTTTGAGCGTCTTGGTTTTGCCCTGTGTACCACGCTGCTGACCTTTGGCATCGGCATGCTGTTTGGTGCGCGCTGGTGGGCGGCGGCGCTCTCCGGCGCGGTAATGGGCATTTCACTGTTCTACGCCTTCGATCATCTGCTGGATGTCACCCTGCCCTTCGGCAGCTGGCTGAGCTAACGGGAGTCACTTATGGATACCTGGTCTTTTCTGATGCAGGGCTTCGCCGTCGCCATGACGCCGGAAAACCTGATGATTGCCCTGATAGGCTGCTTTATCGGCACCATCGTCGGCCTGCTGCCGGGGCTGGGGCCGATTAACGGCGTCGCAATTCTGATGCCGCTGGCGTTTGCGCTGCACTTACCGGCGGAATCCGCGCTGATCCTGCTGGCAACGGTGTATATCGGGTGCGAATATGGCGGGCGCATCTCGTCGATTCTGCTCAACGTGCCGGGGGATGCCGGGGCGATCATGACGGCGCTGGATGGCTATCCGATGGCGCAGCAGGGTAAAGCCGGCGTGGCGCTGTCGATCTCGGCGGTCAGCTCGTTTATCGGCTCGACCATTGCCATCATCGGCATCATTCTGTTTGCGCCAATCCTCGCCAACTGGTCGCTGGCGTTTGGTCCGGCAGAGTATTTCGCGCTGATGGTGTTCGCCATTGCCTGCCTCGGCAGCATGATGAGCCACAACCCGCTGAAGTCGTTCCTCGCTGCGCTGATTGGCCTCGGCATGGCGACGGTGGGCGTCGATGCGAATACCGGCGTCTATCGCTTTACCTTTGACAGCGTGCATCTCTCAGACGGCATCCAGTTTGTGGTGGTGGTCATCGGCCTGTTCTCGGTGAGCGAAATTCTGCTGATGCTGGAGTCCACCAGCAGCGGCCAGAAGATGGTGCGCGCCAGCGGCCGCATGCTGTTCAATATGAAAGAGGCGGCACAGGCCACCGGCGCGACGCTGCGCGCCTCGTTCATTGGCTTCTTTGTCGGCGTGCTGCCAGGTGCCGGTGCCACCATCGCCAGCGCCATTGCCTATATGAGTGAGAAGAAAATCAGCGGCAGTGATCAGTTTGGCAAGGGTGACATTCGCGGCGTGGCAGCGCCGGAGGCCGCGAACAACGCCTCAGCCTGCGGATCGTTTATCCCGATGCTGACGCTGGGCATTCCCGGCTCCGGCACCACGGCGGTGATGGTCGGCGCGCTGACGCTGTATAACATCACGCCCGGTCCGGCGATGTTTACCGAGCAGCCGGACATTGTCTGGGGGCTGATCGCCGCACTGCTGATCGGTAACGTGATGCTGCTGATCATGAACATCCCGATGATCAACATCTTTGCGCGCATGCTGACCATTCCGCTGTGGTTCCTGGTACCGGCAATTGCCGCGATTTCGGCGGTGGGCGTGTATGCGGTGCACAGCACCACGTTTGACCTGCTGCTGATGGTCGGGCTGGGCATTTTCGGCTATATCCTGCGTAAGATGGATTTCCCGATGTCGCCGCTGATTCTCGGCTTTGTGCTGGGCGAAATGCTGGAGCAGAACCTGCGCCGCGCGCTGTCAATCAGCAACGGCAACCTGCCAATTCTGTGGGAAAGCCTGATCTGTAAAGTGCTGCTGGTGCTGGCTGTCGCCGTGCTGGTGGTGCCGCTGCTGTGGAAGCGCTGGCGTCGCAAGCGCATGAAGCTGGCCGCCGCCGAATAAATCCGTGTCTTATTGTTTTTCTCCCTGCCGCCCCCGTGGATTTCCCGGGGGCTTTTGCTATCATGTGCCATCGTTTTTCCGGCGCACCCGGATCTGACTCGTTTTCAAGGATTCCGCCATGCAACCTCTCAGCGGTCCCGGTGTGCCCGCGGGCGATCGTTCCTCTGTTAACCCGGCTAACGGCACCGGCCGCCCCGGCGCGGCACTGGGCGACCAGCCGCTCTCCCCGGCCCAGCGCACCACGCTGGAACGCCTGATCGTCCGTATCATGTCACTCAGCACGCTGAAAGCGCCCGAACTGTGGGCTGGCATACGCCACGAAGTGGGCGTGAAAAATGATGCCGAACTGCAGTCGCGCCACTTTCCGGCGGCGGAGCAGCATCTCAACAGCCGTCTGACCCAGGTGCAGAACAGCCACGCCACGCGTCAGCTGTTGCAGCAGTTGCTGGAAAAGCTGCCGCAGGGCAACAATCGCCAGGCGGTGAGCGACTTTATCCGCCAGCAATTTAACCAGACGGTGTTAAGCGCGCTGAGCCAGGATCAGCTGCGTCAGGTGCTGACCATGCTGCAGAACGGCCAGATGGCTATCCCGCAGCCGCAGCAGACGCGCACCACCGATCGCACCCTGTTACCGGCCGAACAGCAGGCGCTCAACCAGCAGGTCACGCGCCTTGCCGCCGCGACCGGGGAATCGCCGGTAAAAGTGCTGGCCGACACGCTGAAACTGGTCAATCTGAAGAGCGGCGACCCGGTTCCGTCGCGCCACTTCCCGCTGCTGACGCAGTTTCTACAGGTGCGCCAGACGCTGAGCCAGCACAGCGCGCCGACGCTGCAGCTGCTGGAAAGCTCGCTGAAGCAGCCGCTGAGCCACGACGAGCAGCGTATGCTGGAGGATTACAGCCTGCAGCGCTTCCATGCCACGCCGCAGACGTTGCTGACGCCAGCGCAGAGTCAGGATCTGCTGATGCTGCTGTTCAGCCGCCGCGCCGAGCGCAACAGCGAAACGCCGCTGGCCGACAGCGAGCTGCGTCCGCAGCCAATCTGGGCACCGTTTGTTGAAATTCTGCCGCGTCCACTGGCGCAGCGCCCGGCGCTGACGTTGGTGCTCGGCCTGGCGCTGTTCTTCTTTTTGCTCTGGCTGCTGCTGTAGTTAAGCCATCGCACTCAGCAGCCGCACTCCGCCGCGGGTGCCGCGGCGGGCCACTCGCCTGCCGCCGCGCCCCACGCCATCGGGTGGCCGTCGCGCTTCCAGAAATCCAGCCCGCCAATCAGCTCTTTAACCTGAAACCCCAGCTCAGCCAGCTTTAGCGCCGCTTTGGTCGAACCGTTGCAGCCGATGCCGTCGCAGTAAGTCACATAGACGCGGTGACGATCGAGCCGCGCGGTGCTGGCCGCATCCATTTCGCGATGCGGCAACGACAGCGCGCCGCAGATATGTCCGGCCTGATACGCGTCGCGGCTGCGGGCATCAATCACCACAATCTGCGTGACGCCCTGCGCCAAATCCGCCGCCAGATCCCAGGCATCGGTGTAATAGCTGAGTTTGTGCTGCAAATAAGCCACGCTGTGCTGCGGGCTGGCGGGCGGATAAAACAAAACGGCTGACATGGCATTCTCCTGTTGTGATGTCCCTGTAGTGTACGGCAAAGTGGTCTGCATCCTGATACCACTTTGACCGTAACGATAAGACCATTATGCACCACGCCTTTTTGCCACTGTTTCGCCATCAGACCCAGGGCGGCTTACGTCAGCGGCTGTGCGCTACGCTGCGCCAGGCCATTGTCAGCGGCCATTTGCGCTTCGGGCAGAAGCTGCCCTCCAGCCGCCAGCTGGCTGCCGATCTGGCACTGTCACGCGTGACGGTCGAAGCCGCTTACAGCCAGCTGGAGAGCGAAGGCTACGTGCAGCGGCACAGCGGACGCGGCACCTTCGTCGCCATCGCGCTGCCGCCACCGGCGGAAAAGGCGACAGCGCAGCGCGCACCGCGCTTTTCGCAGCGCGGCACGCAGGTGCTGGCGACCGGTGGCTGCCAGGATCCCCCTTTTCCCCTTGCCTTTGCCGCCGGATCACCGGAACTGCGCGCGTTTCCGCACCGCCAGTGGCAGCGGCTGAGCCACAGCGTACAGCGCGCGCTGGGCAGCCAGGTGATGGGCTATGGCGATCCGCTCGGTTATGCGCCGCTGCGCCAGGCGGTGGCGGATTATCTGGCGCTGTCGCGCGGCGTGCGCTGTACGGCTGAGCAGGTCATCATGCTTACCAGTTCACAGCAGGCGCTGCAGCTGCTGGCGCTGATGTTTCTGGATGCAGAGGATGAAGTGTGGCTGGAGGAGCCGGGCTACCGTGGCGCACGGAACGCCTTTCTCGCCGCCGGTGCCCGCTGCCGTGCCATGCCGCTGGACGATCAGGGCGCGCTGCCACTCAGCGGCCGGGCGCAACTGGTGTATCTGACGCCCGGCCACCAGTATCCGACCGGCACACCGATGAGCCTCGCGCGGCGGCTGCAGTGGCTGGCGTGGGCTCGTCAGCACGATAGCTGGCTGATCGAGGATGACTACGACAGTGAATTTCACTATGACGGTCGCCCGGCGCCGGCGCTGCAGGGCATGGAAGCCGATAGCCGGGTCATCAGCCTGGGGACCTTTTCCAAAACCCTGTTTCCATCGCTGCGACTGGCGTGGATGGTGGTGCCCGCGGCGCTGGTGACGGCGCTGGGTCGCGCGCGCAGCGTACTGGACGGCCATAGCGCCCTGCTGCCGCAGGCGATCACCGCCGAATTTATCCAGCAAGGCTATTTAGCCAGCCACCTGCGGCTGATGCGTCAGCTCTATCATAGCCGGCGCGATCGGCTGCTGGCGCAGCTGGAACAGCATCTGCAGCCGTGGCTGCGGCCGCTGCCGGCAACAGGCGGGTTGCAATTGACGGTTGAGTTATTACAGGGAGATGAGGCGCGGCTCACACACCTGGCGCAGGCCGACGGTCTGCTGCTGCCGCCGCTGTCACCCCTTTACGCCGGCGCATCGAAACAGCAGGGCTGGATACTCGGCTTTGCCGCGTTGACGCCCGGCGAAATTGACCGCGCCTGCGCGAAGCTGGTAAGGCTGCTGGCAACCTGAATCCGTCAGCGACAAAAACAACAAAGGCCGGATTAACCGGCCTTTGAGCATTAGCGTAAGCGTTACGCCTGGTATTTACGCAGGGTCAGCGTGGCGTTGGTGCCACCGAAGCCGAAGCTATTGGACATCACCGTGGTCAGCGCTTTTTCGGTTGGCTGCGTCACAATGTTCATGCCCTTCGCTGCGTCATCCAGCTGTTCCACGTTAATGCTTGGCGCGATGAAGCTGTGCTCCAGCATCAGCAGAGTGTAAATCGCTTCCTGCACACCTGCCGCACCCAGCGAGTGACCGGTCATGGCTTTGGTCGCAGAGATGTATGGCGTGTTGTCGCCAAACACTTCGCGAATCGCGCCCAGCTCTTTCACGTCGCCGACTGGCGTTGACGTGCCGTGAGTGTTGAGGTAGTCGATTGGCGTATCCAGACCCTGCATCGCCATCTTCATGCAACGCACCGCGCCTTCGCCTGACGGTGCCACCATGTCAGCGCCGTCAGAGGTTGCGCCGTAGCCGACGATCTCAGCGTAGATGTGGGCACCACGCGCCAGCGCATGCTCCAGCTCTTCCACTACCACCATACCGCCGCCGCCGGCGATCACGAAACCGTCACGGCTGGCATCGTAAGTACGCGACGCTTTTTCCGGGGTTTCGTTGTACTTCGTCGAGAGCGCGCCCATGGCGTCGAACTCACAGGCCATTTCCCAGCTCAGCTCTTCGCCGCCGCCAGCAAATACCACATCCTGTTTGCCCAGCTGAATCTGCTCCACCGCGTTGCCGATGCAGTGTGCTGACGTCGCGCACGCCGAGCTGATGGAGTAGTTGACGCCGTGGATTTTGAACGGCGTGGCCAGGCAGGCAGAGACGCCGGACGCCATCGCTTTGGTCACTACGTACGGGCCAACGCCTTTCAGGCCGCGCGGGCCACGCATCGCGTCGGCACCGAACACCTGATAACGCGGGGAACCGCCACCGGAACCGGCAATCAGACCAACACGCGGGTTGTTCTGGTACTGCTCATCGGTCAGGCCGGAATCTTTGATTGCTTCTGCCATCGACAGATAGGCATAGATTGAGGCATCACTCATGAAACGCACGATTTTGCGATCGATGAGCCCGTTAGTGTCCAGTTTGACGTTACCCCATACATGGCTGCGCATGCCGGCATCTTTCATCTCTTCGGAGAAAGTGATTCCGGAACGGCCTTCACGCAGGGAAGCCAGCACTTCCTGCTGGTTATTACCAATACTGGAAACGATACCCAGGCCAGTAATCACTGCACGTTTCATTCAATAGTCCTCATTCCACTTCTTTTGGATTGACGTGCACTCTAGCTTACAGTTGTACGCCGAACAAGTCCGATCAGCCATTTCCTTTTGTAAATTTGCGTCATGTGACGCCACTCGCTAAAATCGCGCCACTGCCTGAAAAATGAGCCTTTCCCGTGAAGTTATCCCCGGTTGAACACGCGCAATTAAACTGGAACGATCAGGGTACACCTGTTTCCCGAGCGTTCGACGACGTCTATTTCTCCAACGACAACGGACTGGAGGAGACGCGCTATGTGTTCCTCGACGGTAACCATCTTCCGCAGCGATTTGCCGCACATCCGCGCGATCTGTTCATCGTTGCCGAGAGCGGTTTTGGCACCGGACTCAACTTTCTTACCCTGTGGCAGGCGTTCGATCGCTTCCGCGCCGCCCATCCGCAAGCCGGCTTGCGCCGCCTGCACTTCATCAGCTGCGAAAAATACCCGCTGACCCACGCCGATCTGGTGAGCGCGCACGCGCACTGGCCGGAACTGGCCCCGTGGGCCGGACAGCTACAGCAGCAGTGGCCGCTGGCCCTGCCCGGCTGTCAGCGCCTGCTGTTCAATGGCGGCGAGGTGACGCTGGATCTGTGGCTGGGTGATATTAACGCGCTGATTGATACTTTTGATGACAGCCTCAACGGCCAGGTTGACGCGTGGTTTTTAGATGGCTTCGCGCCGGCGAAAAACCCGGAGATGTGGACGCCTTCGCTGTTCGCCGCCATGGCGCGGCTGGCGCGTCCCGGCGGCACCTTCGCCACCTTTACCTCGGCGGGCTTTGTGCGGCGGGGCTTACAGCAGGCCGGCTTCAGCGTGGCGAAACGCAAAGGCTTCGGCCACAAGCGTGAAATGCTGACCGGCGTGCTGGACAGCGCCCCTGGGCAGCTAGCGGCTCAGCCGTGGTATGCGCGTCCGCAGGCCACCAGCCGCGAGGTGGCGCTGATTGGCGGCGGCGTGGCCAGCGCGGTGCTGGCGCTGGCGCTGCTGCGGCGTGGCTGGCAGGTTACGCTGTACTGCACCGATGCCGCCCCGGCGCTCGGCGCATCGGGTAACCGTCAGGGCGCGCTCTATCCGCTGCTTAACCAGCACGATCCGGCGCTCGCCACTTTTTTCCCGGCGGCATTCAGCTTTGCCCGCCGCCTGTACGATGCGCTGCCGGTGATGTTCGAACATCAGTGGAGCGGCGTGCTGCAGCTCGGCTGGGATGCCAAAAGCGCAGAGAAGATCGCGCAGATGCTGAGCATGGATCTGCCGCACGAGCTGGCGCACGGCGTCAGCCCGCAGCAGGCTCAGCAGCTGGCCGGCGTCGATCTCGACTGCGGCGGCATTTTCTATCCACAGGGCGGCTGGCTGTCGCCGTCACAGCTCACCAGCAATCTGCTGGAGTATGCCCAGACTCAGGGGCTGCGCATGCACTGGCTGCATCGCGTGACGCAGCTGGTCCGCCAGCAGGCAGGCTGGACGCTGCAGTTCGCCCAACAGCCTGCGGTAAGCCATCAGCAGGTGGTGCTGGCCAACGGCCATGCGCTGCAGGCGATCGGGCAAAGCCGCGATTTGCCGGTGTATGCGGTGGCCGGTCAGGTCAGCCATGTGCCGACCAACGCGGCGCTGAACCCGCTGCGCACCGTGCTGTGTTACGACGGCTATCTCACCCCGGTCAGCCCGAACTTTGCCACGCACTGCATTGGTGCCAGCTACCATCGCGGTGAGACGGCAACCGCTTTCCGCGCCGACGATCAGCAGGAGAATCGCCAGCGGCTGATTAACTGTCTGCCGCAGGTCAGCTGGCCGACACAGGTTGACGTCAGCGCTGATGAAGCGCGCAGCGGCGTGCGCTGCGCCACGCGCGATCACCTGCCGATGAGCGGCAGCGTGCCGGATTACGCGGCGACGCTCAGTGAGTATGCGGATTTACCGGCGCAGCGCGCGCGCGGCGAGCAGATTGCGGACGCGCCGGTGCATCCCGGCCTGTTCGTGCTCGGCGCACTGGGGTCGCGCGGACTGTGCAGCGCGCCGCTGGCAGCAGAAGTGCTGGCGGCACAAATGAGTGGCGAGCCGCAGCCGCTGGACAGCAGCACGCTGGCGGCGCTGCATCCCAACCGTTACTGGGTGCGCAAATTGCTGAAAGGGAAAAAGGCAGGACGCTAAAGCGCGGGGCGAGCGATCGCCCCGGCCAGTCAGGCAGTGAGGCGCGCCTGGGTAAACAGGTTATCCCACATGCCCACCACCAGCGCCTGGTCGCGCGGCGACAGCTCACCGGCGGCGATGGCGTTTTGCAGGCTGTTGGTGACCTGAATCTGCAGCGCTTCCGGCGTGTGTTCGCCGCTCTGCTCAATTTCCGCTACTGCCAGCGTCAGATGGCCACGCAGATAACCGCTGGCAAACAGTTCGTCGTCGCTGGCGTGTTCGACCATATCGTCAATCAGCGCCAGAATGCGGGACTCGAATTCTACGATCATCTTCTCATCATCCTTCATTTATCGGAGTGCGGCTCACAGATCTTCCGGCCACGGAAACTGTGCCGCCGTCAGTGCAGGCGTACCATAATAGCTTGCTAACGCATCAATAAAGCGCGCCGGACGCGCCGGAATGCCGTGCTGCAGATAATGCATCACCTGCGCATGCACCTTGCGCTGAAACGCGATGCGATCCGGTTCACAATCGCCGTCGAGATTGTCACAGCTGACGTTGAAGGGAAAGCCGGCTGCCACACAGAACAGCCACTCCAGCGCCTGCGGCTTAATCTCCACCGCTTCAAACTGGCCCTGCGTTTGCGCATCGCGCCCGTCCGGGCAGTACCAGTAACCAAAATCCACCAGCTTACGCCGCGCTTCACCGGCAATGCACCAGTGCGAAATTTCGTGCAGCGCGCTGGCGTAAAAGCCATGGGCAAACACCACGCGGTGCCACGGTGAGGTGTCATCCGCTGGAAGATAAATAGGTTCATCATCGCCTTTAATTAGACGCGTCTGAAAATCGTCAGCAAAGCAGCCGTCAAAAATCTCCACCAGCTGCTGATAATGGTGCTCTTTACTCATAATATTTTAATCTTTAAACAAACCGCCGCCATTGTCGCACTGGCGGCCGGTTTTGACGAGTGCGGATTACAGTGCGGCAAACCAGGCGAGAATGACACTGCCGTGGCTGTCCCACAACAGCTTAGCGCTCATCACGGCAGACACCGTCACCACCATCGGGCGAATCAGCTTCTGACCGCGGCTCAGCACCAGCCTGGCGCCGAGGCGTGCGCCAATAAACGCCCCCAGCAGCATAATCACGCCGGTGCCCCACACCACCTTGCCGCCGAACATAAAGAACAGCAGACTGGCGAAGTTGGAGGTGAAATTTAGGATTTTGGCGTGGGCGGTGGCTTTGGCCAGATTGAAGCCGCAAAGCGTGACGAAGGCCAGCGCATAGAACGAGCCGGCACCCGGGCCGAAGAAGCCATCGTAAAAGCCGACGCAGCCGCCACCGACCAGCGCAAACGCCAGGCCATGCAGGCGCTGCTCGCGATCGGCCTCGCCAAGACGTGGCATCAGCAGGAACCACAGCCCGATGCTGATCAGCAGCAGCGGCAGTATCTGGCGCAGTATCTCAGCCTGAATATGCTGAATCAGCAGCGTTCCGCCAATCGCGCCGAGAAAGGTCATGGCGATATTCAGCCGCTGCTCGCGCAGTTTCACCGCGCCGCGCCGCACAAAATAGAGGCTGGCCGAGAAGGAGCCGCCGACCGATTGCAGCTTGTTGGTCGCCAGCGCCTGCGCCGGCGAAAGACCGGCCGCCAGCAGCGACGGCACGGTCAGCAGACCGCCACCGCCGGCGATGGAATCAATAAAGGCCGCCAGCACCGCGACCAGAAACAGCACGCCAAGTACCATCGGGCTGACAACAAACAGATCCATCTCAGGTTCCTACAGTAGATGCTTATCAAGTAACGCCTGGCAGGAAGGCGGCAACGGCGGCGGCGACTTCTTCACCGGCGGCGTAGTGCCCGGCTTCTTCGGCAGGAACCAGCTTTCCAGCTCTGCGCCGCAGCCATCGCCCGGCGGCGGTGGCGCCTGATCTTCACACTCCAGGCTGCCCGGCGGACAGCGCAGGCGCACGTGCATGTGTGCCCGGTGGGCGAACCACGGTCGCACTTTGTTGAGCCACGCACGATCGTTACCGGCATCGGCACAAAGCTGCTTTTTAATCGCCGGATTGACGAAGATGCGCGTGACGTCGTCATCTTTCGCCGCCAGCTTGATCAGGCTGTCGATCTGCGGCTGCCAGTGCCGCGCGATGACCTGGCGATCGTCCGGCCCAACCAGATCGAGCGGCTGCGGCTTCAGCAGCTGCTGTGCCGTCCAGCGGCTCTGCGGCAGCTGCAGCCAGATATCCACGTCGAGGCCGGTCTGATGGCTGGCGTGGCCGCTGCTAAAGCGTCCGCCGGCGGCCATGCCCATATCACCAATCAGCACCTGGCCCAGCTGCAGCTGATGTGCCTGGGTGCTGAGGCGCTGGATAAAGGCGATCAGGTCCGGGTGGCCGTAATAGCGGCGCTGATCCTGACGCATCACCTGATAGTTAGGCGAGTTGAGGGGCAGCTGCTGCGCCCCGACGATACAGCCGTTGGCAAAGCTGCCGATGGACTGCGGGCTGCCGGCAATCGGTTGATGGATTTGCTGCCACGGCGTGGCAGCCAGGCTGACCGCACTGCACAGCAGCGCGGCAAGGGAGAGAAGCAGGCGGCGTATCATGCGGCTTACCAGCGCGGGACGCTGCTGTTGACGTCAGCGTTCTGCCCACGCTGGCGCAGCAGGTGATCCATCAGCACAATAGCCATCATCGCTTCCGCGATCGGCACCGCGCGGATGCCAACACAGGGATCGTGACGGCCTTTGGTAATCATCTCCACTTCCGCGCCGTCGCGGGTGATGGTGTTGCCCGGCACGGTGATGCTGGAAGTGGGCTTCATCGCCAGGTTGGCGCTGATGGTCTGACCGCTGCTGATCCCGCCGAGAATGCCACCGGCATGGTTGCTTTGAAAACCGTTGCTGCGGATTTCATCACGGTGCTGACTGCCGCGCTGGTTGATTACCGCGAAACCATCACCGATCTCCACGCCTTTCACCGCGTTGATGCTCATCAGCGCGTGGGCCAGGTCGGCGTCAAGGCGATCGAACACCGGCTCACCGAGGCCCGGCGGCACATTTTCGGCCATCACCGTGACTTTGGCACCGATGGAGTCACCCTCTTTTTTCAGCGCGCGCATCAGTTCGTCCAGTGCATCGAGCTGGTCGGCATCGGGGCAGAAAAACGGGTTATCTTCCACGATACTCCAGTCTTTCAGCTCGCAGGCGATGTCGCCAATCTGCGCCAGATAGCCGCGCACCACGATACCGTGCTTCATCTGCAGATACTTTTTAGCAATGGCACCGGCCGCCACGCGCATGGCGGTTTCGCGGGCCGAGGACCGGCCGCCGCCGCGATAGTCGCGCAGGCCATATTTCTGTTCGTAGGTGTAATCCGCATGGCCGGGACGGAACAGATCTTTAATCGCGCTGTAATCCTGCGAACGCTGGTCGGTGTTTTCAATCAGCAGACCGATGGAGGTGCCGGTGGTGACGCCTTCAAACACGCCGGACAAAATCTTCACCTGATCCGGCTCGCGGCGCTGGGTGGTATAGCGCGAAGTGCCGGGACGACGACGATCGAGATCGTGCTGAATATCGGCTTCGGTCAGCGGGATGCCGGGCGGCACACCATCAACAATGCAGCCAAGCGCAATACCGTGCGACTCGCCAAAGGTGGTAACGCGAAAAAGTTGTCCGATGCTGTTTCCGGCCATGGGGGTTCCTTGTTGCGATGTTGCGGGCGAGCGCTCGCCCCGATTTTTAGTCTTTATAGAATGAGAAGTGCGACTGCGCCGCGACGATTTGATCGCGCGTCAGCATGAACACGCCGTCACCGCCGTTATCAAATTCCAGCCAGGTAAAAGGCACGTCCGGATACTGCTCCATCATATGCACCATGCTGTTACCGACTTCGCAAATCAGCACGCCCTGCTCGCTGAGGTAGTCCGGCGCGCAAGCCAGGATGCGGCGCACCAGCTTCAGGCCGTCGCTGCCCGCGGCGAGGCCGAGCTCCGGCTCGTGGCGATATTCGTTCGGCAGGTCGTCCATGTCTTCGGCATCGACGTACGGTGGATTGGTGACGATCAGGTCATATTTAACCTGCGGCAGATTGCGGAACAGGTCGGCGCGAATCGGCGTGACGTGATGCAGCAGACCGTGCTCTTCGATATTCTGTTCAGCCACGGCCAGCGCGTCGGTGGAGATATCGACCGCATCCACTTCCGCTTCCGGGAAGGCGTACGCACAGGCGATGGCGATGCAGCCGCTGCCGGTGCACATATCGAGAATGTGGCGTGGCGCGCCGTCGATCAGGCCGGCAAAGCGGTTTTCGATCAGCTCGCCAATTGGTGAACGCGGCACCAGCACGCGCTCATCGACGTAGAATTCATGGCCGCAGAACCAGGCTTTGTTGGTGAGATAGGCCACCGGAATGCGCTCGTTAACGCGACGGATTACGCGTTCTACGATGCGGTGACGTTCGCTGGCGGTCAGGCGCGCGTGGCGCATGTCTTCCGGAATATCCAGCGGCAGCCACAGCGTCGGCAGCACCAGTTGGACCGCTTCGTCCCAGGGATTGTCCGTGCCGTGGCCGTACCAGATGCCCGCCGCCGAAAAGCGGCTTACTGCCCAGCGCAGCATATCCTGAATGGTGTGCAGTTCGTTCACTGCCTCATCGACGAAAATCTTGTCCACGTAGCCCTCCGCAGGCCATAAAATCAATCGGCCGATAGTGTGCCATGAAGCCGGGCAGAATTCAGCGCAGCGAGGTGAAAAAGCTGACATTTGTTGACGCTTAGCGGTAAGGTAACGGCCAGACACCCGCCATTTCTGATGATTCACTGAGACATGAGTAAAAAGACGCCGCTAAGCCAGGACGACCAGGCGCTGTTCCGCCAGCTAATGAGCGGTACGCGCCAGCTGAAACAGGATACGATCGTGCACAAACCGGCAGTGAAAAGCCGTGAAGTGCCGCTGAAGCGGCTGCTGTCTGAGCAGGCCGATAACAGCCATTATTTCTCCGATGAGTTTCAGCCCCTGCTCTCCAGCGACGGGCCGACGCGCTACGTACGCGCCGACGTCAGCCATTACGAGCTGAAAAAATTACGGCGTGGCGATTACACGCCAGAGATTTTTCTCGATCTGCACGGGTTAACCCAGCTTCAGGCCAAACAGGAACTCGGCGCGCTGATTGCCGCCTGCCGCCGCGAGCATATTTTCTGTGCCAGCGTGATGACCGGCCACGGCAAGCACATTCTCAAGCAGCAAACCCCGCTGTGGCTGGCACAGCATCCGCACGTGATGGCGTTTCACCAGGCACCCAAACTGTTTGGCGGCGACGCCGCGCTGCTGGTATTGATTGAAGTCGAAGAGTGGCAGCCGCCGGAATTACCCTGACAGGCCAGGATTAAGGAATATTGCGCTCAATATTCCCCGAAATAATTCAGGTTGCAGCAAGGCGGCAAGGAAATGAATCCCCAGGAGCTTACATCAGTAAGTGACTGGGGTGAATTGACGCAGCCAACGCAGCTGCAGCCTGAAGTATGAAGGGGAATTACATGGCTTTGGCTAATTTGGCCGGACTCACCTGCCACGCCAGCTTGCCTTCGCAGGCGTCGGCATCAAACTCCACGCAGGCAATGGCGGAGGTGGCGAACATCGGTGGCGCTTCCTGCGGGCAGAGTTCAGATACCAGATAACCGACCAGCGGCAGATGCGAAATCACCAGCACCGCGTGCGCACCCTGCACCGCCAGCGCCTGTAAATGACAGGCGACCATGCCCGGATCGCCGCCTGGCGTCAGTTCTGGCAGCACTTCCTGCCCTTCCGGCAGTTTCAGCGCTTCACGTACCGTGGCGAGCGTTTGCCCGGCGCGCAGATAAGGGCTGACCAGCACCTTATCGATTCCCGGCGTCTGACCATTCAGCCAGCTCGCCATCTGACGTGATTCGTCGCAGCCACACAGGGTGAGAGGACGAACCGCATCACTCGCTGCTTCCAGAGCTGCGTCGCCGTGACGCATGATAAAAACTTGCATAAAGCACCGCTGTTGTTTGTCGATATCGCCGGGTACCACAGCACCAGACGCTTCATTCTGCGAATGAACGCTGTGTTTTACCCCAATGGCTTGAGTATAGTCAACCGGTTGTTTATTAAATAAGCATATCTCAGAATGGTGCCGCGCCAGGCACTGCGCGGCCCCGATTCTAACCCGCTGAATCCGTGCGGCTATTCATGAATGTGCAGAAGTGTAAAAATTCGTTTTCCCTTCTGACATTGCCACTAACGCGTCACAGGGCGTAAAACGCTCGCCGTATTGCTGCATTAATGTACGTAATGTATTGACGATCTCGCCCGCACCACGCTGGTCAATATAGCGGAACGGCCCGCCGAGAAACGGCGGAAACCCGATGCCAAACACTGCCGCGATGTCGCCATCGCGGGCGCTGCGGATCACCGCCTCGTCGAGACAACGTACCGCCTCGTTGAGCATCAGCATCACACAGCGCGTGGCGATCTGCTGCTCGCTCTGTTTCGCCTGGGGTTTTAACTGCAGCAGGCGGTACAGACTGGCATCGGCCTGACGTTTGCGCGGCCAGCGCGTGCGCTGATAATCATAAAAACCTTTCTGGTTTTTACGCCCTTTGCGTTCGTCGGCCAGGATAGCGCTCACCGCCTGCGGCGCGCTGAAGCGTGAACCGTAGGCCTGTTCAAGAATTGGGCTGATTTTGCTGCCGACATCAATACCGACTTCATCCAGCAGCTGCAGCGGGCCGACCGGGAAACCAAATTTCACCAGTGCGCTATCAATGTGTTCAATGGGCTCGCCCTCCAGCAGACAGCGCATGGCTTCATTTATATAGGGCGCGAGAATGCGGTTAACATAAAAGCCGGGACGGTCAGCCACCACCACGGCGGTTTTGCCCTGACGACGCGCCAGATCCACCGTGGTGGCCAGCGTCTGTGCTGAAGTGCCGCTATGCGGAATCACCTCGACCAGCGGCATCTTGTCTACCGGACTGAAGAAGTGCAGGCCGATAACATTCTCCGGGCGCTGCGCGCCGGCGGCGATCTGCGCAATCGGCAGCGAAGAGGTGTTAGACGCAAAGATAGTGTGCGGCTGACAGTGTTCTTCAATCTCGGCCACCATTTGCTGCTTCAGCGCCAGATCCTCAAACACCGCTTCGATCACCAGATCGCGCTGGCGGAAGCCCTGATAATCGGTGCCGCCGCTGATGCGCGCCATCTGCTGCTGGCGTTCCGCCGGCTTGAGCTGGCGCCGTTTCACCTTTTTGCTCAGCAAATCCCAGCTGTACTGCAGCGCGTGGTTAACGCCGTTCAGGTTGATATCGCGGATTCGCACCGGCAGACCGGCTTTCAGCGCGGTGACGCTGGCAATCCCACCGCCCATCAGCCCGCCGCCCAGCACGCCAATCTGCTGCAGCGGGCGCGGCGGCGCATCCGCCATCGGCTCTTTCTTCAGGGCGGTGGAAGCAAAAAACAGGCTGCGCAGTGCGGCCGACTGCGCGGTCATCGCCAGCTCGCCAAACGCGCGCGCTTCCGCGGCGTGACCGGCGGCGCTGCCCTGCTCCAGCCCGATGCGTACCACCTGCAAAATGCGGTCGGTGGCCGGATAGTTACCGTGGGTTTTACCGTCGGTCTGGCGTTTGGCCAGCGTAAACAGCAGCGGACGCGCCAGCGGCCCCTGCAGCAGGCGATCGCGGCGCGACAGGCTGCGTGCGGCGTGCTTTCCTTTATGTACACGTGCCACGGCGGTTGCCAGCAGAATCGCCTGCGGCACCGCATCATCCACCAGGCCAAGCTTTAGCGCCTGCTTTGCGCGCAGCTGTTTGCCACTGAGGATCAGCGGCAGCGCCTGCTGCACACCTATCAGACGCGGCAACCGCTGGGTGCCGCCGGAACCTGGCAACAGGCCGAGCTGCACCTCCGGCAGGCCGAGACGGGTTTTCTCATCCAGCGAGCAGATGCGCGCATCGCAGGCCAGCGCCAGCTCCAGCCCGCCGCCAAGACAGGCTCCATGAATGGCGGCGACCACCGGGAACGGCAGCGCGGCGATCTCCGCCATCACTTCCTGTCCCTGCCGCGCCAGCGCTTCAGCCTGCTGCGCCGTTTCACAACTGGCGATCATGCTGATGTCCGCACCGGCGACAAAGTTGTCGCGTTTGCCTGAAATCAGCACGATGCCCGCCAGATGCGCATCGCTGCGCGCCTCCGCCAGCACCGCGCGGATTTGCGGCACAAACTCTGCTTTCAGGGTGTTCATCTTTTCGCCCGGTACATCAATGGTGATCACCGCAACGTGATCCGGACGCATCTGTAAATGGAATGCAGATTCGCTCATTATTCGGCCTCCAGAACCATCGCGCTGCCTAATCCGCCAGCGGCACAGGCGGTTACCAGCCCTAAGCCGCCGCCGCGCCGCCGCAGCTCATGCAGCGTTTGCGTGATCATGCGCGCGCCGGTGGCGGCGAACGGATGACCGTAGGCGATGGAACCGCCCAGCACGTTGAAACGCGTCTCGTCGACTTCGCCCAGCGCGCGATCGCGCTTCAGCACCTCGCGCGCAAAGCGTTCATCGTTAAACAGCCTGAGGTTGGCCAGCGTCTGCGCGGCAAAGGCTTCATGCATGTCGATCAGCGTCAGATCGCCGAGGGTAATGCCGGCACGATCCAGCGCCAACGGTGATGCGTAAGCCGGTCCGAGCAACATGTCCTGCCAGACATCAATCGCGGCAAACGCATAGCTGCGCAGGTAACCGAGCGGTGTAATGCCCAGCTCACGCGCGCGCCCTTCGCGCATCAGAATCAGCGCAGCCGCGCCATCGGTCAGCGGCGTGCTGTTGGCCGCGGTAACCGAGCCGTGGCGACGGTCAAACGCCGGACGCAGCTTTGCATAATCCGCCGCACTGGCGTTAAAGCGAATGTTGTTGTCCTGCTCAATCGGTGCTTTCCACGGCGGCACAAACGCCGGCATCACTTCCTGCGCCAGCACGCCGGATTGCCAGGCCTGCGCTGCACGCTGGTGCGAGCGCAGCGCCAGCGCGTCCTGCTGCTCACGCGTAATACCGTGCGTTTTGGCCATCTGCTCGGCGGTGTCGCCCATGCGTAAACCGGTGGAGTATTCCGCCACTGCCGGCGGCACCGGCAACAGATCGCGTGGGCGCAGGCGGCGTAAGATGTGTAATTTTTTGCTCAGGGTGCGGGCTTTGTTGAGGTCAACCAGCGCGCGCGCCAGCGTTTTGCTGACGCCAATCGGCAGCACCGAGGAGGAGTCAGCGCCACCGGCAATACCCGCATCAATGGTCCCGGCCATCAGGCTTTCCGCCACGTTGGCCACTGCCTGAAAGCTGGTGGCGCAGGCGCGGCTCACGCTGTAGGCATCGGTGTGCACGCTCAGTCCGCTGCTTAGCACGATTTCACGCGCGATGTTGGGGGCTTCCGGCATCTGCACCACCTGGCCGAACACCAGCTGATCGATCACCTCCACCGGCAATTCGCTGCGCGCCATTAATTCGCTGACCACCATGCGCCCCAGCTCCAGCGCCGGAATGCCATGAAAGTCGCTTGCCTGGCGGGCAAACGGGGTGCGTAATCCGTGGGTAATGGCGATACGTTCGCCCTGACGCGTCAGCAGCGGCTGCGCTTTGCTCATTGCTCTCACCTGTAATTTACGACCTGAGCATCATTGCCCAACAGGTCTGACCTGATCATCAGTGTTAACCAGGTGTTGCTAAGTCGCCAATAACAGAAGAAAAAAAGTGCGAGGAGTAACACGAAAAAGAGGCAACGCTGCCGAAAAAGCGGGTCGGCAGCGGCGGGATTAGCGTAAGCCGAGCTGGAAAATCAGGGTTTCGGCCTGGCAGGCAAAGGTGAAATCGACGTCCAGGCGCACGCCGTCTGCTTCGTCGGTAAAGCGCGAATGAATCTCGCACGGATCGGACTCAACCTGGCGCGCTTTGGCGCTCAGCTCGGCCAGCATTGCTTCAGCCGCCTGACGGTCAGCGAACACGCCTGACCAGCTGGCGCTGCAATCGGTATTGTCCATCACGGTGCCCACGTCAACGCAGCAGCAGGCTGCCGTTTCGTTCGCACTACAGTTTCTAATGGCATCAGTCATGTTTTTCTCCTGACGATAAATCAACACTATCGGATCATTTTCTGCTGCAAAGTGTACGCCGGATGCCACGTCGCGGCTATCTTCCGCCCGCTAAGTGACGAATATCACACTAAAATTTGATCCAAAACAAATTTGACTCGCTATGCTGGAGCAGAACCGCAAGGATTTTGTTAAGCAGATCTGATTTTATCGATCAAAGCAGAAATATTTTAAAAACAATATTGCAACAAATACACAGGTCGGACCTATACTCGTCGCACTGGTCTGATATGTGTCTGTATCGTCAGTCCCTACAATCCGCCGTCCTTTGTTACGCGACGTAACTACGTTTAATAATAATTTAGATGAGGTTGTGGTCATGAACCATAAGAACCTGTTTGCAAAGTCAGCTGTGGCAGCTGCAGTGGCGCTCGTCTCTTCTCACGTCTACGCCGCAGGCTTTCAACTTAACGAATTCTCAGCAATCGGCCTGGGCCGCGCCTATTCCGGTGAAGGCGCCATGGGTGATACCGCCGCCTCTGCCAGCCGTAACCCAGCCACCATGGCCCTGATGGACCGCCCTTCTTTCTCCATCGGTGCCGTCTATATCGACCCGGAAGTGGATATCAGCGGTAACAGCCCGACCGGCAACAGCCTCAACGCCAGCAATATTGCGCCAAACCAGTGGATCCCGAACATCCATTATGTGCATCCGATTAACGATCAGTGGTGGATTGGCGCCTCGGCCACCTCGAACTACGGTCTGGCCACCGAATTTAATAACGGTTACACCGCGGGCGGCTTTGGTGGCAAAACCGATCTGATGACCGGCAACTTCAACCTCAGCACCGCTTATCGGTTAAATGATAACTTCAGCTTCGGCGTCGGCTTTGACGCGGTGTACGCCAAAGCGAAAATTGAGCGCTACGCCGGTGAAGCCGGTGCCCGCGCCGGTCTGCCGGCCGATACCCAGGTCGCGCACCTGAAAGGTGACGAATGGGGCTACGGCTGGAACGCCGGTATCCTGTATGAAGTGGATAAAAACAACCGCTTCGGCTTCACCTATCGTTCCAAAGTGAAGATCGACTTCGACGGCGACTATAAGAGCAATATCCCGCGCGCCTTTAACGGCACGCCGCAGGCGATTGCGCTGGGTCTGCCGTATGGCACCAGCGGCGCCACCATTCCAGGTTCGCTGACGCTGAACCTGCCGGAAATGTGGGAAGTGTCCGGCTGGCATAAAGTGGCGCCACAGTGGGCGGTGCACTACAGCCTCGCCTATACCAGCTGGAGCCAGTTCCAGGAGCTGAAAGCCACCGGCAGCAACGGCCAGACGCTGTTCTATAAAGATGAAGGCTACCGTGATGCATATCGCATCGCGTTAGGTACCACTTACAACTACGACGACAACTGGACGTTCCGTACCGGTATCGCGTTTGATGACAGCCCGGTGCCGGCGGATAAACGTTCCATCTCGATTCCGGATCAGGATCGCCTGTGGCTGAGCGCCGGTGCATCTTACGCCTTCACGCCGGACGCGTCGGTTGATGTCGGGGTTTCCTATATGCACGGTCAGCACGTGACGGTAAAAGAAGGTCCTTATACCTTTAATTCCGAAGGTAAGGCCTGGCTGTACGGCGCTAACTTTAACTACAAGTTCTGATAATCAGTGCAGCGGCCCATGCGGGTCGCCAGCTGAAAACAAAACGGCGACCTGTTGGTCGCCGTTGTCATTTATTGAGAGTCGATATCTTTTAAATCGTCCTGAATCGCGCTGGCGTTCGGATTCTCCTCCGGCTTCAGCTTGCCGCCGCTGGCGAGGAAATCGTTACGCTGGAAATAGGCGTTGCGGATAAAGGCGTACGGATCCTGCTGCTGTCGGAGCAGGCCATCGGAATCAAGCAGCTGCGCGCGCGTTTCCACCCCTTCCAGCGTCCATTTACCGATCGACATCGGCCAGGTAAGCCAGCTCAGCACCGGATAAAGCGTATCGACGTAGTCGCCGCCATCCTGACGCACGGTAAAGCTGCCGTAACCTGGCAGCACCACGTACGGACCGTAGCCAACGCCATAACGGCCCAGCGTGCTGCCAAAGTGGTGCGGCACTTCACGCGCCAGCTGGGGATTGGCTTTACCGGCGACGTCGATGAAACCGCCAAGGCCGAGCACGGTATTCAGGAAGAAACGGGTAAAGTGAATGCCCGCCTGACGCGGCTCGCCGACCAGAATCGAGTTCACCATGCTGGCCGGTTCATCAAGGTTACCGAGAAAGTTGCTCAGCCCGGTACGGGCCGGCACCGGCACGTAATCACGCCAGGCAACCGCCACCGGGCGCACCACATAGGGATCCAGCACGTTGTAGTTGAAGTTAAACATCGTGCGGTTGAACCCTTCGAGCGGATCGCTGCGCTGCGCAGGCGTCGTCTCGTCGGCCGGTTTGGAACTGGCACATCCCACCAGCAGTAAACTGGCCAGCGCCAGGCCGGTCAGGCGATTATTCATTCTTCTCTCCCTGTGCAGATAAAAGGTGTATCGCTTCAGGGCTGCTGCTGATTGACCTCAACAGCCATCGGCTGGTGACCATCCCAGGGGGTGACCGCGCTTAAACCAAACCAGTCGCCGGACTGCGGATTAGCACTACCATCGCGCGAAATGCGCACCCTGACCTGCACCTGATGCTGCGCCGAAAGCAGGCGATCCGGCATCATGGCGTTGCTGTCATCCAGCGTAAGCGATAGCGGGAAGTGGCTGAGCGGTAAACGCTTTACAGCCACAGGCACCGGTGAAACACCGTCAGACACAGAAATATACAACACTCCGCCCGGCGGTAACATTTTTTCTGCCTCTGGCGTTAAGCTCACCGTCAATGCCAGCTGGCTATTTTGCTGTCCCGCGTCGGTTTTCGCTTGTTCAATGCTGCGCTCGATCATGGTAATGCGTCGATCGCCGGCCGGCAGCAGCTTCAGCATCACCTGCCATGCGCCAATCGCTTCGCCATACTGCTGCTGTTCAAAGGCATTGAACGCCAGCAGACTGAGGGTGCGCACGTTGCTGTGGTCGCGCTTCAGCAGGTCTTTGAGCAGCATATTGGCCTGGCGGTTATCCTGCGGATCGCTGGAACGCGTCAGCACTTCGGCATAATCCTGCTGCAGTTCAAGGTTGTCCGGCGCCAGCTGCAAAGCGTGCTCAAAGGCCTGGCTGGCATCGGTGGCGTTGTTCAGCACCATGCCGAGGCGGCCCAGCATCGCCCAGTCATTGAGGTTTTGCGGATCGTTTTGCAGCGAGGTGCGCAGGCCGAGCTGCAGACGCGCCAGCTCTTCCATGGTCAGCGGCTGCGCGTTGGGATCCATCACCCGCGCGCGCAGCGCCGGGTACTCCTGCTGCACGCTCTGCCAGCCCGCCAGCTGGGCGAGGCCACCGGTTTTCAGATAAACGCCCACCGACACCAGCACCAGGACGATCACGCCCGGCAGCAGCACCCAGCGGCTGCTGTGATGCGCGCGTGCCGCCGCGTCGCCGGGCACGTCGGTCAGCAGCGTTTGCTGCAGTTCGCGCACCATCTCCGGACGCTCACTGACCACGCCCTCGGCTTCATCATGCTCCAGCTCGCGCAGGCGCTGCTGATAAAAATCGGTATTGAGACGATCGCGATCGCCGCTGCTGGCCTGACGCTGCCGCCAGCCGGCACCGACAAACAGCGCCGTCGCGGCCGCCAGTAAAATAATCAGGGTAATCCAGAATCCAGTCATTACGGCTTCCCGTCACGCTTCAGAATCGCCGCAAGGCGCTGTTGTTCATCGTCATCCAGCTCACTGCGCGCGTTGCCGCGTCGGCTGCGCAGAATAATAATCAGCCCACCGAGCACCACAAACAGTGCCGGTCCGACCCACAGAATCAGCGTCGACGGCGTCACCGGCGGTTCATAAGTGACGAAGTTGCCATAACGCGCCACCATGTAATCAATGATCTGCTGGCGGCTCTGGCCCTGCTTCATCAGCTCATACACTTTTAGCCGCATGTCGGCGGCAATCATCGCGTTGGAGTCGGCAATACTGTTGTTCTGGCACTTCGGGCAGCGCAGCGATGCGGTGAGCTCGCGATACTGCTCCTCCTGCTGGACCGAATCGAACTGATAAGTATCGATCGCGGCCCACAGGCTGGTGCTCAGCAGCAGACCCGCGAGCAGCATAAGCAGCTGTTTCATACGCCGGCCTCCCTGCTGTATTTCTGCCACAGCGGCTTCACCTCTTCATTCCACACCCGGTCGTTCATGTCGCCGGCGTGGCGGTAGCGGATAATGCCGTGGCCATCAATCAGGAAGGTCTCCGGCGCGCCGTAGACGCCGAGATCCAGACCGAGCATGCCGTCGCCGTCATACAGGCTCAGCGCATACGGATTGCCGAGCGTGTTAAGCCAGGTGACGGCTTTGCTGCGGTCGTCTTTGTAATTGAGGCCAACCACGCGAATGCCCTGCTCCGCCAGCGTGTTGAGATATTGATGTTCGGCGCGGCAGGTCGGGCACCAGGTGGCCCAGACATTCAGCAGCAGCGGTTTGCCATCGGTCAGCACCTGCTGGTTATAGATTTTACCCGGCTGATCCAGCGCTTCGAGTTTAAACACCGGCACCGGTTTACCGATCAGCGCCGATTCGAGGCGCGTAGGATCGTCACCGCTGGCGTTGCGCGTCAGCTGCCACAGCAGCGCTGCCGCCAGCAGCAGAAACAGGACTAAAGGAATAAACAGGATCTTTTTATTCATGCCAGTTCCTCGCGCTGCGCTTTTTTGCGCGAGCGATAGCGCGGATCGAGCAGGCACAGCAGGCCGCCCACCGCCATAAACACGCCGCCGAACCAGATCCAGCGCACAAAGGGTTTGTAATAAATCCGCACCGCCCAGGAACCGTCATCCAGCTCTTCGCCCAGCGCCGCATAGAGATCGCGCGTGAAGCCGCCGCTGATCGCCGCTTCCGTCATCATGGTGCGCGCTGCGGTATAGAAGCGCTTCTCTGCATGCAGCACCGCTTCTGGCTTACCGTTGCGTGTGACATCGATAATCGCCACGCCGCCGCTGTAGTTGGGGCCCTGCAGATTGTGCACGTCGCGGAAAATAAAGTGATAGTTGTGGATATCCACGCTGTCGCCGGCCTTCATGCGCACGTCACGCTCAACGCTGTATTGGGTGCTGAAGGCAATGCCCACCACCGTCACCGCCACGCCAAGATGGCCCAGCACCATGCCCCAGTGGCTGCGCGACAGATGGCGCAATCCCGCCAGGAAACGGTGCCGATGGGTAGCGCGTTCGTGCAGCTCCATCAGCGTCAGCAGGATCACCCAGATGGCCATCAGCAGGCCAATCACCGTCATCGCTTCGATGCGATCCTGCAACAGCCACGGCAGCACGATCGACAGGATCAGCGTCACCAGCAGACCCACACCGAGCCGCTTCCACAGCTTTTGCGGCTCATCGCGGCGCCAGCGCACCAGCGGCCCGATGCCGAGCATCAGCGCGAACGGTGCCATCAGCCAGGTGAACATGGTATTGAAGAACGGCTCACCAACCGAAATGCTGCCCAGCCCAAGCTGTTTATGCACCAGCGGCAGCAGCGTACCGAGCAGCACCACCAGCATTGCGGCAATCAGCAGCACGTTGTTGCCGAGCAGGAAGGATTCGCGCGACCAGGCTTCGCTCTGCACGCGGCTGCGCACCTGGCCCCCTTTCAGGGCGTACAGCAGCAGCGAACTGCCGATGACAATCACCAGGAAGGCGAGGATAAACATCCCGCGCGCCGGATCCGAGGCGAACGAGTGCACCGATACCAGCACGCCGGAACGCACCAGGAAGGTGCCCAGCAGGCTCAATGAGAACGCGGTAATCGCCAGCAGCACCGTCCACGACTTAAAGCTGCCGCGTTTTTCTGTCACCGCCAATGAGTGCATCAGCGCAGTACCGGCCAGCCACGGCATAAAGGACGCGTTTTCAACCGGATCCCAGAACCACCAGCCGCCCCAGCCGAGTTCGTAATACGCCCACGCGGAACCGAGCACGATACCAATAGTCAGAAATACCCATGCCGCAGTGGTCCACGGACGTGACCAGCGCGCCCAGGCAGTATCCAGCCGGCCCGCCATCAGCGACGCGATGGCAAAGGCAAACGCCACCGAGAAGCCAACATAGCCCATATAGAGCAGCGGCGGATGGAAGATCAGCCCGATATCCTGCAGCATCGGGTTGAGGTCGCGCCCATCAATCGGGAAGTTCGGCAGCGTGCGGGTAAACGGATTCGAGGTGAGGATGATGAACAACAGGAAGCCGAGGTTGATCATCCCCATCACCGCCAGTACGCGCGCCAGCGCATCCTGCGGCATGCCGCGGCTGAAAATCGCCACTGCTAATGTCCAGGTGCTGAGCAGCAGTACCCATAGCAGCAGCGATCCTTCATGCGCACCCCAGGTGGCGGCGATGCGGTAATACACCGGCAGCAGCGAATTGGAGTTGGTGGCAACGTAGCCGACGGTAAAATCGTTGACCACAAACGCTTGCACCAGCACGAGGAACGCGGCGGCGATGCACAGGAACATGCCCCAGGTGAGCGGACGCGCCAGCGCCATCAGCCGGCCATCCTGACGTGCTGCGCCCCACAGCGGATAAATACTTAATAACAGCGCTAAGCCCAGCGCCAGACACAGCAGAAAGCTGCCAATTTCCGGCATCATGATTGCGTACCCGCCTGCTGATAGGCCGCTGCCGGTCCGTTATGATTCTTCTTCATTGCGTCCTGAATTTCCGGCGGCGTGTACTTCTCATCGTGCTTCGCCAGCACCTCTTTGGCGTTGACCAGGTTGCCGTCTTCCAGCACGCCCTGCGCCACCACGCCCTGCCCTTCACGGAACAGATCCGGCAGAATGCCTTCGTAGCTGACGCTCACCACGCCGTTGGCATCATACAGTTTGAACGACACCGCCAGCGTTTTCGGATCGCGTTTTACGCTACCGGGCATCACCATGCCGCCGACGCGCAGGCGCTGACCGGCCTCTGGCTTCTGGTGATCCTCACCTTTGCCGTACAGAATTTCACTCGGGGTGTAGAACAGGTCGATGTTGGAACGCAGTGCGTACATCACCAGCGACGTGGCAAGGCCTAAGCCCACCAGCACCGCCACCACCACATACAGGCGGTTACGACGACGGATATTCACACGGACTCTCCTGCTGCTTCACTGGCAGCTTGTTTAGCTTTTGCCGCGCGGATGCGGCGCTCGCGGGACTGACGCTGGCGAATTTCTGCCAGCAGGCGGCGACGGAACAACACGGTGTGCAGCACCAGACCGATCAGCGGAATCAGCGTAAAACACACGGCCAGCCAGACGTAAAAGGCATAGCCGCCCATGGCGAAAAACTCGCTCCACGATGAGAAGGCAGGCGTCATGCTTTGCGTCCTCCCTGCGCCACGTCAATCGCCCACGGGCGGTGACGCTCGGTAAACAGAATCAGGTTGCGCAGACGCATCAGGGTGAGCGCACCAAACACCAGCAGATAGCCAAGAATCGACCAGCGCAGCGGCGTGCGCATGCTGGGATCGATCGCCTGTTGCAGAATGCCCGACGAGCCCTGATGCAGCGTGTTCCACCACTGCACGGAGAAGTGAATAATCGGCAGGTTAACCACGCCGACCAGAATCAGGATGCCGGCCGCGCGTCCGGCGGTGCGGCGATCGTCGAAAGAGTGATAGAGCGCAATCACGCCCATATAGAAGAACAGCAGCACCAGTTCAGAAGTCAGACGCGCGTCCCAAATCCACCAGGTGCCCCACATCGGCTTGCCCCACGCCGAGCCGGTCACCAGCGCGATAAAGGTGAACACCGCACCAATCGGCGCCATCGCGGCAGCCGCCAGATCGGCCATTTTCATCTGCCACACCAGGCCGATGAGGGCGGCGATGGCCATCGAGGCATAGACGCCCATCGACCACATCGCCGCCGGCACGTGAATGTACATGATGCGGAAGCTGTTGCCCTGCTGATAATCCGCCGGCGCAAAGCCGAATCCCCAAATCCAGCCGAGCAGCAGCGCGCCGACGCCCAGAACTGCGAACCAGGGTATCAAGCGACCGCATAGCTGGTAAAGCCGCTCAGGCTTTGCCCACTGGTGTAACCATTTCCACATTGACATTGCTCACACTAAATAAGAATTCGGATGGCGGCCTCTCTGCCGGAGGCCCGCCTTAATGCAGACTGATGCGCAGCGCGGCAGCAGTCGCAAACGGCGACAGCGTGGCGCTGACCGCCAGCATGGCGCCGAGAATCGCCAGATAACCGCCGATCGGTAACCCCTGACCGGCCGCATCAATCGCCGCGCTGGCAAAAATCAGTACCGGTATCGACAGCGGCAACACCAGTAAACTCAGCAATACGCCGCCGCGCCGCAGCCCGACGGTCAGGCCGGTGCCAATCGCACCGAGAAAACTCAGGGTTGGCGTGCCGATCAGCAGCGTCAGCGCCATTGCCCGCCAGCCTGCAAAATCCAGCGACAGCAGCAGCGCCGCCAGCGGCGAGAGTAAAATCAGCGGCAGCCCGGTAATCAGCCAGTGCGCAATCACTTTGCCCAGCACGGTGATTGGCAGCGGCGTCGGCAGCAACAGCAGCTGCTCCAGCGATCCATCCAGAAAGTCGTCGCGAAACAGCCGCTCCAGCGCCAGCAGCGATGCCAGCAGCGCGGCTACCCAGGCGACGCCAGGCGCGATGCGCGCCAGCTGCTGCGGCTCAGGGCCAATGCCTAACGGGAACAGCGTAATCACGATCAGAAAAAACCACAGCGGATTAACCACTTCCGCGCCGCTGCGAAAGGCAATCTTTAACTCACGCTGAATAACCCGGCCAAGCATCACGCCCACTCCGATATAAGACGAATTTTGCGCACGCGCGCATGGCTGTCCGGCAGATCCTGATGGGTCGTCAGAATCACCACGCCACCGTTATCGGCATGCTCGGCGAAGCGCGCCATTAATTTTTCCACGCCGTGTTTGTCGATGGCGGTCAGCGGCTCATCCAGAATCCACACCGGAGCCGGGCTGAGCCAAAGTCGCGCCAGCGCCACGCGCCGCTGCTGCCCGGCAGAAAGCTGAGCCACCGGCACCTCTTCATAGCCCAGCAGATTGACCTGCTCCAGCGCGTCATACAGCGTGTCTTCGCTGCGATCGCCGTGCCAGAAATGCAGATTCTCCCGCGGCGACAGCACCGATTTCACGCCCGGATGATGGCCGAGATACAGCAGGTTTTGCTGCCATATTTCGCGCTGCCGGCGAATAGACTGCTGCTGCCAGCGTACTTCGCCCTGCTCTGGCCGGCTTAACCCGGCCAGCAGTCGCAACAGTGAAGTTTTGCCTGCGCCGTTGGGCCCTTCGATTTGCACCACATCGCCCGCCTGCACCTGGAAACTCAGTCCGTGGAACAGGGTTCGCTCATCGCGAACGCAGGCGAGATTAATCACTTCGAGCATAGAAGGGAGATTCATAGCAATAAATGAGGCGGGAATAATACCACACTCAAACCAGGGGCCGAAGTCTGTGCGCAAGCTCCCCCTTCCCCCAAATGAGGTATTCATGCGCATCAGATCAAGAAAGCGCTCAAAAAACCATCTTTGCTAATCTCTTGTTACTCTTAATTTGAATCTTTGTAACATTTCGCCCTTGCTAAAAACGTCTACGCTTATTACGCACTGGCATTATCACCGGGAGAAAAAATGAAGCCATCGCCATCAAATAACACGCATGACAATGACGTGGACAGTGAAGAAAAAGAACAGGGAACGGATATTGAAGTGGACGAAGACGCCCTGCCCTCGCGGGCTGCGGCGATCCATGAAGAAATTCGGCAGGATGGGGAAAAGGAGCTGGAGCGCGACGGCATGGCGCTGCTGTGGTCAGCGATTGCCGCCGGCTTATCAATGGGTGCCTCGCTGATGGCGAAAGGCATTTTCCAGGTGCACCTCGCTGGCGTGCCCGGCGCCTATCTGCTGGAGAATCTCGGCTACACCTTTGGTTTTGTCATCGTGATTATGGCGCGCCAGCAGCTGTTTACTGAGAATACCGTCACCGCCGTGCTGCCGGTGATGCATAAACCCACCGGCGGCAATTTTATGCTGCTGCTGCGGCTGTGGAGCGTGGTGCTGATCGGCAATTTGATTGGTACCGCGCTTGGGGCGCTGGCGTTTAATCATATGCCGATTTTCGATGACGCTACGCGCCAGGCCTTCACCGCCATCAGCGAAAAAGTGATGGAGCACACGCCGGGCGAAATGTTTGCCAACGCAGTGATTTCAGGCTGGATCATCGCCACCATGGTGTGGATGTTTCCTTACGCTGGCGGCGCCAAAATTGTGGTGATCGTGATGATGACCTGGCTGGTGGCGCTGGGCGATCTGGCCCACATTGTGGTCGGATCGGTTGAAGTGCTGTATCTGGTGTTTGCCGGCACGCTGCCGTGGCAGGAGTTTTTGTGGCCGTTTGCACTGCCCACCCTGCTGGGCAACATCACCGGCGGTACGCTGATTTTTGCTCTGATCAGTCACGCGCAGATCCGTAACGACATGAGCGAAGCGGCCAAAGCCAAAGCGCGAGCCGAACAGAAGCGTAAAGAGAGGCAGGAAAAGCAGAAAGATCAGGAAAAAGCGTGATCGCCACCGCCTGATTGCTGACACTTTGAGCAAACAGGCGGCCCACGGTTAAAATCCCCTGCACGGTGCGCTATACTGCGCGCCGCACGTCTCCTTAGTTAAATGGATATAACGAGCCCCTCCTAAGGGCTAGTTGCAGGTTCGATTCCTGCAGGGGACACCAGTAACGACTCTTCTGCTTTGGTTTACCGCTTCGCTTATTGGTCCTCTCCCTCTGCTACCCCAACGCTGTTTTTCATCTGCCACAAGGTGTAAATCTGCGATCGCAGGTGCTGTTCGAGCTGGCGGATAAGCTGTTGCCGCTGGGGCGCACTGGCTGGTAGCGAGTGAATTTGCCGCAATTGTTCCTCAATGGGCTCAGCCTGCTGAAAACGGGTCATCATGACAAATACCGAGGACTTCAGCTCACTCACCGTGATGTATTTTCCTTTTTGCTCATCCAGGCCATTCAGCCGCTCGCTTAACTGTGCCAGCTTCATCATCCCCTGATGCCAGGCCGCAAGGTTTTGCGCTGGCAACGTGCTGGCCTCAAGCTGATGCTGCCACCGAGCTGATAACGAACCCGCCTGTTCCGGCCACAGCACCTGCGCCTGCTCCACCAGCTGCTGGCCATACGCAATATTCCAGTCGGGCGCGAGTTGTTCCAGACGAGATAACTGCTGCTGCGTGTCGGCGATCAAGGCTGATGGTAAGGACGTCCGCTGCCGCAGCACATCCCGCTGCTGTGACGTGAGTGTGGCGGGCACAGGAGCCAGCGATGCCACCAGCTGAGCCTGCAGTGGATCGGGCCGGTGCAGATATTGCCAGCCGCCCACCGCGGCCATGCTGATTAGCAGCATGGTAAACATCCCGGCACTGAAAAATTGCCACTTATTACTACGGGACAGCGCCGCTGTCTGCACCTTTATCTTTGGCTGATGTTGCTGCTGCGCGACATACACCCATCTGGCGCTATGCGGGGTTTTCGTTTCATGCGGGTGTGCGGATATCGCCCCGTTATCTAGCGTGGTGCCGGGCAAGATGTCGCTGGTCGTATCGTCACGGCTTTCCAGCCTGGCGGCACTGTTGTGCATCAGAGCACGCAATGTATCAAGCTGGCTAAGATGTTTAAGCTCCAGCCGCTGTAACACGGTCCCCAGGCGGGTAAGCAGTTGTTCAGCACGATAAAGCTGACTCAGATCGTCATAATTCAGGGAAAGGGTGCGCATCTGCTGCTGCACGCGCTGGCTCAGGCTGGTGAGAATGTCCATGCGCGCGTGGATCGGTTGCGGCCACAGCACACCCCATTGATGACTCACCAGCGCTTCCAGTAGCGCCAGACCTTCATTCAATCCGATCAAACCAGCCAGTTGCAGGCGGGCAAGCGTGTACCAGGCCGCGGTCTGCAACTCCACTCCGTTTTGTTCGAACAGCGAAAGACAGCGTTGTTCAACATAAAGCCAGTCTATATCTGGCCGTGCCGGATGGGTCAATTTGCTCAGCTCTTCACGCAGAGCAGCATAATCCGGCAGCTTACGCGGGTCGCTGCCGGTTTTAACTTTACGTTGGGAAAGATTGTTCATGGCCAGATATCCATATGGCGTAGTTGAAGCAATGGCAATTATTATTTATGCGGCTTAACTTTCTACATACTCAAGGGCTTGCAAATACTGCAAAGCTATCGGATCTGCAAGGTATTCCACCAGCTCATGATGGCGTTCCACTTCATCGATAATGCGACTGAGTACGATGCGGAAAAACTTTTTACGCAGGTGGATCCTGTTAATCCGGTAACTTTCCAAATATTCATGCAGGGTCTTTTCAAGTGCGGGTGCGTCATCGCATGAACTCATAGCGTGAACATCAAAATAAAAAGGTACGGCAGTTCCACTCGTTTTTTTACGCGCTTCTTGGGTTTCAGTCGTCATTTCATGCCAATTTTGAAGACATTTTCACCGAAGGATCCAATATTCGAAATCATATACACATGTCCCTGTTTTGGAAGCTGAACCATAGATTTGACACGTTCATATTGCTGGTGTACCTCCTGAATTTTCTGCTCCAGCGCCAGGCGCTGCCTTTCCAGCTCTTCCCTGTGGGCACCTTCGGCAGCGAGCAGGGCTTCTTCCTGTAAACACTGCTGCTCAGCAAGACGTTACTCTTCCTCTTCCGCTTCGCGCTGTTGCTGGTCCAACTCATCCTGACGCTGTTTCTCTTCCCGCATCTGATGCTTAATCTCAGCCTGATACTCTTTGTCTTCCTGCGCTTTTTCAGCAGGACAACTTTATCCAGAAACTACTGCCTGACGCCTTCCCAGGCAGCATTATCTTCAAGTTCCAGAAAGGTGATTTTCTCACTAAAGGCAGAGTAAGCCTCTCTTTTCCTAATCAGCTGGTCGCATTTACTTTGCCAGTTATTCTTACGAATATTTTGGGTTCGGCAATAGCAATGCGCTGCATTTTTCATCCATTTTTAAAGTAATAGTGACAACCAATGAAGGGAATGATTAGTGCTTACTGATTTAGATATTTTTACAAGTTTTCCAATCAAAATCACCACCCCCTCTAAAATTCTGTTTAGGATAGTTATCAGGCAGCGTCAGGGACCATCCTTTTAGCCTTGATACGCAAACAACAACAGGAAAAAGGGAATAATCTATTGACTCACCAATGAACTGAGCTTTACCTATATTGCTCAGGAATTTATCACCTCGATTCCAAATTGCTTTTCTTAGTCGAATATTCCACTCTCGATAACTTATGCCAGCAATATATCTCCCTTGTCCATTTTCGTTTGTTTTCTTCCAATTAACCTCGCCACCATCACTTAAATATTGCCATATTGCATAGCGCTCAAGTTCAAATTGACTGGGTAATTCACTGGCGTGTGCAGAATTAACATGGTCAAGCAAATGCGGGTCTGCCAGCAACATAGCCATTGCTTTATGCATATAACCAAGCATGATTTCAGGATGCTCCGGCAATCCTTCTTCAGCATTAAACAAGCTAAGATACGATAAATAAAGTGCATCATTTTGCACTGTTCTTCCGTTATCTTTAGCTGTTGCAACTATTTTTGCAGCACGATATTGCAAACTCCCCCAGGATTCTGCGCCGCTGATTGGTCTGTAACGATGAGGATAAAGATTTCCTGTAAGGAATCCTTCTGCAGATTTTAGATCCCCGTTGTCCATTGCTGAAACTGCCCGAGCATGATCGGAAAGTGTCAATGTATTATTTTTAATATTTTTTGCAGTATTGATTATAGGTATGCATCCGGAAGACATAACACTAGAAAACACCACAAAAAAAAGCAGAAATCGCGACCCTTTTAATTTTATCCATGAGCTTCCCTTTACTTATATATATATTGCGTTGTTATTTGATATGGTTCAAGTGTAAGCAAGACAACTGTGCGGCCTTTTTCGTAGTCGCTCTGCCATTTTGGGCAATTTGTTATTTTGCTAACATCCAGACCTTTAGTATACCACTCCTTCTGTTTTCTCTTACATTCAGAAAGGCTTTTATAAAAATTCCTCTTGTCAGTAACTGTCTCTTCTTTATTTTTAGCCAGACCATATTGATTTTTCAGAAATTTAGTTTGTTTTTGATAAATCTCAAGCCCCTCTTTTCCATTATCAACTCTCGCTAATTTATTTTTGTTATCATGCTGTTCATCGACTGATGCTGTAAATACGGCACCTATCAGTCCGGCTTTCTTGTCAAAATATAAAATCACATGCTGGAATTCATTAGCATTCAATTCAGATGGTTCTACCACTGCAGAGATTAGGTTAGGATCCATCCCTGCGTAGTTAATATCCTGGACTTCTAATGAGTACAACGGAATATTCCTTGCCTCATCGTAACTCATACCCCACCTTAAATTGTATGGCGCTGATGGTTCACCATCGTGATTAACACTGGCAACTGCGGCTACAAATATAGACGAAAGGAAACACGCCACTACTATCATTAACTTTACTTTTTTCATTACCATCTCTCTTTTTAATACACCTATTTGAAATCACCTATCATTCAGCAATGAATGCATCAGTGATCAACTTTTATAACATCAGTCCTTTTATCTGCCACCGATGATAAGTTGGCCATTTTAATAATTCGGACATCAACCGGGGCAAGACGGTCTTAAGCCCCTATATTTCTGATATCCTGATTACAACACATGCTCCACGATAACAACATTCTGGCGCAGTGGTTACTGAGTAAAAAAATCAACATTAAGCACCGAAAAATTGATTAAACATTCAATTTATTTGGATTATCATTGCCATCTGATAGGTCACACTACTTTCAATTGGTTAAATGATTCACTTTGGCGAACAGAAACACCTTCAGATTTCAGGATGGGATTTACACAGGTTTACTTGCTATATTTTCAATGCATCAAATACTTTCTCATTACTAAGGAAATCAGCGCAATTTCATTTCACATCATTAAATTACAATCAAAAAAATAGTAGCTCCCTATTTATTGACATGGATTTGCACTCGTGAGTGGCGACAAGAATTAACAAGGCAGACATTATGATGGAGATATCAGCACCTGATCTATAATAAAAAAAATAACAGTAGATGCTGACGCACAGCTTGCTACAGCAAAGAAAAATCAACATATAGTTTTGTTTATGTATTACTAAGTGGCTCCATTTCCTGCATTCTAATGTCATTTTTTCACACATAAGGTCCGGCCGTATTTAGCCATTTTGATAATTCATGGGACGTCCGAATCATGCCCATCGCACGACATCACTTGCTGCCAGTTTTTGTTACGGATATTCATTCACTAACTGGGCTAAACTCTGGCCTGGTGAGCAAGATACTGCTGCTGCTTAAGATGCCTCAACAGAACACGTCCCTCGGGCATAAACTCGGTGCCATAGCGTACGAGGCCAATGCCTTTCAATTCAGCATCAATGGCATAACGCAACTCGCCGGGGACATTCTGCTCCAGCAGTACCACTCTGATACTTTTCAGGCGCGGCTCATACCTGAGCAGAACAGCAGACAGGGTGCCAATCAGCTCATGGGCAGTACCCGGCATGCCCTGAAGGATTTTGGTCATATCGGGCAGACCATAGTCCGGCAAATGCGCCAGCGTGCCGGCGCGGCAGTTGAGGATGCGCTGCATGTTATCGAGCACGGACAAAATCACCTGATTTTGTTCGCTGACCTGATCGAGAGCCAGGCCGCCAGTGAAGTTGCCGGTGAGCATTTCATACAGCGAAGGTGTGTTATGTCCCTGGGGCATCAGTCGTCCTTGAGCGGTTGCAGCGTCAGATGGTTGTTACCGGCTTCCAGAATGCGCGGCTTATCCGGGTCGAGGTCTTCACGCCCTATGACCAGCTTCCAGGTGTTGTTAACCCTATCCGGATGGCGGAACAGCCCTGCCACGGCGACAAACTGCGCATCTTCTTCCATTGGCATATCGAGGTTCGCATCACCGCCAGGTTTTACCACTACATCCCGGGTCGCCAGCAGATCGGCTTTCAGGATCGTGTCGCCATCCCTGAGGAGCTGCTGATAGACCGTTTTGTCGAAGGTTTTACGGTCTTTCAGCTGCCAGACACGAATAACCACCGGCTCAGACAGCGAGTTACTTTCACGGGAATCAGTGTTCAGCGCCTCACGGGCGGTGAAATCCAGGTGAAGCACCTTAATCTTTTTGTAAAACACGGCGTTAAATGCCGATTTGGTGCCATCGGTGATCCCCTGCGTCACTCCACACCCCGCCAGGCTGAACGCCAGTAGCGCAGGAAGCAAGCATGCGGATTTAATCAAACTTGTACGTAACACGTCGGTTTCCTTGTTGTGATGATGCAGGCTCCAGCCCGGCGTAATAACCCAGTTCCGTGGTAAAGGTCTGCGGAAAATCCTCCGGGATATCTTCGTCTTGCGCGCCCAGAACGCCATTCATCCCCAGCCAGAATGGGCCTTCGCCGAGCGGCGGCGCAACCAGCAGGCGGATTCGGGTGGTCAGGGTGATTTTTGCTTTAAAGCGCCAGCCGAGATACACCCGCAGCATCACCATAAAGTCCTGATACAGCAGGCCGTCCGGTTTCCAGCCCTGTGATTCCTGCTCGTTATCGGTGGACAGAGCAATCAGCAGCTGGCTGTTGGCATCCATCGCCTCTTCACCCAGCGGTGTGTTGCCATCCAGCAGAAAATCGTCATCGCCGTAAAAGCCCAGCGGCTGGCTGACTGCCACTGGTCGCAGGCAATACGGGCTCACCTGCACCGTCGTGTCGGGTGCCAGCAGGCTCACCAGGGCCTGTATTCCCTCCTGGGTTTTACCTGGCTGTTGCAGCACACCCAGCAGCGCCAGAAATCGGGACACCGGGGTGGCGATGTGCTCTGCGGTGCCCGGTATCCCCAGTCCCACCAGACCCAGCAGTGACTGCGAGATAGTATCAGTACCGCCGGGCTCAAAGGTGGCCGGGTAGGAGTATTTACGCCAGATACGGTAAAACTGCGTCAGGATACGGTGGCTGAAGATATCCAGAAAACCCTGCAGCGCTTCGTGACCTTCGCGACGCTGAGTGATGTCATCGAGATAGGCGGTCGGCAAGGGGGAATCAACCCCGTACATCCCCATAAAGGTCGTGCGGATGAGCGGTGGCTTGCTGTCATCCTCCTCGTCATATTCGACAGCCTTCAATTCGCTGGCCGGAAATCCCATCCCCGGATGTGGCGCAAACCGCACCGGGTCATCCGCCGGGTGGCTGGTCGAGCCCATCAGCGGCCTGCCAGGATTACGCTTCTCCAGCAGCTGGCATAAGCGGTAAAAGTTGATGCGGTGAAGGTCGGCTTCCAGCCGCGGGGTCAGCCGGGAATGCGGCGGTTGTGCTTCTCTTCCCATTCCAGGCGCTCTCCGGTCGGTTGCAGGATGATAATCAGGCGGTTGAACAGATAGATATCGGTATACAGCGCAAAGAAGCGGCTCAGCATCTCGCCGAACAGACAGATGTCGCCGCGCCCGGCAAAGCCGTGACTGTCCAGCGTCACCTCAATCTGCACACCGCGTACCAGATAGCCCTGTTCGAAACGCTCGGTTTCGCGGTGCTTCACGTCAATAATGGCTTCCAGCCGACGGCGGTTCATCTCACTGTCGGTCCATTCGTACAGCGCCAGCGTCCCGCGCAGCACGTCGGCGTTGTCCATCATCGACAGGAATCCGCTGCCGAGATGGCTCAGCACGCGCCAGTGGAAACGGTCCTGCGCCGGTGGATAACAGGGTAGTGTCGGCGCACACAGGTTACGCACGGCGATACTGGCTGAGGTGGTTTTCATCACCGTATCAAGCACCGTGCTCTGCAGAGCTCGTCGTGGCAGTTGGCCGTTGGTGCCGGTGAGCGTCAGCGACAGGCTTTCGTCTTCCGGCACCGTGTGGTTATCAAACGCTTCACCGCCAAGGATAAGCCAGGTGTTATGCAGTCCGGACGGACCGCGACGTACGCGAGTGTGGTAGTAATATTCGGGGGCCTGATGGCGCATCATGCCGCCTTTGTGGCGAAAGCTCGAAAACGGCACGTAGGTATGCTGGCTGGATGACATCACCGAATCCACCGCATAAATCTCGGTATGACCATCCTGCACGCGCATCGGACGCAGCATGTATTCGGTCTGCAGGGAGTTGAGCGTCAGCGGGTCTGACTCCAGCGGGAACAGGTTAATCACCGGCACACAGTTCAGGCGCAGATGCTTTTCGGTAAAGCTGAAGTCATGTTCCCAGCGCGCCGCCAGCACCACGTCGATTTCAAACCAGGGGAGCTCAGCCGGAAAGACCACGGTCTCCAGCCCACGCAGGCCCGTGAACATGAATTTCTCGCGGAAGGTGAAATACTCCAGCAACAGCTGATAGCCGCTGAAACTGCTGCTGCCCTTCGGCCACAGGTCGTCGTTATCGCCAAAGCCCAGCGCGGTGAAATACCCGTCGAGCGGTCTTGTGTCCATGTCACCCGGCAGGCGCAGCCACAGGCGGGCGACATTCATGGTGAAGGCTTCATGCATGGCACAGGCAAGCGGCGCATCGGCGTTGAAATACAGCGGAATACAGCTCAGGTCGATGCGCGTCCAGTCAGCCAGGTCACTGCAGTGAAAACGCAGATTGATAACCGAACGCCCGTCAGGGTCAGTCGACAGACGGGCATGTTCCAGCGACAACGGTTGAAGAGTCATCTCTTTGGTGGTGGTATACCGGCAGCGCGTGCCCTTCTCGCCGATCGGCCGCGAGTTCACCTCAAAACCTTTGACGATGCGCATCGGCTCTTTCATCTCGCGCCAGTCAGGGGTGAATTCCACCACCGACATGGACGGAATGGTACGCAGGTAATGTGGCCACAGCAGGCTGACCAGCCCTTCGGTCAGTTCAGGTAGGTCGTCATCAAGCTTCTCGCGCAGCCGGCCCATCAGGAAGGCAAAGCCCTCGAACAGCCGCTCCACGTACGGGTCGCGCGCACCTGCTTTATCGAGATTGAGCATTGCCGCCTGCTCGGGGTGAGCACGGGCAAACTCTTCACCGGCTTCCAGCAGGTAGCGCATTTCAGCGTCGTAATAACGCAGGGTTAAGTCATCCATATTTATTCTGCTTAGTAAATTGCTGCGTGTTAAACACTGAAGCAGACTCCGGGAGCCTGCACGGGTAATCATAGAGTCAAGAGAACCTTCAATGCTGAATACAAAGGGATGGCTTTATGGCATATTTTCTTGCCATGCCAGGCATCCAACCCGAAGGGATCCCCTGGCATTCTGTGTAACCTTTATGCATTAAAGATGTTGTGTATTTTTCTTGAAAGATAAACATCCCCAGGAAAGTTAACCCCAGGATAATAAACGTGGTTTTCAGTAATTTTTTACCTGATGCAATGGTTATCTGCCTCCCGGTAAAAATAACAGGAAAAACCACCACCAATAACGGTGAGAAAAAAAAGAAAAATGCGGCAGCAAAAGTCACCCAAAAAGAAAAGTTAACGACATCGGGGTAAGAAAGGTATTCACGCAACTTAAAAATACCGAGATATGAAATCCCGATAGAAATCACCAGGAAGAATACCACCCCGAAAAATGCAATTACACGTTGTTTAAGAGGATACATTATTAATAATCCATTGGAATAATTTCTTGTAGCGTTTCACGCAGGTATTTCCTGGTTTCTGCAATCACAAACTCTCTCCCGGTCCGTAGCATCCCATCCAGATACATAGCTCCAAGATCCCAGAATCCGTCCTCTATCTCGCGAGCTTTATCAACAAACTCCTGTTGTGCATTTTCAATAAATTCAACTAGTTTATCAGTAACTTTAAAGTGATCGTCAAGTACGTTCAATGCGATGCTCGCCCCAAGACCAACAAGTACGACAGCCACGATCGGGCCAATAACAAATGGAGTCATTGTCAATAAGGCACCGGCCCCCCAACTGACAGCAGACGCTATACCGATTTTTACAACATCTGTTGCCAGCGAGCTTATAAATTCAGCCAGACTGGTATCATCATTCATTATGAAATCAATAGTACGATACGCGAGAGCGAAATAAAATGTTATAACAGTGCCTTCGGCAATGGCACTTTTAACACCAAACTTCCCAATCCCCAAGCTGACGACCTTGGGATTTTTAAGCGCATATACAGGTGCGTTTAATATTTTTCGTATCCCTGCATATCCAGTAAGCTTTATGAGCTCAGTTCCATTTTTATTTACGTACACTGTAGATTTAATGTCATACAGTTTTAAATCGGCAATAAGCATGGTTGTTGTAATGGCATCTTTAATACCCAGGCCATAATTTACTGCAATCTGTCCCGGCTGACTTTGTGTCAGGTCCACCCAACCATTTTTGTAAACCCCCCATGACGACAGTATTTCATATACTTCGCCGAGGGTAAGTAGCATAACTTCCTGGCTATTGGCCTGTAGCATGGCCCTTAACTTACTATCCGGGAAGTTACGTGTATTACGTAATGCCGGGTAATCAGGCACAAACCCTGTCGGCTTTTGCTCACCGGTCAGATAACCAGGCAATTCAGGAGAAGTTTGCGTCGGAGCCGCTGTAAAGCCTGCTGCCGATTCTCCAGCGGAAGCTCCACTGCTCTTCTCGTACGTATCATTCATCATCGATGGAATAAACTTCGCCTTACAGGGGCAGGTACTGTAGCTGTCGAGGGTTCCGGCCATTCGCCTGTCGTGTATGGTATCGTTGTCGATGCCACCGGCTATCTTGAATAGTCCGGCATGCTTCCCGCAGGTCACACTGTCCTGCTCCCGGGCCACAGGTTTATCAAACAGAGTATGATCCTCTGCACCTGTGGTAATTCTCCCACCGCAGGTCGTTTTGTCGCCCTGCACCAGATAAAAGCCTTCCGCTGCCATATTTTTCCCTTTAGCTGAATTCTGTCCGGGTTAGCCGCAAAGCACTGCACTGCTTGCCGGATCGAGCGCAATCAGACCCGCCAGAAGCTGGTCCATCTCTGGCTGTAACCGTGATTTATCAGTTTCACTGCGTGTGGCTTTCATGCGTAGCAGTCTGAGGCGGCGCGATTTCACTTCAAACAGCAATGCCGGTGTCCACTGCGTGAGGGTAATTGACTGTGCGGCACTGTCGAGCTCTCCCAGCAGATGCAGGGCCAGTTCATTTTTGCCCTTCTGCTCGGCCACGCGGGCCATCAGCAAACGCAGCAACCATCTGTCTTTTGTCGAGTCGGTGCCCTGGCGTGTCTGTAGCCAGCGAAGCGTGGCATCCAGACCGTCGGTGTCGGCTTTATCCAGCGCTTCCGGCTCAAGCGCCAGAATATCGTTGTCATCCGTGCTGGCGGCGCTGACCGGCTCATCCCGCCAGCCGGAAATGTCGTCCAGTACGCTCTGGTTTATCCAGTTCAGCGTCACTTCATCGGCAAACGGCGTACCGTCATTAAAGGCCAGGGTTTCAAGCCCGGTAAGGCGACGCAGTAATCCTTTCAGGTCGGCGGCGATGATCCCGGCAAGCACCTCCTGCCCCGATTTCATCAGCGCCTGGTGGATATACCACTGCAAATCCAGCCAGAGGTGATTAGCGCCACGCGAAAAGGCGCTGTCTGCCTGCTCCAGTATTTCGCCCCAGCTCTGCTGCAGATACAGACGTTTGAGCATGGCACGCTGGTCTGCGCGAGGCGGATCTATACGGGTTTTGCCTTGTGCATCCGGGGCAGGAATGCTGTGCAACGTGTCATGACGCAGACTTTTCATCAGCCGGTGGGCGGCAAGCCAGCCATCGGGTTGCTCACGCAGATATCCGGTCAGGGTGCGGGCCTGGGCCAGCAAATCCTGACCGGAGGTGATGCGGCTCAGCACTGGCGCATCTGGCTCCGTCACAGGCGTGGAGAACTGTGACGGAGCCTTATCACCTGCATTCTGCGGTACCACGGCATCCACACCACCGGCCTTTATCAGGCGGGATTCCAGCGCGCTGTACAAGGCATTCAGCTCTGGCCGCGATGCTTCCGGCTCTGTATCCAGGCTGTCGCGCAACAGCAGCAGCGCACCGGCAGTGCGCAGTGCATGGTCGCGAATCACTTCCGGCCAGAGTGACAGGCTGTCCAGAACGCGGGAGCCTGCGAGCCACTCCAGCGCCGGTTTACGGCTCCGCTCGCGCTGAGGATGAAGCTGCGTGCCATAACGCTGTAGCAATCCCGCCAGCAGCTCAAGTCCTTCGGCAAAACCGGCTTCGCCGTCCTGGTGCAGGCGCGCCCAGCAGTAATAAGTCGCAATGCGGATATCTTTGGCCGCAGTGGTCAGCAGTTTTTCGGCAAGCGTACAAATCAACCCGGTATCAATGCCGGAGAGCTTATTGACCTCTTCACGGATACGCTGAAAATCATCATCATAGCCCGGGTCTTCACCGGTCGGACAGATACCACTTACCGGCGCAAGCCAGGGCTGCCAGTTTTCCGTGCATGTCTGCGCCTGCCGCCGCAGCTCAGTTTCGTCAGCCTGACAGGCGGTGACCAGATTCTGCAGTGTGCTCATTCTTCGACCTCCTCCATGTCACTGTTTGCGGTGTCAGCCATCAGCGCCTGCGCGGTGGCTGCGCTGTCGACACTGAATATCTGATCCGGCAGCGTGAAACCACGCAGATCCAGCAACGCCAGCGGACCTTTTCCGAGTTGTGAGCGCAGCACCCACTGCAAAGTGCGACCGTCCGGGGCAGTAAAGCTCATCATCCACTGGCTGCGGTCAAGCTGCTGGCGTCTGCCCTGGTCCAGCCAGCGAATAAAGCCCCAGGTTCCGCTGTAATCCCCGTACAGACGCGCCCCGGCGTTGACTGAGGTCCAGGTCAGCATCGACCCCGGCTTGTAAGTGTCACCCGGCCAGCGGAAGCTCTGCCAGTCGGCCATCTGGTTGAAGTAGTGCAGCTTTTGTCCATCAATAATCAGCTGGGTTTCCACTACCTGCGGTACAGGACGCGCCTGCAGCTCAAAGCTGATGCCCTGGCTGCCATCGGTGAACAGAATGTCTGACAGTTGGCTCAGCTGATTAATCGCCCGCAGCAAGGCCGGGTTAAAGCTCAGCCCCTGGCTGTTGACCTTATCCGGCACCCACTGGCTGCCCTCTTTGTGCAGCACTCCGTTGAGCTCTGTCGTCAGGAAGCGCTCGATACGCCCGCTGTCCTTGCGCACAAATTCAGCCAGCATGGGTAAAGAGGCATCACTTTTGCTGGCGGCAAACGGGAAACGTCCGTCAAAGGCAGTTTGCCAGTTGGCGACAATCGAGCGGCTCCATTTATCATTCAGGCTCGCCGCCGACGGCTGAAGCACGGTCTCCCAGGCCTGAGTCAGAGGCTGGACAAACATCGTGCTGCCAAAACCACTCCACTCTTCGCCCAGACTTGCTGAAATCAGACTGCCGTACTGCTGGGTGTCGGTCAGATCCACACTTTTGCCCTGGAACACGGTCTGCGCCAGAGTCTGCATCATTGCCTGCGGATCAGAGGCGCTGGCCACCTGCTGCAGGCGCAGGCGCACGCGGGTGATGCGTGTCAGATACGTCTGCAGGCTCAGTGAAGTGTCCGCCGACATAACGTTGCTGCCTTTGTTTTTACCTAAAAGCTGAAGCAGTGGGCCAAAGGTGTCATCCAGCGGGCCCTGCGGCCCTGATGCAGACTGGTCAATCGCTGGCTTGTCCTGTCCACTTACGAGATCTTTAGCCGATTTGATAATGGAATCCGACAGACTTTCGCTGTGCTGGCCGGTCTGCCCCTGCCAGGCAATCGTATTCATCAGGGCAATCAGTGGCGACTGGCGGACATCGCTCATCAGCGTCAGCTGGTCGGTAACGTCTGCGATGTTGTTAGCAGGATTAAGTCGCAGACTGTTAAGGAAGCTGAGCCAGCTACCGGCAAAGTCGGTGAAGTAACGTTGCGTCAGACGTGCTTTCAGGGCCTCCGGCGACAGGTCTGAAGAGACCGCTTTCCGGCTGTCACTCAGCACCCAGTCAATTTCATCCCGACGGGAGTTGGCGGCCTTTTCGATAGCCTGCTGAATACCGCCCTCCCACGCCTGCCGGGTAAACATGCCCGGTACTACTTCATCAGTGGTGAACAGGCGGCGGGCATCAGTACCGCTGGTCATGTCTTCCAGCGACACATCGGCAAAGTTACGCCGCACCGATGTGAGCATGTTTTCATACAGCGTGCTTTCGGCGTTGCGCCGGCCAATCTGTTGCAACAAAACCTGGCGGCTCTGGCTCACCAGCTGCGCATCCGGGGTGATTTTCCACTGTGGTTGCCCGGGCAGTTCGTTGATGTAGAAAGCCCACAAATCCGGCGCCAGGCTTTGCCACAGACCGGTTGAAATGCCCTTTCGCGTCGGCTGCACAGTTTTCATGGTCTGGGCGTAATACGCGCCATCGGCTTTATCCGGACGCGCCATCATCAGCCAGGCCTTCAGCTGGTCATAGCCCAGCGTCGCCAGCTGAGCGCGCCGATCGCTGTTCGGTTCGGAATTCGCCAGCGCATTGAGTTTTTTAGTCAGCGCAGCACTGGCCGGATTGCGGATCAGGCGATTGTTCGCCACGCCATACCAGGGCAGCAATGCATCGAGCAGCTGCGGGTTATGGTCCAGGCCAAAGCGCTGATACCAGGGAGCGCCTTCCTGAATACGGTGCTGCAGGCGGCCGGCATGATTACGCAGCGTATGCAGCGCCGTCAGCTGCTCATCCGATACCGCAGGATGCTCCACCAGGGCATGGGCCTGCTCAGCAACAGAAACGATCTGCTGACGGTTGACCGCGAACGACAGCAGCGTTCCCGCACCCCAGATACCCATGATGGCCATCAGCGTCCAGGCAAGCGTCTGTTCCCACGCCATACCGACTCGGCGGCCACGAACACGGATACAGTCGTCCACGATGCCCTGCCAGGTCACTGGCAAAGTCAGCGCATGGCGTTGTGATTGCGGGATATATTTCTCAGCGTCGGCTGTTCCCTCTGTCGGATGAATAGAGTGACTGTCCGGCAGGCTGAACATCAGACCACGCAGCGGAACGCGCTGCTGGGAGGCTGTCAGCCATGGCACCAGTTGCTGGACCCAGCGGGCGATACCGCCGTCTTTGAGGTGCTGACCCAGACGCAGCAGGAAGTCGTGGCCGTTGTTCTCAGCGACCTGACTCACCCCCTGCGTCCGTAGGCCAGACAGCATCCGTTCAAGCTGACGACAAATATCGTCAGGCTCAGCACGCAGAGGAAAAGTAGCTCCTACCGTCTGTTCAGTGCGTTTTGCCTGCGACCAGGCGCTGTCGCACAGCTGCCACAAATAAACCGGGGCGGAATAGCGCAGCAGTTCGCTGATTTTTTCCAGGCCGCGTAAATCGTTGTCACTGATTTGCGGAGTCAGATTAAACGACTGCGGCATGACGCGGACAATCCCGTCCAGCGGGCGCCCGCGGCGCAGTTTACGCAGCGCGGTGTATTCTTCCTTATCGGGCTCAGCAGTCAGGCTGCCGCCATAAATCAGAACGGTACGGTTACCTTCCAGCCACTGGTTTTCCTTCAGGCCAGGAATCAGCTGTTCGATTGCTGCCTCATCGCCAGTGACTAATAACAGACGGGTTTTACGACGCCAGTAAAGGCCAATACGGGCGCGGAGATGTCCCCGAATCTTGTTACACATGGCCACCGCAGGGTGAACAGGTGCTTTATCATTTTCCCGTTGCTTTTTCTCATCATCACCTTTGGTGTTGTCGACAAGCGCATTAAACTCCTGCTTACCGGCACTACGCACCGCCGCCAGAAGCACCACGGATACGATAAGGGCACAGCCTGAAATACATCCGCCGGCAATAAGCCAGTAAATTTGCTGCTGACTACCGTCTTCAATCCCGGCTATATCCGGATGCTTCCAGACCATGAGCGTCATAACGGCTAACAGCAAAAAGAAAATCAATGCGACAGCAAGATAGCGGCCTTCCGTAGTCTTCGGTGCTAAAGGTAGCTTCACGGATCCATCTCCTGTCGGGAAGCAATCGGGGTAATGAGCGTGCTCCACAGCACATTCTGTGTGGTATCACCGCAGATAATCATCTGTGGTGACTGAGTTTGTCGGGCGATTTCAGTGGCGGCGGCGATAGCCAGCCAGGGGGCCGCGGCACCGGCATGTCCCATGGAGATATCGAGCGAAACGACCGCTTCGTCCTCTACAGACTGCGCTGGGTGCGCATTCTGGCACTTAATAACTTCTGCACGCTGCTCACCTTTCAGCCCGGCGAGCCATAAATTTTTCACGATATTTTCTTTAAGCGGGACGTTATAAGCGGCCATGTTCATCCCCTCACTCAATTCACCGGTTGGAGCAGCATCTGGCCGGTGTAGCAACGCGAGAGGTTCAAGTGTCTTCTGGGTCAGGCGGTTGCCAAGAAGCAGAGCAACGGCTGCTTCAGCAGTATTGTTTGAAATAACCGGATCAATCTGGAGACCAACAATCAATAACATTGCATCATCTTTAAAGCGGTGATCCAGCCAGTGGCTGACTACCCCCAGGCCATTGCTGTCTGTGTACTCAAACGCGCAGGTTATGCCACTCTCCTGCCAGGCTTCCTGCCAGATATTTCTGACAGCAGGGAGTGACAGAGATGACGAGGCATCGAGGATGACAACAAGCGAAGCGTTCTCCGGAAACTGGTGAACGGGAAGATCTGCAATGAGCTCAGAGAACAGACGTGAGATGACCAATCCAGGAGTATCTTCTGGTTCTGCCGTAATACGGCTTAGCCTCCTGCTTTTTTCGCCTTTCCAGTCCGACTGCGAAATGATAATGCTGTGATTATTGAGCATATCATCAGCGACAGAACGCTGTTCATCTTCCACATGGGCTGTAATAAATGTCGTATTCAACACCTGAAGCGCACGACGAGCCCTGCGGGTTTCACTCAAGATCCATTGCTCCCGACGCCGGTCAAAACCATTCGCTTTACTGTCCTGTAATGACCAGGCCCACATGCGAATAGTGAAACTCACAATCCACACAACTAATGGTATACCTATAGCCAGCATCCAGAAGTGACTGTTATCGATGTATCGTCCGAATATCCGCATAAGAATCACGCTGATGACCAGCATCGCAACCAATACGGCAAGCCAACGGGATATTTTAGGTGATACTTGCCGGGGATAACATTTCGGAAGATCTTTCAGGGAATACGACATTCACACTCTCATGCTTTAAAATTTCCAAACTTTAACTAAGGCTAGTCATCATCAAATGAAATGCTCTCAAGCAATTTCAATGTTTCTTTAGATAGATCTTCACCTTTATTATCCGAAGAATTAACACCAGAACCACATAGGGCATTATTTTTATGTATTAAACAAAAATAAACACTCTGGCCTGGCGTTCCATCTTTAAGTTTCGCCATGGCATTAACAGCCATAAAACCAGATACATCTTTGCTTTTAACCTGAAATAGAGACAGATGATTTGCCTTCCCATTTTTCACATATGTAGCATCCGGAATTGATTTCCATACCTTATTCTTGCAGTCATAAACAATTTTATTATCAGCGGCACTAACACTGACCCCCTTGTTGTTAACCTGCTGTACATCATATCCTGCTTCAAATGCTTCACCAGAATACATGCAAGTCCACTCCGATATTGGTGATTTTTTTGGAAGTACTCATCATCAGACAATGCGGGGTATTTAAAATCAATAAAATGCATATTGCATGCATCAAAATTGGATGACGACGAAATGTCGGCACTTGAATCAGATGACAGGGTTCTGGTTACAGATACAAATCCTGCATTAGCAGTAAGAACAGAAGCCATAGAGAAAAAACCGAAACCGATAATGAATGGCATGCAAAATTTTTTCATAACATTATATTCTGTGCTTACATACCTACATGGATGCCCTAATGACTATGAAATTTAACTTTTCCCCAGGCTTCGATCATTGATACAATTCTTCAATTAAATATATCTTTAACTCTATATATCTCTTTTACATATCGAATGCAGTTATTTAAGACTTTTGAGGGGGATAGAGCATGACTTTGGAGTGTTATCGTCATAAATCATATTAATCAGATCATGACCTTCAATTCTTACGTTAACAAAGTCATCGCCGCATGTTGGCTTTATCTCTTTGAACTTGTTGTCGGCAGGAGAAAAGACAAAAAACCTATAAATTTTATAAGTGCCCATTCCCTCATCCAGATGCCAAATACTAAAATCTTTATAGCCATCACGATTGTAATCTTCAAATGTAATGTGATTTTTTTTCTCCGATGACACATCAACATTTTCTTGATTAACTTCCTTGCCGGCTTCTGAAACTGATACTTCCAACGAAGCATTATCTTTCAGCAAAACCTTAGCAGAAATTTTTTTTGCACTATTAACATCTAAAATATCATCATCACAACCAAATGCAATTTTGGTAAAAATGAACAAAAAGAAAAAAGCATATTTCATAGTAATACCTTTATGATTTTATTAAGTCTACAACAATGCGAGACTTTCCAGTAGGACTTACGCTAACCGTGGTGTTAGTATTTACTTCATCCATCAAATAAAGCCCTATAAATTTTGAGTACGCTTGCCTTTCATAGTATCCATTGGACCCTCCATTAACCAAACGATTAATTAACCCAACATTGTCCGCAGTAAAATCTTCATCTGCGACTCTGTTCATTGACGTTTTGTGTTTATAGACTTTTGAAGCCCAATAAAAGCCTCCAGAATCACAAGCGTTGTATGAATCTTCAGCCACAATATCGGGATCAAATCCTGGAGACCATCGGAACAAAGTACCACCATCATCGGGATGGACTGTATAATGAGTTGAGACTGCAGTAAGCCTAGGGGTATCAGTGTGTAATCTATCAGTATATGAGCCTGAGTGATTTGGAAAACTTCGGTATTCACCGTAGGTTTTATACAGTCCAGCCCATGTAAGTTGCATAATCCCTCTGCCATAAAAAACAGTATAATACTCTGTGGCTGGATTCACTGAGTTATAACGACCAAACCCCCACTCATGTAATAACCTTCTGCTGCCACCTAAATCTCTCCACTGCGCAGTTTCTAGTAATGTCTGAGGTAAGAAGAATGATATTCTTTTCTTATCTCCTCCAATATATTTTCTAATATTTAAATTCAAAGAGTCATAATGTGACTCAATTCTACTTTTAGCATGGGTATGATTTATTGAATATACGCTTGCAGGCTGCTTTTGAGCCGTTCTTGGGTTGCCGCTTGATGAGTAAAATAAGTACTTCGGAAATGTGGAGGCTAACTCATCAAGACTCATCCAACTACAATTCCTAAAATGTTCAATAAATGCCTTTGGTTCAAAATGCCACAAGCTCCCGCTACTAAGTTCCGCAGAGTCAAAACACAACGCTTCGGCATGAGCCTTGAATTTTGCATAATCTTCTTGCGTCATCGGATCATGCTCTTCACTACCCATTTTCAGCCACGAGAAGCGGGTGTCGATTGTGTTTTTTTCCCATTCGAACGGGAAATGACAGATTAACTTTCCGCACTGGTTATCGAACTCACCGCTTTCCTGTAGTTTCTTGATAGCGGCTGAATTACACTGGCTGTCGCTGTCACTATCGTCATCGACCAATTGCCAGCCCGTCCAGTGAGGGAAATCAGCGTCACTAAACTTTTTAATGCTGGAGTCAGCAAGATTGACCACCCCTTTTCCTCCCGGGTAACTGACCGTCATCCATAATGGCGCGTCTGCCGGCACCAGTGTTTCATGCTCAGTATTGATTACCCGTCCAAAACGGAGTAATTCGAATCCGGCACTTGGGCTCTCCTTATAATTCCGCATCGCGGTTTTATAGAGATTATATTCGTAGTCTTTGCCATCAGCATTCACCAGTGGCTCGCCCAGCAGATCATATTTCTCATCAACCTGCGTATTTTTCTCCCGCGTTACCATCGTACAGTTGCCTTGGGCCAGAGTCATGCTGGCATACAGAGGCGCATTGCTGGTATAGAGCTCAGAAAGTCCGGTGATAGACGTGCTGTTATCTGCTGGGGCCTTGTCATAAAACTTTGTCTGCGGAGGCAGATAAAAATGAATATCACCGTAAACCGCATCAGTGCGGCCATTCTTCGAAATATCCAGCTCTCCTGTTTTCCTGCCTGTGAGCTTACTGGTGTTGTCGTCGTCGCAGAATACCTGGAAGTGGAACGCATTCACTCCATCCACCACCCCGGGAGTACCCAACGGATCTTTACGATAAACTTTCTCACCTTCCTTAACAGTTTCAGCCAGCGACTTCAGGTGCATGTAGAGGGAGTAGAAAACTACTTTTGCTTCATCACCGCTGCCGATCTCAGTTTCATGCTTTATCAGCACATAACCATCATCACTGCCTTTAGAGTTCGGCTTATCAGCATTGAGATTCAGTGGTGCCTGATCACGTTTGTCGGAGCTATTACGCAGTGAAACGACGGTGCCATCTGCAATCGCCCGCACTTTCTCCGCAGGCCTTCCCTCGTCAGTGTGATGGATATGGATCCCACCATGCCACGAGCCATAGATGTTTACCGGAAAATCACGACCATCAACAACGGTCATCACTCTCTCAATCCAGGCCACATCAGTTTCATGAGCTTCTTTCGCTTTAAGAAGCGGTGGGCTGATAATCATAGACTGACTCCCTGTCAGGAAAATATGAATTTACTGGAAGGTTCTGTGGTTTCAGCAGCCACATTCGGAAAGTCTTCTTGTTTGCTGGCCTTTTCTTTTCGCCCGTAGTGCCCGGCTTTAGTCCGGTACTCACCCTGAGTGGCAGATTCAATACCATTGGCATCAAGGGTGATATAGCTTCCACCCCCGTTGATCGTGACCTGCTTCCTGGCAATAATTTCGATACGATCTTCAGTACTGACGACGCTGATTTCTCCACGAGCGATGAGCTCCATCAAATCATTCTGTGCCTGGATCTTCACCGGCCCCTGGTTCGCGATGAGCTTGATCCCCAGCTTGCGAACAAACACACTCAGGGCATTACCTACCCCGATGAACAGATTTTTCACCACGCTGACGTCGGCATTTTTACCGGCAGTGGCTATCAGGTTCTCACCAGCAGATACCTGCAGATGTTGTCCGCTGGTCAGCGCCATTCCATCCGGTGCGCTGAGCAGCAGTACCGATTTTTTGAGGTCCGTCAGCTGCTGTTCCAGCAGTTTAATTTGCGCCTGGAGATCGGCCGGGTTCGCGGTCGCCTTCTGCGCATCATCGGAGATGGACGTCATCTGCTCCCGGGCATCACCCAGATTGCTGACCGCCGGCTGCATCTCCAGCACCTGGCCCTGTGCTTTCGTCTGGCCATCAGCGCTGATAAACATCCCTTTCTGTGCCCGGATGGCGCCCCAGCTGTCGGTTCTGAGCTCGAAACCCTCCCCACGCTTCTGCTTTTCGCCGTCGACCAGGTGCCCCAGATTCAGCTGGCTCTTGCCGCCGTACTCGGTGCTGACCTTGACATGCTCTTTTCCGCGCTCGTCGTCGAGGCGGATTTTGTTGTTCGCCGGCGTGCGCAGCACGTTGCGTTTGTAGTTGCGGATGGTGACGTGGTCGCCGTGCGCCGAGTCGTGCAGCACGCCGGCGATGTACGGCCGGTCCGGGTTACCGTCCTCAAAGCCAATCGCCACTTCGGTGCCCGCCAGCAGCGGCAGGTGCAGACCGTAAGTGTCGCCGGCATACGGGCGGGACTGGCGCACCCACAGGCTCTCAAACCCGGTTTCCCGGTTATCCCGGTCAAACAGCATGTTGACGCGATAGCGGCCGTCTTTATCGATGTGGCCGTAGGTGTCATTCTCGGTGGTGCTGGTGACGCGGGCTGGTAATGTGCCGGCCATCACCGGGCGTGAGCCTGGCTCAGGACGGAAACTAAAATCCGTGCTGTCCGGGATCCCGTCAAAATGCACTTCAAAATCCCGGTCACGCCGCGCATGGCTGCGCATCGCCGTGATGACAACGCCCTGAGCAAACACCTCGGCCACTTCATACCCACCGGTGACGTTGAGCACCTGGCCCGGAGAGAGGGTCAGGCAGCTGGTGATGGCATGGGTCCGGGTCTGGCCATTCAGGTAGCGCTCATGACGAATGCGGGCATAGAACGCCCCCGACTCCGCAGCCGGATTGCGGTCGTATGTATTACCCTGGGTAAGGTAGTTGTCCCCCCAGTGGTAGGCATCTCCACAGGTGGTGGCATCCCCGCGGGTCACATCAACCTCGGTATTCATGTCATCCGTGGCCTGGCGGTAGTTGTAGTCGCGGGTGCTGACCTGCTTCTGCACCACGTTATGATGGCTCTCCATGCCCCACACCGCGTCCACTCCGTCTGAATGCTGGCCCGACGGCGGCACTGAGGGCAGCGTCAGGCCTTTTTCATACCCCTGCTGACCGTCGTAAAACTCCACCACGTCGATGTTCAGACGTGTATCCGTGGTAAAGCGAAACCAGATACCCACCTCACCCAGCAGGCGGGTAATGAAGCGCAGGTCATCCTCGCCGTACTGCATCACCTGCTCACGGCGCGGGTACTCTTTTGAGAGCGAGAACAGAAAATCCTGACCGCGCAGGGTGTGACGCTCGCGCAGGATTTTTTCCACAATCTGCGGCACCGACATGTCCTGATAAATGGCGTTCTGATGCGAACGGTCGAGCAGCGCCAGGCGTGGCTGCAGCGTCAGGGCATAATGGGTCTCATCTTTTGAGGTGTTGAGGCGTTCAAAGCCGCTCACCACGCCCTGAAGGGTGCGCACCGCCTGCTGCATTTTGATGCCGTAACCCTGGTCAACCGGGGCCTGCAGCGTCAGGGAGGCCGCTTTCATCAGCATCATCTCTTTGCTGATTGCATGGTCAGAGCTGGTGAATTCAATACGGTAGCTGAACGGCCGGCTGAGCGCTTCATCGCCTTCAAACGCCAGTACATCGAGCCCGGCTTCACATCCCTTCACCGATAACTGGTGATGGCTGTGGCTGAATCTGATCGGGAGACGGGTGTTCATGCGTTATCTCCTTCAGTCCGGTCAAACTCCAGCCCGATCCCCTCTTCCTCGCTCCAGCTCAGCCATAGCGACTGTGGTTTCTGTCTGGCGGCCATGTGTCTCAGCAGTTGCTGACTCAGCACCGGCAAAATCTGCTGATTGAGCAGGCTGTCAACGTTGCGCGCGCCGGTATCCGGCAGCAGGCAGGCGGCGGTCAGCGCGTCATACAGGCTCTCATCAATGTGCGTGTTCAAACCGTAGTGACGATGTAAGCGCTTGCTGACCTGTGACAGCTTCATTTCCACGATGGTACGCATGGCGGCCTCAGCCAGCGGGCGATAAATCACCGTCTGGAAGCGCGCCAGCAGCGCCGGCTGGAAGTGGTCGCGCAATATCGGGCGCAGCAGCTCGTGGAGATTACCTTCGCTGGCCTCCGGCTGTTCGCTGAGCAGCTGCATCAGATGGTCGCTACCAAGGTTGGAGGTCATCAGGATCACGGTGTTGCGGAAGTCAATTTCACGCCCTTCGCCGTCGCGCATAAAGCCGCGATCAAACACCTGATAGAACAGGTTCATCACGTCACGGTGCGCCTTTTCCACCTCATCGAGCAGTACCACGCTGTACGGGCGCTTACGTACCGCTTCGGTGAGGATGCCGCCCTGACCGTAACCCACGTAGCCCGGCGGTGAGCCTTTCAACTGGGAAACAGTGTGCGGCTCCTGGTACTCGGACAGGTTGATGGTAATCAGCGATTTTTCACCGCCGTACAGCACATCCGCCAGCGCCAGCGCGGTTTCGGTTTTACCGACGCCGCTCGAACCGACCAGCAGGAACACGCCCTGCGGGCCGTTCTCTGACGTGAGTCCGGTCTTCGCCGCGCGCAGGCGCCGGGCGATGGCGGTCAGCGCCACGTCCTGCCCGACCACACGCTGGCCGATTTCGTTTTCCAGCGTCAGCAGTTCGGTTTGCTCGTCTTTCATCAGCGAAGACAGCGGCACGCCGGTCCAGTCGGCAATCACATTCGCGACGGTGCGGGTGTCCACATCCACCTGAACCAGCACATCGCCCTGCTGCGCCTGTTCAAGCTGCTGTTGCAGGTCGGCAACGTCAGCCTGCTGGCTGATGTCCTGGCGGCTGATCATCAGTTGCTGTGCCAGCGCCTTTTCGTGGCTGAAACGTGCTTCCTGCTCTTCGATGCGCGTCTCCAGTTCAGTCCGCTGCTGCTCAATGACACCCAGGCGGTCATCGTGACGGTTGCTGCCGGCGGCGATATCTTCCCGCAGCGCCTGCGCTTCCAGTGCCAGTGCGGTCAGTTGTGCTGTCAGGCGCACAATTTGTTCTGGCACGGTATCAAGACTCATCCGCACACGTGCGGCGGCGGTATCCAGCAAATCAACCGCCTTGTCCGGCAGCTGGCGGCCCGTCAGATAGCGGCGGGAAAGCGTAACGGCTGCGCGTACTGCATCATCAGTGATATGCACGTTGTGGTGTTCGGCGTAGCGGGCTTTCAGTCCGCGCAGCATCAGGCAGGCGGTGTCGTCGTCCGGCTCGTCGACCTTCACCATCTGAAAGCGGCGCTCCAGCGCGGCATCGCGTTCGAAGTATTGCTTGTATTCAGACCAGGTAGTGGCGGCGATGGTACGCAGTTCGCCACGAGCGAGTGCCGGTTTCAGCAGGTTGGCGGCATCCGCGCCGCCGGCCTGGTTGCCGGCGCCAATGATAGTGTGCGCTTCATCGATAAACAGCAGAATCGGTACCGGGGACTGCTGCACCGCATCAATGACGTTTTTCAGGCGCTGTTCGAATTCGCCCTTCACGCCTGCGCCCGCCTGCAACAGGCCGAGGTCGAGGGTGCGCAGAATAACCGGCTTCAGGCTTTCCGGAACGTTGCCTTCAGCGATACGTAAAGCCAGGCCTTCCACCAGCGCGGTTTTACCGACGCCCGGTTCACCGACCAGAATCGGGTTGTTCTTGCGGCGACGCGAGAGAATATCCACCATCTGGCGGATCTCCGTATCGCGCCCAAAAACCGGGTCGATTTTGCCTTCTCTGGCTTTGGCAGTAACGTCGAGCGTGAATTTATCGAGTGCGTTCTGCAGCGCTGGATTGAGTTCGCCGTCCTTTATGGCCGCGCCGACCGGGTGCCCGACAAACTCCACCTCACCACCATAACTCTGCGCAAGTTCCGCTGCCTGTTGCCGTTCCGGGCGTTCCTCCGACTGCCCATCAAGCAGCGGACGCAGACGATCCAGCTGACTGTGGCCCAGCGTCAGCAGCGGCCACAGCCCGTCACAGCGCACCAGTTTCTGTTTATCAACCAGCGCCATCAGCAGATGGACGCTGCGGATCTGTTCCTCACCGTTGAGAGAAGCAATCAGCCAGGCTTCCTGCATCAGTGTCTGAAGAGTGTCAGACAATTGCGGACGCTGACGGACTGAACGTGGCAGTTTATCCAGCCAGGCAAGCAAATCCTGCCATAGCATATCCATATCCCACTCATAGCGGCGTGCCAGCACCGTCAGGTCACCTTCCCCCTGTTCGAGCAGCTTCAGCAGCCAGTGCTCCGGCAAAATTTCCGCATGCGCGCGGGTCTGACACAGGGAGGCGGCGGCTTCCAGTGCCTGCGCGCAGAATGGGTTAAGACGACGCAGAAGCGCGGCTGACTGACTGTCCATAGCAAAAATCTCCTGATTAGGGGCACGCTACCGCCCATCGCTGTAAACCAAAGCGCATAAGGCAGCAGGAAAGAAGGAAATGACTTGTGATTTCACCCGCCGCGAATGAAATCACCAGACATCTGACAGAATGCGTATCACGGTCGCGAACAAGGCAACACGGCCGAATTTGGGCGGCCAGAATGCCGCCCCCACGACGCCATCACACAGTCGATTACGCTAAATAGTTCGTGTCGCAGGAAGGCGGCAAGCTCATCCGCCCCGGGAGCATAGATAACTATGTGACCGGGGCGGACGAGTGCGGCCAACGCACCTGCGGCACGAAATATGACGCGTAATCAGGCGGTGGCGCGTTCGTTCCAGCTATCTGAATGAATGATGTTGCCGTCTTTATAGGTCCAGGTGATTTTTTCGTAGCGCAGTTCGATCTGCTCAAGGTGGTTGTGCTTCTCGAAAGAAGGATTTTTGATGTCATGCATTACCGGATTCACTTTCACGACTTTCACGTTTTCCAGTTTGGTGTTGAAGTACTCCACTTCCTGGCCCGCGTCGTTGATTTTGTACCACTTGAATTCCGCATACTTCAGGGTCTGCCCGGTGGTCACCGCCTTGTACAGGTAAGGACTGGAGGAGTCGATTTCCTTGGTGAACAGGAACGGGGTATGGATACGGGTACCGGTCAGCTTGCCGGTGTTGTTGTCGGTCGGGATGTACAGGTTATGCTGCTGTGCCACCACTTCGATGCTGCCTTCACGATCCTGAACGTCCACAGAACCTTTGATGTCCGCACCACCGTCGTCTTTCAGCCAAAGATAAACAGGGATTGCCATGGATTACTCTCCGTTGTGTTGTGATACGTCATCATCCTGCGATGACGTCTGGGGGTTGCCCGGTATCTGGCAGGCATCAGCCTGCGGTACCAGACTGATTTCGACGCGACGGTTAAGCGCACGCCCATCCGTCGTGTCATTGGTTGCGACTGGGCGGCTTTCGCCATAGCCCTGCACCGCAAAACAGCTTTCCGGTACATCACCGGTGTCACGCATCCAGTCGCGCACCGCTTCGGCACGTTTCAGAGAGAGCGTTTGGTTCAGTTGCGGGTTACCGGTGTTATCGGTGTGGCCGGCGACCACAATCAGCCAGCCCGGCTTCGCTTTGATGCCGACCAGTGAGTTCACCAGCATTTTGGTGGACCCGGCTTTCAGCGTGGATTTGCCGGAATCAAACAGCGACATGCTGTCGAGGCGAACAATTTTCGGCACCGGTTTCGGCTGCGGTTTTGGCGGCGGTGGCGGGGGCACATACGAACGGATCGCATCCAGCACAGGCATTCGCAGACGCTCGCCCTGATACAGACCGAGACCCATCCGCATCGGTACGCCATTGCGCGCCTGGTCATCCAGCCCGGCCGCATCGTTACGCAGAACGGCAACGGCGTCGGCTTTGGGTGCGAAATCCTGCATCGGGATGCGTTCATAACGGGCAATATCGAAGCTGACACGCTGCAGCAACTGGCGATTGTTCCAGCCACTGCTGAGCAGTGCAGCCATGGCCGCCAGCGTGAAAATCGCGAGCGCATAACGGAAGGCTTGCCCACGCGGCGTCAGGCCTCGCCCTTCCGGCAGCAGCGGCAGGATAAAATCCGGCAACGCGGCAATAACCGTACTGTCCGTTCCCACCGGCTGCCAGCCCGCTACCTGTTGCATCGCAGTATGACGGGACAGCCATGCCGTCCATACCGAGGTGGCCAGACTTCCGGCCAGGATCGGTCCCAATCCCCACAGCACCGCAACCGGTGCAATGACCGGAACATCAGGGCTCTCATCAATGAAGACCGCTTTAACGTGCAACCGGAACCAGCTCATCAGGCTGTTCATCAGCACCTGTTGCTGCATCGCAGGCGCGCCACCGGTGGTGACCCATGCAGCGACTGAGCCCGGCGCTGAAGACGCACGCCAGACCCTCACCCCTTCCCCAGGGATAGCCGCCTGCCAGAGCAGATCATTGGTCATCGCACTGCCAACCTGACCATTCAGAACCAGCGGCACAGAATGCCCGGTTTCTTTACGCAGCTGGCTGATTTGCCAGCGCAGCGCCAGCAGACGACGGGTAAGCCGCTCGCTGTCGGCGTGTTTTTGCGGACAGACGCTGACCATCACCGACAGCTGTCGGCCCCAGTCAGGACGCAACCGCAGAATCTGACAGGCAACCTGCTGCAGATCCTGATGTTCCTCCACGCGGATCCAGCATCCCTGTGTCACAGTAAGCACCGGTGACTGCTGCATACATGCCAGCGGCAGATCGCCACAGACCAGCACCACAGGCTGACGGTAAGTGGCTTCCGGGAGGTCATCCAGATTTAGGGCGACGTCATGTTTCGCACAACGCCTGGCGACAATCCACAACGCCAGGATAAGCCCCAGCACGGCAAGCAGAAAGAGCACCGAAACCAGTCGCGATACCGGCAGGAAACTCAGGCAAACCACGGCACTCAGCAGGGCGGCCCACAGCGCAAGCCCGCGCTGCTGTGCAGGACTCATTTCACGGCTCCCGGCAGCAGGGTCACCAGCATCTTATCCAGCCAGTGGCTCAGTCCCCACCACAGCGCAGCCACCAGCACCACGCTCAGGCCAATACGCACGGGCCATGAAGCCAGCCAGCCACCCATTTCTCGTCCGGTACGGCTTTCCGCCAGAACCGGATGGGTTGGTGGATAGCTGAACGGCGTGACATGTTCGCTGAGCGCGTTGACGAGTTTCTGGCGCTCCGGATCGTTAAGAGAGCGGAAACTGCCGAGGAACCCCAGCATCATGACCCGCTGAAAGCAGGTCATAACAGCCTGGTCAGGCGCCGGTTCACGCAGCACATCACGCATGCGATCGCACAGCGTATCACCGGCATCCATGGTGCCGAGGAAGTGCCCCTGCAGGGGAATGTCATACCACTGCACGCAGGCGTCATCCTCCACACCACGACCTTTGACCGCCTCATCAAGCAGCGCACACTGTGCGGTGAGAATATGCTGACAGCTGACTTCATCGAGTTCGCTCGCTTTCAGCTCACGCTGCACACGTTCGACATCGGCAATGCAACGCTCCCACAACGTGCGCCCTTCTCCATCCTGAAACGTCGGACCGTGACGCAGGCTGATGACCTGCAGCCAGGTATCCTGCAGCAGAGCATCAATATCAATGGGCGCAGCAGTACTGCGTTTAGGCTCACTCATGTTCTCAGTACCGCAAAAAGTTCAAGTTCAGGCTCGCCGAGCATGCCCGGAACGTAAAACATACAGGTGCCGCTCTGAAGCATTTCGCTGGCCAGGGGATGCGAGACATCAAGGCTGAAATACTGGTTTTCCAGACGCAGCGGAATGGCTGCCGGCACATGGCGCAGTGGCGTCAGTGGCACGCCCACCCGTGAGGAATTGACGATACTCCTGACATGATCGGGACTGCCGATCTTGCACTGGCGCGGGAACTGCTCCTGCAGTTGTGCCACCGGCATCGGTGAACGCACGGAAAGGTAGTAATCCGCCCCTTCGCGCAGACGGGAGTCATGCAGACGGGCCTGCCAGACGTGCAGCCGGGCATCGTGCTCAAGCTCAATCGCCACCACCCGTGACGGCAGGCTGGCTTCCAGCAGATCGCCCAGTAAGTCAAACAGCGGCGGGAAGACGTTATTCAGCTGTTCATGCTGCCAGACCGGAATAGCACTGACCTGGTGTTCCAGCGAGAAAGTCAGCAGGCTGCCCGCAAGCCGCGCCAGTTCCGGGTACAAACGCTCCGGTGGGCTTTGCAGGTTACGCTGAAACTGGCCGAGCACCGGTTCTGCGCTGTTCAGGGCATTGAGCAGCCAGAACAACGACACATCAGCCACGGCAAAGTCGGCCATGCGCTCGTTACTTTCACGTCGCATGGCCATCAGTCGACTCAGACGGGCACGCAGTTGTGTCATCAATTGTTCCAGCTGGGTTACCAGCCAGCGGCTGCCCTGCAGAGCCAGCAGTGGCGGAAGCCAGGTTTCATCGAGTGCCCAGCTGCCCTGTGAATCCTGCTGCAGACGGGCGACCGGACAGGTCAGATAATCACTGTTATTCTGATGGGCAAAACGCAGCGTCAGCTCTGGCTGCATCACTGCAATCTGCCGGGTATCGTCGCCAAAGGTGTTGCGGACATCCCGCCAGCGCTGGCGATAACGCACAGGGCGCTCCGCCACCTCATCGGGTTTAAGGCAGTTGCCGCCATTTGCCCGCAGCAGCGGAAGCGCCAGCACCACCACCACGTCCTGTGATTCGTCCTCAAGCATCAGCACCGGTGGCAGGTCATCGGCATTATCGGTGTCGATAAGCGTGCCATCGGGGAAACGGATGTGCAGATGACGGGCCTGCAGGCGGCCCAGCTTCAGTGCATCAGGTTCGAAGGTGGCCGCAATCATCCCCCAGGGATGGGAGAGGCCCAGCCGGGCGATGCATTCCGCAGACCAGGCCGCATAGGCGACCTGTTGCTGGAAGTGCTGGGGAGAGACCATAACGCCCCTGCCCCATAACGGTTGTTCCGTTTTCATTGGCTTCCTGCCTTCGCTTACGATTTCGCCTTCGGCATCTGGGAAACCAGTGACAGGTTGACGTCCATGCCCTCTACCTGGAAGTGTGGGATGGCGTACAGCCTGACGCGGAAGAAGCCCGGGTTGTCGTCGATATCTTCCACTACCACCTTCGCGTCGCGCAGCGGGTGAGAAGCCTGCAGCTCATCGCCCGGATCGGTCATTTCGGTCACCAGACTGCGCACCCAGGTGTTCAACTCCAGTTCCAGCAGACGCCGATCCTTGGTGGTGCCGATGTTTTCACGCTGAATCAGCTTCAGATAATGCGCGATACGCGACAGCAGGAAGATATACGGCAGACGGGCGTTAATGCGGCTGTTAGCGGTGGCATCCGCAGTGTCATACAGCGCGGGTTTCTGGGTGGAGTTGGCCGAGAAGAAGCAACTGTAGTCGCGGTTTTTGTAGTAGGACAGCGGAATGAAACCGAGATTGGCGAACTCGAATTCACGGGTTTCCGGGATCATTACCTCACTCGGGATCTTCACCTGATTGCCGGTGCCCAGATCGTACAGATGAATCGGCAGATCCTGCACCGCACCACCGGCCTGTGGACCACGGATTTGCACGCACCAGCCATTGTTAATGAAGCTGCGCACCATGTTGGATGCGAAGGCAAACGAGGCGTTGGTCCACAGGTATTTGTCGTGATCCGGGCCTTTGACTTCTTCAACGTAGTTGAAGCTGCGCACCGGAACGGTATCCGGGCCATATGGCAGGCGACCCAGCACACGCGGCATCACCAGACCGATGTAGCGCGAATCGTCCGTCTCGCGGAAGGATTTCCACTTGATGTATTCAGCGCGGTCAAAATAGTTACCGATATCTTTGATGGCCGCTACGTCTTCCATTGAATCCTTGAGGAAGAATTGCGGGCCGGCAGAGCCGATAAACGGCATATGCGCCGCAGCAGACACTTTTGAAATATTGCGCAGCAGGGCAACATCCTGCGCAGACGCATCAAACTCATAAGCGGAAATCAGCGCCGCAATCGGCTCGCCGCCAGGTGTGTCATACTCATCAATGTAGGTGTGTTTATACAGGCCGCTCTGGATAATTTCCGGGCTGTCTTCGAAGTCCTGACGCAGGTCTTCTTTAGACATATCCAGCAGTTCGACTTTCACGTTCTGGCGGAAATCGGTTTTATCAACCAGCGATTTCACACCGCGCCACAGGCTCTCCACTGCCTGGAACTCTTCGCTGTGCATGACCGCATCCAGCTGACGACTGATCTGGTGATCCAGCGCGGCGATATGATGGTCAATCAGATTTTTGTCGAGTTTTTCAACTTTTGCGCCTGATTTTTTCAGGCATTCCAGAAATACCTGCATGCCGGCGGTTAAACGCTCATCCGCCGTTGCATCCGACATCGCCTGCGCATCCTGCCAGATATCCAGCGCGCTCAGCTCAGAAACCGGGTTAAGATTGATTTTTTCAAACAGGGTGGCATAAACCCCACCGGCTGCCGGACGTTCCAGCACCACGCTCTCGCCACCCGTCGCATTCTCATTATTTACAGACATCAGCATCTTCCTTATTAATCCGTTAAATCATCGTGATGGTTATGGCTGTTTTGGTGCCAGGGTTGAGAGCTCAGCGCGCAGTTCTGCACTTAACGCCGGGTCCAGCAGAATTTTTTCCAGCTCTTTTCGGAAGGCCTGGTTATCCAGCAGGTTGGCTTTTAAATCACGCAGTAAATTACGCATAGAAAGCATGGCCTTCAGCTGAGGTATTTGCCGGGAGACCTGTTCCGGAGAGAAATCTTTCATGCTCTGGAAAGTCAGACTGATGCTGTCTTCGCTGCCGTCATCGGCCAGCGTATTTTTAACGGCAACCGTGACTTTGGGCGAATATTCGGAAAGCACTGCGTCAAAGTTATTTTTGTTCAGATTAACTTTGGCTCGCTCTGATAATGGTGCGGTCGCCTGACCATGACTAAAGTCGCCCGCCACCAGTAATTTCAGCGGAAGCTCGGTTTTCTTGCTTGCGCCTCCGGTATGCAGGTCAAGTTTTAAGTTAATACGTGCCTTTGGCACTTCATTCTGGAAACTATCTGCCATTTCATCATCCCTCTGTTTATCTCAGCGCACATTTTTCGCGCCATACTACTTTAGAGGTAACAACAGAGCAATGATCGACAAAAAAGCAAATAGACAGATCTTTGAGCTGCAAAAGTGACATGCATAAGCCATTAACACTAAAAAATGCAAATCATTGTCACCTGAAACCAGCTAAAAAAACTGGCAAAGACATTAAAGGCCGCACATTAATGCCAATAAAAAATAAAGTTGTGGATTAATATTAACAAAGCGTGAATTTATTGATTCAGGTCAAAATAAAAAATCCGCCAGAAACCATCCCACCATCAAGAAAGAAATGACATAAAAAGATAAAAATTGCGGATAAAAGCAGTGCGGAATTTCATACAGGACGGTAATGAGATGAAGTAAAGATTTCAGGTAAAACAGAGCGCACTTAAGCCCCGTGCTACATCCGTTCAACGTAATCGTATAAATCACCACCCATGTGGGAAATTTCGTATAAATAACGTTCGGATGCGACCAGAGGGAATCAATCAGGATAGCGTGGTTCACGACATAATGACGTACGCGATAAATCGCGCCGCTGCTAATTCAGTAATCTATTCCTCACAAACTTCATTCCAACTGCCCTGTCAGCGCTGACGCCATGCCGAGGGTGCCATGCCGTGCAGCTGACGGAAGCGGTTGCTGAAATGGCTGGAGGAGTGGAAACCGCAGCGCAGGGCAATCTCAGTGAGCGACAGCGTGCTGAATTGCAGCAGTTGCTGCGCGGCTTCCATACGGCGGCGCATCACATACTGGTGCGGCGCTTCGCCGGTGCTGCTGCGGAACATGCGCGCAAAATGGTATTCGCTGAGCGCCGCCTCCGCCGCCAGTTGGGCCAGCGTTAACGGCTGATCCAGCTGCGTATCGATCAGCGCCAGCACGCGGCGCAATACTGCCGGCGCCAGTCCGCCACGCACTTGCGGCAGCTGCCACTGTACCTGACTGTAGCGCTGCAGCAGATGGGTCATCAGCAGTGTTGAGGCGCTGCTCAGCATCAGCTGGTTAGCCGGCTGCTGCCAGTCGGCGCTCAGCAGAAAATGACGATACAGCTGGGTGATGCGGTCATCGTCGGCAAAAATCTTCTCATGCAGGTTAAGCTGCGCCGGGCTGCGATCCCACACCTGCTCACCGAGGTGACGCAAATGCGCATCGGTGCAGTAGAGGTGCACGAAGGATAAATCCGCGCGCAGATCCCAGGTCGACTCGGTGCCAGACGGCATCAGGCAAAAGCGATCCGGCGCGCCGCCGTTGCGCCAGCCGTGCGGCGTTTTGTGCCAGGTGTCGTAACCATCGGCGACGTACAGGCTAAGCGTATGGTGATCGCTGAGGTTGGTCACGCGATCGCCACTGTTGAACCACGCCGCCAGCCGAATGCCGCCGCTCAGCTGCACGCTATCGCGCAGCTGCGCTTTGTGACGCTGAAGCATAGTAAACGTCTGATATTCCGGCATGGTCTGACATCGCTCTCTGGGTTGATGTCTGTAGTTTACGCAACTGACCGGACAGAAAACAGGCCAATGCCGGACCAGGCGGGAAAAAGCGCAAGAATTTGCAAGTGCTGCGCAAAGCCATGCAAGCCGCGCTCCTGTCACTCAGGCACACTGCGAGCCTGATTCCGCCGGAGAGTTTCTGATGAACCTGATGTTATACCTCGCGGTGGTGCTGATTTGGGGCACCACCTGGATTGCGATTTTTCTGCAGCAGCAGGCCGCCGATACGCCGGTACTGGTGGCGGTATTCTGGCGCTTCCTGTTCGCCTCGTTGACCATGCTGGTGCTTCTCCGGCTGTTGAAACGTCTGCGTACGCTGGATGCGCGTGACCACCTGTTTTGTCTGTTACAGGGCGGCTGCGTATTCGGTTTTAATTTTGTCTGCTTTTACCATGCGGCAGCGATGATCAGCACCGGACTGGAGTCGGTGATTTTTTCGATGGCGGTGCTGTATAACGCGCTCAACAGCTGGATCTTTTTCCGCCAGCGCCCGCCTTTCCGCCTGCTGCCCGCCGCCGCGCTGGGCCTCGGCGGGATTGTTGCGCTATTCTGGCAGGATATTCAGTCAGCCCAGGTTGCGCCGCAGCTGCTGTGGGGCGTGGGGCTGAGCGCGCTGGGCACGCTCGGTTTCTCCTTCGGCAATATGATTTCTACCCGCCATCAGCGTCGTCAGCGCGACGTGCTGACCACCAACAGCTACGCCATGCTATACGGTGCGCTGATCATGGCCGTGCTGGCGCTGGTGAATGGCGACGCGCTGGCACCGGCACTCAATCTGCAGTGGCTGGGCGCAATGAGCTATCTGGCTTTGTTTGGCTCGGTGCTGGGCTTTGGTGCCTACTTCACGCTGGTGGGGCGCATCGGTGCCAGCCAGGCGGCTTACAGCACCCTGCTGTTTCCACTGGTGGCGCTGACGCTTTCGACGCTGTATGAAGGCTATCAGTGGCATAGCAATGCCATCGTCGGGCTGGTGATGATTCTGGCAGGGAATATGGTGATGTTCGTGCGCTGGCCGGCTCATCGCCGGTTACGTCTGGCCTGAAGCAAGAGCGGGCATGGCGCCCGCTCTGTCACTCCTCTAGCGCCAGCCCCCGACGCCGATGTTGAGCTGGTGAGGTTGGTTAATGGCTTTTCTGGCAATCCAGTAAAGCAGAACGCGTTCATCATCTCTGTCGCGGTCGGCCATCGCCAGTAATTTCAGCGACAGGGTGGACCTGGTCACAGGCTGCTGTTCATCGCTTAACTCGATAACCGCCTGACCGATGATGCAGCAAACCTCATCCCCGCTGGATACGGATTCATATGCCCGGTCTTTCATATTTCCTCCTGTTGAATGAACTATAAGCCTGGCAAAGTTCCTGCGTTTTGCCGCGCAGATGCTGCGCTTAAAACACCCTGTTACACATGCTCATCTGTCGCAATGCCTGTTCATGTAACGACATCCGCGCTGCGCTTAAGCAAAGGCGCAATGCCATTCATACCGGTTTCACAGCATTTCATTCCGTCTCCCGCTCCGTTCACGCCCGTCCGCACCACCCGCGCCCGCGTGAGGCTTATTATTGCTGCAGATTCCGTATTCCCGGATGGGAGAGAGAAAAATGACAATAGCCGTTACCCCTAATCATCAGCGTGTCCGTATCCTTACCCTCGCAGGCACCATCATTACCCAGTTCGCGCTCGGCTCGGTTTATACCTGGAGCCTGTTTAACGGCCAGCTGGCGCAGAAGCTGGATGCGCCAGTCAGCCAGGTGGCTTTTTCCTTTGGTCTGCTCAGTCTTGGTCTGGCGATTGCCTCCTCGCTGGCCGGCAAGCTGCAGGAGCGCTTTGGCGTGCGCAACGTCACCATCGGTGCAGGCATTCTGATGGCGATTGGCTTCTGGCTGACCGCCCATGCTGACAACCTGATGATGCTGTACCTGAGCGCCGGCATTCTGGTTGGACTGGCCGATGGCGCGGGTTATCTGATGACGCTCTCTAACTGCGTGAAGTGGTTTCCGGAGCGCAAAGGGCTGATTTCGGCCTGTTCGATCGGCGCTTACGGCCTCGGCAGTCTCGGCTTTAAATTTATCTGTGGCGCACTGCTCAGCACTCAGGGGCTGGAAAATACCTTTATGATTTGGGGTGTGCTGGCGATGACGATGATTATTGCCGGTGCCCTGATGATGCGCGATGCGCCGCTGCAGCAGGCCGGTTCACGTCAGCAGCAGGCCATACAGGAGTTCACGCTGGCACAGTCGGTGCGCCTGCCGCAGTACTGGATGCTGGCACTGATGTTCCTGACGGCCTGCATGAGTGGTTTGTATGTGATTGGCGTCGCGAAAGACATTGGTGAAGGCCTGGTGCACCTGAGCACGCAAACGGCGGCCAATGCGGTGACGGTAATTGCCATTGCCAACCTGAGCGGACGACTGATTCTCGGCGTGCTGTCGGACAAAATGGCGCGCATCCGGGTCATTTCGCTGGCACAGCTGGTTTCGCTGAGCGGCATGAGCATCCTGCTGTTCACCCACATGAATGAAACTACCTTCTTCCTGTCGCTGGCCTGCGTAGCGTTCAGCTTTGGCGGCACCATCACCGTCTTTCCGTCACTGGTCAGTGATTTCTTCGGCCTTAACAACCTGACCAAAAACTACGGCCTGATCTATCTCGGCTTCGGCATCGGTAGCGTGCTTGGCTCGCTGGTGGCTTCGGTGTTCGGCGGCTTCACCGTGACCTTCAGTCTGATTATGACGCTGCTGGTGATCTCGCTGGTGCTGTCGCTCAGTATCCGTCTGCCAAATCGTCAAAACCTGGCCGCGCCGGTACTGCATAATTAATTCACCACCCTGCCGTGTAATTGCACGGCAGGCTTTTTACTGATGACCACAGAATTGATCACGCGTTGAGAATGACTGTTATTTAATCTTGCATTTCAGAGTAATCGGGTTATTATCAGGCGCTATTCAGCTTATTCCGATTGGTTTATTTCCCGCCCTGTCACTTTTAGCTTTTAATTGACATATCTGGTAATAATTACGGAAATAACTCTACATTCACTGCATCTTCACTCCACTTTTCCCGGTTAATCTGGCCTCATTGGAAAAGAGGAGGACTCTCCATGAAGAAGTTAATAAAAGTCGCTTCGGTGGTGGCGATTATGACCATGCTAAGCGGGTGTATTATCGAGCACGACCATGGACGCGGTCCCGGCTGGGGCCACGGGCACGGCGGCGGCTGGCATCACGGCCATAGCGGCTATCGTCACTGGTAATTGGGCAAAGCACACACAGCACATAATAAAAAATGAATAAAGAAAGGGCGGGAATCAATCCCGCCCTTATTTTTTAGCTTTTCACCGCGTAATTACATTGATACCAGACTTTCTTCAGGCCAGGCAAATTGCTGTCCTGCGCCGGAAGCGATTCGACTTTATCGAAGCCGCGCTGGTTACAGTAATTCGCCAGATCAAGTTCCAGCGCATCTTTATCCAGCTTCTGTGGATCGTAACGATACTGTACGGTATTTGAACGGGCATCTTCATCTACACGCTCAAAACCCCCGGGTTTGCTGACACTACAACCGGCCAGCATAAAAAGCGCTAACGCGCTAATAAGCATTTTATTCATTAGGGTGTCCTCATCAGACGTTGCAGTGTAAAAGGCAACGCCACACGCCTCTATAGGAAAAAGACGCGAAATGTCCGATTAATGCAAAGCTTTCGCCAATCAAATCAATAAAACCAAACGGTTTTCCTTATCACATCAGCAGTGAGAAGATGACTTCAGACAAAACGAAGTCTGCACCACACCAGGTGATACCCACAAAAAGACATACTGAAAGTGACCTTTATGCCCGTGCTGAGCGGGCTTTTTTTCGCCCATTATCCGGTAAGGCTGACCATCTTACGCAAAAGATTGGCCGCTTGTTTGTCCGGCAATGCGAGAATTCCGCTGTAAAGATCAATCGACATCGCGCACATCGTGCCGCGATCCACCGCCGTATCCGCCGGCATATTCAGCTGCTGCAGCTTATCGCCCCACTTGCCATACAGTTTTTCCACCACGCGCTGCAGATCGCGCTGCGCCTGAGGCTGATCCACCGCCAGCTCGTCACCGGTACTGTTTTGCAGCAGTGCCTCGAGCGCTTCACCATCGCGCTGATTAAGCTCCGGCGACAGCACCTGTTGCAGATTGACGCCACCGCTGACCTGCGGATAGAGGAAACGGAAGCAGCGCTGCGTATCCTGCTGCTGCAGCGCCTGCATCTCCTGCACCGAAACGCGGATGTAATTGATGATCGCCGCATCGCTGGCGCGCGCCATGCGCTGATTAACCAAATCCATCAGCCAGCCGCGCATATCGCCCAGCGCCTGCTCCGCAGGTACGCCCTCTGCCAGCTTGTGCTGCAGCTCGCGATTCAGCAGTTGCCACAGCGCCGGCTCCTGCACTTTCAGCACGCGATAACCCGGCGCGTCGCTCAGTTGGGTAGCCACCTGCGCCGCCAGCGCCTCGCGCTCCTGACGCGGATGCAGCCAGCTAAACCACAGCAGATTGGCCAGCAGCACAGGCAGCAAAAACAGCAGGACACCCTGCCAGACGCGCAGCGCGGTGGTGCGCAGCAATATAACGATGATGATCGCCAGCAGCACAAAAGCGGCCAGCGTGAGCGGGAAAAGCGAGAACATGGAGCGACATTAATCCTTGCGAACGTCAATTAAAACCGGACAGCTGGCGCGTTCAATCACTGCTGCGCTTACCGAGCCTTTCAGCAGGCGGTTGAGCGGCGACAGGTGACGACGGCCCATTATAATCATACTGGCGTGCAACGCCTCAGACTGCGCCACAATGGTTTCCGCCGCTTCACCGGCCAGAATCAGCCCGCGTGCGTCAATGCCAGCGCGCAGCAGCGGTGCCAGCGCATGGCGTACCACCATTTCAGCTGTGTTTTGTTCATCCTGCGCCACGACAAAATCGTCCGGGTCTTCCCCGGCGTCGATCTCAATCGGCTGATTGCACGACGAATAAGCCGGATCGACACAGCACAGTACGGTGACCTGCGCCTGTTGCGCCAGCGCCTGTTCAATGGTCAGGGCGATCACTTTTTCCGCCACCGGTGAGTTATCAATGGCCATCAGCAAGGTTTTCATCAGTCGGTTATCCTTCCGCAGCAGTTATTTTGCCAATTTCGCGAATCAGCGCCTCTTTACACTTTATCAGCGCTGTCCGGTAATGCGCTTCCTGGCGGTGAAAACGTGCCGTCGGCACCAGCAGTGAGATCGAGAAGCGCCCGAACAGCGTATCAATCGCTACCGCCATGGTGGAAATGCCCTCCAGCGTTTCGCCGCGATCGATAGCCAGTCCGCTAGCGCGCACCTCCGCAATCAGCGTCAGCAACTGCGGCAGCGTTTTTACCGTCATTTCCGTCAGTTCCGCATAGGCTTCGCCGACCATTACCCGCACATCTTCGTCGCTCTCCAGCGCCAGTAGCGCCCGACCACCGGACGTACTGTAGAGCGGCAGATTCAGGCCGATGTGGGGCACCACGCGCAGCTCACGCGTGGCCACCACGTAATGGACAATCGCCAGCTGCGTCCCGCTGGCCCGCGCCAGCGACACCGTTTCATTGATTTCCGCCGAGAGTTGTTCGAGGAACGGCCGGACAATTTCCACCACGTCACTGTGCACGCTGGAGATCAGCTTCAGCAACGCCGGACCGAGGCGCAGCCCGCATGCCCCGCCGCTGCGCACCAGCTGCGCGCTATCCAGCGCCGCCACGATGCGCTGCACCGTCGAGCGCGGCAGATCGACCACCTGCGCAATTTCACCCAGACTCATGCCGCCCGGATGCTCACCGAGCGCATTTAAAATTTTTGCCGCACGCGCAATGACCTGAATGCCACCCGCTTTTTCATCCTCACGGCTTGAGGGAGGTTCTACCATGATACGTTCCTTTTTGGCCTGCCCTACTTTAGCGCGAACGATCGCACTTTTACACCCTGTATCACATTGCAATACACCATATCGAAATGTAAGATGCGAGCTGTATCACATCGCAATACACTGCATCAACCAATAACGAGACACCTGTTATGAATGCCCAGCCCGTCGCGGCACCGGCACCGGCACCGCATCCTTTTACCCTGCGCCTCGCGCTGGGGCTGGTGGGGGTGCTGATCGCCGCGCTGACCTCCGGATTAAACGATCGCGTCACCGACATCGCGCTGGCCGATATCCGTGCCGCAGTCGGCATTAGCTACGATGACGGCAGCTGGATTATTTCGGCTTATCAGGCAGCGGAAGTCGCCGCGATGATGATTGCACCGTGGTTCGCCGTCACCTTTTCGCTGCGCCGCTTCGCGCTGGCGGTGTCGGCCGGTTTCATGATGTGCGGTGTCCTGCTGCCCTTTATGCCCACGGCCCCGCTGTTTATTGCGCTGCGCGTGGTGCAGGGACTGTTTGGCGGCGCCCTGCCGCCGCTGCTGATGACGGTGGCGCTGCGCTTTCTGCCACCGCCGATCAAACTTTATGGGCTGAGTGCTTACGCCCTCACCGCCACGTTTGGCCCGAATCTGGCGGCGTCGCTGGCGGCGTTCTGGACCGATGACGTCAGCTGGATGTTTGTGTTCTGGCAGGTGGTGCCGGCCATGCTGATCGCCATGCTGCTGATCGGCTGGGGTCTGCCGCAGGATCCGCTGCGCACTGAGCGATTTAAACAGATTGACCTGTTCGGCATGCTGAGCGGCTGCTCGGGCATGGCGCTGCTGATTCTGGCGCTGACGCAGGGTGAGCGTCTCGACTGGCTCAGCTCGCCGCTGTTTGTCGCCCTATTATTCAGCGCGCTGGCGTTGCTGATTGTGTTCTTTATTAATGAATGGTTTCACCCGCTGCCGCTGTTTAAGTTGCAGATGCTGCGCCGGCGTAATTTGTCGCACGGTTTGCTGGCGCTGGCGGGTGTACTGATTCTGGCGCTGTCCGGTTCGGCGCTGCCGTCGGCCTATTTTGGTCAGGTGGAGGGGTTTCGCACGCTGCAGTTCGCGCCGCTGGCGTTGACCATCGGCCTGCCGCAGTTGCTGATTGCACCGCTGATCGCCAGCCTGCTGAATATCCGCTGGATTGACTGCCGCTGGGTGCTGATCGCCGGTGTGCTGCTGCTGGCGACCGCCTGCCTGCTCGGCATGCAGATCACCACCGACTGGGCGCGGCAAAACTTCTGGCTGATGCAGATCTTGCAGGCGTTTGGTCAGCCGATGGTGATTCTGCCGGTGCTGATGAGCGCCACCAGTGTGGTCGCGCCGCCGGAAGGACCGTTCGCCTCCGCCATGTTCAATACCGTACGCGGCTTTGCCAGCATCGCCGCCAGCACGCTGGTGGAGTGGTTTATCAGCCATCGCGAGCAGTTTCACTCCAGCGTGCTGGTCGATCAGGCGGCCAGTCGCAGCTGGCTGATGACCGCAGCGGATAGCCAGCAGGCCAGCAGCAGCCTGCCGCTGTTGGCCGACGGCAGCGCCAGCAGCGCGGCCAATCTCAGCGGCTTCGCCACCCTGCTGAAGCATCAGGCCATGGTGCTGAGCCTGAGCGATGCGTATCTGATGCTGATCGCTTTCGCTGTCGGGCTGTTAGTGCTGACGCTGTGCCTGGCGAAACGCGTCTGGCCACCGCAAACCCTGATTCAACCTGTTACCAAAACTCCGGAATAACTGTTATGCACGCTTTTGCTATGAAACGAACAATCCTGCTGAGCGCCCTGCTGCTGGTTTTGCTGGCGATGGCGTTCTGGCTGTGGTCAGCCATGACCGGCAACGACCATCGCACTGATGATGCCTGGGTGAATGCCGATTACACGCTGGTGGCCCCGAAGGTGTCCGGCTATATCGCCCACGTCAACGTGCAGGATAACCAGCGCGTGCGGGCTGGCGACGTGCTGGCGACGCTCGACGACCGCGACTATCGCGTGGCGCTGGAGACCGCGCGGGCGAACCTGCAGGTCAGCGACGCCAAACGGCTGAGCGCGCAGGCGCAGCTCGACCAGCAGCAGTCCACCATTGCCGAGGCCCGCGCCACGCTGGCCGCCAGTCAGGCATCGGCACAGTATGCCGGACAGAGCGCGGCGCGCTATAACCAGCTGTACAAGAGCGGCACCATAGCCGCTGACGATCAGCAGAAAGCCAGCTCAACCCAGCGTTCCGCCGCCGCTACGGTGCGCCAGAGCGCAGCGGCGCTGGCGGCGGCCGAACAGCAGGTGAAGGTGCTTGAGGCCGCGCTGCGTCAGGCGGAGGCTGATGTCGCGGCGGCGCAGGCCAGCGTCGACCAGGCCGGACTGAATCTCTCTTATACGCGTATTATTGCGCCGGTGGATGGCATGGTGGGTCAGCGTTCGGTGCGCGTGGGAGCCTGGGTCAGCGCGGGTACGCGTCTGCTGGCCGTGGTGCCGCTACAGCAGACTTACATCACCGCCAATTATCTGGAGACGCAGCTGGCGGATGTGCGCCCGGGCCAGAGAGTGGTGGTGAAGATTGATGCATTGCCAGGCAAGACCTTCACCGGTCACGTTGACAGTATCGCGCCCGCTACCGGCGCCACGTTTTCCGCGATTGCCCCCGATAACGCCACCGGCAACTACACTAAAGTGGTTCAGCGTTTGCCGGTGAAAATTGTGCTGGATCCGCATCAAAGCGATCTGGCGCAATTACGTGTCGGCATGTCGGCGATTCCGCAGATTGAGACCCGATGAAAATGTGAGCAACTTCTCAGAAGTGACCTATTTATTTTCGGATCGATTCCGCGTAAATTAGCGCTCGATCCTGTTTCGGGGCAGCCCGAAGCGACCTGAGTAGAAAGCGTGTAGCGATGATGAACTCCACCTTTCTCTTATTCTGTTCGGGTTACGCTGGTTTGGGATCGCCATCATTGTAACCGCTCAGAGGAGTTGTTTTGTGAAATACGCCTTGATGGGAATCTCTTTCTTCGTCTTACTTTGGGTCGGCACCTTCGTGCTGATGCTGTAAAGACGCCAGCCGGGGCGACCGCTCAGTCGCCCCGATTTGTATTTACTCTGCTTCTTCCACCGCTTTTACCGTTCCCGGCAAAATACCGTCGGCGCGGAACATCGCTTTAATGCCACGCACCGCCTGACGAATACGATCGCTGTTTTCAATCAGGGCAAAACGCACGTGGGTATCGCCGTAGTCACCAAAGCCAATGCCCGGCGAGACGCACACTTTCGCCTCCTGCAGCAGCAGCTTGGCAAATTCCAGTGAGCCCAGATGCGCGTAATGGTCGGGGATTTTCGCCCAGACGTACATGGACGCTTTCGGCAGATCGACCATCCAGCCCGCCTCATGCAGCCCTTTCACCAGTACATCGCGCCGGCGTTTATACTGCTCGGCGATATCACGCACGCACTGCTGATCGCCCTCCAGTGCCGCAATCGCCGCCACCTGCAGCGGTGTGAAGGTGCCGTAGTCGTGATAGCTTTTGATGCGTGCCAGTGCCGCCACCAGCTCTTTGTTGCCGACCATAAAGCCGATGCGCCAGCCTGCCATGTTGTAGCTTTTTGACAGGGTAAAGAATTCCACCGCCACATCGCGCGCGCCCGGCACCTGCATAATCGAGGGCGCTTTCCAGCCATCATAGGTGATGTCAGCGTAGGCCAGATCGTGGATGACCAGCACGTTGTACTGTTTCGCCAGCGCGATGACGCGCTCGAAGAAGTCCAGCTCCACGCACTGCGATGTCGGGTTGGACGGAAAGCCGAGGATCATCATCTTCGGTTTCGGGTAACTTTCGCGGATGGCGCGTTCCAGCTCATTGAAGAAATCGACGCCCGCGACCAGCGGCACCGAGCGCACCTGCGCGCCGGCGATCACCGCACCGTAGATGTGAATCGGGTAGCTGGGATTGGGCACCAGCACGGTGTCGCCGTGATCGAGCGTCGCCAGCATCAGGTGCGCCAGGCCCTCTTTCGAGCCGATGGTAACAATGGCTTCGGATTCCGGATCGATATCCACCTGATAACGCTCGGCGTACCAGCGCGAAATGGCGCGGCGCAGGCGCGGAATCCCTTTGGAGGTAGAGTAGCCGTGCGTGTCTTCACGCTGTGCCACCTGACAGAGTTTTTCCACGATGTGCGGCGGTGTCGCGCCATCGGGGTTGCCCATGGAGAAATCGATGATGTCTTCGCCGCGCCGGCGCGCAGCCATCTTCAATTCAGCCGTGATGTTAAATACATAGGGGGGCAGACGTTCAATACGCGAGAAACGACGGGGTGTGCTGTTATCAGCCATGATGTCCTCTGGATTACGTTAGCGCCCGGACCGTCCGAGCGACGCTGGTCACTGCGGTGACCGAAACAAGAACATAACGCGCTGATAACAATATTGTCGAGGGGGGACGGCAAATTTTCTTAGCCTGCTTCGTTTAAGCGCCCAAACACCCAATCGTTTACCCACTGACCGTTGAGCCGGTAATTATCGCGTAGCGTGCCTTCCAGCGCGAAACCGTTCTTTTCCAGAATGCGCCGCGACGGCCAGTTGCCCTCAATCACCAGCGCTTTGAGTTTGTGGAAGTCGGCCTGCAGCAGGAACGTACACAATGCCTGCAACGCTTCGCTGCCGTAGCCCTGACCGGTACAGGCGTGACGCAGCATGTAACCCACTTCGGCCTGACGATACGGATGCCACTCGGCGCTGCAGCCAAACAGGCCAATCGCTTCACCGCTGTCGCGCAGGCGCGCCACCAGGCACAGCATGTGAAAACTGCTGGGTTGCCACGGTGCCAGCCGCTCGTTAAAGCGCTGGCGGATGTCGTTTTCATCGGGGATCTCGCTCACCCAGGTCATGGTCGCGGCATCTTCATGTACCGCTTTGAAAATCTGCCAGTCTTCCGGCTGTAACCGGCTGAGGGACAAACGAGGGGTGAGTAATTGCATGGCCACGCTCCGCTGTTGTGCTTACGGCAACATAGCAAACCGCATCCGTGACAACCAGTGAACGCTGCACGCTTTCAGCAATCCTCTTTTTAGCACTCAGGATTTCCTCTTTTCAGGTTTCATAGCGGATAATCTGCCTTGCTTCCTTTCAGGGACGGGTGTTATGGGCGGATCTGGTCGCCATAAATGGCGCCCCTACGGTGTGTCAGCGGCCCATTTTACACGGCGCGCACCTTCATATCTGGTCGCCATAAATGGCGCCCCTACGGTGCATCCGCGGTCCTTTAGGGTGCGCATTGATGCGCACCGGCAATGCGCACCTTAAAAATTGATCCTGGCTATAAGAAACGTCCGCAGCTTACCGGGACGCTGGCGGATCGCGATCACATTTTTTATCATGTCCGCAACCTTGCCTGCTCCGGAGAACACCGTGCCTTCCCATTTCGACATGCTGCTGGCGGTGTTTGACCGCGCCGCGCTGATGCTGATCTGCCTGTTCTTCCTGACCCGCACCCGCGTATTTCGTCAGCTACTGCAAAAAGATGAGCACTCAATCGGCGAAAAAGCCGTGGTGACCGCCATCTTCTCGCTGTTTGCGCTGTTCAGCACCTGGTCCGGCATCAACGTTGACGGCTCATTGCTTAACGTCCGGGTGATTGCGGTCATGGCGGGCGGCATTCTGTTCGGGCCGTGGGTCGGCATTGCAACCGGCGTGATTGCCGGCGTGCACCGCTTCCTGATTGATATCGACGGCATCACCTCGGTGCCCTGTCTGATTACCAGCATCGTCGCCGGTATCGCCGCCGGCGCCATCAACCGCTTCGTCAGCAAAGAGCAGCGCTGGCGCGCCGGCATCCTCGGCGGCATGCTGTGTGAAAGCCTGACCATGCTGCTGATCGTGCTGTGGGCGAAACCGATGTCACTCGGTTTAACCATCGTGTCGGAAATTGCGCTGCCGATGATTCTCGGCGCGTCGAGCATTGGTTTGATTGTGCTGCTGGTGCAGAGCGTCGAAGGGGAAAAGGAGGCGATTGCCGCGCGTCAGGCCAAGCTGGCGCTGGAGATTGCCAACAAAACCCTGCCGCTGTTTCGTCAGGTTAATAGCGACTCGCTGCGCAAAGTGTGCGCCATCATTCGCAGCGACATCCATGCCGATGCGGTGGCCATTACTAACACCAAACAGATTCTGGCTTACGTCGGCTACGGCGAGCAGAACTACCACAACGGCGACGACGGCATCAGTCCGACCACCGCGCAGGCGATCGCCAGCGGTAAAATAATCATTAAGAATAACGATGAGGCACACCGCACCAAAGACATTCACTCAATGCTGGTGATTCCCCTTTGGGAAAAAGGGGAAGTGACCGGCACGCTGAAAATCTACTATCGCCGCGCCCATCGTATTACCGGTTCACTGAAAGAGATGGCGGTCGGACTGTCGCAAATCATCTCAACGCAGCTGGAAGTCTCGCGTGCCGAGCAGTTACGCGAGATGGCCAATAAAGCAGAACTGCGCGCGCTGCAAAGCAAAATCAACCCGCACTTCCTGTTTAACGCGCTGAATGCCATCTCCTCATCGATTCGCCTGAATCCGGACACGGCGCGCCAGCTGGTGATTAATCTTTCACGCTACCTGCGTTACAACCTGGAACTCAACGACGATGAACCCATCGACATCAAAAAAGAGCTGTGGCAGGTGAAAGATTACATCGCCATTGAACAGGCGCGGTTTGGTGACAAGCTGTCGATGATTTACGACATCGATGAGGATCTGCACTTTTCGCTGCCCAGCCTGCTGATCCAGCCGCTGGTGGAGAATGCCATTGTGCACGGTATTCAGCCCTGTCGCGGCAAAGGCGTGGTCACGCTGAGCGTGAAAGATCTGGGCGATCGCGTGCGCGTGGCGGTGCGCGATACCGGTGCCGGCATCAGCGAAGAGGTGGTCAGCCGGGTGGCGCGCAACGAAATGCCGGGCAACAAAATTGGCCTGCTGAATGTGCATCACCGGGTGAAACTGCTGTCCGGCCACGGCTTAACCATCACCCGTCATCAGCCCGGTACGGAAATCGCCTTTACCCTCAGCAAAAGTGGTCAGCGGCTGTCCGGCCCGCTCACCCCGTTAGCGGAAACCTCAGCGTGAAAGCCATTATTGTCGAAGACGAATTCCTGGCGCAGCAGGAGCTAAGCTGGATGATCCAGCAGCATAGCCAGATCAGCATCGAAGCCTGCTTTGATGATGGGCTGGAAGTGCTGAAGTATCTGCAGACTCATCGGGTGGACGTAATTTTTCTCGATATCAACATCCCGTCGCTGGACGGCATGTTGCTGGCGCAGAACATCAACCAGTTTATCCATAAGCCGCTGATTGTGTTTATCACCGCGTGGAAAGAGCACGCGGTCGAGGCCTTCGAACTGCAGGCGTTTGACTACATCCTCAAGCCGTATCACGAGTCGCGCATCATCACCATGCTGAACAAGCTGGAGGCCAGCGCACAACAGCAGCAGGCGCAGCAGCACAATCCAGCAGCAAGCGCGCCGCAAACGGTGAATTTAGTCAAAGATGAGCGCATTATCGTGACCGATATCAACGATATCTATTACGTTGAAGCACATGAGAAGCTGACGTTTGTCTACACGCGGCGCGAAGCCTATGTGATGTCGATGGCGATCAGCGAGTTTTGCAGCCGTTTGCCTGAGTCGATGTTCTTTCGCTGCCACCGTTCCTACTGCGTGAATCTGAGCAAGATTGGCGAGATCGAACCGTGGTTTAACAACACCTATCTGGTGAAGCTGCGCGATATGGATGCGCAGGTGCCGGTGAGTCGCAGCAAGGTGAAGGCGTTTCGCCAGCTGATGCATCTTTGAAGGCGAACGGCACGGGAAGCCGTTCGCCCGTCAGATTACAGCACGCGCCCCAGCGCCTGGCGCAGATGGGCACCGGCGCCAAGCAGGCCCGGCTGGTCGTGAGTAATCATGTAGACCGGGATATCAACGAGGTAATCGCGGAAGCGGCCTTTGTCTTCAAACGCCGCGCGGAAGCCGGACGCTTTAAAGAACTCGAGGAAGCGCGGCACGATGCCACCGGCAATGTAGACGCCGCCAAAGGTGCCGAGGTTCAGTGCCAGGTTGCCGCCAAACCGTCCCATGATGACGCAGAACAGCGTCAGCGCGCGGCGGCAGTCAATGCAGCTGTCCTGCAGTGCCCGCTCGGTGACATCTTTAGGCTTGAGGTTTTCCGGCTCGCGCTGATCGGATTTCACAATCGCGCGATACAGGTTAACCAGCCCGGAACCCGACAGCACGCGCTCGGCAGAAACGTGACCCAGTTCGGCGCGCAGCACTTCGAGAATTGCATCCTCTTCTTCACTGTTTGGCGCGAAGTCAACGTGACCGCCCTCACCCGGCAGGCTGACCCAGCGCTTATCAACGTGCACCAGATGGCTGACGCCGAGCCCGGTGCCGGCACCGTAAATGGCAATCGGTTTATCCTGCACCGGCGATTTGCCGCCGAACTGCAGGACGTCCTGCGCCGTCAGCATCGGAATCGCCATAGAAACCGCGGTGAAATCATTAATGATTTCCAGCGTAGTAAAGCCCAGACTTTCCTTCATCTGACGCGTTGAGAAGGCCCAGTCATGGTTGGTCATCTCCACCCAGTCGCCGGTGATCGGACAGGCAATGGCGATGCAGCCGTCGGTAATGTCCTGTTTTTGCTCATCCAGATAGTGACGGATAACTGCTTCAAGGTTGTCGTAGTCTGATGTTGAGAATGTTTTGGCCTGGGAGATGGCGCCGGTCTCCACCTCACACAAGGCGAGACGAGCGTTAGTGCCGCCCACATCGCCGACCAGGGCGTATTTTGTCATTCTTCTGCTGCTCCGCTTGGGTCATAAACAAGTGCAGGACACTATAAAAGCCTGCCAATAAAACAACAACGCTCACCTTGCACGATGAGCGTTGGTCATTCAGTGCGACGCACAGCCTGACTGTCGCCAGCCCAACTGTACAGAGGCAACTGTCCTAAACTTTGTGGCTATTTCGCTGGTGCAGCGCCGCCGTGACGGTGCGCAGCAGCGGCGGCAAATCCTGTTTCTCCATCACCACTTCAATCAGTGACAGGCAACGCGCCTGGCAGAGCAGCGCCATCACGGCGTCGAGCTGCGCCGTTTCACTGATGCGCCAGCTCTGAGCCGCACAATTCAGGCTCATCGCCTGCGGCAGCGCGGTCCAGTTCCACTGCGCGATGTCGTTGTAGCGCTGTTCCGCTCCATGGATCGCGCGTTCGACAGTGTATCCCTCATTATTCAGCAGAAAAATGATCGGGCTTAAGCCGTCGCGCTGGATCGATCCCAGTTCCTGAATGGTCAGCTGCGCCGATCCATCGCCGATGATCAGAATGACGCGGCGGTCGGGCTGCGCCGTCTGGGCACCAAAGGTGGCGGGTAAAGTATAGCCAATAGAACCCCATAAAGGTTGTACCAGTAGCTGCGCATCATGCGGTAAACGTAGCGCGGCAGCGCCAAACGCCGCCGTGCCCTGATCGGCAAGGATAATATCACCGGGCTGCAGGAAACGCTGCATCGCCTGCCAGAAAGCCTGCTGACTGATTACGGCGGCAGCAGCCGGCGGTGCATCGTCCGGCATGTCGGCCACGCCCGTAGCCCAGTGTGCGCAGTGGCGCTGATAAACCGGCAGCAGCGCGGCCAGCGCCTGCGCCATGCTCAGCGGTGCGAAGGTTTCTCCGGCGACGCTGGCATGAAACGGCTGCAGATCAATCACCCGCTGCGCCGACAGCTGCTGGGTAAACCCGGCGGTCAGAGTGTCGGTAAAACGCACGCCGACGCACAGGGTGACATCGGTGTCTTCAATTGCCGCGCGCACGGTTTCGCGGCTGCCGCTGGCGGCGTAGGTGCCGACGAAGCCCGGTTGCTGCTCATCCAGCACGCCCTTGCCCATCAGTAGCGTGGCAGCCGGAATGGCGCGCAGCGCACGCAGCTCAGCCAGCGGTGCCTGCAGCTGCCAGCGGGCAGCGAGAAAATCGGCCAGCAGCGCCACGCGCTGCGCCGGTGCCAGCAGGCGTTCCGCCGCTGCGGCAAACGCCTGCGCCACGTCGCGGTTTTCAGCCGGTGCCGGGCTGGCGCTGGCGGACGGCAGCGTTACCGTGGCGGCGGCGACATCCACCGCCAGCAGCAGATAGCCCGGACGGTGCTGCTGCAGCGCGCCAGCGATGACCCGATCAATTTCAGCCACGGCGTTGTCGGCGCTCAGCACCGCGCTGGCGGCACTGACTTCCTGGGCCATGCGCAGAAAATGGCCGAAATCGCCGTCGCCGAGCGAATGATGCACGCAGTCGCCCTGCTGCTGGGCGTGGCTGGCAGGAGCGCCGACGATGTGAATCACCGGCACATATTCGGCGTAGCTGCCGGCGATGCCGTTAATCGCACTGAGTTCACCGACGCCAAAGGTGGTCAGCAGCGCGGCCGCGCCGTTGCAGCGACCGTAACCATCGGCCGCATAGGCGGCATTCAGTTCATTAGCGCAGCCGACCCAGGTAATACCGGGATGGTCAATGACGCTGTCGAGAAATTGCAGGTTGTAGTCGCCGGGTACGCCGAACAGATGGCGGATACCCGCCTGGTGCAAACGATGCAGTAAATAGTCGCCAACGTTAAGAGTGTTCATCGACCGCTCCTGTGAGGGGGAATGATCAGGAGTATTAGCGATGTGGCTGAACTGGCGAGATTTTCACCATCATCGCGCTGTCATGCATGGCAAGCATTCGTTACGACGACAGAAAATTCTGTAAGTTGCGATCTTTGCCGCGTTACGGCGCAGTGTAAACGCATACACTGCTATGCTGATGCCACTTTCTCCCACCTGAGACAGGAACGCTGCATGAGTACTTTTCCCCACGCCGAACGTTATCACCAGATGCAGTATCGCCGCAGCGGCCGCAGCGGCCTGAAGCTGCCGGCGATTTCGCTGGGTCTATGGCACAACTTTGGCGACAGCACGCGCGTCGACAACAGCCGCGCGCTGCTGCGTCACGCGTTCGATCGCGGTATAACCCATTTTGATCTGGCCAATAACTACGGGCCGCCGCCCGGTTCTGCGGAGAGCAACTTTGGCCGCATTCTGCGCGAAGATTTTCACGGCCTGCGCGACGAGCTGGTGATCTCCACCAAAGCGGGTTACACCATGTGGGACGGTCCGTACGGCGACTGGGGCTCACGCAAATACCTGATTTCCAGCCTCGATCAAAGCCTGAAGCGGATGGGGCTGGAGTACGTGGATATCTTTTATCACCATCGTCCGGATCCGGAAACGCCGCTGGAAGAGACCATGCGCGCGCTCGATCAGGTGGTGCGTCAGGGTAAAGCGCTGTACGCGGCGATTTCGAACTACCCGGCGGATAAAGCCGCCGCCGCTATCGCCATGCTGCGCGATCTCGGCACCCCCTGCCTGATCCACCAGCCGCGCTATTCGATGTTCGAACGCACGCCGGAACAGGGTCTGCTGGATGTGCTGGGTGACAATGGCGTCGGTTGTATTGCTTTCTCGCCGCTGGCCGGTGGCGTGCTGACCGACCGCTATCTGCAGGGCATTCCGCAGGATTCGCGCATCGCCAGCGGCAGCAAGTTCCTCAACGAAAACCAGCTAACGCCAGAGAAGATGGCGAAGGTACAGCAGCTGCAGGCGCTGGCACAGCAGCGCGGTCAAAAGCTGGCGCAAATGGCGCTGCGCTGGGTGCTGCGCGACACGCGCGTCACGTCGGTGCTGATTGGCGCCAGTAAAACCGCGCAGATTGATGATGCCGTCGACATGCTGAGCCAGCCTGAATTAACCGCGGACGAGATTGCCGCCATTGAGCAAATTCTGGTGTAACCGTTTACCCGCCCGGACTTTTCCGGGCGCTGTCCTTAGCAGAAAACGCTGCGCAACCTTTCGCTGACACTTTTTCAGACTAAATCTCAAGGCGTGTCTGGTCCGATATGGCACACTAGCGCCACGGTAGCCTCGATGCTATCGATGAGGAGAAAGTATGAAACGTGCAATTTTGTTTGCCGCTTTGCTGGCAACGTTATCCCCTCTGGCGCTGCACACAGCTGAAGCCAGTAGCGCTACCATCAATCTGGCCCCTGGCGTCACGTTGCATCTCGGCGATCGCGATCGTCGCGGCTACTACTGGGACGGCGGTCGCTGGCGTGAACCGCGCTGGTGGCACGATCGCTATCAGTACAACGATCATCGCTGGTGGCGTCACGAAGAGTGGAAACGCCATCGAGCCTGGGAGCGTGAACGTGAGCGCCGCTGGCACGAGCGCGAACGTCGCGAACACTGGCGTCACGATCACCGACACGATCGGCATGACCGCCACGACCATCATCACCATTAAAAAAAATCCCGGCGCAGACGCAGCCGGGATTTTTTTATTCAGTCATTTGTTTACCAGCCGAGCGCTTCGCCCACCAGCAAATAGATATTCAGCGCCACCACCAGCACCACAATCAGACGACCGGCATTTTGCATCAGGCGTGAGTTCACCAGTTCATCGCCCATGATGTCACGGTTACCGGTGAACGACAGCAGCGGAATCAGCGCCAGCGCAATACCGAAGCTCAGCAGCACCTGGCTCATCACCAGAATGCGCGTCGGATCCCAGCCCGCCCAGATAACAATAAAGGACGGCAGCATGGTAATGGTACGACGGAACCACAGCGGAATGTGGAAGCGGATAAAGCCCTGCATCACCACCTGGCCGGCCAGCGTGCCCACCACGGTAGAAGAGAGGCCGGCCGCTACCAGACTCAGCCCGAACACAATCGCCGCCGCGTGACCCAGCAGCGGTTGCAGCGTCAGATAGGCCTGGTCGAGATCGACAATGCTGGTGTGACCGCTAAAGTGAAACGCGGCCGCTGCGGTGGCCATCATCGCCAGGTTAACGAAACCGGCAATGGTCATGGCGATCGCCACGTCGAGCTTGGTGGAGGAGTAGCGCTCCGCCTTGCTGCCTTTATTACCGTACTGCGTCAGCGCCGAGTGCAGATAAATGACGTGCGGCATAATGGTCGCGCCCAGCACGCCAGCCGCGAGGAATACCGCGTCCGAAGTGGGCAGGCTCGGCAGCGCCATGCCCACCACCAGATCGCTGACGCGCGGCTGCGAGAAGAACAGCTCAACGATATAAGCGGCGGCGACAAACAGCAGCAGCCCGCCAATCACCAGCTCCAGCGGCTTCTGTCCACGGTTCTGCAGCATCAGGATCAGGAACGTGGCGATACCGGTTAACACCGCGCCCTGCAGCAGCGAGATGCCGAGCAGCAGCTTAAAGCCGAGCGCAGCCCCGATGAATTCCGCCAGATCGGTGGCCATGGCGATAATCTCCGCCTGTACCCAGTAGAACCACACCGCCGGGCGCGGGAAGCGATCGCGAATATGCTCGGCGAGGTTTTTACCGGTGGCAATGCCCAGCTTGGCGGACATCAGCTGGATCAGCATCGCCATGATGTTGGCCCACACCACCACCCACAGCAGTTTGTAGCCGTACGCGGCCCCCGCCTGGATGTTGGTGGCAAAGTTGCCGGGATCGATATAACCAATGGCCGCGATGAAGGCCGGTCCCAGCAGCGCGAGCTTGATCTTTCTGGCTCCGCGAGCGGCGCGCTCGGCGGTGCGACTTTCTGACATAGTTTTGACCCTGTCCTAACGCTTGTCTGACCCATCAAGCTTACGGGGCATTCAAGGCAAGTGAAATTTGGTTATAGTTATCGCATTGATAGATGGTGCTATAAAGTATAGCCATTGCTATACCACAAGGTAAAGTTAGCGCTTGCTAAAAATTATGCAACAGGTTTCACTCTACTCCCGGGTTAAATTATAGACAATCTCTTTGTGGATATTTCTTGTGATCGATTTGTAAACAGGTTGTGAGCGGTGAGACTAATCTGAGAAATAAAGCGATACCGAATACTTATATTGTGGTTTTGATCTCGTTTTTAAGTAACGCGTTACATAGAATACGCAGCAAAATACAACCCTCCTCAAATTTGGAGCCGATATGTCCCATATTTTGCACTTCCTTTTAGCATTGGTGGTGGTAGCCGTGCTGGCGTTACTCGTCAGTCACGATCGTAAGAGTATCCGGATTCGCTATATCGTTCAGCTGCTGGTGATTGAAGTGCTGCTGGCGTGGTTCTTCCTTAACTCCGAAGCAGGCCTTGGTTTTGTTAAAGGTTTCGCCGGGCTGTTTGATCATCTGCTCAAATATGCAGCAGAAGGCACCAATTTCGTGTTCGGTAACATGAACGAGAAAGGGCTGGCCTTCTTCTTCCTCAATGTTTTGTGCCCTATCGTCTTCATCTCGGCCCTGATCGGTATTTTGCAGCATTTCCGCATCCTGCCGTGGGTGATTCGCGCTATCGGTACCGTGCTGTCGAAGATCAATGGCATGGGCAAACTGGAATCCTTTAACGCCGTCAGCTCTCTGATTCTGGGACAGTCAGAAAACTTTATCGCCTATAAGGATATCCTCGGCAAAATGTCACAGCGCCGCATGTACACCATGGCAGCTACCGCGATGTCGACAGTGTCGATGTCGATTGTGGGTGCCTACATGACGATGCTGCAGCCAAAGTACGTAGTGGCCGCACTGGTGCTCAACATGTTCAGTACCTTTATCGTGCTGTCGCTGATTAACCCGTACCGCGTGGACAGCGAAGAAGACCTGCAACTGCAGGATCTGCATAAAGGTCAGAGCTTCTTTGAGATGCTGGGTGAATACATCCTGGCCGGTTTCAAGGTGGCGATTATCGTTGCGGCGATGCTGATTGGTTTTATCGCGCTGATCTCCGGCCTCAACGCGCTGTTTGATACCATCTTCGGCATCAGCTTCCAGGGCGTGCTGGGCTATGTGTTCTATCCGTTTGCCTGGGTAATGGGCGTGCCATCCAGCGAAGCGCTGCAGGTGGGCAGCATCATGGCGACCAAGCTGGTTTCTAACGAATTCGTTGCAATGATGGACCTGCAGAAAATCGCCGGTCAGCTGTCGCCGCATGCGGAAGGCATTCTGTCGGTGTTCCTGGTCTCCTTCGCCAACTTTTCCTCCATCGGCATTGTCGCAGGCGCGATCAAAGGTCTGCATGAAGAGCAGGGTAACGTGGTATCACGTTTCGGCCTGAAACTGCTGTACGGCTCGACGCTGGTGAGCGTGCTTTCCGCCGCCATCGCCGGTCTGGTGCTGGGCTTCTGATCTACAGGGCGGGCTGCGGCTCGCCCTTCTCTTCTTTTATATACCTAAGCGTTATATCCCGCGCCAGTCAGCCTGCCGCCGCGTCACGCCCTGCTTCACCGTTTCCCGCAAACCCTTTGCACAATATCGAATTTCCGTTGTTGCCGTCTGCGCCCGTAGCTTTTCTTTCTGACCTCACCTCAGGAGAATCGCATGAGCATTCAGTTCCTTGGCATGATTGGCCACCGGCTTGCCTCAGAAATCATTCCCGCATCCGGCACGTTGTTCGATAAAGATTACATCGCCCGCTTTGCCCGCGCCCATGAAGCGGCCGGTTTCGACCGCATCCTTGTCGGCTACTGGTCCGATCAACCCGATGGTTTTCTGGTCACCGCTCACGCAGCGGCGCATACCCAGAAGATTAAATTCCTGCTGGCGCACCGTCCGGGGTTTGTCGCGCCCACGCTGGCGGCCCGCAAGCTGGCTTCGCTCGACCATCTCACCGACGGCCGACTGGCCGTGCACATTATCAGCGGCGGCAGCGACAGCGAACAGCGCCGCGACGGTGATTTTCTCAGCAAGGCTGAACGCTATGCGCGCACCGACGAATTTCTCAGCGTGCTGAAACAGAGCCTTGAGTCGCCACAGCCTTACGACCATCAGGGCCGGTTTTACCAGGCTGAGCGGGCTTTCTCTGCCATCAAACCGCTGCAACATAAGCTGCCGATCTATTTCGGCGGATCGTCACCGGAGGCGATTGACGTGGCGGCGCGGCATGCTGATGTCTTCGCGCTGTGGGGCGAACCGTTAAAAGGCGCGGCTGAAACGGTACGTAACGTGCGTGCGGCGGCGGCGGCGCAGGGGCGCCAGATTGCGTTTAACATCTCCTTCCGGCCTATTCTGGGTAACACCGAAAAAGAAGCCTGGGAGCGCGCCGAACATATCCGCGCCACCGCAGAGAAGCAGCTGGCGGAGACCGGCTATACCTTTGGTTTGCCGAAGCCGCAGAGTGTCGGTGCGCAGCGTCTGCTGGCGGCGGCGCATGAGAGCGAACGCCACGACAAAGTGTTGTGGACCGGCGTGGCAAAACTGGTGCAGGGCGGCTACAACTCCACCGCGCTGGTCGGCACGCCGGATCAGGTTTCTGAGGCGCTGCTGGATTACTATCGCCTCGGCATTCATAGCGTGCTGATTCGCGGATTTGACCCGCTGAATGACGCGGTGGAATACGGCCGTGAACTGCTGCCGCTGACGCGTGAAAAAGTGGCTGCGCTCAGCGCAACTGAAAAAAGGAGCGCCTGATGCGTCTCGCCGCTCTGTTTGCCGGTGTTGCGCTGGCCCTCGCGTCACTCCAGCCGCTACTGGCGGCCGATAAAGTCACGCTGCGCCTCGGCGATGTGAAAGGCGATCGTTTTGCCGCCCTGAAAGCCTCGGGCGAACTGAACAATCTGCCTTACGATCTTAAGCTCACCGCCTTTGACTCCGGCGCGCCGGTGCAGGAAGCGCTCAATGCCGGGGCGCTCGACGTTGGCTTCACCGGCGATTTGCCGTTTCTGTTTGTCTATGCGGCAGGCGCGCCGGTGAAAGCCGTGGGTGCCTGGCAGAATAACCCGGACAGCATCGCCCTGCTGACCCGCCCCGACGCCGGCATTCACCGGCTGCAGGATTTAAAAGGTAAGCAGATCGCGGTCAACCGCGGCGGCTGGGGACACTATCTGCTGCTTGGCCTGCTGGAGCGCGCTGGCCTGACGCCGCAGGATGTCACGCTGCGCTTCCTTGGACCGGTGGATGGCCGCGCGGCGCTGACGTCCGGTGCGGTTGCGGCCTGGGCGCCGTGGGAGCCCTATATCGCCACCTCGACCGCCATCGACGGCACGGTGCGCGTACCGGACGGCGGCGGTAAAGGCATTATGTCTGGTTACTCCTACGCACTGGCCCGTAATGAAGCGTTGCAGGACGCCGGCAAGCGGGAAGCGATTGCTGATCTGCTGGCGCGACTGGCGAAGGCGCAAATCTGGGCGCAACACCATCCGCAGGAATTCGCCGGCGTGCTGAGCCAAACCCTGAATATGCCCCCCGCCATTACCCGCAGCTGGATTGACGATGCGCGCATCCGCCCGCTGGTGTTTGATACGCACCTGATTGCCACGCTGCAGAAATCCGCCGACTTTTTCCATCGTTATCAGGTGTTGCCAAAGCAGGTCGATGTCAGCCAGGCGTTTGACTTCAGCCTGTCCGCCGCCGCTAACCGCATCGCCCAGCACGCGCCGGGAGACAAATCATGAGTGATTATCAGCACCATCGCCTGCGCACCTTCGTCGCCCGGCTGGCCACCCTGCTCGACAGCCAGCCGGATGAAGCGACCATTTTGCGGCAGGGCAGCGGCTGGCTGGCCGAACTGATTCGCCACGATGACTGGCTGGATGAGGCGTTTACCCAGCCCCATCCGCAGCACTATCAGCAATATCTGCTGTATGCCGATGCGCAGCAGCGCTTTTCCGTGGTGAGTTTTGTCTGGGGGCCGGGTCAGCAGACGCCGATTCACGATCACCGCGTCTGGGGCCTGATTGGCATGCTGCGCGGCGCCGAGATTTCACAATCGTGGCAGCCGGGCCCGCACGGTTTACAGGCGGAAGGTGCGCCGGTGCGGCTTGAACCCGGCAGCGTGGAGGCGGTGTCGCCGACGGTCGGTGATATCCATTGCGTCAGCAACGCCTTTGACGATCGCGTCTCTGTCAGTATCCACGTATATGGCGCGAATATCGGCGCGGTTGAGCGCGCGGTCTACAGCGCCGACGGCCACGAAAAACGCTTCATTTCCGGTTACAGCAACCGTTATCTACCTAACATTTGGGACCTTTCACATGACTAGACCGGTTTTCCCGTTTCGCCAGGCGGCGGAACTGCTGACAGCGCTGCGTCAGCAACAGGAAGTGGCGATCATTGACGTGCGCGATGAGGCGCTGTTTGCCACCGGGCACCCGCTGTTTGCCGTCAACATTCCGCTGTCAAAGCTGGAGCTGGAGCTGCTGGACCGCATTCCTCAACGTCACACCGCCATTACGCTGTATGACAACGGCGAAGGCCTGGCGCAGACCGCCGCTGAACGTCTCGCCGCACTGGGTTATCAACAGGTCACGCTACTGGCCGATGATTTAGCCGGCTGGCAGGCGGCTGGCGGCGAGCTGTTTATCGATGTTAATTCACCCAGCAAAGCGTTTGGCGAACTGGTGGAACATCATGCCCGCACGCCTTCGCTCTCCGCCGATGAGGTACAGGCGCTGATTAGCGATGATGCCGACGTGGTGGTGCTGGATGCGCGGCGCTTCGATGAATATCACACCATGAGCATTCCGGGCGCCACCAGCGTACCGGGCGGCGAACTGGTGCTGCGCGTACGCGATATAGCCCCCTCACCGCACACCACGGTGATTGTGAATTGCGCCGGACGCACGCGCAGCATTATTGGCACGCAGTCGCTGGTCAATGCCGGTATTCGTAATCCGGTATTCGCGCTGCGCAACGGCACCATTGGCTGGACGCTGGCCGGTCATGCGCTGGAGCATGGGCAGAGCCGCCGCTATGGCAACGCCAGCGAAACCGCGCAACGTCAGGCCGCGAGCCAGGCCCGCGCCATTGCCGATCGCGCCGGCGTGACGCGCATTCCTCTGGCGACGCTGACGCGCTGGCAGCAGGAAGCACGCACCACCTACCTGTTTGACGTGCGTGATGCCGAAGAGTACGCCGCCGGTCATCTGCCGGGCAGCCGCCACGTGGCGGGCGGCCAGCTGGTACAGGAGACCGATCATTACGCCAGCGTGCGTGGTGCGCGTATTGTGCTGGTGGATGATGACGGTGTCCGCGCCAATATGACTGGCTCCTGGCTGGCGCAGCTTGGCTGGCAGGTGGCGGTGCTTGACGCATTGCAGGCCAGCGATTTCAGCGCTGTCGGCAGCTGGCAGCCGCAGGTCGCGCCGGTTGCTGCGCCGGAATCGATCTCCCCCGCGCAGCTGGCCGAGTGGCTGGCGGCTGGCGACACGCAGGTGCTGGATTTCACCACGCTCGCCAATTACCGCAACAGCCATATTCCCGGTGCGGCCTGGCTGCTGCGTTCCACCCTGCAGCAGCAGGGCAAGGCACTACTGCCCGATGCTGGCCGCTATGTGCTGACCTGCGGCAGCAGTCTGCTGGCCAGCTATGCCGTGGAGCAAATTGTCACGCTGACCGGCAAACCGGTGCGGGTGCTGGCGGGAGGCAATGCAGCCTGGCGTGCCGCCGGTCTGCCCACCGAACAGGGCGAGCAGCGCCTGCTCTCGCCGCCCATCGATCGTTATCGCCGCCCGTACGAAGGCACCGATATTGAACCGGACGTGATGCAGGCCTATCTCGACTGGGAATATGGTCTGGTGGCGCAACTGGATCGCGACGGTACCCACGGTTTTCGTGTGCTGCAGCTGCAGCCACAGGCCGTGACGGTTTAACACGGAAAGGCGCTGCAGGTCAGCGCCATTGCGCGCAGCCAGTCGGCGAATACAACGTCACACTGCGCAAACGGGCAGTATTATTATCGGGTTTTGAATACGTTTGTTCTGAACGAACAGAGAATTGGTGGAGATAAGCGGGATCGAACCGCTGACCTCTTGCATGCCATGCAAGCGCTCTCCCAGCTGAGCTATACCCCCACATCTGGAATTCGTTTTTTCAGTGCAAACCGTTGGGAGCGGTTTGGTGGAGCTAAGCGGGATCGAACCGCTGACCTCTTGCATGCCATGCAAGCGCTCTCCCAGCTGAGCTATAGCCCCGTACCGAAAAAACCGCCGAGTTACCTCGACGGACGGCATAATATGAGACCGCTGTTTGAGTGTCAACGGCAAATTCTCGTTCTGCGTGCGATCGCTGAAAAAGGCGGCAACCCTGTGTCGCCGTGGCTTTTTTTTCAGCGCAGCGCGTACTCATCATCCCTGCCCTCAGCCGTTATCTCAACGCCGCCTCAACGGTGCGCCACGCCGAGGTTAACTTTAGGTTAAAGATGTTAGCGTCAGGCTTGTTTTCGTTAATGGTGCGTGTAAAACTTAGCGCGCTAATTAACCGGTTAGCCGTCCAGGGTATTCACTCGCTAACCGGCCAGCACGTCCTCCTTGTTTAATAAAAGAAAAGTGAACTATGTCGCTGCATACACCTAAAGAGATCGCGCAACTGGCGATTCAGGCCGGCGTGGCTAAAAGCCGTCTGCCGGTTTCCACCTTATTAATTCTTGGCTTTATGGCTGGCGCGTTTATCGCCACCGGCTTCCTGCTCGATCTGCACGTTATTAACCAGCTGCCTGCTGAATGGGGCTCGTTTGCCGGCTTCCTCGGTGCGGCGGTATTCCCGGTCGGACTGATTCTGACCGTGCTGGCGGGTGGCGAGTTGCTGACCGGCAACATGATGACGCTGCCCATTGCCTGGTTCGCGCGCCGCATTAGCGGTTTCAGCGTGCTGCGTAACTGGTTTTGGGTCACCATCGCCAATTTTATTGGCAGCGTTGCGGTAGCATGGTTCTTCGGCCATCTGCTCGGCATGACCGAAGGCGACTATCTGAAGAAAACCGTGGCGATCGCGCATGCCAAAGTGAACGCCGATTTCATGCACGCGTTCATCTCTGGCATCGGCTGCAACTGGCTGGTGTGTCTGGCGGTGTGGCTGGCCTTCGCCAGTAAAGATATGGTCGGCAAAATCTTCGGCATGTGGTTCCCGGTGATGGCCTTCGTGGCAATCGGTTTCCAGCACGTGGTGGCCAACATGTTTATCGTGCCTGCCGCAATTTTTGCCGGTCAGATGAGCTGGGCAGAATTTGCACCTAACGTGGTTGCGGTATTTTTAGGCAATGGTGTGGGCGGTGCGATCTTTGTCGGCCTCACCTATTTCCTCGCCTTCCGTCCGGCACAGGCGGCGGTCAGCGAAGCGCAGTAAACCGATTTTGCCTTTTGTCGCACAGCAAAAGGCATTTTCTGCCTTGATTACTTTTCCCCGTAACGTTTTGTTGTAATATGTAGAGCTAATGTATTTAACAGGGACAGCATCGTGAAAAAGGAATGGCTCACTCCCGAAGAGCTCGCGCTGGAAACGGGCTACAGTCGGCAGACGGTGAATAAATGGATCAAGCGTGAAAACTGGACGACCACGCCCAAGCCCGGTGTACAGGGCGGTAAGGCGCGATTAATCCACATTGATGAGCGTGTCAAAAGCTTCATTCAGTCCACCCGCCATGCAAACGAACCGGCGGCGAATTACGGCGCTCAGCAAAATACGTTACCTGCGTTATTAATAAATTCTGTCCAGCAAATGACGGCCACCGAACAGGAACAACTGGCGGCGCTGTTATTGCGGGAAGGGATCAGGGGCGTATTACAGCGGTTAGGAATCCAGGAAGAATAGAAAAGCCGGAAGCAGTGAGATGCTTCCGGCTTTTTTGTTGCCTGCCTTATCACAGCAGCCTGACAGGCCGCTGTTCAGCTCAATCAGGCCTGTGCTTCACGCTCCGCGATGAACGCCAGCGCTTTTTCGATACGCGCCACGCTGCGGCTGCGGCCGATGGCTTCCACCGTCACGTCGAGTCCAGGCGACTGGCCGGCACCGGTTACGGCAACGCGCAGCGGCATACCGACTTTGCCCATGCCGAGCTCAAGTTGATCCGCAGCAGCCTGAATGGCGTGATGCACGTTTTCCGCATTCCAGTCGCTGTCGCTGATGGCTGCCAGCTTGTCGCGTACCACTTCCAGCGGCTGACGCGCCACCGGACGCAGATGCTTTTTCGCTGCATCCGCATCAAACGCGTCAAACTCTTCATAGAAGTAGCGGCAGGACGCGGCGATTTCGACCAGCGTTTTGCAGCGCTCACCCAGCAGCGTCACCAGCTTCGCCAGCTCCGGTCCGGTGCGGGTATCGATATTCTGCTGCTCGATGTGCCACTGCAGCTGGGTCGCGACATATTCCGGCGGCAGCGTATTAATGTAGTGATGGTTGAGCCACTGCAGTTTCTCGGTGTTGAAGGCGCTGGCCGATTTGCTCACCGCATCGAGGGTGAACAGTTCAGTCATTTCCGCCACGCTGAAAATCTCCTGATCGCCATGTGACCAGCCGAGGCGCACCAGATAATTAAGCAGCGCTTCCGGCAGGTAGCCGTCGTCGCGATACTGCATGACGCCCACCGCGCCGTGACGCTTGGACAGCTTTTTACCGTCATCGCCGAGGATCATGGATACGTGCGCGTAAGTTGGCACTTCCGCACCAATCGCTTTCAGGATGTTGATCTGACGCGGCGTGTTGTTGATATGGTCTTCACCACGAATAACGTGCGTGATGCCCATATCCCAGTCGTCGACCACCACACAGAAATTGTAGGTCGGTGAACCGTCGGTACGGCGGATGATCAGATCATCCAGTTCCTGGTTGCTGAATTCGATCGGACCACGAATCTGATCGTCAAAAATCACCGAACCGTCCTGCGGGTTGCGGAAGCGCACCACGCACGGTTCATCGGCAGCATGATGTTCATGGCTGTCGCGGCAGCGGCCGTCATAACGGGGCTTCTCGCCTTTTTCCATCTGCTCTTCACGCAGCGCGTCCAGACGCTCTTTCGAGCAATAGCATTTATAAGCAGTACCGGCTTCCAGCATTTCGTCGATAACGTCGTTATAACGGTCGAAACGTTTGGTCTGGTAGTACGGGCCCTCATCCCAGTCGAGATTCAGCCAGTTCATCCCATCCATAATGGCTTCGATCGCTTCCGGCGTGGAGCGCTCCAGGTCGGTATCTTCGATACGCAGGACGAATTCGCCCTGGTTATGGCGAGCATAAAGCCATGAGTAAAGCGCAGTACGCGCACCACCGACGTGCAGGTAGCCCGTCGGGCTGGGTGCGAAGCGAGTTTTGATTTTCATTCAGCATTGCCTTAAATGCGCAGGTTTCGTTGTCTGGATGACAAAAAAACGGGTTAACGCGGAAAAACAGTGCGCATATTCTAGCAGGTGAGGCTGATTCCTCAATCACTGTCACACTGGCGGCGCGGGCAGAAGTGCGTTTTTCTGCTAATAAAACCAGCACATTGGCTAAAAGCGCTGCATGATGTCTAAATTTAAAGCGAACGCACATTTATGTTTTAAAAAGCGTTGACTCACTTCGAAGGATCCCTATAATGCGACTCCACACAGCGGGGGTGATTAGCTCAGTTGGTAGAGCATCTCCCTTACAAGGAGGGGGTCGGCGGTTCGAGCCCGTCATCACCCACCACTCTCAATGAGATGGCCCGCAGTGAACAAGAGATAAGATATGGGTGATTAGCTCAGTTGGTAGAGCATCTCCCTTACAAGGAGGGGGTCGGCGGTTCGAGCCCGTCATCACCCACCATATCTTAGTCAGATGACACTCTTGTTAAGCAGTACCGAAGTGGGTGATTAGCTCAGTTGGTAGAGCATCTCCCTTACAAGGAGGGGGTCGGCGGTTCGAGCCCGTCATCACCCACCACTTCGGGTCGTTAGCTCAGTTGGTAGAGCAGTTGACTTTTAATCAATTGGTCGCAGGTTCGAATCCTGCACGACCCACCAAATTCAGAAAAGAGCGCCCTTTGGGCGCTTTTTTCGTTTCTGTGTGCCGATGCTGAACGTGCAGGATGAGAACCTGCTGCAGGTTCGACTGAATCGCCGGGAGCGATTCAGGCTGATGCGCCAGCATCACCCGCAGGGCGAGGCCCCGGATGGGCCGAGGCATATCCTGCACGACCCACCAAATTCAGGAAAAAGCGCCCTCAGGGCGCTTTTTTCGTTTCTTCACATCCTAGCCCCGGGCTGCCAGTTAAGCTGTAACTGCATTCAACCAAGGTTGCAAGTTTGGTAGCGGCGCAATTTATTGCGCGATGAATCGCGCCGCTACGAATAGTGTGCGACTTGCGGTTGCCATATCTGACCGCTCTTACGTTCTCAGGGCGCTTTTTTCGTTTCTTCACGTTCCCCCAGGCTGCCAGTTAAGCTGAAACTGCATTCAACCACGGTTGCACGTTTGGTAGCGGCGCAATTTATTGCGCGATGAATCGCGCCGCTACGAATAGTGTGCGACTTGCGGTTGCCTTATCTGACCGCTCTTACATTCTCAGGGCGCTTTTTCGCTTCAGCTGTGAAGAAAGAACCCGCTCTGCCTGAGGCCGTGCCCGCTCTATCCCCTTCCGCCCTCGTTCCTGACGAAACCTTTTCGCAAATTTAACACCTCTCACCCTCAAGCCGCAGCGGCTGCGTTCCGATAACGAAAGGGCACATTTGCAAGGAGAACGTTATGACCACCATTTCGACCAATACCAATATTGGCAGCAGCAGTACTTCCGGCTCCGGAAGCGCATCCGGCAGTAGCGATAGCGCCTCGAAAATCGCCAGCCTGACCAAACAAATCGCCAGTCTGAACGATGAACTGAAAGACATCGCGAAGGACAAAAGCCTGACCGAGAAGCAAAGAAAGGATAAGCAGGAGACGATTAACGCGCAGATTCAGCTGCTGCAGGCGCAAATCCAGCAGTTGCAGAAGCAGGAAAAGGAGAAAGCGGAGCAGAAGCAGGAGAAACAGGAGGTTACTGCAGTGAAAGCGGATGGCATCAACCGCCCAACCGACAGCAACCAACTTGACGTTTATGTTTAAAACGCCGGATTAAGCGCGCGATCCTGCGTCAGCAGCGCCGCCTGCTGACGCACTTCCTGCCAGATAGCCTCCGCTGCCGGCGTAAGTGACCGGTTTTTGCGTTTAATCAGCATCAGGCTGCGATTGATCTCCGGATAGAGCCGGCGCACCGTCAGCTTACGTCCGGACGGCAGCGGCAGCGCCAGTGCCGGTAAGATACTGATGCCAATGCCCGCTTCCACCATCGGATAAAGCGTGGCCGGATGGCCAATCTCCTGCACCACCTGCACGTTCAGCGCCAGCCGCTGCAATGCGGCATCGACCAGCAATCGGCTGCCCGACGCGTAATCCTGCAGCACCATAGCGCGACCAGCCAGCATTGACCACTGGGCCTGCGGCACCTGCGCCAGCGCATCATCCTGATGGCACAACAGTAAAAACGGCTCCTGCAGAATCTCCTCGCTATCGAAATCCGCATCCTGCAGCGGACCGATGACGATGCCAAAATCGACTTCCGCATTGCGCACGCTCTGCAATACCCACTGCTGCACGCGGTCGTGCAGAATTACCCGAATGTCGGGGTAACGCAACTGGCTGCTGGCCAGACATTGCGGCATCAGATGCGCCGAGGGCGTCTGGCTGGCCGCCACGCGCACCGTGCCGCTGCGCTGCTCGCCATAGCTGCGCACATCGAGCAGCGTGGTATTGAGCTCCTCCAGCAGTCGTTCCAGCCGCGTTGCCAGTTGCTGTCCGGCTTCACTCAGTAACACTTCGCGCGTGGTGCGATCCAGCAGCCTTACACCCATCTCCGCTTCCAGCTCTTTAATGCTATGACTGACAGCCGACTGGCTCAGTCCAATCGCCTGCCCTGCCTGGCTGAAACTGCCGTGCTGCGCCACCGCCACAAAGGTGCGCAGCTGTCGTAAGGTGTAATTCATCGATTACGCTCATAGATTAATGCAATAAATCAATTTTATTTCTAAACGCGTCTGACGCACAATCAGCAGCATCATTTATTACATTTAACCGGATTGTAACAATGGGCTTTTTACGACTTGACCCGATGATGGTCAAACTCATCATCACCGTGCTGCTGGCCAGCTTCTTTCCGGCCAAAGGCGGGTTTGTCGATTTCTTCGAATACCTGACCACTGCGGCCATCGCCCTGCTGTTCTTCATGCACGGTGCCAAACTGTCGCGTGAGAAGATCATCGCCGGCAGCAGCCACTGGCGACTGCATCTGTGGATTATGTGCAGTACCTTCGTGATTTTCCCGATCCTTGGCCTGCTGCTGGTGTGGTGGCATCCGGTTAACGTCGGCGCGGAGATTTACACCGGTTTCCTCTACCTGTGTATCCTGCCGGCGACGGTGCAGTCCGCGATTGCTTTCACCTCCATGGCGGGCGGTAACGTTGCCGCGGCGGTGTGTGCTGCCTCCGCCTCCAGTCTGCTGGGTGTCTTTATTTCGCCGCTGCTGGTTAACCTGGTGATGAATGTGCACAGCGATGCGCCGGGTAACGGTCTGGAGCAGATTGGTAAAATCATGCTGCAGCTGCTGGTGCCCTTTGTACTGGGACACCTGGCACGCCGCTGGATTGGTGGCTGGGTGGAGAAGCATCGCAGCCTGATTGGCAAAACCGATCAAACCTCGATTCTGCTGGTGGTCTATTCGGCGTTCAGTGAAGCGGTGGTTAACGGCATCTGGCACCGCGTCGGCGTTGATACCCTGCTGTGGATTCTGGCTGGCAGCCTGCTGATTCTGTTCGTCGCACTGGCGATCAACCTTGGCGCTTCCCGGCTGTTTGGCTTTAGCCGTGCGGATGAGATTGTGGTGTTGTTTTGCGGCTCGAAAAAGAGCCTGGCAAACGGCGTGCCGATGGCTAACATTCTGTTCCCGGCCAGCGCAGTGGGGATTATTGTCCTGCCGCTGATGATCTTCCATCAGGTCCAGCTGATGGTGTGCTCATTCATTGCCCAGCGCTATAAAGCCGGTAATGAGAAGAAGCTGGCGAAGCAACAGATTGAAGCGCAGAAGTCATAAAACATCAGGCCCGCAATTGCGGGCCTGTCACTTATTCACTGCGCTTGAGCGGTTTAACTAAGCCCTGTAAGCCTTCGATTTTGATCGCCAGCGTCAGCTGCATCAGTTCACCCAGTTTGCCGGCGGGAAACTCATTTTTACGCGCAAACCACAGCAGATACTCTTCCGGCATATCGATCAGCATCCGCCCTTTGTATTTGCCAAACGGCATCGCGGTATTGGCAATCTCAACCAGCTGCTGCTTATCCATCTCAGGCGCCCAGCAACCGAATCATTTCGGCTTCATCGATCACCGCAATCCCCAGCTCCTGCGCTTTTGCCAGCTTGGAACCGGCGGCCTCACCGGCGATCAGCAGATCGGTTTTTTTCGATACGCTGCCGCTGACTTTGGCCCCCAGCGCCGTCAGCCGCGCTTTGGCATCGTCACGGTTCATCTGCGACAGCGAGCCAGTCAGTACCACGGTTTTTCCAGCAAACGGGCTGTCGATCTCTTCGGCTTTGATCACCACCACCGCCGGCCAGTGCACGCCCACCTCCTCCGTCAGCTGGCGGATCACTTCACGGTTGCTCTCCTCTTCCATGAAGTTGCGCACGTGCGCTGCCACCACTTTGCCGACGTCCTGTACCGCGATTAGCGCATCGAGATCGGCGTTCATGACCTTTTCCAGCTCGCCAAAGTGGTTCGCCAGGTTGGCCGCCGTCGCCTCACCCACTTCGCGGATGCCGAGCGCATACAGGAAGCGCGGCAGCGTGGTGAATTTGGCTTTTTCCAGCGCGTCCACCACGTTTTGCGCCGATTTGGGCCCCATGCGGTCCAGTCCGGTCAGCTTGCCGGCGGTGAGACGGAACAGGTCGGCCGGGGTTTTGACGTACTCTTTTTCCACCAGCTGGTCGATGATTTTATCGCCCATGCCGTCCACGTCCATCGCACGGCGTGAGACAAAGTGCTTCAGCGCCTCTTTGCGCTGCGCGCCGCAAATCAGCCCGCCGGTACAGCGCGTTACGGCTTCGCCTTCCACACGCTCTACGTCAGAGCCGCACACCGGACAGTGGCTGGGGAACACAATCTCGCGCGCATCCGCCGGACGCTCAGATTCCACCACGTTGACCACCTGCGGAATCACGTCACCGGCGCGACGAATCACCACTTTGTCACCGATACGCAGCCCCAGCCGGGCGATTTCATCGGCGTTGTGCAGCGTCGCATTACTGACTATCACGCCCGCGACCTGCACCGGTTCAAGGCGCGCCACCGGCGTAATCGCGCCGGTACGTCCGACCTGAAACTCGACGTCGCGCACGATCGTCATCTGCTCCTGCGCCGGGAACTTGAATGCCACCGCCCAGCGCGGTGCGCGCGCCACAAAGCCCAGTTGCTCCTGCAGCGCCTGCGAATCGACTTTGATCACCACGCCGTCAATATCAAAGCCGAGTGACGGACGGTCCTGCTCAACCTGACGATAAAACGCCAGCACTTCATCCGCGGTGTGCACCAGACGAATCCGATCGCTGACCGGTAATCCCCAGGCCTTAAACTGTTGCAGACGCTGCCAGTGGCTGGCAGGCATTTCGCCGCCCTCCAGCAGGCCAAAGCCGTAGCAGAAGAAGGTCAGCGGACGTTTCGCGGTGATACGCGGATCGAGCTGGCGCAGCGAGCCGGCCGCCGCATTACGCGGGTTGGCAAACACTTTGCCGCCGGTGCGTCGTGCTTCCTCATTCAGCTTCTCAAAGCCGCTTTCGGTCATGAATACTTCGCCGCGCACTTCTACCCGCGCCGGAATATTGTCGCCGTGCAGGCGCAGCGGAATGGCGTGAATGGTGCGCACGTTCGCCGTAATGTTTTCGCCGGTGGTGCCATCGCCGCGCGTGGCGGCACGCACCAGCAGGCCGTTTTCATACAGTAAACTTACTGCCAGACCATCCAGCTTCAGCTCGCAGCAATAGGTGAGATCGTCAGTGCTTTTCAGGCGATCCTGCACGCGCTTATTGAAGGCAAGAAATCCGGCTTCATCAAAGGTGTTATCGAGCGACAGCATCGGCACTTCGTGGCGCACCTGTTCAAAGGTGGCAAGCGGTGCCGCGCCCACGCGCTGGGTGGGAGAATCCGGGGTGATTAAATCGGGATGTGCACTCTCCAGCTCACGCAGTTCGCGCATCAATCGGTCATATTCTGCATCCGGGATTTCCGGCGTATCCATCACGTGATAGAGGTATTCGTGGTGGCGTAACGTGGTGCGCAGCGCGGTGATCTGCTCCTGAACCGATGTCATATTCTCTCGTCCGATAAAAAACCCCCGGCAAGCGGGGGTTATTTAGTTAAAGGGTGATACTGCTGGCGGCGCTTAGCCAATAACCTCGCGGATGCGTGCTTTGTAGGTTTCCAGCTTTTGTGGTGTCATCATGCGACGCTCATCATCCAGCACCACGCCACCGACATCATCGGCGATGCGCTGTGCCGATTGCAGCATCAGCTTAAAGTTCTGATTGGCGTCACCGTAGGACGGCACCATCATAAAGATCGAGACGCCCGGCGTGGTGAAATCGCCCATTTCATCCGGATTGAACGAACCCGGTTTAACCATGTTTGCCAGGCTGAACAGCACCGGACCGCTGCCGGCCGGGCTGAGATGGCGATGGAAAATGTTCATTTCACCAAACTGGAAGCCGGCCTGCAGAATGCCCTGCAGCAGCGCTTCACCGTTCAGTGCGCCACCGGCATGCGCGGCAACGTGCAACACCAGCACCGCTTCTTTTTTACTACCCGGCGCAGCGGGCTGCGGTTGCGGTGCAGCTTCCTGCACAGGCGCAGGTTCAGGTTGTTTAACCTCCGGCTCGGCGGCGGTAAACTCCGGTGCCGGCTGGGTGGCGGACAGCGGTTCATTATCCAGCAGCGGATCGGCCTGAATCGGTTGTGGCTGTGGCACGGGCTGCGCCACCGGCGCCTGCGGTTGTTGTGGCGCAGGTGCAGGTGCAGGCTGGCGTACCGGCTCATCGTCCAGCAGCGGATCGCCGCTTAACGGCGTTTCCTGGCGTGGGAACGGCTGACGCACCGGTTCCGGCGCGCGCGGAGCAGCAGGTTTGGTGACCGGCGCATCGAACTGCGGCTCGTCTTCGGCATCACGCTGACGACGCACGCGTACTTCGCCGACGCCATCGTCTTCGCTGTTCAGCAGATCATCGTCATCCGCTTCTTCACGCTGTTTCAGACGTTTGTGCGGGCGATCGCGAAACACGGAAGAGCGCTCTTTACGGCTGGTCCACAGTCCGTGAAGAAGCAGCGCTATTATGGCGATCGCGCCAACAACGATTAATATCAGACGCAAATCCTGCATCATTGTATTCTCTGTTGTTCCAATACCTTGCCACCACGGCAAACTTTATCCTCTAACTGTATTTGCCCAGCTACACAAGTGCAAGTCTGTGCAGTATTTTCTGACAAATAAGATAGCTGCCCCACGCTTTTTTGCTGTTTTTTCGCGCAAAGTGCGCCTGTCACCGATAAAAAGCCAGGTTATGATGTTGGCGCCGCTACATAAAGGAGAAAGGCTCGCTATGCCCGCTGAGAATTCGGTCTCATCCATGAATGGTATTCATTATTTTGCCCAGGGCTGGAAACTGGTGCGTCTGCCCGGTATCCGCCGCTACGTCATCATCCCGCTGCTGGTGAACATTGTGCTGCTGGGCGGTGCGTTTATCTGGCTGTTTCAGCGCCTCGGCCAGTGGATTCCACAGCTGATGTCGCACGTGCCGGACTGGCTGCAGTGGCTGAGCTATCTGCTGTGGCCGCTGGCGGTGATTTCGATTGTGCTGGTATTCAGCTATTTCTTCTCCACCATCGCCAACTGGATTGCCGCGCCGTTTTGCGGCCTGCTGGCGGAGCAGCTGGAAGGGCGTCTGACCGGAAAACCCCTGCCGGACAGTGGCTGGCTCGGCATGATGAAAGACATCCCGCGCATCATGAAGCGCGAGTTACAGAAGCTCGGCTACTATTTGCCGCGCGCACTGGGCCTGCTGCTGCTCTATTTTATCCCCGGCTTTGGCCAGACCGTGGCGCCGGTGTTGTGGTTTCTGTTTAGCGCCTGGATGCTATCAATACAATATTGCGACTATCCGTTCGACAACCATAAAGTCAGTTTTCCTCAGATGCGTAACGCGCTGCGTCAGCATAAAACCGCCAATATGCAGTTTGGCGCGCTGGTCAGTCTGTTCACCATGCTTCCGATCCTCAATCTCGCCATCATGCCGGTCGCAGTATGCGGCGCGACCGCCATGTGGGTCGATCGCTACCGCAGCCAGCATGCGCGTCATCTATAATGCATCAAAAAGCCTTATGCATTTTTGCATCAGGCTTATGGTCGCAGGCTATATAGATATACGATTTCTTTCCTTCCGCCGGGGGTCAGAACAGGTATGCTCTGAGGGTTCCCAATATTTCATACAGTTAAGGACGGGCTATGAGTAAGATCTATGAAGACAACTCTCTGACAATTGGTCATACGCCGCTGGTTCGACTGAACCGCATCGGTAATGGACGCATTCTGGCGAAGGTCGAGTCGCGTAACCCGAGCTTCAGCGTTAAATGCCGTATCGGTGCCAATATGATTTGGGACGCAGAAAAACGCGGTATTCTGAAACCGGGCGTTGAGCTGGTAGAGCCAACCAGCGGCAACACTGGCATTGCGCTGGCCTATGTCGCCGCTGCGCGCGGCTACAAGCTGACGCTGACCATGCCTGAGACCATGTCGATTGAACGCCGCAAGCTGCTGAAAGCGCTGGGCGCCAATCTGGTGCTGACCGAAGGGCCAAAAGGCATGAAGGGCGCCATCGCTAAAGCAGAAGAGATTGTTGCCAGCGATCCGGACAAATATGTGCTGCTGCAGCAGTTCAGCAACCCGGCCAACCCGGAAATTCACGAAAAGACTACTGGCCCGGAGATCTGGGAAGACACTGACGGCGCCGTAGACGTGTTCATTGCCGGCGTGGGCACCGGTGGTACGCTGACCGGCGTGAGCCGCTACATTAAGAACACCAAAGGCAAGCAGGATTTGATCACCGTGGCCGTTGAGCCTACGGATTCCCCGGTCATCGCGCAGGCGCTGGCGGGAGAAGAGATCAAACCGGGTCCGCATAAGATTCAGGGCATCGGTGCCGGTTTTATTCCGGGCAACCTTGACCTGAAACTGATTGACCGCGTGGTGGCCATCACCAATGAAGAAGCGATCAGCACCGCGCGTCAGCTGATGGAAGAGGAAGGCATTCTGGCCGGTATCTCTTCCGGTGCAGCGGTGGCGGCTGCCCTTAAGCTGCAGGAAGATGAAGCCTTCGCCAATAAAAATATCGTGGTGATTCTGCCCTCTTCCGGCGAACGCTATCTCAGTACCGCACTGTTTGCCGATCTGTTCACCGAAAAAGAGCTGCAACAGTAAACGACAGAGTCTGAAAATGATGAAAAAAGCACCCAAATGGGTGCTTTTTTGTGGCGCAGATCTCACTTTTACCACCGGGCAGATTGATTTCAGTGATGCGGCTCTGGTATTTAAGCAGCCAATTATTTCGGTGCCTGAAATTAATCTGCCTTTGAAGTGGATCAAGCTGAATCGATTTACTGATTTGGTGAAACGGCGAATCACGGCATAATCAGCAGAGTGACGTATTGCAGCAGTTTTGATCCGTCATCGAAAAAATGACTTTTTCATTCAAGCGCATTTTTTGGTCAGCGTGATGCCGTACCAGCGCACCTACACAGGCTAAAGTTACGGCTCCAGGCTAGACTTTAGATCCATAACACCAAACCTGATAAAGTTGGGGAAATAGAATGTTCCAGCAAGAAGTTACCATTACCGCACCTAACGGCCTCCATACCCGTCCTGCAGCTCAGTTCGTGAAAGAAGCAAAGGCTTTCCAGTCTGAAATCACCGTTACTTCTAACGGCAAATCTGCCAGCGCGAAAAGCCTGTTCAAACTGCAGACTCTGGGTCTGACTCAGGGTACGGTTGTTACGCTTTCTGCAGAAGGTGAAGACGAGCAGCAGGCGGTTGAGCATCTGGTCAAACTGATGGCTGAACTGGAGTAATTCCGTTCCGGCAAGCCATTAAACCGACTCCTTTGCCCCATTGAGTGCAATTATGTTGATCGCGGACAACCTGTCCGCGTTATTGCTTCCTTAGAGTACTGCTCCGCGACAGTGGCAACGCATTGGGTCAATGAGCCATCGTGATTAAAAGGTAGGGTTATGATTTCAGGCATTTTAGCATCACCGGGTATCGCTTTCGGCAAAGCACTGCTGCTGAAGGAAGACGAGATCGTCATCAGCCGTAAAAAGATTACTGACGACCAGGTTGAGCAGGAAGTTCAGCGCTTCCTCGACGGTCGCAGCAAAGCAGCCGGGCAGCTTGAAGCCATCCGTGTGAAAGCCGGTGAAACCTTCGGTGAAGAGAAAGCGGCGATCTTTGAAGGTCACATCATGCTGCTCGAAGACGAAGAGCTTGAGCAGGAAATCATCGACCTGATTAAAAAAGATCACGTAACCGCTGACGCTGCCGCCCACTCTGTGGTTGACGGCCAGGCGAAAGCGCTGGAAGAGCTCGACGACGAATATCTGAAAGAGCGCGCGGCTGACGTACGTGACATCGGCAAGCGTTTGCTGCAGAACATTCTGGGTCTGCATATCGTTGACCTGAGCGCCATTGCTGACGAATCCATTCTGGTGGCGAAAGATCTGACGCCATCCGAAACCGCACAGCTGAACCTGAAAAAGGTGCTGGGCTTTATTACCGATCTGGGTGGTCGTACTTCACACACCTCGATCATGGCGCGTTCGCTGGAACTGCCTGCGATTGTCGGCACCGGCAATGTGACCGCTACCGTGAAAAACGGTGATTTCCTGATTATCGATGGCGTGAACAACAAGATTTACGTCAATCCGACCGATGACGTGCAGGAAGAGCTGAAAGCGATTCAGACGCAATATCTGTCTGAGAAGCACGAGCTGGCGAAACTGAAAGATCTGCCAGCGATTACGCTGGACGGCCATCAGGTTGAAGTGTGCGCCAACATCGGTACCGTGCGTGATGTCGCCGGTGCCGAGCGCAACGGCGCGGAAGGTGTAGGTCTGTACCGTACTGAATTCCTGTTCATGGACCGCGATTCGCTGCCAAGCGAAGAAGAGCAGTTCCAGGCTTACAAAGCCGTGGCGGAAGCGATGGGTTCCCAGGCCGTGATCGTGCGTACCATGGACATCGGCGGCGACAAAGATCTGCCGTACATGAACCTGCCAAAAGAAGAGAACCCGTTCCTCGGCTGGCGTGCGATTCGTATCGCCATGGACCGCAAAGAGATTCTGCATGCCCAGCTGCGCGCCATTCTGCGTGCGTCCTCCTTCGGCAAACTGCGCATCATGTTCCCGATGATCATTTCGGTTGAAGAAGTGCGCTTCCTGAAGGCTGAGCTGGAGATGCTGAAGGCACAGCTGCGTGAAGAAGGTAAAGCCTTTGATGAGTCCATTGAAGTGGGCATCATGGTGGAAACCCCGGCTTCCGCAGTGATTGCCCGCCATCTGGCGAAAGAAGTCGACTTCTTTAGTATTGGGACAAATGACCTGACGCAGTATACTCTGGCGGTCGATCGTGGTAATGATTTGATTTCACACCTCTATAACCCAATGACGCCATCTGTACTGGGCCTCATTAAGCAAGTGATCGACGCATCACATGCCGAAGGGAAATGGACCGGCATGTGTGGTGAGCTGGCTGGTGATGAACGTGCTACACTACTGTTACTGGGAATGGGGCTGGACGAATTCAGCATGAGTGCCATTTCAATCCCAAGCATCAAGAAGATCATTCGCAATACCAATTTCGAAGATGCGAAGGCACTGGCAGAGCAGGCTCTGGCTCAACCCACAGCGGAAGATTTGATGAACCTGGTGAACAAGTTCATCAAAGAAAAAACGCTCTGCTGATCCACGAGACGCTGGCCCCAAATTACTGCTTAGGAGAAGATCATGGGTTTGTTTTCTAAACTTTTTGGCGATAAATCAGAGAGCGCGTCAGGGACTATCGATATCGTTGCGCCTCTGTCAGGCGAAATCGTGAATATCGAAGACGTACCTGATGTGGTATTCGCAGAGAAAATCGTCGGTGATGGTATCGCCATCAAACCTACTGGCAACAAAATGGTTGCACCAGTGGATGGTACTATCGGCAAGATTTTCGAAACCAACCACGCATTTTCTATCGAGTCTGATAACGGCATCGAACTGTTCGTGCACTTCGGTATCGACACGGTAGAACTGAAAGGTGAAGGCTTCAAACGCATCGCTGAAGAAGGCCAGAAAGTGAAAAAAGGCGATGTGGTGATCGAGTTTGATCTGCCGCTGCTGGAAGAGAAAGCCAAATCCACGCTGACCCCGGTCGTGATCTCGAATATGGATGAGATCAAAGACCTGGTGAAACTCTCCGGTCAGGTTACCGTGGGCGAAACGCCGGTTATCCGCATCAGGAAGTAAACCGCGCTGATTGCGTGAAAACGGCACCCAATGGGTGCCGTTTTTGTTTTTTCACACGCTGATGAATGATTTGCAGGCGAGCGCTTCTGGCAAAGCGCACCGTGCCTGTTTGAGGGCAGGACGACCGGGCAGAGGAGCAAAGCGTCCCGCGCCATGGATGGCGCGGGACGAGGCCCAGGGACGGTTTATGCCGTCTTTGCGATCTGTCCGGTCGTCCTGACCGCCTGCGCCTGACGTGATGATTTACGCCTGCTTCCAGCGCGGCAGCCGCAGCGTCACTTCCAGCCCGCCTTCTGGACGATTCACCGCCTGAACTTCGCCGTGATGGGCCAGAACCACTTTGCGCACGATCGACAGCCCCAGCCCGTAGCCTTTGCCCATCAGCGGCGAATTCACCCGAACGAACGGATCGAAGATACTCGACAGCTTCTCATCATCCACGCCCGGCCCCTGATCGCGCACGCGAATCGCCAGCCACTGATTCTCCGCCTGCAACTGTACGCTGATATGCTGCCCCTGATGCGAGAAACGCAGCGCGTTGCGCAGCACGTTCTCCACGCCGCGGCGGATCAGCTCAGCATTACCGCGCACGGTGTAATCCGCGTTCTCATCCACCAGAAAATCTACGTGCACACCGGGGATCTGCGCTTCGTAGCGCACATCGATTACCACCGCATGCAGCAGACCGGTCAGATCAAAATACTGCTCGCCAGGCATGCTCTCATGCTCAGCGCGCGACAGCGTCAGCAGTTCGCCGATCATCTTATCCAGACGCCGCGCCTCCTCGTCGATGCGATTCAGTGAGGATGCTACCGACTCCGGCGTCTGACGCGCCAGACCGGTGGCTAATTGCAGGCGCGCCAGCGGGGAGCGCAGCTCGTGGGAGATATCGTGCAGCAGCTCCTCGCGCGCTTTCACCAGCGTATCCAGCCGCTCCACCATCGCATCAAAATCCTGGGCCACAATCGACAGCTCATCATGGCGGCGGCGCATCACCGGATAGAGCCGCACCGACAAATCACCGCGCGACACGCGGGCAAACCCCTCGCGCAGTTGACGCATTGGCCTCGTCAGGTTCCACGCCAGCAGCAGACTGAACAGCAGCCCCAGCGCGCCGGCAAAGGTAAACATCGGCTCGGGGATATTCAGAATACGACGCGGGCCTCCGCCGCCCATTGAACTGTCTTCGCGCAGCCCTTTGACGTCATAGCGCAGTTCGTACTCTTTACCGTCAGCGCCCTTCACCCAGCGTACAATCACCTGCGGAAACGGGCCGTGAAACGGCTGATTAAAGGTCTCCGGCGGCGCATTGTCCGGCGTAGTGGCCGGTCTGGCGTGCTGAATCACCGAGAAAAACTGGCGATCGTTCGGCTCCCAGTCAGCCATCATATCGTCGAGCGAGCTGGGGCCGCCGCGCTCCAGTACCGACACCGCCGAAGCCATTTGCAGATTAACGATCCGACGTACCGCCACAATCTCCGGCGGCTCGTGACGGTTTCCTGACAAGGTAAAGCCCAGCCACAGCAGCTGGCTGATAATCACAAACACAATCCAGAAGCCCAGCAGGATCTTCCAGAACATGCGGCCACGGTAGCTGTGTTTCATCGAATGCGATAACCAATGCTGCGCACGGTTTCAATATTCACGCTGTCTGCGGTCAGCGCAGCCAGCTTCTGGCGGATATTGCTGATGTGCACATCCACGCTGCGATCGTAAGCTTCACGCGGACGGCCCAGCCCCTTTTCCGACAGCTCATCTTTGGACACCACGCGGTCCGGTGCGCGCAGCAGCAGATCCAGCAGATTGAACTCAGACGCGGTGAGATCAAAAGCTTTGCCCTGCCACTCGGTGATACGCGTGGCCGGGTTCAGGCTGAGATCGCCCCAGCGCAGGACCTCTTTCTTATCCGGCACCGGTGCCTGATCTTCAAAGCGACGCAGCACCGCGCGCAGACGCGCCACCAGCTCGCGCGGATAGCAGGGTTTGGGCACGTAGTCATCCGCGCCCATCTCCAGGCCGATAACACGGTCGATATTGTCGCCCTTCGCCGTCAGCATAATCACCGGCAGGCGGCTGTTCTGCCGCACCTGACGCAGCACATCAATACCGCTCATATCCGGCAGCATGATGTCGAGAATCATCGCGGTGTAGTGTCCGGATAACGCCCCTTCAATCCCGGCACTGCCGGTCAGCACCAGCTGGGTTTCAAAACCTTCGGCAATCAGGTACTGGCTCAGCATGGTGCCAAGTTCAACATCGTCATCAACAAGCAGGATTTTCATCTTTTTCTCTCGTACAAAATTGCCGCTATTTTGTCCTGAGTGCCGCGGGAAAGCAGCCGGTTTTACGCGATCCTTACAGTGACCGCGTCAGAACATGCTTAGGGAGACTATAGACAAAAATGGCCCGTACGCCGCGTCACAGGGCGCACGAAGCCAGAAACAGGCGGGAGGAACTAGCGGTGAAAAACACCGGTGGAGAGATAGCGATCGCCGCGATCGCAGACAATGGCGACAACCACACTGCCCGGCTGCGCCGTCGCGATGCGCAATGCGCCAGCCACTGACCCACCTGAACTGACGCCGCAGAAAATGCCTTCGCGCTGCGCCAGCGCGCGCATGGTCTCTTCTGCCTCCTGCTGCGCCATATCTATCACTTCATCCACCAGCTCCGGGCGATAAATCCCCGGCAGATAGGCCGCCGGCCAGCGACGAATACCGGGAATACTGCTGCCCTCCTGCGGCTGCAAACCAATCACTTTCACCGCCGGAGCAAACTCTTTCAGATAACGCCCGACGCCGCTGATGGTACCGGTGGTGCCCATGCTGGAGACAAAATGCGTCATACGACCGTGGCTTTGCTGCCAGATCTCCGGACCGGTGGTGAGATAGTGACCGAGCGGGTTGTCGGGATTATTAAACTGATCCAGCACCTTGCCTTCGCCGCGCTGCGCCATGGACTGCGCCAGATCGCGCGCGCCCTCCATGCCCTGCTCGCGTGTCACCAAAACCAGCTCAGCCCCGTAGGCGCGCATCGCATCCTGACGCTCCTGGCTCATGTTCTCCGGCATCAGCAGGCGTAACCGGTAGCCTTTCAGCGCGGCAATCATCGCCAGCGCAATGCCGGTATTGCCGCTGGTGGCCTCAATCAGCGTGTCGCCGGGCTGGATTTCACCCCGCAACTCAGCGTGGTGGATCATCGACCAGGCCGCGCGATCTTTCACCGAACCTGCCGGATTGTTGCCTTCCAGCTTGAGCCAGATTTCGCTGCCGTTATCCGGCGTCAGGCGCTGCAACTTAATCAGCGGCGTATTGCCGATGGTGTTTTCCAGAGTGGTCACGGTGTCATTCCAGCCGAAAGGAGTACAAATAAATCGGGCGGGAAAATCCCGCCCGAAGGAGTGACAAAAATATCAGGCGCTTTCGGCAAAGGCAACCGGGCGCAGCGGCGTGGTGCCCTGGTAGATACGTGCCTGTTGCAGACCAACAAACAGCCGTTCGCCGCGGATCGGCGCCGTCTGTTCACCGGCGAACACCACCGAGATTGGCTCGCTTTGCCAGCCGACGGGCTGAACCACCAGCTGCCAGAAGTGGCCACGCGGACTGATCTCCAGCACCTGCACCGGTAACGGCGTCTCCAGGCTACTCTGGCGTGACACGTCCACTTCCCACGGACGCAGGAACAGCTCCACGTCGCCCTGATGCGCTGGCGTATAGCCCAGCGGCCAGCGATGTGCGCCCACATGGAACTGCGAGCCGTGCACTTCGCCGTCAAAGCGGTTCACTTCGCCAAGGAACTCCAGTACGAAGCGGGTGGCGGGCTCACGCCACACGTCATCCGGTGCGCCCACCTGCTCAATATTGCCCTGACTCATTACCACCACGCTATCCGCCACTTCCATCGCTTCTTCCTGGTCGTGGGTCACAAACACGCTGGTAAATTTCAGCTCTTCATGCAGCTGACGCAGCCAGCGGCGCAGCTCTTTACGCACCTGGGCATCCAGCGCGCCAAAGGGTTCGTCCAGCAGCAGAATCTGCGGCTCAACCGCCAGCGCACGCGCCAGCGCCACACGCTGTTTCTGCCCACCGGAGAGCTGAGCCGGGTAGCGGTTGGCCAGATGTGCCAGCTGCACCATCTCCAGCAGACGGGTAACGCGCTGCTTAATTTCGGCGCTGTTCGGACGCTCGCGGCGCGGCAGCACCGTCAGACCAAAGGCGATGTTGTCGAACACCGTCATATGGCGGAACAGCGCATAGTGCTGAAACACAAAGCCGACCTGACGATCGCGCGCGTGCGTGCGGCTGACGTCTTTGCCATGAAAATGGATCTGCCCGCTGTTCTGGTGCTCCAGCCCGGCGATAATGCGCAGCAGCGTGGTTTTACCGGAACCGGACGGTCCAAGCAGCGCCACCATCTTGCCGGAAGGAATATCCAGAGAGATATCGTTCAGCACCGGCGTGCGGCCAAATGCTTTATTAATGTGTTTAATCTCAATGCTCATGATTTTCCTCCTGTTGGCGCTTCTGCTGATGCTCTAATCGCCACTGCACCACGCTTTTCAGAAACAGCGTCACAATTGCCATCAGGGTCAGCAGCGCGGCGGCGGTAAAAGCGCCCACGGTGTTGTAATCCTGATGCAGTAATTCCACCTGTAAAGGTAAGGTATAGGTTTCGCCGCGAATGGAGCCCGACACTACCGATACCGCACCAAATTCGCCGATGGCGCGCGCGTTGGTCAGCACCACGCCGTACAGCAGCGCCCAGCGAATGTTTGGCAGCGTTACGCGGCGGAACATCTGCCAGCCAGAGGCACCCAGCAGCACGGCGGCTTCATCTTCATGGCTGCCCTGGCTCAGCATCACCGGCACCAGCTCGCGCACCACAAACGGACAGGTGACGAAAATCGTCGCCAGCACCATACCCGGCCAGGCAAACATCACCTGGATGTTGTGCGCATCAAGCCAGCCGCCAGCCGGGCCGTTCACGCCCCAGAACAGCAGATACATCAGACCGGCTACCACCGGCGACACGGCAAACGGAATATCGAACAACGTCAGCAGCAGCTGGCGACCGGGGAAAGTGAAGCGCGTCACCAGCCAGGCCAGCAGCGTGCCGAACACCAGGTTAACCGGCACGGTAATCAGCGCCACCAGCACCGTCAGCCAGATAGCATGCAGCATGTCACCATCCTGCAGGTTGCTAAAGGCCTTGCCGATGCCCTGCCCCAGCGCCTCCCAGAAGATGGAGACCATCGGCACCACCAGCAGGCCAATCGATACCAGCACGCCAATGCCGATCAGCAGCCATTTGCCCCAGTTCACCGGCTGACGCTCGGCATGATTGATCTGTGAAATCTCAGCCATCAGTGACCTCCCAGACGGCGGCCAAAGCGGCTCTGTAGGGTGTTAATCGCAAACAGCAGCAGCAACGACGCCGCGAGGATCACCGAAGCGATGGCGCTGGCGGCCGGATAATCAAACTCCTGCAGGCGAACAAAAATCATCAGCGAGGTCACTTCAGTTTTCCAGGCGATGTTACCGGCGATAAAGATCACCGCGCCAAATTCACCGAGGCTGCGGGTAAACGACAGCGCGGTCCCGGCCAGCAGCGCCGGCGCGACTTCCGGCAGCACCACGCGCCGGAAACTCTGCCACGGCGTGGCACCGAGGGTTTCCGCCGCTTCCTCATATTCCGGGCCTAACTCTTCCAGCACTGGCTGCACGGTACGCACCACAAACGGAATGCTGGTGAACGCCATCGCCACCGCGATACCGAGCCAGGTGTAAGACACTTTGATATCAAAATGTGCCAGCCACTGACCGTACCAGCCGTTAACCGAAAACAGCCCGGCCAGCGTCAGGCCGGCCACCGCCGTCGGCAGCGCAAACGGCAGGTCCATCAGGCCATCCAGCAGCGTACGGCCGGGAAAACGATAGCGGGTCAGAATCCACGCCATCAGCATGCCAAACACCGCGTTAAACAGCGAGGCCACGCCCGCTGACAGCAGCGTGACTTTATACGCCGCCACCAGTTGCGGATTGCTGATCACCTGCCAGTACTGCGCCAGCGTCATCTGCGACAGCTGCATGATCAGCGCGCTGATCGGCAGCAGCAGAATCAGGCAGGTAAACAGCAGGCTGGTGCCGAGGCTGAGACCAAATCCGGGCAGAACGCGTTTCTGTGCAGAAGCCAACATCAGCCGCGCCCCGCTGCCAGTAATTTATCCAGCTCACCGCCGCTGGCGAAGTGGGTTTTCATCACCTGCGGCCAGCCGCCAAACGCGTCATTGACATTGAACAGCGCAGTCTGCGGGAAGCGATCTTTCTGCTCCGCCATCAGCTGCGGGTTATTCACGCGATAGTAAAAGCCGGTGATGATTTTCTGCGCCTGCGGCGTGTAGAGGTAGTTAAGATAGGCTTTCGCCGCTTCCGCCGTCCCGTTGTGTTCGACGTTCTTATCGACCCATGCGACCGGGAATTCAGCAAGAATGTTAGTTTTCGGCACAATCACTTCGTATTGGTCTTTACCGTACTGATTACGGATATTGTTCACTTCCGATTCAAAGCTGATCAGCACATCGCCCAGCCCGCGCTCGGCAAAGGTGGTAGTGGCACCACGGCCGCCGGTATCAAACACTTCAACGTTTTTCAGGAACCTGGTCATAAACGCTTCGGTTTTGGCCTGGTCTTTGCCGTCCGCCTGGTCGGCAGCGCCCCACGCGGCCAGATAGGTGTAACGGCCGTTACCGGAGGTTTTCGGATTCGGGAAAATCAGCTTCACGTTATCGCGCGCCAGATCGGCCCAGTCGTGAATCTGCTTGGGATTCCCCTTGCGCACCAGGAACGCCATGGTGGAATAAAACGGTGAGCTGCTGTTGGGCAGACGACTCTGCCAGTCGGCCGGGATCAGGTTACCTTTGTCGTGCAGCACCTGCACATCGGTCACCTGATTATAGGTTACGACATCGGCACGCAGCCCCTGCAGAATGGCCAGCGCCTGTTTTGAGGAACCCGCATGTGACTGTTTAATGGTCAGCTTGTCGTCAGGGTGCGCCGCGTCCCACTGCTGTTCAAACGGCGCATTCAGGGCAACAAACAGTTCACGTGACACATCGTAAGAGCTGTTAAGCAGCTCTGTTGCCTGTGCCGCGCCCGCTAAACTCAGCGACAGCGCTATACCGCCAAGCCATTTTTTCGAAACCGAACGTGTCATGCTGCACCCTGAGAAATGGAGTTCGAGCCTATGCCATTAGATGCTGTCAGTGTATTTATAACTCTGGCGAAAGCTGTAACGGTTTTATATATCGTTTAGGGATTTCAAAGTCTAAAAAGGCATAAGCCAGCGGCAGAGTTTATGCGCAGGGCGGGATTAACTGAGCCGCGTCAAGCGGAGATGTGGTGCGCACGGCGGCGCACCGGTAAAACGCGATGATTTAACGTGACAGCGCCTGTAGCGCCGTCAGCGAAGGGGCAAAGAAGTAGCTGCCGCTCACCGGTTTGGTGAACCGTAACATGGCATCCATCTTGCCGTCGCGCTCGCCAAACATGCTCAGCAGCTGCTGCTCAATGTTATACAGGCGATGACAGTACGAAATAAAATAGAGGCCATGGCGACCGCTGGCGGTGCCGTACGGCAGGCTCTGGCGCAGAATCTTCAGGCCTTTGCCCGCTTCTTTCAAATCCACGCGGCTCAGGTGCGACGTCGCCGGCCGCTGATCGCCCGGCAGCTCTTCATTGTCCTGTTTGGTGCGGCCAATAATCGCTTCCTGCTTATCAATCGCCAGCCGGTTGAACTGCGGCAGGTTGTGCTCCCAGCGCTGGGTAAACACGTAGCTGCCGCCGGCATCCGGGCCGTCAGCAATGATCGCCACCTGCTGGCGCGCCTCGCCCTGCGGGTTTTCGGTGCCATCAACAAAACCGGAAAGATCGCGATCCTCGACCCAGCGGAAACCGTGCGTCTCTTCTTCAATGGCGACCGCGCCGGCAAACGCCGTCAGCGCCGCCTGCGCCAGCGAAAAGTTCACGTCGTGACGCAGCGACTGAATATGGATCAACAGATCGCGCTGCGTCGCCGGTGCCGCACCTTTGCCGAGCGGCGTGAAAGCTTTGAGTTCGGGAGCTGAGTCGGTGCCCTGCAGATCGCGCCACAGCGCATCACCAAAGGCGATGACCGCACCGATACCGGCGTCCGGGAATTGCTGCTGCAGCGCAGCCAGCTGCTGCAGAAAGGCGTGGCAACCCTGACGCAGCGCAGCGAGGTCGCCGGTGGCGCGGGCTTCCAGCCAAATGGCGAAACGGCGGTGCTCCAGCAGGATCCCGCTCTGAAACTGAGACATGACAATGCTCTCCGGCATAAAAGTTAACGGCGTTTTTTCGCCGGTATCATACCGGAAAGCCCTGCGCAGAAGATGCGTTAACGCAATTTTTTCGCCAGTTAACGCTGCCAGACGATCTTACTGATTTTCCAGTTTTTTAACGTATCATCCGACGGCATCAGCCCGGTCGGGCCGTGCCACTCGCCGCTGTAGATATAGGCGATATGCTGACTACCCGGCGCGCGGCACTCAACATCGCGCACATCCAGCCCGGCAACCATTTTGCAGTTATCAAACGCTTTGCTGAATTTATCGCTGAACGCATCACCGATTTTACTGCCGTCGGCGCTGCGCGCGTCGCTATCGAGCACTTCAATACGTTCAACGCTGCGCTGGCCATTGATCACCAGCTTAACCTTACCGTCATCCAGCGCCTGCCAGAAATCCACCACCTGCCCGTTTTGCGTGCGCATGCCCTGACGCAGCTGATAATCATTGTTCAGCGCGGCGCGAATGGCGGACTCCGACATTGCCGTGTTGCTGTTCAGCCCGGCGACGCCCTGCTCGGTGACGGTGAGCGAACTGCCAAACCAGCTGAACGGATTGAGCGCCGACCAGTGATAGCTGAGCGGATTGTACCAGTGACTTTCGCTGGTGCTGGCAGGGGAAGAGGAACCGGAACTGGCGCAACCGGCCAGCACCAGGGCGCTGACCAGCAGGGCGGGACGAACAACTTTCATGCAAACTCCTTTCTTTTGTGCCGACTGGCGTGCCTGTTGGAGTCGCAAACCGGCAAAAAGTTTATTCGCTGTGCTGCATGGCGGGCAGAAACCCGGCCGCGCGCCGCGTGGAATCAGTATTCACGGTCTTCAATCAGGCGTTTGCCCAGCAGCAGCGAGTCGACCGGCTCGTAATCCAGCTTCTCGTAGAAAGCCACCACCTGATCGTTCTCTTCGCGCACCATCAGATGGATTTTTGGGCAGCCGCGCGCAATCAGCTTTTTCTCCAGCCGGTTCATCAGCGCATTGGCAAATCCCCGGCCCTGATAATCAGGATGCACCGCCAGATAGTAGGCGGAGCCGCGATGGCCATCGTAGCCGCCCATCAGCGTGCCCACGACCTCGCCGCCTACCTCAGCCACCAGAAACAGCTCCGGGTCATGATTCATTTTGCGTTCGATGTCGAGTTCCGGATCGTTCCACGGCCGTAACAGATCGCAACGCTCCCAGAGCGTAATGACTTCTTCAAAATCTTCCTGGCGGAAGGAGCGGATTTCCATCGGCGTTACCCTGCAATGAGGCACAATTCGCTGATTATCACGCATTCTTTGCCAGGCGCAACCCTCGCAGGGCGCAACGGCTGAAAAAAACGGCTAAATAGCGATTCGCGGCCTGAAATACAAAGTAATGTCCTGAAATGGTTCGGCAGTCGCCGCCGGACGGCGCTTAGGCTATAACACGGGGCAGGTTTACTCTCAGGGACATGTTAATGAACAAGATTTCACTGTTACGGCGCCTGACCAATCGCCGCCAGCTGATCCTCTCCGGCCTGGCGCTGGCAGTGCTGTCGCCGCGCGCGGTCCAGGCGCAGGAAACGCGCGCGGCAGTGCCCGTCAGCGCACGCCATACACCGCCGAAACCGGCCACCAGCGGCAAGCGCATTGTGATGATCGATCCCGGTCACGGCGGCATTGATTCTGGTGCGGTGGGTCAGGAAGGCTCAGAAGAGAAGCACATCGTACTGGAGATCGCCAATACCGTGCGTACGCTACTGCAGAATCACCCGAAGGTGGAAGTGCGGCTGACGCGCGACAGCGACCACTTCATTCCGCTCTACCAGCGCGTGGAGATTGCGCATCAGCACGGCGCCAACCTGTTTATGTCGATTCACGCCGACGGCTACACCAGCCCGGAAGCCAACGGGGCATCAGTGTTTGCCCTCTCCAATCGCGGTGCCAGCAGCGCCATGGCGCGCTATATGTCGCAGCGCGAAAACGACGCCGATAAAGTGGGCGGTGCGGCGGTGCAGGAAAAAGATAATTACCTTAACCAGATCCTGTTCGACCTGGTGCAGACCGATACCATCCGCAACAGCCTGACGCTGGGTAAACACGTGCTGGACCAGATTCGTCCGGTGCATCACCTGCACAGCCAGCACACCGAGCAGGCGGCGTTCGCGGTGCTAAAATCCCCGTCCATCCCGTCGGTGCTGGTGGAAACCTCGTTTATCACCAACCCGCGTGAAGAACAGCTGTTGGGCACCACGGCGTTTCGCCAGAAAATTGCCCGGGCGATTGCCGACGGTATCGTCAATTACTTTGATGAGTACGATCGTCGCCAGGCCTGATAGCGTTTTGTGCTAGAATCGCGGCAAATTTTTGCAATGAGTGAGCCATGAGCAATCCCGATATTTCGCGCGTCAAAGCCTATCTGCTGGCGCTACAGGATGACATTTGCGCCGGTCTGGCGGCGGAAGACGGCAGCGCCAGCTTTGCCGAAGACACCTGGCAACGCCCCGGCGGCGGCGGCGGACGCAGCCGCGTGCTGCGTAATGGCAAGGTGTTCGAGCAGGCTGGGGTTAATTTCTCCCATGTGTATGGCGAGCAGATGCCCGCGTCAGCCACCGCGCACCGCCCGGAGCTGGCGGGCCGCAGCTTCGAAGCGATGGGCGTGTCGCTGGTGGTACACCCGGAAAATCCGTATGTGCCAACCAGCCACGCCAACGTGCGCTTTTTCATTGCCGAAAAGCCGGGCGCCGATCCGGTCTGGTGGTTTGGTGGCGGTTTCGATCTCACTCCTTACTACGGTTTCACAGAGGATGCCCGGCACTGGCATCAGACCGCGTTCAATCTGTGCCAGCCGTTTGGCGATGACGTCTATGCGCGCTACAAAAAGTGGTGTGACGACTACTTCTTCCTGAAACACCGCAACGAGCAGCGCGGCATTGGCGGCCTGTTTTTTGATGATTTGAACACGCCGGATTTTGATCACTGCTTTGATTTCATGCAGGCGGTCGGCAACGGTTTCATGCAGGCCTATCAGCCGATTGTAGCGAAGCGCAAAGAGCTGGCGTGGGGCGAGCGCGAGCGTCAGTTCCAGCTTTACCGCCGGGGCCGCTACGTTGAGTTCAATCTGGTGTGGGATCGCGGCACGCTGTTCGGTTTGCAGACCGGCGGTCGCACCGAATCGATTCTGATGTCGATGCCGCCGCTGGTGCGCTGGGAATATGATTATCAACCCGCGGACGGCTCCCCGGAAGCCGCGCTGACCCGCGATTTCCTGCCGGTGCAGGATTGGCTGGGGCTGGAAAAATAAGCCAGGTGCGCATTCATGCGCACCCTGCGGAATAACCCGATAAAACGCGCCCCCGTGGGGTCGCCCTTCAGGGCGACCGGGTATCAGGCCAGCTTGCCGCTCACAACGGCTCGGTCTGCGCCTCCACCACCGCCAGCGCCACCATGTTAACAATGCGTCGCACCGAGGCGATGCGCGTCAGCACATGTACCGGCTTGCGGATGCCCATCAGCACCGGCCCCACCGTCACCCCTTGCGAACAGGACACGCGCAGCAGGTTGTAGCTGATGCGTGCGGCCTCAACGTTCGGCATGATCAGCAGATTGGCGGTACCTTTCAGTGGGCTGTCCGGCATCAGCTCGCGACGAATACTCTCCACCAGCGCTGCATCGCCGTGCATCTCGCCATCAATTTCCAGTTCTGGCGCTCGTTGCTGAATCAGCGCCAGCGCCTCGCGCATCTTCCGCGCGCCGGGGGCGTTCGAAGTGCCAAAACTGGAGTGCGACAGCAGCGCCACGCGCGGCTCGATGCCGAAACGCCGCACGGTTTCTGCCGCCAGCAGCGTGATATCCGCCAGCTGCTCAGCGCTGGGATCCTCATTCACATAAGTATCGGCAATAAACGTGTTGCCGCTCGGCAGCAGCAGCGCGTTCATCGCCCCGGCGACCTTGACGTCATCGCGGAAGCCAAACACCTTCTCCACCACATCGTAATGTTCACGGTAGTCGCCGATGGTACCGCAAATCATCGCGTCCGCTTCGCCGCGATGCACCATGATGGCGCCGATCAGCGTGGGATTGCCAATCACCGCGCGCTGGGCGGTTTCCGGCGTGACGCCGCGCCGCTTCATCAGCTGATAATATTCATTCCAGTACTCCTTAAAGCGCGGATCGGACTCGTTGTTCACGATCTCAAAATCACGCCCGGCCTCGATTTTCAGCCCCTGCTTCTGCAAACGCATGGCAATCACGTTGGGACGGCCAATCAGGATCGGCTTCGCCAGCCCGAGCGACACCAGCTCCTGAGTAGCGTGCAGCACCCGCACCTCTTCACCTTCCGCCAGCACCACGCGCTGCGGCGCTTTGCGCGCCTGCGAGAAGATCGGCTTCATGAACAGATTGGTTTTATACACGAACTCGGTGAGCTGCTCGCGGTAGGCGTCAAAGTCAGCAATCGGTCGCGTCGCCACGCCGGAATCCATCGCCGCTCTGGCGACGGCCGGGGCTATCTGCACAATCAAACGCGGATCGAACGGTTTGGGAATCAGGTATTCCGGGCCAAAACTCAGATCCTGATCGTCGTAAGCGGACGCCACCACGTCGCTCTGTTCCGCCTGCGCCAGAGCGGCAATCGCATGCACCGCCGCCAGCTTCATCTCTTCGTTGATGGCGGTGGCACCGACGTCCAGCGCGCCGCGGAAGATGAACGGGAAGCACAGCACGTTATTCACCTGATTGGGGAAATCCGAGCGCCCGGTACAGATAATCGCATCCGGCCGCACCTGCTTCGCCAGCGGCGGCATGATCTCCGGCTCCGGATTGGCCAGCGCCAGAATCAGCGGATTTGGCGCCATCTTCTGCACCATCTCTGGCGTCAGCGCTTTCGGACCGGAGCAGCCAAGGAAAATATCCGCGCCGCCAATTACCTCATCCAGCGTGCGCGCCCCGCTGTCTTCCACGGCATAGGCGGCTTTGGTCGGCGTCATGTCCGCTTCGCGATCGCGGTAAATCACCCCTTTTGAATCACACACCACGATATTTTTCAGCTGCATGCCAAGCGCCACCAGCAGATTGAGGCAGGCAATGGCTGACGCGCCAGCGCCCGACACTACCAGCCGCACGTCGGCAATCGCCTTATTCACGATGCTCAGGCCGTTAAGCACTGCCGCGGTACAGATGATGGCGGTGCCGTGCTGATCGTCATGAAACACCGGAATCTGCATGCGCTGCCGCAGCTGCTGCTCAATGTAAAAACACTCCGGCGCTTTAATGTCCTCAAGGTTGATGCCGCCGAACGTCGGCTCCAGCGCCGCGATCACCTCAATCAGTTTGTCCGGATCGTGCTCGTCGATTTCGATGTCGAACACATCAATGCCGGCAAACTTTTTGAACAGCACACCCTTGCCTTCCATCACTGGCTTGCCGGCCAGCGCGCCAATATTACCGAGCCCCAGCACCGCCGTGCCGTTGGAGATCACCGCTACCAGATTGCCGCGCGCGGTGTATTTGTGCGCGGCCAGCGGATCGGCGGCAATTTCCAGACAGGGTGCCGCCACACCGGGTGAATAGGCCAGTGCCAGATCGCGCTGCGTCGCCAGCGGCTTAGTGGGTGACACCTGAATTTTTCCGGGGGTGGGATATTGGTGAAAATCGAGCGCGCTTTGCTTGAGTTGATCGTCCATCAGACATCCTTTTGCACGGCTGAAAAGCCCTCAGTATAAGAACGCGCGGCGCAAAAGAGGTTGAAGGCGCTCAAAGAACGCACAGTCGCCAGGGCACGGATTGCCACGGCTTCGCCTGCGGCTTTGGGACAGCCTGCTATGCTTAAGGGTGGCAAAACGCTGAGCTGAACCGATCAGGCAGGCCTGACTATCAGAAACGCGCCCCGACGTCACAATCAGAGAAAACGCATTTTCTTCATCCGGCGTCTGTTGCACTGTGTGGAACCTCCCTTCCCCGATAAGGGCGCACCTAAGACGATGACTGCCCGGGTGCCTGTTTTGCCCACATTATTGCTAATCAAGGAGTTAAGCGATGAACCAGCTAGATGCATTAAAACAGTTCACCACCGTGGTGGCGGACAGCGGCGATATCGAATCCATTCGCCATTACCATCCGGAAGATGCCACTACTAACCCATCTCTGATCCTCAAAGCTGCCGGCCTCGACGCTTACAAACACCTGATTGATGACGCCATTGAGTACGCGAAAAAACAGGGCGGCAGCAAAGAGACGCAAATCATCAACGCCAGCGATAAAGTGGCGATCAACCTCGGTATGGAAATTCTGAAAAGCGTACCGGGCCGTGTTTCGACCGAAGTGGATGCGCGCCTCTCTTTCGATCGTGGCATGTGTGTGACCAAAGCGGAGAAACTGGTCCGCCTGTATGAAGAGAACGGCATCGACCGCTCACGTATTCTGATCAAACTGGCGTCCACCTGGGAAGGCATCAAAGCGGCGGAAGAGCTGGAGAAGAACGGCATCAACTGTAACCTGACGCTGCTGTTCTCCTTCGCCCAGGCGCGCGCCTGTGCCGAAGCCGGCGTGTTCCTGATTTCGCCGTTTGTCGGCCGAATCTACGACTGGTACAACACGCGCAAACCGCTCGACCCGTATGTGGTCGACGAAGACCCGGGCGTTAAATCGGTGCGTCGTATTTACGACTACTACAAAAAGCACCGTTACAACACCGTCATCATGGGTGCCAGCTTCCGTAAAGTGGAGCAGATTGTGGCGCTGGCCGGCTGCGATCGCCTGACCATCTCCCCGAACCTGCTGGAAGAGCTGGCCAATAGCGAAGCGCCGGTGGAGCGCAAACTGGAGCCATCAACCGAGGGCTTCCACCAGCCGGCACCGCTCTCCGAAGCGGAGTTCCGCTGGGAGCATAACCAGGATGCGATGGCCGTGGAGAAACTGTCCGACGGTATCCGCCAGTTTGCCGTCGACCAGCAGAAGCTGGAAGACGTGCTGGCCGCCCGCCTGTAATCCTGAACTCACCTTCTGCCGGACGGGTTGCGGCCCGTCCGCTTTTGCCCAATTACAAGGGAGAACCCTATGTCTTCACGCAGAGAGTTGGCTAACGCGATCCGCGCCCTGAGCATGGATGCGGTACAAAAAGCAAATTCCGGCCACCCAGGTATGCCGATGGGCATGGCTGATATCGCCGAAGTGCTGTGGCGCGACTTCCTGAAGCACAACCCGACCAACCCGGCCTGGGCGGATCGCGATCGCTTCATTCTGTCTAACGGGCACGGCTCGATGCTGCTGTATAGCCTGCTGCACCTCACCGGCTATGATCTGCCGCTGGAAGAGCTGAAAAACTTCCGCCAGCTGCACTCAAAAACGCCGGGCCACCCGGAAATTGGCTACACGCCGGGCGTCGAAACCACCACCGGCCCGCTCGGCCAGGGGCTGGCCAACGCTGTCGGTCTGGCGATTGCCGAGCGCACGCTGGCGGCCCAGTTCAACCAGCCTGGCCACGATATCGTCGATCACTTTACCTATGTGTTTATGGGCGACGGCTGTCTGATGGAAGGCATCTCGCACGAAGTCTGTTCGCTGGCCGGCACGCTGGGCCTCGGCAAACTGATTGGCTTCTACGATCACAACGGTATCTCCATCGACGGCGAAACCGAAGGCTGGTTTACCGACGACACCCACAAGCGTTTTGAAGCTTATAACTGGCACGTGGTGGGCAGCGCCGAAGGCATTGACGGCCACGATCCGGATGCCATCGCGGCGGCCATCAAAGAAGCGCAAAGCGTCACCGACAAGCCTTCGCTGATCATCTGCCGCACGGTAATCGGCTTTGGCTCGCCAAACAAAGCCGGCAAAGAGGAGTCGCACGGGGCCGCGCTGGGCGAAGAGGAAGTGGCGCTGACGCGTAAACAGCTCGGCTGGAACTACGGTCCGTTTGAGATCCCGCAGGATATTTATCAGCAGTGGGATGCCAGAGAAGCCGGGGCCGCGCAGGAGCAATCCTGGGAAGAGAAGTTCACGGCTTATCAGCAGGCGCATCCGCAGCTGGCGGACGAATTCAGCCGCCGCCTGAAGGGCGAAATGCCGGCTGACTGGGAAAACAAAACCAGCCAGTTCATTCGCGATCTGCAGGCTAACCCGCAGAAAATCGCCAGCCGCAAAGCCTCACAGAACACGCTGGAAGCCTTCGGTAAACTGCTGCCGGAGTTCCTCGGCGGTTCCGCCGACCTCGCGCCCAGCAACCTCACTATCTGGTCCGGCTCGAAGCCGATCAAAGAGGATCACGCCGGTAACTACATTCATTACGGCGTACGCGAATTTGGCATGACGGCGATTGCCAACGGTATCGCGCATCACGGTGGCTTTGTGCCTTATACCGCCACCTTCCTGATGTTCGTCGAATACGCGCGTAACGCAGCGCGCATGGCCGCCCTGATGAAAGCGCGCCAGATTATGGTCTACACCCACGACTCAATTGGTCTGGGCGAAGATGGCCCGACGCACCAGCCGGTTGAACAGCTGGCCAGCCTGCGCGTGACGCCAAACTTCAGTACCTGGCGACCGTGCGATCAGGTCGAGACCGCCGTGGCATGGAAAGCGGCGATTGAGCGCCATCACGGTCCGACCGCGCTGATTCTGTCGCGTCAGAACCTGCTGCAGCCGGAGCGCAGCGCGCAACAGGTAGAGAACATCGCGCGCGGTGGCTACATCCTTAAAGATTGTGACGGCACGCCGGACGTCATCCTGATTGCCACCGGTTCCGAAGTGGAGATCACGCTGGGCGCCGAAGCGAAACTCAGCGCCGACGGCCACAAGGTGCGCGTGGTGTCGCTGCCGAGCACTGACGTGTTTGATAAACAGGACGTGGCCTATCGTGAATCGGTGCTGCCTTCCACCGTGCGTGCACGCGTGGCGGTTGAAGCCGGTATTGCCGACTACTGGTACAAATACGTCGGCATCGACGGCAAAATTGTTGGCATGACCACCTTCGGCGAATCGGCGCCAGCCGGCAAGCTGTTCCCGGCCTTTGGCTTTACCGTCGAGAACGTGGTGAGCCACGCCGAATCCCTGCTTAAGCCTGCCTGAGTGTCTGGCCCTTTCCCGCTACCGGGAGAGGGCCGTTTTATTTCACAGCCTGATACAGAAAAAAATCCGCCCCGCCCCCTTCCCGCTTTGCGCAAACTGATTACTATAGGTTTTCCTCCGATTCCTATAGCGGACGCTTTCCCGTTGAAAAAACGTACTCCTTTTTTACTGGCCTTAATGGTTGCCGTGCTGCCCTTTACCAGCGCGGCGCAGGTATCGCCCGATCCGCTGCTGGCCTCGCAGATTGTTGATCGCTATGCCGAGCATATTTTCTATGGCAGTGGTGCAACCGGCATGGCGCTGGTGGCAATTGACGGTAACCAGCGCGTGTTCGCCAGCTTTGGCGAAACCCGTCCCGGCAATAATGTGCGCCCACAGCAGGACTCACTGATCCGTATCGCCTCGCTGAGCAAACTGATGACCAGCGAAGTGATGGTGAAGATGGCCGAGCGCGGCCAGATTCGCCTTGACGATCCGCTGAGCAAATACGCGCCGCCGGGTGCCCGGGTACCGACCTACAACGGCCAGCCGATTCGGCTGATCAATCTCGCCACCCACACCAGCAGCCTGCCGCGCGAGCAGCCGGGTGGCAAACCGCATCGTCCGGTGTTTGTCTGGCCAACCAAAGCGGATCGCTGGCAGTGGCTGCGCGGTGCGCAGCTAAAAGCCGCGCCGGGCACGCAGGCAGCCTATTCCAACCTCGCCTTCGATCTGCTGGGCGACGCGCTGGCTAAAGCCGCCGGTATGCCTTATCCGGCCCTGCTGCAGCAGCTGGTAACGCGTCCGCTCGGCATGAAGGACACCACCTTCACGCCATCACCGGATCAGTGTCAGCGCCTGATGATTGCCGAAAAAGGGGCCAGCCCGTGCAATAACACGCTGGCAGCCATCGGCAGCGGCGGCGTGTATTCCACGCCGGACGATATGGGACGCTGGATGCAGCAGTTCCTCAACTCGGCGGTGAATCACCGCACGCCGCAGATCGATCGGCTGCAAACGCTGATTTATCGCCGCGACCAGCTGACTAAAGTGGAAGGCATGGACGTGCCAGGACGCGCCGACGCGCTGGGCATGGGCTGGGTTTATATGGCACCGAAGGCGGGCCATCCGGGCATCATTCAGAAAACCGGCGGCGGCGGCGGCTTCATCACCTACATGGCGATGGTGCCACAGCACAACGTCGGCGTATTTGTGGTCGTGACGCGCTCGCCGCTGACCCGCTTCACCCCGATGAGCGATGGCGTCAACAACATGCTGGCTGAGCTGGTGGGCAACCAGACGGGCTCACCGATGATGATCGGCAATATTCGCTAAGCCTTTGACAGCTGATGTCATGTCACCGTAGCCAAAGCGTGAGTTATGACGAGCAGTTACTGCGAACCCTCCCCTAAATCATTCGTGCTGCAGGAAGGCGACAACTGAATGAATCCCCGGGAGCTTACATCAGTAAGTGACCGGGGTGAAAGAAGGCGGCCAACGCCCCTGCAGTGCGAAGGATGACGGGGATTACTGAGTGACCCAGAGGGTGGGCCAGTCATCACTACTATGCCAGGCGTCGCAGGTCTTCTCCTCCGCATACTCCGCCAGCACGAAAGCATTACCATCAAACTGCCAGCGTGTGGCCACACCGCAGTCGCCCAGACCGCGCCCTTTACTGAAGGTATACAGCTGGCCATTACTGGCATCGAACTCGGCGTTCACCAGCTCCAGCTGATTATCAGTGCGCGACGGCGGGGTAAACGGCAGGTTGAGCGTGATGCCGCGCGACACATACGGCTGGCTGCGCGTGACTTCAAACGCCAGATCGATCACGTTGTAGGCCCCGGTTTCGCAGCTTATCAGCAGCAGCGCTTTGCTGTCGGTGAGTGGCGCAACGCTGACTTCCCGCCGCAGCGGATCGAGCGAGCAGTTGTCAGTATTGACGCGCCAGGTTCCGTAATCGATCAGGCCGGTGGTTTCCTGCTGCGTCAGCGGCGCGGGTGCGGGCAGCGCTGCCGGCAGCTGCGGAATTGAGGGCGGCGGTGGCACATCCCACTGCACACGATCACCGCGCTTTACCCAGGCGCTGGCCCCGTTAACCCGCCCCTGCACGTCATCCATCAGCAGCAGCGCCGCTTTCATACCGCGCAGCGGAATACTGGCGCTGGCTTTATAGGTGAGCTGTAAATTGCTGGCATCCAGCGTCTGGGCGAGAAATTCGTCGATGGCGATGGCGTTGCTGGTGGCCAGATGATGCGGCTCCACCGTCCAGTGTTTGAGGTCCGGATTGAGGCGGCGCTGGTCGAGCAGCAGGTTGTCTTTTAGCGCCGCGCCCGGCAATGCACCGCTGTAGGCGCTGCCGTAATCAATGCGCAGCAGCGGCCGATCGTTGACCCCGGCGTGACGCGAAATCGTCATCACCAGGCCATTATCGCCAGGAAAACTGCGTGCCACGCAGAACGCCGCGTTGTTGCAGGTGATCTGCCAGTCGGAAAACGACTTTTGCAGCGGCTCGGCCTGTACGCTGGCGATCAGCAGAAAGGGCAATAAAAGCAGCGACTTCATCCAATACGACATGAAAAAAAACGATCCCCGATTCCTGGAAAGAAAATGATAGCGCAATGCATGCGCGGTCATCAGGCCGAAACTGTGAAGTGGCCTGAAAAGCGAAGTTAACTGCTGAAAAAGCCGTCGCCTTATGGGCGATCTGTGTGGAATAGCGCAACAGCTCCATCATCCGGTGCGGCTGATTTCTGCTCAATCGGATTCGTCGGACAATTTTTACCCCCTTCACAAAACGGTCAAATACACACAAACGGTCATAATCGGTCATGCTATGGTGCTGGCAGAGCGTCAACGCTGTGCATGGTCTCTCTCATTCCCTCGCGTAATAACGCGCATTTATGTGAATGCGATCACTTAAATTTGAAATAAAGAGATCTCATTTACATAAAAAATCCAATGAAAATCACCTTAATGTCGCCGGGCCAGTTGGTCGCTGCGGACTCGTGCCCAGCCCACATTTTCACATTCCGGCATCCAGTAATTTATAGCCATCGGAGGGAAGTCATGTTGCCGATTGAAAGACAGCAGCGAATTATTGACGAGCTTAATTTAAATGGTCGGGTCATTGTCGCTGAATTAGTCACGCTGTGTCAGGTTTCTCAGGAAACCATTCGCCGTGATTTAACGCAGCTGGAGAAACGTGGCGTATTACAGCGCAGTCACGGTGGTGCAGTACCAGCCAAACGACAGGCCGCCAACATTCAGGGAAATACACGCGGTATTAACGAGTATGAATTATCTTTTCGCCAGCGCATGAATGAAAACGTCGAGGCCAAGATGGCGATAGCCAAACGGGCACTCGATTTTATCAGCCCCGGTGATTGTTTATTACTCGACAGTAGTACCACCTGCTGGTATCTGGCACGACAGCTACCGGATATTGAATTAACGGTGTTAACCAATTCTATCAGAATCGTCCAGACCCTTGCAGCGCGCGGCAGTATCCGCACCATCTGCCTGGGTGGAGAATATTCTGACCGTTATGAAGATTTCCACGGCGTCGTCGCAGAGCAGCCGCTACGGGAATTTCAGATCAATAAGATCTTTTTTTCCTGCAGCAGTTTGGGCAATGACGGTTATTTACGCGAAGGTAACGAAAACAACGCACATTTAAAACAGCAAATGTTGTTAGCGGCAGAAAGAAAACATCTGCTGCTGGACGGCAGTAAATTTCTGCGCCCCTCATTCGCGCGTATTTGTCATTACCGCGATGTGGATTTTCTCATCACTGACCAATTAAAAGACAAAGAGCTGGAACAAGAACTGGCGTGGAACGGCGTCAATATTATTGATTGCTCGCAACGCAGCCATTCGATGCAGCTAATAAAAAATTAATCCGGAGTCTTTATGAAAAAACATCTTATCGCCTGTTCTCTCCTTGCCCTGTTTGCCGCCGCTGGCGCGCAGGCCGCTGATAAAATCCGCATGGGCATCGTGGTAAAAATTGGCGGTATTCCGTGGTTCAACGCCATGGAAGCGGGCATCAAAAGTGAAGCGGCAAAACGCGGCATCGACGCGTGGATGGTGGGGCCAACCGCCGCTGACCCGGCGCTGCAGGTGCGCGCGATTGAAGATTTGATTGCGCAGAAGGTCGATATCATCGGCGTGGTGCCAAACGACCCGAAAGTGCTTGAGCCAGTGCTGAAGCGCGCGCGTGAAGCCGGGATCATGGTGATTACTCACGAATCGCCCGGCCAGAAAGACGCCAACTGGGATTTCGAGCTGGTCGATGCGCCGACCCACGGCATCAACCATATGAAAGCACTGGCGAAATGCATGCATGAAGAAGGCAAATACGCCATGTATGTCGGCAGCCTGACGGTGCCACTGCATCAGGAGTGGACCGACGCCGCGCTCAACTACCAGAAACAGCACTATCCGAAGATGCAGCTGGTGACCGACAAGTTCGGCGTCGGCGAATCGCTGGATGACTCCATCCGCACCACCAACGAGCTGATGTCTAAATACCCGGATCTGAAAGGCATTATGGCCTTTGGTTCTCAGGGACCGATTGGCGCCGGCCGCGCGGTCATGAACCGCAACAAGATCGATCAGGTGTGCGTCATCGGCGCCTTCAGCCCGGGCCAGGGCGCGTCGCTGGTACAGCGCGGTGCTATCAAGGGCGGCTATATCTGGAATCCGCAGACCGCCGGTGAAGTATTTGTGCGTATCGCCGACATGATGGAGAAGAAAGAGCCAATCACCGACGGCATGACCATTGAAGGGCTGGGCAAAGTGAAGGTGGACGAGGCGACGCACACCATTCTCGGTAACAACACTGAAAGTCTCGATAAAGAGAACCTGCCAAAACTGGTGAAAATGGGGCTGTAACATGCAAGAGGTCACTCCACAGACGCTGATTGCGCTCGACAACCTGTCGAAAACATTTGGTGGCAACCGCGCACTGAGCGATATCTCGCTGACCCTGCTGGCCGGCGAAGTGCATTGTCTCGCTGGCACCAACGGCTGTGGCAAGAGCACCTTAATTAAAGTCATTTCCGGGGTGCACGCCCCGGACAGTGGCAGCCGCATCACCCTCGGCGACGGCCAGAGTTTCCCGCGTCTGACCACCCGTCAGGCGCGCGACTTCGGTATCCAGGTGATTTACCAGGATCTGTCGCTGTTTCCCAATTTGAGCGTGGCGGAGAACATCGCCTTTGAGCATAACCTCAACGGGTTGCTCGGCTGGCACCGTCAGGCCCGGCTGCGCGACACCGCGCGCGGCATTATTGATGAGCTGAAATTCGATCTCGATCTGAATGAGAAAGTCGCCGCGCTGTCGATTGCCCAGCGCCAGCAGGTGGCGATTTGCCGCGCGCTGGTGGCCGATGCACGACTGGTGATCATGGACGAACCCACCGCGTCGCTGACGCGTACCGAGGTCAATCAGCTGCTGCGCACCGTGCGCTATCTGAAAGACAAAAACATCTGTGTGGTGTTTGTCAGTCACCGGCTGGATGAAGTGCTGGAGATTTCGGATCGCGTAACGGTGATCCGCGACGGCCGCAAGATGGGCTGCTGGCCAGCCAGAGAGATGACGCCGCATCACCTGACCGAACTGATGACTGGCCTCAAGCTCGACTACCAGTTAAAAGCGCCAACGCGCAACGCCGATCGGGCGATTCTCGAAGTAGAGAAGCTGACGCGCGCCGGTCAGTATCATGACGTCAATTTCAAACTTTACGCCGGTGAAGTGCTGGGCCTGTGCGGCCTGCTCGGCTCCGGCCGCACCGAACTGGCGCTGTCGCTGTTTGGCATGACCAAACCGGACAGCGGCAAAATCTGGCTCGACAGCAAGCCGGTGCGTTTTCGCGGGCACGAAGACGCCATCAAAGCCGGCATCGGCTACGTTTCGGAAGATCGTCTGACGCTCGGCCTGGTGCAGCAGCAGTCGGTGGCCGACAACATGGTGCTGCCGATCCTCGATAAGCTGCAAAACCGTTTCCATCTGATCGACGAATACCGCAAGAACAAGCTGATCCTGCAGTGGATTCAGCAGCTCGGCGTGCGCGTGGCCGATCCCAACCTGGCGATCTCTACCCTGTCCGGCGGCAACCAGCAAAAAATCGTGCTGGCGAAATGGGTGCTGACCCAGCCGCGCATTCTGATCCTCGACTCGCCGACCGTCGGCGTGGATGTCGGCGCCAAGGCCAGCATCTATCAGCTGATCCACGAGCTGGCGAAAGAGGGACTGTCGATCATCCTGATTTCCGACGAAGTGCCGGAGGTCTGGTACAACTGCGACCGCATCCTGCACTTCCGCGACGGCACCATCCATGCCGAATACCAACCCGATACCGTGGCGCAGGAAAAGCTGGCGGAGGTGATTAATGCCTGATTTCTCTCGTTTACGTCCGCACTCCAGCCAGGGCTGGCTCGCCTGGGTGCTGCTGGCTTTCATGGTGTTCTTCTCGCTGGCCAGCGATCAGTTCCTGACGGTGCAGAACCTGCTGGATCTGGCGGAAAGCTACGCCGTTACCGGCATTTTCGCCCTCGGCCTGTTTGTGGTGCTGGTGACCGGCGGTATCGATATCTCCTTCGCCGCCGTGGCGTCGGTGGTGCAATACCTGATCGCCTCGCTGTTTGTGCAGTTCCAGTTTGACAACGCGCTGCTCAGCATTCTGCTGGCTATCGTCTGCGGCACGCTGTTTGGCGTGATCAACGCCCTGCTGATCACCTCGCTGCGTGTGGTGTCGATCATCATCACCATCAGTATGCAGTCACTGCTGTTTGGTCTGCTGATGTGGGTTACCGGCGGCAAAAGCCTCTACTCGCTGCCGGACTGGTGGATCACCCTGCGCAGCGTGCTGCCGTTTAGCGTACAGGGCAACAGTTTTCAGATTGGCTTACCGCTGGCGATCATGCTGGTGATTGCCGGGCTCACCGCGCTACTGCTCAACAAAACCAATCTGGGTCGCCAGCTGTATGCGGTGGGCGGCGATGCGGAATCGGCGCGGCGCATTGGCATCCGCGTGGGATTGATTCACGTGTTTGCCTACGGCTGGCTCGGGGCGATGGCGGCGATTGGCGGGCTGGTGCAGGTGTACCGCATGGGTGAAGTAGTGCCGAACGCGCTGGTCGGCGGTGAGCTGGATGTGCTGGCTGCGACGGTGCTGGGCGGTGCCAGCCTGATGGGCGGCAAAGGCACGGTCAGCGGCACGCTGATGGGCGTATTCCTGATCGCCATCCTGAAAAACGGCCTCAATCTGATCGGCGTCTCCAACTACTTCATGAACATTGTGGTCGGCGGCACGATTATGGTGGCGATTGCCGTCACCCACTACAAAAAACGTAAAGAAACCGACGTCAGTTTCGTCTGACGGGAGGAGCCATCACCATGAAATCTCTCTCTGCGCTGCGGCCGGACGGCACCAACATCGGCCTGATGCTGTTAATTGCGCTGGCGCTGGCCACCTTCAGCGTCATGCTGCCGGGCCGCTTTCTCACTGATTCGACCTTTATGAGCATGGCGTTTCAGCTGCCGGAGCTCGGCCTGTTAACGCTGGCGATGTTTATCGCCATCCTCAGCGGCGGCCTGAACCTCGCCATCATCGCCACCGCTAACCTGACGGCGCTGTTCATCGCCTGGACCCTGATGAGCGCCCTGCCGGCTGATGCCGGTACCGGTCAGCAGCTGCTGTGGCTGTTTATCGCCATCGTCGGCGCGATGGTGATTGCCGCCGTGATTGGCGTAATCACCGGCGTGATGGTAACGCGCATCGGCGCACACCCGATTCTGGTGACGCTGGCCACCATGATGACGCTCAACGGCATCGGCATCTGGCTGACCAAAGGTGCGGCGGTGAGCGGTATGCCGCCGGTGGTGCAGTCGCTCGGCTCAGACACGCTGCTGGGCATGCCGCTGCCGCTGTGGGTATTCCTGGTTGCCGCCGCGCTGCTGGCGCTGTTCCTCGGCAAAACCCGCGCCGGTAAATGCATCTACATGGGCGGCAGCAACATCAACGCCACCTGGTTCAGCGGCATCAATACCCACCGTATGGTGATGCTGGTGTATGTCATCTCCAGCCTGCTGTGCGTGCTGGCCGGTCTGATCATGATGGCGCGCTTTAACTCGGCGCGCATGGGCTACGGTGATGCCTACCTGCTGCTGACCGTGCTGGCCATCATTCTCGGCGGCACCGATCCCAACGGCGGTTTTGGCCGCGTGACCGGCGTAGTGCTGGCGCTGATTGCGCTGCAGGTGCTCTCCACCGGCTTCAACCTGATGAACATCAGCCAGCACGTCAGTCTGGCGATGTGGGGTGCCGTGCTGGTGGTGGTGCTGGCCTTCAAACAACTCAAAGCGCGCTTTAACGATCACCGTGCCGTCAGGCTCAGCAAGCTGGCCGCGGCGCTTAATCCTCTGACCGAAAAAAAGGAAGTATGATGCGTATTCAAGTCTCCCCGTCGTTGATGTGTATGAATCTGATGGAGATCAAGCACCAGCTGGCCGTGCTGGACTCCCGCGCTGACTTCCTGCACATCGACATCATGGACGGTCACTACGTTAAAAACATCACCCTGTCGCCGTTCTTTATTGAGCAGATCCGCCCGCATACCCAGGTCGCGATCGATGTGCATCTGATGGTGGAAGAGCCGACCGACTTTATTGAAGCGGTGGCCAACGCCGGCGCCGATTACATTTGCCCGCACGCTGAAACCATCAACCGTGATGCGTTCCGCGTTATCAACCTGATTCGCAGCTACGGCAAAAAAGTGGGCGTGGTGCTCAACCCGGCCACGCCGGTCTCCTTTATCCATCATTACATTCATCTGCTGGATAAAATCACCGTGATGACCGTGGACCCGGGCTATGCCGGTCAGCCGTTTATTCCGGAGATGGTGCAGAAGGTGCAGGAGCTGAAGGCGCTGAAGCAGGCGCACGGCCACCGCTACCTGATTGAGATCGACGGTTCCTGTAATACGCGCACCTACAATACGCTGGTCGGTGCCGGTGCCGAAGTGCTGATTGTCGGCACCTCCGGCCTGTTTAACATTCACGAAGACCTCGCCACCGCGTGGAATATGATGCGTGAGAGCATTGATGAAGCGCAGGGCCTGGCGCAGGTGTCGGCATGACAATACGCTGGCTCGGTATCGACATTGGCGGCACCGGCACCCGTCTGCAGTTGATGGAGGCGGGCCGCATCTGGAGCAGCTTTCGTAAAGTGCCCACCGCCAGCTGGGCGCAGCAGCCCGATGCGCTGGCCGCACTCGGGCAGCTGATTGCGGAAACGCTGGAGCAGCAGCTGGTCAGCGGTGTGATGCTCGGCCTGCCGGGCATTCTCAGCCGCGATCGCCAGCAGGTGATTTCACTGCCGTTCATTCAGGCGCTCGATCACCAGCCGGTAGCGGCGCTGCTGAGTGAACGACTGGGCGTGCCGGTGGCGATGGATAAAGACGTTAACCATCTGATGCTGTGGGATTTAATGCAGCTGGAGCAGCTGCCGGAAAATGCGGTAGGTCTGTATCCCGGCACCGGCATGGGCAACAGCCTGTGGATCAACGGCCGCTTCTACCATGGTCAGCATGGCGGAGCCGGTGAACTCGGCCACGTGCCGGTGGCCGGTAACGCACTGCCCTGCCCGTGCGGTAACCACGGCTGTGCGGAAACCGTGACCTCCGGCCACTGGTTAAGCCACTGGGCGCAGGCCAATGCGGCGCAAACGCCGATGTCGGCGCTGTTTACCCATCACGGTTCTGACCCGGCGCTGCAGGCGTTTGTGCAGCGGCTGGCGCAGCTGATCGCCACCGAGATGAACATTCTCGATCCGGAGTACCTGATTCTGGGCGGTGGCGTGCTGGCGATGGCTGATTTCCCACTGGCGCAGCTGCGCAGTCAGATCCAGCAGCATTTACGGCCGCCGGCCACGCGGGATGGTTTGAAAATCATCTTCAGTCAATCCACCGATCACACCGGCTGTCGCGGCGCCTGCCTCGCCGCAGAACGGCTGTTCAGGAGCGCGCAATGAAAGGAAAAGTGTGTGTGTTTGGCTCGTTCAACCTCGACGTGGTGGCGGTGATGAACCGTTTCCCCCTGCCGGGCGAATCGCTCACGGCGCACAACAGCATGATGGGGCCCGGCGGCAAAGGGGCCAACCAGGCCACCGCCGCGCTGCGCGCCGGGGCGCGCGTGCACTATATCGGTAAGGTGGGTAATGACGATTTTGGCACCTTTGCCCGTCGCCATCTGGAGAAGACCGGTTTCGACGCCATTACGCTGTTCACCTGTAAAGAGAAACCCACCGGCAACGCGCTGATTTACGTGGCGGGCGATGACGCCGAGAACATGATATCGGTCTATCCCGGCGCAAATACCACCGTGACCGCGGCCGAAGTGGCGCGCTGTCAGCCCACCGTGGCTGCCGCCGATATTCTGCTGGTGCAGCTGGAGAACAACCTCAGCGCCATTCAGCGCATGATCGACAACGCGCGTGCCGGCGGCACGTTTGTCATTCTGAATCCGGCACCGTGGCAGAAAGTCAGCGATGCGCTGCTGGCTAAGGTGGATCTGTTAACGCCCAACAGCACCGAAGCGATGCAGCTGAGCGGCGTAAAAGTGACCGATTTCACCAGCGCGCAGCGCGCCGCCGAAGTGCTGCACCGCAAGGGGGCGCGTCAGGTGATTATTACGCTTGGCACCGCGGGTGCCCTGCTTTCCAGCGCGGAGCAGCAGCTGCGTATTCCGCTGTTTCCTGCCCAGCCGCTCGACACCACCGGTGCCGGCGATGCCTTCAACGGTGCGCTGGCGGCGCGCCTGGCGTCCGGCGATGCGTTACCGCAGGCGGCGCTGTTTGCGGCGGCGTTTGCCTCACTGTGCGTCGAGCGTTCCGGCGCGGCCAATTCCATGCCCTCCTACGCCGAAGCGCTGGCGCGCATGCAGGCTCATCCGGAGTGTGCAGTGACGCCGTTAAATGCCCCGGAAATAACGCACATGGTGTAGTGGCGCAATGCATTGCACCCCGGCATCGGCAGAGTCGGCATTCGTGCCGACCCTGCGAATCACCGCCGCGGTTATGCCTGCAACCAGCCCATCAGCTGCGCATAGTGCAGTAACATAATGGTCTTGCCGTCGCGAATGCGCCCCTCTTTCACCATCGCCAGCGCCTGGGGAAACGGCAGCTCGAGTACGGTGATCTCTTCATCTTCCACGCCACCGCCGTCGTTAGCGCGTTGCGCATCGCTGTATTCAGCGGCGAAAAAGTGCAGCAATTCGGTCACGCCGCCCGGCGACATGTAGGCCTCAAACAGCTTTTCGACCTTACCAACCTGATAGCCGGTCTCTTCCACCGCTTCTTTACGGATGCAATCTTCCGGCGTGTCGTTATCCAGCAGTCCGGCGCAGGTTTCAATCAGCTCACCGCTGGCGTTGTCATTAACATAGGTCGCGATGCGGAACTGACGAATCAGCACCACGCTGTTTTTTTCACGGTTGTAGAGCAGGATGGTGGCGCCGTTGCCGCGATCGTAGACTTCACGTTTGTGACGTACCACGTCGCCGTTGCTGCGGGTGAGTTCGTAGGTGTAGTTGCGCAGAATGAAATAATTATCAGACAGCAACTTATCTTTGATGATGTTGATCTTTAACGACATAGCCGCTCCACTGCGTAGCTGAGGGAGCCTGAGATAATAGGCCGAAGCCGCAGGGAAAACTATCTGAATTGTGGAGCAGGTTGCCCGCGATGGCGTGAGGCTGTCAGTTGAGCATTACGCCTTTTCAACGCTCTTGGCACGTGTCGTAGCGGCGCAATTTATTGCGCATCCGGGCAGCTGTGCAGTGATTAACTTAGCGCGATAAATCGCGCCGCTACAATGTGTGCAGGATGAGGGTGCAGAAATAAAATGCCGCACGAATCGTAGCGGCGCCATTCATTGCGCATCCGGGCAGTTGTGCAGTGATTAACTTAGCGCGATAAATCGCGCCGCTACAATCTGCGCAGAATGATGGTGCAGAAATAAAATGCCGCATGAATCGTAGCGGCGCAATTTATTGCGCATCCGGGCAGCTGTGCAGTGATTAACTTAGCGCGATAAATCGCGCCGCTACAATGTGTGCGGGATGAAGGTGCAGAAATAAAATGCCGCTACAATGTGTGCAGGATGATGGTGCAGAAATAAAAAGCCGCACGAATCGTAGCGGCGCAATTTATTGCGCATCCGGGCAGCTGTGTAGTGATTAACTTAGCGCGATAAATCGCGCCGCTACGATGTTGTGTGGTTTGCGGCTACCTCAACCGGTCGGCACGAAAACCCTGATACCGCACCGGCAGGCGCGGCCAGGGTCGCGATTAGAAACCGTTTGGCTGGTCTTTCATATCCGGCAGATGGTGGGCAATGCCTTTGTGGCAGTCGATACAGGTCTGTCCGTCCTGCACCGCTTTGCTGTGCATTTTGGCGGCGACCGTTTTCTGCGCGGTGAAGTCCATATAATCGAAGTTGTGGCAGTTACGACACTCCTGCGAATTGTTGTTCTTCATCCGGCGCCACTCGTTCTGCGCCAGCTCGATACGCGTCTCTTCAAACTTCTGCGGCGTATCAATCAGGCCAAAGATCTTGGCGTACACCTCTTTACTCGCCTGGATCTTACGAATCATCTTCGGCCCCCACTCGTGCGGCACGTGACAATCCGGACAGGTGGCGCGCACGCCGCTGCGGTTGTTGTAGTGCACCGTCTGCATATATTCCTGATAGACGTTGTTGCGCATTTCGTGACAGCCAATACAGAACTGCTCGCGGTTAGTCATCTCCATCGCGGTGTTAAAACCGCCCCAGAAGATGATGCCGCCAGCAAAACCAAGAATCAGCAGCGTGCCGAGCGCCAGACGGCTGGGGCGTCGCCACCAGCGCCAGATACGTAAAAGTTTCTGTTTCATCGTCACCTCACTGCCCAAAGCCGTCAGCCGGCTTAAAGGTGTTTTCCACCACCGGTTTGGCATCGGTCTGCGGCACGTGACACTGCAGGCAGAAGTAGCGACGCGGCGATACCGTGCTGCTCACTACGCCGTCGCGGTCAGTGAAGTGCGTCGGACTGACGCGCGGCGCGCCGGTGGTCAGATAGCTCTGGGTGCCGTGACACTGCAGGCAGCGGTTCACGTTCTTCGTCACCTGGTAGCCCTCCACGCTGTGCGGGATCACCGGCGGCTGATTAACATAGTTCAGCGGCTTACGGCTCTGCTCTTTGGGCTGATGAATGGTGCCCTGCTGCGTTGCCGTCACTTCCGGTGACTGATTGAGATCGACGCCGTTATTAGCGTACACCACGCCGCCCAGCATCAGGGCGGCAACGGTTACAAGAGTGATAAAAGGTTTCATTGCATCCTGCCTCAGATTTTCACCAGCTTAACGGCGCATTTTTTGTAATCGGTCTGCTTCGACAGCGGATCGGTGGCGTCCAGCGTGATGTTGTTGGCCAGCACGCCGGCATCAAAGAACGGCATAAATACCAGCCCCTGCGGCGGCTGATTACGCCCGCGCGTTTCCACGGTGGCGAGGGTTTCGCCGCGACGCGATACCACGCGCACCTTCTCACCGCGACGGAAGCCGCGATCTTTGGCGTCCAGCGGATGGATATACAGCAGCGCCTGCGGCACCGCGCGGTGCAGTTCCGGCACGCGGCGCGTCATGGTGCCGGTGTGCCAGTGCTCCAGCACGCGCCCGGTGCAGAACCACAGGTCATATTCGGCATCCGGCGCTTCCGCTGGCGGCTCGTACGGCAGGGCAAAAATGGTGGCTTTGCCGTCCGGCTTACCGTAAAAACGTACCCCCTCACCGGCTTTCACGTAGCTGTCGAAACCTTCACGATAGCGCCAGCGCGTCTCTTTGCCGTCCACTACCGGCCAGCGCAGACCGCGCGCCTCGTGATAAGTATCAAACGGTGCGAGATCGTGACCGTGACCGCGGCCAAAGCTGGCATACTCCTCGAACAGGCCTTTCTGAATATAGAAGCCGAACTCACGCGCTTCATCGTTGAGGCGGTCGTCGGCCACTTCGCTCAGCGGGAACTGATTCACCTGGCCGTTGGCATACAGCACGTCGTACAGGGTTTTGCCTTTCAGCTCAGGCTGCTGAGCAATCAGCGCCTCTGGCCACACGTCCTCAACGCGGAAGCGTTTGGCAAAGGTCACCAGCTGCCACAGATCCGATTTCGCCTCGCCCGGCGCTTTCACCTGCTGATGCCAGAACTGGGTACGGCGCTCGGCGTTGCCATAGGCGCCCTCTTTCTCTACCCACATCGCCGTCGGCAGAATCAGGTCGGCAGACAGGGCGCTGACGGTCGGATACGGGTCGGATACCACGACAAAGTTGCGTGCATCGCGCCAGCCCGGCATGCGTTCCTGCGTCAGGTTCGGCCCGGCCTGCATGTTGTTGTTACACATCACCCAGTAAGCATTCAGCTTGCCATCTTTCAGCGCGCGATCCTGCGCCACGGCGTGCAGACCGACTTTGGCTGGCACCGTGCCCTGTGGCAGCTTCCACAGTTTTTCAGCTAAAGCGCGGTGTTTGTCATTGTTCACCACCATGTCGGCTGGCAGACGGTGCGCAAACGTGCCCACTTCACGCGCGGTGCCACAGGCCGATGGCTGGCCGGTGAGCGAGAATGGTCCGGTGCCCGGACGGGAAATTTTGCCGGTCAGCAGGTGGATGTTGTAGCACAGGTTGTTCGCCCACACGCCGCGCGTATGCTGGTTGAAGCCCATGGTCCAGTAAGAGACCACCTTCACGTTCGGATCGGCGTACAGCTCCGCCAGCGCGATCAGCTGATCCTGCTCTACGCCGCTCATGGCGCTGGCTTTTTCCACCGTGTATTCCGCGACAAATTTCGCATACTCATCGAAGCTGATTGGCGTCGACTCGCCGTTGTCCGGATTTTTCGCCGCCGCCTGCAGCGGATTGGTCGGGCGCAAACCGTAGCCGATATCCGTCACGCCTTTACGCAGCGTGACGTGATTCTGCAGGAAGGTTTTATCGACTTTGTTGTTCTGAATGATGTAGTTAGCGATGAAGTTGAGGATCGCCAGATCGCTCTGCGGCGTGAAGACGATGGCGTTATCGGCCAGCTCGAAACTGCGGTGGCGATAGGTCGACAGCACCGCCACTTTAACGTTGTCATTGCTGAGACGTCGCGCGGTCAGGCGAGACCAGAGAATCGGGTGCATCTCGGCCATGTTCGATCCCCACAGCACAAACGCATCGGCCTGCTCGATATCATCGTAGCAGCCCATCGGTTCATCCATACCGAAAGTGCGCATAAAGCCCACCACCGCAGACGCCATGCAGTGGCGCGCGTTCGGATCGAGGTTGTTGGTGCGGAAGCCGGCTTTCATCAGCTTTGATGCGGCGTAACCTTCCCATACGGTCCACTGGCCGGAGCCAAACATGCCGACCGATTCCGGGCCGTTGGCTTTCAGCGCCGCCTTAAACTTCGCTTCCATGATGTCGAACGCCTGATCCCAGCTTACCGGGGTGAACTCGCCGTTCTTATCGAATTTGCCGTCGGTCATGCGCAGCAGCGGCTGGGTCAGACGATCTTTGCCGTACATGATCTTCGGCAGGAAGTAGCCTTTGATGCAGTTCAGACCCCGGTTAACCTCCGCCTGCGGATCGCCCTGCGAGGCGACCACGCGGCCATTCTGCGTGCCGACCAGCACGCCACAGCCGGTGCCGCAAAACCGGCACGGCGCTTTTTCCCAGCGAATCGGCTCAGCCAGGCTGGTGGCCGCTTTGGTCACGGTCGGAATGGTGAGACCAGCAGCCGTTGCAGCAGCAGCCGCCGCATTGGCCTTCATAAAATCACGACGACTCAGGTTCATGATGCTTCCTTACAGGGTTCTTCAATTTCGTCTTGCTGGTGATAAACCAGCGATACCGCCAGCACATCCGGGATGTTGCGGGTGGCTTCAATGTTGCTCAGCAGCGTGGCGCTGTCGGCCGCGCCCAGCGTTAGCGCCAGCGTGCCGCGTGCGGCATCTTCCGCCGCGATGTCGCTATCGGCAAAGTTCAGTAGCGCCTGCCGCACCGCCGCGATCGCGGTCGGACGTGCCTGAATCACCAGGCCACATACGTGCCAGCTGTCGTTATTCGTCATGATGCAGTCCTGTGGCTGAGACCGGACACGGCGCGATACAGGCGCCACAGCCGGTGCAGTGTTGCGGAAGGATTTCCGGCTGGCCGATGCCGTTGGGCATCAGGCGAAAACGGATCGCCTGCTGCTCACAACTCTCCTGGCAGCTGCGACAGTTAACGCCAAGAAAAGCGATACAGCGGCTGTCGATGCGGATGCGCTGGCTAGAAGGTTCAGTGTCGCGCGGCTGAAACAGCGGCTGCGGGCAGACGTCGGCACAGGCGGCGCAAAAGGTGCATTCGCCCTGCAGAAAGTCGAGCTGCGGCGCTTCGCCAGCGGCGATGCGGATAATGCCGCTCTCGCAGGCTTGTACGCAGCGGGCGCAGCCGTCACAGCCGCTCTCTCCCCGCCACCACGGCAACGCGATACCGCCGGCAGGCATGACGCGCTGCCCGGTAAAGAGTTCACGTCGCGACAGCGCCATCGGCTCACCTCAATGCGGGGATGTAGAGATGGTGCGTAAAATAACCTGAGGTTATGAAGGGCTATATCACCCGAAAGGTGTAATTCCCGATGCGGGATCAAGAGAAGGAGAATTGAAATAAAAACGGGGGCCGACTGGCCCCCGCAGGTGAGTATCGCTGCGATTAACGCGCGTTGTCTTCCGCCAGTTTAGGCGCCGCATCATCCTGATCGTCATGATGATGCTCGTGCTCTTTCATCGCTTCCGCCTGCACGCGCTTACGCACGCCAAACCAGCCAAGCACCAGCAGCACGGCAATCAGCGGAATTGAAGCAATGGTATAAGTGCCGTTCGGGTAGTCAAACGCCATCAGCACCAGCACGCTCACCAGGAACAGCAGCGTCAGCCACGAGGTAACCGGCGCCCAAGGCAGCTTAAAGCTGACATCTTCCGCTTTGCCCTCTTTGATGGCTTTGCGCAGACGCATCTGGCACACCACGATGAACGCCCACGAGGAGATAATCCCCAGCGACGCCACGTTCAGGACGATCTCAAACACCTGCGACGGAACGTAGTAGTTGAGCACCACGCCGATCACGTACACGCCGATGGTCACCAGGATACCGGCGTACGGCACCTGCTGCTTACTCATCTTCGACATGAACTGCGGCGCCGAGCCGCCCATCGACATTGAACGCAGAATACGTCCGGTGGAGTACAGGCCCGAGTTCAGGCTCGACAGCGCCGCGCTCAGCACCACGATATTCATCACGCTACCAATGTAGGGCACGCCCAGTTTGGAGAAGAAGGTGACGAACGGGCTTTGTCCGGCCTGATAGGCGTTCCACGGCAGCAGCAGTACCAGCAGCACCACGGAACCCACATAGAACAGGCCGATACGCCAGATCACGCTGTTGATGGCTTTTGGCAGCATGGTTTTCGGGTCTTTACACTCGCCCGCCGCCGTGCCCACCAGCTCAATCGAGGCGAAGGCAAACACCACGCCCTGTACCAGCACCAGCGCCGGCAGCAGACCGTGCGGGAACAGCCCGCCGTTGTCGGTGATCAGATGGAAGCCGGTGGTGTTGCCGTCCAGCGGTTTACCGCTGCCGAGGAACACCACGCCGACAATCAGGAACACTACGATAGCCAGCACTTTCACCAGCGCGAACCAGAATTCCATCTCGGCGAACCACTTCACGCCGATCATGTTCATGGTGCCGACAATCGCCAGCGCGCCCAGCGCAAATACCCACTGCGGCACATCACCAAACGCGCCCCAGTAATGCATGTAAAGCGCCACCGCGGTGATATCGACGATACCGGTCATCGCCCAGTTAACGAAATACATCCAGCCCGCGACGTAGGACGCTTTTTCCCCGAGGAATTCACGCGCGTACGAAACAAAGCTGCCGCTGGAAGGGCGATGCAACACCAGCTCGCCCAACGCACGGAGAATAAAGAAGGAGAAGATACCGCACACCAGATACACCAGTGCCAGTGCCGGACCGGCCATCTGCAGACGCGCGCCGGCACCGAGGAACAGACCGGTACCGATAGCGCCGCCAATGGCGATCATTTGTACCTGACGGTTACCCATCGCTTTGTGGTAACCCGTGTCGTGAGAGTTAAGCCAGCGCCTTCTCGCAGCACGCTGTTCGGCTGGCGTTTTTTTAGTAGATTTCATAGCTTTCCTGTTTGTCCTGTCCATCAATCACCGCGTAACCAATCGATTGCGCCGGGCAGTGCGAAATGGGGTAAAACCGGCCCTTGAGCGGCGGAACGATGCCGCGCGGCAAGCCGGGAAATTACGGCGATGAATCCTACCCGTTCTGCATGAACGAAGCAAAATTTACTGGCTGACTGCACGGGTTGATTTGTAATAATCCGTCGCGACGCACAAAAAAACCGGCCAGTGGGGTGGCCGGTAATCGGTGGCTACAGGAAAAAACTACCAGAGGGGAATAATGAAGGGCATTAACGGTAAATCTCGGCGCTGCCGCTCCACATGCTGGAATCGCCTGGATTCTGCATGCCAATGACGCGATAGTGGCTGGCGCCCATCTCTTCCGCTTTTTGCGACAGCTGACGGGTGGCGTCATCCAGCGAACCGCGCACGCCGCTCACCGAAACGGTGCCGCTGCTCTGCAGGTCCTGGGTTTGTGCCTCACTCAACGGCGAGGCGGCAAAGGTAGTAAACGATGCGCTGGCAAGCAGTGCAGCAGTCATTACGGCATAACGTGTCTTCATGAGGTGCTCCTGTTGTCGTGCGGGAAAGGGTTACGCGTCATAGTATCGGCGAGCCAGTGCAAACCAGGCTGCGCGGGCGGTAAAAGCGTTCAATATTTCGCCAGCCAAACGCGGTTAATCCAGGGAAACGTAAACCGCGGTGAGTTTCTCTGGTAAAAGTAACCAGATGTGTCAATTTCGCGCTCGCGCCCGCGCTGCGGCTGACTTATAATCCCCCGCTCTTCTAAGGGTTATTATTGTGATAGTGAAACGTCCCGTTACCCGCACCATTGCCCGCGCGCTCAGCGCGATTGTGCTGCTGTCGCTGTTAACCACCGGCCTGGCGCTGATGACGCTCTCCAGCAGTTTGCGCGATGCCGAAGCGGTGAATGTCGCCGGCTCGCTGCGCATGCAAATCTACCGGCTGGCGTGGGACAGCACGCGCGATCCGCAGCAGCTGGCGCACCATATGCAGCAATATCAGCAGACGCTGGAGTCACCGGCGCTGCAACATCTGGAGCGTCCGTGGGTGCCGATTGAGGTCAGCAGCCGCTATCGCTATCTGCGCGACAGCTGGCCGGTACTGCAGGAGACGCTGCAGCCGGCGCGGGCGCAGGTGTACCAGCAGCGCGTGGCGGGCTACGTCAGTGAGATTGACCGCTTCGTGCTGGCGGTGCAGCACTATGCCGAGCTGAAAATGCATCTGGTGGCCGCCAGCAGCCTGTTCGGCTTTCTGGCGATTGTCGCGCTGGCGCTGTGGAGCATTGGCTTTATTCGCCGCAACGTGGTGCGTCCGCTCGATTCACTGGTCACCGCCAGTCAATACGTCGAGCAGGCCAACTTCAGTTTTCCGCCGCTTTCCGTGCATCAGCCCAACGAACTGGGCGTGCTGGCGCAGGCGTTTACCACCATGGCGGAGCGGCTGCATTCGCACTATCGCCTGCTGGAGTGCGCGGTACGCAATAAAACCGAAGATTTAACTCAGGCCAACCGCACGCTGTCGCTGCTGTATGAAAGCTCGCAGATTCTCACCGGCAGCCCGCTCAATCCCGAGCTGATTCAGGGCCTGCTGCGGCTGGTGCAGCGGCGGGAAGCGCTGGAGGTGCTGCAAATCGCCAGCGAAGATATCGCCTTTCAGGCCGGCGTGCCCGCCGACGATCTCAGCTGGCAGCGGCTGCCGCTGCAGCAGGAGGAGCAGCGCCTCGGCGAACTGTGCTGGCAAACCCGCCGCGCGCCGCCGGCCGATGAGCTGATGCACAGCCTGGCCAACATGCTGGCGCGTGCGCTGTGGATCTGGCAGACGCAGAAGCAGTATCAGCAGATGCTGCTGATTGAAGAGCGCGCCACCATTGCGCGCGAGCTGCACGATTCGCTGGCGCAGTCGCTCTCTTTTCTGCGCATCCAGCTGACGCTGCTGCGGCGTAATGTCGATAGCAGCCAGCCGCAGGCACAGGCGATCATCGCCGATTTTGATCGCGCGCTGGCCGAGGCGTATCAGCAGCTGCGCGAGCTGCTCACCACCTTCCGCCTGAGCATTGAACAGGCCGATTTAGTGCAGGCGATGCAGGCGATGATCGCCCCGCTGCAGGAGCAGTCGCAGGCGGCGATTACCTTTGACTATCAGCCTGGCCTGCAAACGCTGGATGCCCAGCAGCAGGTGCACGTGCTGCAGATTGCACGCGAGGCGCTGCTCAACGCAATTCGTCACGCGCAGGCGCAGCAGATTCAGATTCGCTATCAGCGTGTCGCTGATGATGAGCACCTGCTGACCATCGAAGATGACGGCTGCGGTATCAATAGCGTAGAAGAGCCGCCGGGCCACTACGGGCTGACCATCATGGCCGAGCGCGCGGCGCGTCTCGCCGGCAGCTTACTGATTACCCCGCAGGCGCAGGGCACCTGCGTCACGCTGCGTTTTCCCGCCCGCCCCGCGCACCGGCTGGCTTAACGCATTACACTTAGCAAATGGATTGAAACTCTGGAGAACCTATGGCTCATCCTTCCCTGTCTATTATGATCGTTGACGATCATCCGCTGATGCGTCGCGGTATCCGCCAGTTGCTGGCGCTGGAACCGCGTCTGGAAGTGGTGGCTGAGGCGAATAACGGTACCGAAGCACTGGCCGAAGCGCGCCGTCTGGCACCGGATGTGATTCTGCTCGATCTGAATATGAAGGGCATGTCCGGGCTGGATACGCTGAAAGCGCTGCGCCACGAGGGCGTCGCGGCACGCATTCTGGTACTGACAGTGTCCGACGCGCGCAGCGATATTTACGCCATGGTGGATGCCGGTGCCGATGGCTATCTGCTTAAAGACAGCGAACCGGAACTGCTGCTGGCGCAGGTGATGCGCGGCGCACAGGGCGAGAACGTATTCAGCGAGGTGGTGGCAGAATATCTGGCGACCCGCCAGCCCAGCGTCAATCCGTTCAGACAGCTGACCGAGCGCGAACTGGATGTGTTGCAGGAAGTAGCACGCGGCTTATCCAACAAAGAGATTGCCGCCACGCTGCATATTTCGGAAGAAACGGTAAAGGTGCACATCCGCAACCTGCTGCGTAAGCTCGACGTCCGTTCCCGCGTTGCGGCGACGGTGCTGTGGCTGGAGAGCCGCAATGTGTGATTGCGCACATAAAGCTGCTGCGACTTTTACACTTTCTCCATAATTTATCCACGATTCCCTAATTTGCCCCGCGTACAGTAAGCAGCAGCCGGAGTTTTGAGGATCGCCCTTGCACTCCGCCAGCGTGAAGCGCAGCGTGCGACACGCTTTTACTAATAACAAGTACAAAGTACGCAGCTGAGGAGTGTCGGTTTCATGTCGAACTTTTTTATCGACCGCCCCATTTTTGCCTGGGTGCTGGCTATTTTGCTGTGCCTGTGTGGCACGCTGGCCATTATCTCGCTGCCGGTGGAACAGTATCCGGATCTCGCGCCGCCTAACGTGCGCATCACCGCCAACTATCCCGGCGCATCCGCGCAGACGCTGGAAAACACCGTCACCCAGGTTATCGAGCAGAATATGACGGGGATCGATAACCTGATGTACATGTCCTCGAACAGCAGCAACACTGGCCAGGCGCAGATCACCCTCACCTTTACCGCCGGCACTAACCCGGATGAAGCGCGGCAACAGGTACAGAATCAGCTGCAGAGCGCGCTGCGCAAACTGCCGGCGGCGGTGCAGTCGCAGGGCGTCACGGTAAACAAAACCGGCGACAGCAACATTCTGATGATCGCCTTTGTCTCCACCGACGGCAGCATGGATAAACAGGATATTGCCGATTACGTTGCCAGTAACATTCAGGATCCGCTCAGCCGCATCGACGGCGTCGGCCAGGTCGATGCCTATGGTTCGCAATACGCCATGCGCATCTGGCTCGATCCCAACAAGCTGATTAACTACGCGCTGACCACCGACGATGTGGTCAGCGCCATCGAATCGCAGAACACCCAGGTGGCGGTCGGCCAGGTCGGCGGGTTGCCGTCGGTGGACAAACAGGCACTGAACGCCACGGTTAACGCCCAGTCGATGCTACAGACGCCCGCGCAGTTTCGCGCCATTACGCTGAAAACCAACACCGACGGTTCAGTGGTGACGCTCGGCGACGTGGCCACCATTGCCATGGGCGCCGAAAAGTATGACTTTCTGAGCCGCTATAACGGCCAGCCCGCATCCGGTCTCGGCATCAAGCTGGCCTCCGGCGCTAACGAGATGAACACCGACAAGCTGGTGCGCGCCCGTGTTGCTGAACTGGCGCAATACTTCCCGCACGGGCTGGAAGCCAAAGTGGCGTTTGAAACCACGCCGTTCGTCAAAGCCTCCATTAAGGACGTGGTGAAAACCCTGCTGGAAGCGATTCTGCTGGTGTTTCTGGTGATGTACCTGTTCCTGCAAAACTTCCGCGCCACGCTGATTCCCACCATTGCTGTGCCGGTGGTGCTGCTCGGTACCTTTGCGGTGCTGTACGCCTGCGGCTTCAGTATTAACACCCTGACCATGTTCGCCATGGTGCTGGCCATCGGGCTGCTGGTGGATGATGCCATCGTGGTGGTGGAAAACGTCGAGCGCATCATGAGCGAAGAGGGATTATCGCCGCGGGCCGCCACGCGTAAATCGATGTGGCAGATTCAGGGCGCGCTGGTGGGCATCGCGCTGGTGCTGTCCGCGGTGTTTGTGCCGATGGCGTTCTTTGGCGGCACCGTGGGCGCTATCTATCGCCAGTTCTCCATCACCATTGTCTCGGCGATGGTGCTGTCGGTGCTGGTGGCGATGATTCTGACGCCCGCGCTGTGCTCCACGCTGCTCAAACCGCTGGCGCAGGGCCAGCACCATGGCCGGCGCGGCTTTTTCGGCTGGTTTAACCGTCACTTCAATGCCAGCGCCGAACGCTACGAGCGCGGCGTAGCGCGCATTCTGCTGAAGAGCGGCCGCTGGCTGCTGCTTTACCTGGCGATTATCGGCGTGATGGCGTTCCTGTTTATTCGTCTGCCTACCTCCTTCCTGCCGCTGGAAGATCGCGGCGTATTTCTTACTCAGGTACAGCTGCCGCCGGGCTCGACGCTGCAGCAAACCTCGCAGGTGGTGGCAAAGGTTGAGGATTATTACCTGACTGCCGAAAAGGACAATGTACTGTCGGTATTCTCCACCATCGGTGCTGGTCCGGGCGGCAACGGACAAAACGTGGCACGCCTGTTTGTGCGTCTGAAGGACTGGGAGCAGCGGCCAGGTCGCGATCGCACCTCGTTTGCCATCATCGATCGCGCCACCGCAGCCTTTAAAAAGATCAAAGAGGCACGCGTGATTGCCAGCAGTCCACCGGCAATCACCGGCATGGGCAGCTCCTCCGGCTTTGATATGGAGTTGCAGGATCACGGCGGCATCGGGCATACCGAGCTGATGGCGATGCGCGATCGGCTGCTGGCGCTGGCCGACAACAATCCGGCGCTGTCGCGCGTGCGCCACAACGGGCTCGACGACAGCCCGCAGCTGCAGATTGATGTCGACCAGCGCAAAGCGCAGGCGCTCGGCGTGTCGCTGGATACCATCAACGACACCCTGACCACCGCCTGGGGCTCAACCTACGTGAATGATTTTCTCGATCGCGGCCGCGTGAAGAAGGTCTACGTCCAGGCCGCACCGGAATTCCGCATGCTGCCAGGCGACATTAACAAATGGTATGTGCGCAACAACAGTGGCGGCATGGTGCCGTTCTCCGCTTTCGCCACCAGCCACTGGGAGACCGGTTCACCGCGCCTTGAACGCTACAACGGCTATTCATCGCTGGAGATTGTCGGCGAGGCGGCCAACGGCGTCAGCAGCGGCACGGCGATGGATGAGATGGAGAAACTGGTGGCGCAGCTGCCGCTCGGCGTTGGCTTCCAGTGGACCGGTGCCTCCTATCAGGAGCGTCTCTCCGGCTCGCAGGCGCCGGCGCTGTATGCGATTTCGCTGCTGGTAGTGTTCCTGTGCCTCGCGGCGCTGTACGAGAGCTGGTCGATTCCGTTCTCGGTGATGCTGGTGGTGCCGCTGGGCGTGGTGGGCGCGCTGGTCGCCACCTGGCTGCGCGGACTGGAGAATGACGTCTACTTTCAGGTCGGCCTGCTGACGGTGATTGGCCTGTCGGCGAAGAATGCGATCCTGATCGTAGAATTCGCCAATGAGATCAACAGTAAAGGGCGTGAACTGCTGGAGTCGACGCTGGAGGCATCGCGGCAGCGCCTGCGGCCGATTCTGATGACGTCGCTGGCCTTTATTTTCGGCGTGCTGCCGATGGCGATCAGCAGCGGTGCCGGTTCCGGCAGCCAGCATGCGGTCGGTACTGGCGTGATGGGCGGCATGATCTCCGCCACGGTACTGGCGATCTTCTTTGTGCCGCTGTTCTTCGTGCTGGTGCGCCGCCGCTTCCCGCTGCGGGCAAAGCCGCACGACTGAGGCTAACTCCGGGCAAATAAAAAGCCGCCATGATGAATGGCGGCTTTATTGATGTGTGCGGTAAGAATAACAGCAAGTTGGGAAGTGCCCTGCTTTTCTCTTCACGAATTACTTACGTAACATCGCTTCGATAAATTCTTTCCAGTTCCCCAGTTCGTGTTCAACCATAATACCCTCTCTTCTTGTAGTGGCGATTTTACGCCGTTTTTTTCTACAGGTGAATACGTTTCCACCTCTCATCACTATCGGCAGCTACCGCAGAAAGCTTGAATTTGCCGAAACTGCGGACTGACGCACATTTCAGCAACCTGTTAATGTGACTCATAAAAGCGCGGACTTAATCCGCCAGGCCCGTTTTTGCCGCCTAAGATAATTCTTAGATCGCTAATGATGCCGCAGGCGACAATTTCGCAGGTAAGTGAAAGCGTTTACTGGCCCTGATTAGCGTCGTTTATTGGCGTCGCGGCGAGATGAAAAACAGCGCTGCTGCGCGTCTGACCTCACAGCCCATGGCGCGCTATGGTAAACTCGCGCTTTATTTAACACAGGACGGGAATACGCGATGACAGCGCAGTGGGTGATGTACGGAATTAAGAATTGCGACACCATAAAAAAAGCACGCAACTATTTGAGCACTTCCGGCATCGACTTTCATTTTCATGATTATCGCGCTGACGGGCTGGATGCGGCGCTGCTGCAATCCTTCATCGACCAGCTGGGGTATAACGTGCTGCTGAACACGCGCGGCACCACCTGGCGTCAGTTGCCGGAAGCGGAACGCGATGCCATCCGCGATGCGGCCAGCGCCAAAGCGCTGATGCTGGCGCACCCGGCGCTGATGCTGGCGCACCCGGCGCTGATCAAACGTCCGGTGCTGGCGGCGCCAGACGGTACATTGCTGGTGGGTTTCAAAGAACCCGTTTATCACGCCTTTATCCAGGAGAAGTCATAACATGTTCTGTCCGGTCATTGAGCTGGCTCAGCAGCTTATTCGTCGCCCCTCGCTTAGTCCGGATGACGCCGGTTGCCAGGCCATGTTAATTGCGCGCCTGGAGGCGATTGGTTTCCACGTCGAGCCGATGCACATTGGCGATACGCTTAACTTCTGGGCCACGCGCGGCCAGGGCGAAACGCTGGCCTTTGCCGGTCACACTGATGTGGTGCCGCCGGGCGATGCCAACCGCTGGATCAGCCCGCCGTTTGAACCTTCGATTCGCGACGGCATGCTGTTTGGCCGTGGCGCTGCAGACATGAAAGGCTCGCTGGCGGCGATGGTGGTGGCAGCCGAGCGCTTCGTTGCTGCTCATCCCAATCATGCTGGCCGGCTGGCGTTTCTCATCACTTCCGATGAAGAAGCCAGCGCCGTCAACGGTACGGTAAAAGTGGTTGAGCGCCTGATGGCGCGCAACGAACGTATGGATTACTGCCTCGTCGGCGAACCGTCGAGCACCGAAGTGGTTGGCGACGTGGTGAAGAATGGTCGTCGCGGCTCCATGACCGCCAATCTGACCATTCACGGCGTGCAGGGCCACGTGGCTTATCCACATCTGGCTGATAACCCGGTGCATCGCGCGATGCCGGCGCTCAACGAGCTGGTGGCGACCGAGTGGGATCAGGGCAATGAGTTCTTCCCGCCGACCAGCATGCAGATCGCCAACGTGCAGGCGGGAACCGGCAGTAACAATGTGATTCCCGGCGAGTTTTTCGTGCAGTTTAACTTCCGCTTCAGCACCGAACTGACCGATCAGATGATCAAAGATCGCGTGGCGGCGCTGCTCGATCGCCACCAGCTGCGCTATACGCTGGAGTGGAATGTGTCCGGTCAGCCATTCCTGACTTCACGCGGCAAGCTGGTGGATGCCGTCGTCAACGCCGTGGCGCACTATAATGAGATCAAGCCGCAGCTGTTAACCACCGGCGGCACCTCTGACGGGCGCTTTATTGCCCGCATGGGCGCACAGGTGGTGGAGCTCGGCCCGGTGAATGCCACTATTCATAAGATCAATGAGTGCGTGAAAGCCTCGGATTTACAGCTGCTGAGCCGGATGTATCAGCGCATTATGGAACAGCTGATCGCCTGATGGCACCTTGAAGGAGAAACCTCATGGAATGGTTAAAAGAGTACTGGTGGGTGATTGTGATTCTGCTGATGGTGGGCGTGCTTATGAACGTCTATAAAGACCTGAAGCGCATCGATCATAAAAAATATATGGATAACAAACCGGATCTGCCACCGCATCGCGATTTCAACGATAAGTGGGACGATGACGACGACTGGCCGAAGAAGAAGTAGTCGCCGCCGATCGTTTAGCGTATAAGGTCGCCCTGCACGGCGACCTTTGTTTTATGGCGCGCCGGTCTCACACCATCATCACCACATCGTCGTCGCCCGGCTTCGCCCCGCTCAGCGCCTCATCGAAATAGCGGCGCGGCACGGTGTAGCGCAGGTGATTCAGCGCCAGCTGCATGCTGCGTTCATCAATCGCGTGCGGCAGATCGTCAACGATATCCAGCGTCACATCACCGCCCAGCGCAGTTAAGCGCTGCATCGCCGCTTCCGCATGCTGCATCGGCACCTGCTCGTCATAATCGCCGTGAATCAGGTGGATAGTGTTGCGCGTGCTGGCCTGCTCCGGCAGCGTGACGTAGCGGCCGCTAAAGGCCACCACGCGTCCCGCCAGATCCGGCTGGGCTTTTACGCCTTCCAGCACCATGGTGCCGCCCTGCGAAAAACCGACCAGCGCGGTGGCTTCCGGCCGCACGCCGCTCTGCTGCTGCCAGTGACGCACCGACTCGACAAAGGACGGCATCACCGCATCCACGCCCTGCTGCTGCGAGCGGTCGTGTTCCGGTATCTCAGCATACCACTGGCGGCCCTGCGGCGCGCTGGCCGGATAAGGTGCGCCCACCGACACCACCTGCGCCTGCGGAAACGCCTGCGCGAACCAGCTGCCAATCTGCGCCATCGAATCGGGGTTGTCGTTCACGCCGTGATACAGCAAAAACAGCTGCGCGGCGTTATCCGGTTGCTGAACAATTACATATCGTAGTGCCATAACGTCCTCCTCAAATCACTATACGCCGCTGACGGCAAAGTGATATTGGGAAAATTTGAACGAGATAATGGATTTATTGCAATGTGCCGAGGCGCTGCTGCCAGTGCTGCGCGGCGGCGGCATCCAGCGTGATGAGTGCGTCAGCCGCCTCCGCGCGCAGCCTGAGCATCAGCGCTTTACGCCCGCTCACGCCGGCCAGCCGTGCCGCTTCACTCAGCGTTTGTTTTTGTTGCAGTATGGCACACAGCAACGGTGGCGATGCGACACCCGCCAGCCGCTGCAGCACCGCATAGCTGGCTTCATAGGGCCGCTGCGCCCAGGCAAACGCAGCCAGCAGCGGCCAGTCGTCGGCGCTGAGGGATTGATGGTCGGTGGACGACAGGGTCAGCGGCACCGCGATCAGCTTTTGCAGCCACGGCCAGTCGCGCGCCAGACGCTGCGCGGCGCGCTGCTGCAGGGCTTCACCGGCTGGCGTCAGCGCACAAATCGCCATCGCCGCATAGCAACCGCTGCTGGCTTCGCGCTGTGAACCGATACGCACCAGCGTAAAGCCGCAGGAGTTCCAGAACTGCCACAGCGCTGCGGTGTAGCCAAAGCTCACCGACAGATAATCCGCGCCCTGTGCCTGCTGCCGCGCCGTCGCCACCAGCGCGCGACCGATGCCGCGCTGGCGCTGCGCGGCCTGCACGGCGATGCGGCTGATGCGCAGCGAACGTAACGTCGCCGCTTCAGTAAAACCGGCATGTGCCGCTAATGACTGCGCCACCAGATTGCCGCGCGGACGACGTAAGCCGGCCCACACCGCCTGCGCCAGCGCAGCATCCAGTCCGCCCTCTTCCACCAGCCACAGCGCGCCGGTGACCTGCTGCGGCTGCCCGGCCAGCCAGAAATGCATGCCGGGTGCATCCAGCATACGTCGCAGGTCGAGCGGCGAGGTACGATAGTGGGCGCTCGCCAGCAGACGATAGCCAGCCTGTAAGGCGCCGGCGTGCTGCGCGGGCGTGGCGGCAAAAATCGTTGTTTGCGCGGGTGCGTCGCAGGCTTCGGCCTCAGCAAACAGCAGCGCCGCACTCAGCCACTGCTCCAGCGGATCCTGCGCCGACCAGCGCAGCGGCTCATCCAGCTGGAAATAGCGCACCTGCGGCAGCGTGGCGCAGAAGCGCAGCATGAAACCGCGCCCGGTACCTTCGTAGCCCTGCACCGTGGTGGTCAGCAGAACGCGCGGAAAACGCTGCACCAGCTGCTGTAACAGCGGCGCGGGAATGGCCGCGGCCTCATCCACAATCAGCCATTCTGCCAGCGGCTGAGCCTCCTGCGGCTGAGCAAGAATCGCATCCGGCGCCATAAAGCTAAACTGCTCAGCGGCGAACTGCGCTAGCACCTCCGTCGCGGCTTTGGCCGGCGCCGTCACCAGCGCGCTTTGCGTCTGGCGCGCCAGCATCCCCGCCAGCGCCGATTTGCCGCGACCGCGCGGGGCGATGATCACCGCGACACCGGGCGGCATGGCGCACAGCTGGCGGACAATCTGCGCCTGCTGCTCGGGGGCGCGACACTGCCACGGTGCGAAGGGCTGCGCCGCCGGCAGGCGTGGCGTCTGGTGCTGACGCAGCAGCATCACCTGCGCATCCTGCAGGATATGCTGTTGCAGATGGTGGATGAAATGCGGCGTGGCGATGGGCTGGTCGACATCGGCCCAGCGCAGGCTGTCGCGATCGGGCTGTGCCGGCCAGGCGTTCCAGTCAGGCGTCAGTAATAGCAGCCAGCTGCCGGCCCGCAGCGTCCCGGCCAGCGCAGCGAACGCTTCCGCGTGAAAGCCGTGGCGCGCATCAAAAATGGCATGCCGGAATTCCCGGCCCAGCAGGGTACGCAGCGCTGCAGGCGCGACGCGCTGCGGGAAGTCATCGCTGTCGCTGACCGTTAACCAGTCACCTGGCAGTGCGGCCTGCCATGTGGCCGCTTCCTGGCGCGCCCAGCCAGCCTCACCGGCAATCACGCACAGACGGCGGATACCGGCTTGCTGCATCGCTGCCGTCAGTTCAGCGTGCAACATCAGTTACTGGCGAAGGTGTTGCACTGGCCCGGATTGCCGCTATCAAAACCGCGTTTGAACCAGGTGTAGCGCTGCTGTGAGGTGCCGTGAGTGAAGCTGTCCGGCACTACGCGCCCCTGACTTTGCTGCTGCAGACGATCGTCGCCAATCGCCTCGGCGGCGTTCAGCGCTTCCTGCAAATCGCCCACCTCAAGAATGTTCTCCTGCTGCATATAGTGACCCCAGACGCCAGCAAAGCAGTCCGCCTGCAGCTCCATCTTCACCGACAGCTGGTTCACCTGCGCCTGCGTGGCGCCCTGCTGCATCTGGCGCACTTTCGGTTCGATACCCAGCAGTTTCTGCACGTGATGCCCCACTTCGTGGGCGATGACGTAACCCTGGGCAAAATCCCCTCCGACTCCGAGTTTGGTTTTCATGTCGTCATAGAAGGAGAGATCGATATACACCGTTTGATCGGCCGGGCAGTAGAACGGCCCCATTGCCGACTGGCCGGTACCGCAGTTAGTGCGCGTCGCACCGCGATACATCACCAGCTTTGGCGGCGCGTATTGTTTGCCCATCTGCTGGAACAGTTTGCCCCAGGTATCTTCGGTGGTGGCGAGGATCACCGAGGTGAATTTGGCCGCTTCGTTATCCTGCGCCGAATTGACCTGACGCTGCTGCTGTTGCGACACCGGCGCGCCGCCTTCCAGCAGCGCGGTGAGGTCGTAGCCGTAATAGCCAGCGACCGCGACCACAATCAGCAGAATAATGCCGCCCTTGCCGCGCGGCAGACGAATCTGGCGTCCGCCAGAACTAAAACCCGGCGAATCGCCGCGACGATCTTCCACATTGTCGCTTTCACGACGCCCTTGCCAGCGCATGGCCTGCTCCTGTTATCAATGACTTTTGCATGATTTTAGTTGGCGGCAGAGGTTAGTACCAGCAATGCGATGCCAGCGGAGCGAGATTGCGCGCAGGGCGCAGCGTGAAGGCCGTAAACAGACAATAAAAAAGGCCGCCAGCCAGGGCGACCTTCATGCGCTGAAAGGTTTGCGTCTGTTATAGCGTGACGCACACCGGCAGAAGCTTAGTCCAGTTTGACACCCAGACGGTGTGCCACTTCTTCGTACGCTTCGATCAGGCCGCCAAGGCTCTGACGGAAACGGTCTTTGTCCATCTTGTCCATGGTCTCTTTGTCCCACAGACGCGCGCCGTCTGGCGAGAATTCGTCGCCCAGCGTCACTTCACCTTTGAACAGACCGAACTCCAGCTTGAAGTCCACCAGAATCAGGCCGGCATCATCAAACAGTTTGCTCAGCACTTCGTTGGCTTTGAAGGTCAGCTCCTGCATGCGCGCCAGGTTAGCCTTGCTCACCCAGCCAAAGGTTTCGCAGTACGATTCGTTGACCATCGGGTCGTGTTTGGCGTCATCTTTCAGGAAGAGATCAAACAGCGGTGGATTGAGCAGCATGCCCTCTTCCACGCCCAGACGTTTCACCAGCGATCCGGCCGCCCGGTTGCGCACCACGCACTCTACCGGCACCATCTCCAGCTTTTTCACCAGCGCTTCGTTATCAGAAAGCAGCGCTTCCATCTGGGTCGGAATGCCCGCTTCCTGCAGTTTGGTCATGATGAAATGGTTGAACTTGTTGTTCACCATGCCTTTACGATCAAACTGCTCGATTCGTGCACCGTCTCCTGCTGACGTATCGTTGCGGAATTCAAGTACCAGCAGATCCGGATTGTCGGTGCTGTATACGGTTTTCGCTTTACCGCGATACAACTCAGCTCGCTTTTGCATCTTGTTAACTCCAAACATGAAAGAACCCGTGTTCAGCGGTGTTTCACCGCGCGATGACTGCCTGACGCAATCGTTTACCTCGCCGGGCGCTATTATGCCAAAACCAAAACAAAAAGGCCGGAGAATCTCCGGCCTTTATTGCATTTATTTGTTCAGCGCGCCCTGCAGGACCGCCACCAGCGCATCATTCTGCGCCTGGGTGAGTACATGTCCTTTCGGATCGATGAACTGCAGGCTGCTGCGGTTATCGAGATCGCCCACCTGCAACTTGTAGTCGCCGTTTGGCAGTTCCGGATCTTTCGCGCCGATGGCGTCAAACGCGCTGCTGCCCGGCTGCTTGTAGGTCACTTTCAGACTGCCCTGCGAGCGGTTGTCATCGGTGACTTCCATGCCCATACGCTTCAGCGCCGCCGGCAGACGCTGCCAGGTGACGTTAAACGGTGAGCGCAGCACCAGCAGTGGCAGACCGGTGTCGTCCGCGCCGCTCTGGACATCAATCTGTCCGCTGGCACGTCCGGCAGCCGCATCCTGGCTGGCGGTATCGATCTTATCCAGACCGGTGCTGATGTCATTCAGCATCTGACCGGTATAGCGCTGAATCTGGACCGGCGTGGTGACCGTCTGGCCCTGCTGCTGCAGTTCCAGCAGACGTACGGTCAGCACCTGCTGATAGCCTTGGTTCTGCACGCTGATCTGGTAACGGCCGCGATACTGGTTATCTTCGTCAGCACGGTTCCACTGTACCCAGTCGGTGGTGAGCTGCTGCGCCGCATCATCACGCTGGGCAACCGGGAATTTGTACGACTGCACCACGTTCACCACCTGCGACCAGATGGAGCCACGGCTGCTGTCAACCGCCAGCACGCCGGTGTTACCGGTGAACTGCGCGCGGGTGCCGTTCATCAGCGCCAGCGGCTGCGCCGGCGGACGGATGTCGAGCTCTTTACCCAGCGCGCCTTTCGCCACGCTGTGCGGCACATCGTAATCACCATTCTGCAGCGGCAGAATCATGCCCGCCGGGGCTTTTAAATCATGCAGTTCAGGCGCCTGCAGGTAAGATTCATCACCGCTGACCTGGCGCTTATAACGCTGATCGCTGGAACAAGCTGTTAGCAGCATCAGGGTGGAGAGGCCCACCACGGTTGCCAGCGTCGAGCGCTTAACTGAATAACTCATTGATTCTCCCTAAATTATCGCAGACCCGCCTGGATCAGCGCCTGCGCGGTTTTCGCCTGACCGGCTTCGGTCAGCGGCGTCATCGGCAAGCGCAGCGTGTCATCGGCGATTAATCCTAGCTGTTTCGCGGCCCATTTCACCGGGATAGGATTCGGTTCACAGAAAAGCGTCTGGTGCAGGTGCATCAGACGCTGATTCAGGCGACGCGCTTCGGCAAATTTGCCCTCTTGTGCCAGCGCACAGAGTTCAACCATTTCACGTGCTGCAATGTTAGCCGTGACCGAAATAACGCCTTTGCCGCCCAGTTGCATGGAGTCCAGCGCTGTCGCGTCATCACCGCTGACAATAATGAACTCATCTCCAACCAGCTGTTGGATCTGCGAAATACGCGATAAGTTCCCGGTGGCCTCTTTGATTCCGATAATATTTTTGATTTCAGCCAGGCGGGCAACGGTTTCCGGCAGCATGTCACAGCCGGTACGTGACGGGACGTTATACAGCATCTGGGGCAGGTCGGTGCTTTCGGCGATCGCTTTGAAGTGCTGGTACAGACCTTCCTGCGTCGGACGGTTGTAGTACGGGGTCACGGTGAGGCAGCCGACTACGCCGGTGCCGGTAAAGCGTTTTGTCAGAGAGATCCCTTCGGCGGTGGCATTCGCGCCGGTCCCGGCAATCACGGGAATGCGGCCATCGGCCAGCTCCAGGGTTTGCATCACCACATCGCCATGCTCTTCATGGCTGAGGGTCGCGGATTCGCCGGTGGTGCCAACAGAAACAATCGCCGCCGTACCGCTGGCGACATGATAATCAATCAGTTTTTTCAGACTTGCGCGGCAGACATCACCTTTTTCATTCAAAGGCGTAATGAGCGCAACAATACTTCCGGTGAACATGGGCTATCCCCTCGACAAACAAGTGCCTCATGTTACGTTTTCCGCCGAAAGAAAAGCAAGCGAGCCACGCCATTACCGCGCTTGTCAGCAGTTTTTTTTATGTTTACCTTATGGTTATTAGCGAACGTACAGGAAACGCCATTTTGCCGCAGTCACAGCCGCACCATCTGGTGATCACCGCTCTGGGCGTTGATCGTCCGGGTATCGTCAATACCATTACCCGCCACGTCAGCAGCTGCGGTTGCAATATTGAAGACAGCCGCCTGGCGATGCTGGGCGACGAGTTCACCTTTATTATGCTGCTCTCCGGCAGCTGGAACGCCATTACCCTGATTGAATCGACCCTGCCGATGAAGGGTGCCGAGCTGGAACTGCTGATCGTGATGAAGCGCACTAACGCGCGCGTGACGCCGCCGATGCCCGCCACCGTCTGGGTACAGGTGGAAGTGCCAGACTCACCGCATATCATCGAACGCTTTACCGATCTGTTCGATAAACATCAGATGAACATCGCCGAGCTGGTGTCGCGCATTACGCCCGCCCAGGACGACGAGCCGCCGGTGCTCTATATTCAGATGACCGCACACAGCCCGGCGAATCATGCCAGCGCACCGTTTGAGCAGGCTTTCCATCGGCTGTGCGAAGAACTGCATGCACAAGGTTCAATTCGCCTCTATAGTGTCACCGACGACGCGCACAGCGCCGTCTGAATCAGGCTCCGGGTTATTCCGCCACACACTCTGCCGCGCCGGCATACCGTGTAGTGAAATAACCCTGAGGTAAACTCCACCTGGCGCTTTTGCCGCTGATGGTGTATTACCCACAGCATGAAGAAAAAAATGGAGAGTTGTGATGAATCCACTGAAAGCCGGTGACACCGCACCGAAATTTAGCTTGCCCGATCAGGATGGCGAACAAGTAAATTTGGCCGACTTCCAGGGACAGCGCGTTCTGGTCTATTTCTACCCGAAAGCCATGACGCCGGGCTGCACCACGCAGGCATGTGGTCTGCGCGATAACATGGATGATTTAAAGAAGGCGGGCGTGGAAGTGCTGGGCATCAGCACCGACAAGCCGGAAAAACTGTCTCGCTTTGTCGAGAAAGAACTACTCAACTTCACCCTGCTGTCGGATGAAGATCATCAGGTTTGCGAGCAGTTTGGCGTCTGGGGTGAGAAGACCTTTATGGGGAAAACCTACGACGGCATTCACCGCATCAGCTTCCTGATTGGCGGCGATGGCAAAGTGGAGAAGGTGTTCGACGATTTTAAAACCTCGAACCACCACGATATCGTGCTTGATTACCTGAAATCAGCCTGATTACCAACGGGTGCCCGCCAGGCACCCGTTTTTTTATCCTGCTGTGACGCTGCGCGATTAATAACGCGAAACCGTGCTGGCCAGCGCCTTCTGCCCGGCGATCACCACGCAGTTACGTCCGGCGTTTTTCGCCTGATACAGCGCATCATCGGCCTGCTTCAGAATCTGCTCCTGACTGCCGTGCGTCGGCTGCCAGCTGGCGATACCAATCGAAATCGTGATCTGCCCGACCGGATCAATCCAGCCGCCGGCAATGCTGGTGCGCACGCGCTCGGCAATCACCCGCGCTTCATCAGGGGCGGTGGCGGGAAGCAGCATCAGAAACTCTTCGCCGCCGTTGCGGCACACCACGTCGGTCTGACGCGCGCTCTGGCGCAGCGTGCGCGCCACCTGTTTGATCACCTCGTCGCCAACATCATGCCCGAAGTTATCATTCACCCGTTTGAAGTGGTCAATATCCAGCGCCAGCACGGCAAACGGCTGCTGCATGGTATCGAAATAGTCGAGCACCGCGCTCAGGCCGCGGCGATTGAGCAGGCTGGTCATGGGATCGCTCTGCACCTCTGACTTGAGCCGGCCGATTTTATCCTGCACCAGACCAATGCCGGTGAGCAGCGCGCGCTTCACCTGCGCCGCTTCAAAGTACCAGGCGCGAATCACGCCAATTTCACCGGAAACGCCCTGGGTATCCATCTGGCTGGCTTTGCGCGCCAGCTGCCACAGCGGCAAGGCAATCAGCCGGGCCAGAATCACCGCCACCAGCAGCGTCAGCAGCGCAAACGGCACCGAATTCTTCAGCACCTGGAGCAGCAGCCCGGAGAGCGGCGCCAGCGTGACGTTTGTCGGCTTGAGCGCCACCACCATCCAGCCGGTGGTGGGTACCACAGCGTAGCCCGCCAGCTTCGCCGTACCCTCTTCCGTCAGCTGAACTTCGCCATTGCTGTGCTCCTGGCGCTGACGATCGCTGACGATGCCCGGCACGTTTTTGCCAATCAGCTGATTGTTCTGGTGATACAGCACGCGGTTTTCGCGATCCAGCACGTAAACATGGGTGCCGTCACGATAGTACTGCTCGCCGAGCAGCACGTTGAGAATGCTTTTTTTCTTCAGATAAATAGTGCCGCCCACGTAGCCAAGATAGCGCCCATCGGTACTCCACACCGGCCAGGAAACAAACACCAGCAGGTTATTGGTGGCAGAAATGGTGGGCCGGCTGACCATCGGCTGGCGCTGTGCCAGCGCTTCGCGCGAAGACTGGCTGGTGAGCTGCATGCCTTTCAGCATCAGCGATTCCGGCGAAATGGCTTTAATCACGCCGTTGCTGTCGACAATCGCCACCGAGTTAAAACTGCTGGTCTGTTCGCGCAGTCGGTTCACTTCCTGCTGCAGCAGTTCGGGATTATCGAAATCTTTACCCAGCTGATTGGCGCTGTAGTGCAGCTGCGACTGCGCCAGCTGGAAAAACACTTCGGTGGTGGCCGCCAGCTTGGTGGCGTAAGCGCGATTGGCTTCAAGGGTGCTTTCGATCAGCACCATGCGCTGTACGCGCCAGGTGGCGTACAGCGTATTAGCCAGTGTGATGACGATACTGGTGATCGCCAGCAGCGCAATCAGCGTGCGCAGATCAGTTTTTGGCCGGATGCGCGTTAACATGGCGCAACCGCCCTGGTGAGTAGCTTCATAAGTTAGCGTGCCTGACTATCTTGTTATAATTGGAGGTGTTTACCCTGGTGAGGTAACAGACAATTGTACACCTCTGAGCCAAATTGACTACGACGCAGACCCTCAGGAACGCTTTTTTATTGTGCTATTACTGGTGCTAATCAATTAAACCCTGCGCATCGTAAAACGGCCACGGTCCTGGATAATCGCCGATTGCGCACAGATGCGTAGTCATCCCCTGCTGCGGCTGCCAGCGATGCAGCAGAAAACCGGGCGGTTCCAGCACAAAGTTCGCCGGACCGTGGTCACGCAAATCCAGTGCCACCTGATGCGACACACCGGGCGCCACGCAGGCCAGCGTGCCGGCAAAACGCGCCTGCACCGAGCGGTGCAGGTGGCCGCTCAGCACCCGTTCCACCTGGGGATGCTGGCCAATAATGGCAGCCAGCGCCGCCGGATTGCGCAGCGGCTGCCGATCCATGTGGCCAATGCCGCTCAGGAACGGCGGATGATGCAGCAGCACCAGCTTCGGCAAATCAGGCTCACGCGCCAGCTGCTCTGCCAGCCATTGCAGCTGTGCGTCATCGACGTAGCCCCACGGCTGATGCGGTACGCTGGAGTCGAGCGCCAGCAGCTGCAGATGATTCACACGCATCTGCCAGTTGAGCGTTTCGCCGTGCTGCAGGTAGTGATGCTCCGGAAACGCGGCGCGCAGCTGCTGGCGATCGTCGTGATTGCCCGGCATCAGCAGGAACGGCAGTTGCAGATGGCGCAGCGCCTCGCGCAGCGTCTGGTACTCTTCCGCAGTGCCAAAATCCACCAGGTCGCCGGTAATCACCACCGTATCCGGTCGCGGCACCAGCTGATTCAGCGTGTCGATCACCCGCAGCAGCGCAGCGTGCGTATCCACTTTTTTATAGGAGAGACGACCATGGGCCTTGATGTGTAAATCGCTGATTTGCGCAATCAGCGTCATTGCGTCAGTCACAACAGCTCCTTATCAGGCAGAAAAGTGCAGCGCGGCATCCTGCGCCAGCGTCCAGCTTACCGGCTGGCCGGCGTGCCAGGCTTCGCGCGCGTGGCGATCAACCTGGATCGGCGCCGCCAGCCCGATATCAATACTCAGCCGCTGCGCAGCGCCGAGAAAGGTGGTGCCGAGGATGAAACCGGGGCGTGCGTAGCGCTGGTCCGCCGCCAGCAGCACATCCTCAGGGCGGCAGAAATGCTGCGGATTACCACGCGCATCGACCCCGACACAGTTAATCGCGCCGACAAAATCCGCGACAAACTGTGACGCCGGGCGCTGGTAAATATTTTGCGGCGTATCAATTTGCACCAGACGCCCCTGCTCCATCACCGCAATGCGATCGCCCAGCGCCATTGCTTCCTGCTGATCGTGCGTGACGTACACGGCGGTGATCGCCAGCTGTTTCAGCAGCGCGCCAATCTCCAGCCGCAGCCGGTCGCGCAGGCGCGCATCCAGCGCCGCCAGCGGCTCATCAAACAGCAGCACCTTCGGACGCGCCGCCAGCGCACGTGCCAGCGCTACGCGCTGCTTTTGACCGCCCGACAGCTTGTCGATGCTGCGCTGCGCCAGCGCGCTGAGATCCACCAGGGCCAGCATCTCCTGCACGCGCGCGTCGCGTTCGGCGCGCGCCACGCCCTGTACTTTCAGGCCGTAAGCGACGTTCTGCGCCACGTTGAGATGGGGAAACAGCGCGTAGTTCTGGAACACCATGCCCACGTTGCGTTTCTCAATCGGCAGGGCGGTCACGTTACGATCGTCAAACCACACTTCACCGCCGTCGTCACAGCGCTCCAGGCCACTGATGATGCGCAGCGTGGTGGTTTTGCCACAGCCGGACGGACCGAGCAGCACCAGGGTTTCGCCAGGCTGCACCGTCAGATCGAGCGGCTGCAGCGCCAGCTGGTGATTAAAGTGCCGCGCACAATGGCGCAGCGTAACGGTTACGGCCGCAGGGTTCATGCCGCCTCCTTATTAGCACGCGTGAGCGTACGGTTGAGCCAGTGATTGACCGCGTTGAGCATCAGCAGCAGCGGCACAATCAGCAGAATAAAGATCAGCGTGTAAGCCGATCCCACTTCCAGTCGCATTGAGGCATAGCTGTCTGCCAGCCCCACCGGCAGCGTTTTTGTCAGCGGCGTATGCAGCATCCAGGTGATGTTGAACTCACCCACCGACAGGGTGATCACCATAAACGCCCCGGCGAGAATGCCGTTGCGACAGTTGGGCACCACCACGGTAAAAAAGCGCTGCCACAGGCTGGCACCGAGACTGGCCGCCGCCTCTTCCAGCCGCGGCATCTCCACCGCCTGCATTACCGCCAGCACCGGGCGCAGCATAAACGGCAAGGTAAACAGCACGTGACCGATCAGAATGAACAGCCAGCTATCGCGCAGGCCGGAGAACTGGCCGTACAGCAGGATGATGCCCAGCGCGGTGGCGAGGCCCGGCAGCGCGACGGGCAGCATCAGGCACTCTTCGATGCGCGCCGCCCAGCGCCGCGGCGCTTTTAACAGCCCCCACGCTGCCGGCACGCCGATCAGCAGCGTGATCAGCAGGCAGGCCAGCGCAATCAGCAGCGACAGCCAGAAGGTGTCGGCGTAAAGCTGCCACACCTGGGTCACCCACTTCAGCGTCAGGCCGCTGCGCAGGCCGGTAAAATAGTTGTTGGTCACGCCGGCCAGCATCGACAGCACCACCGGCACAATCATGAACAGCGCGGTGAGTAGGGTGACCAGCAGTTGCAGGCTGAACAGGCCGCGACGTCTCATGTCACCTCCTGGTGAGCCAGTCGGCGCGCCAGCATCAGTGCCAGCCAGGCAACGCCGCCCATCACCACCGACAGCGCGGCGGCGGTGGCGAAATTGGCGTAGTTGGTGAATTCGCCGTAAATGGTCAGCGGCAGCACCGCCAGATCGGTGCCCAGGGTAAACGCGGTACCGAACGCACCCATACTGGTGGCAAAACAGAGCGCGCCGGTGGAGAGCAGCGCCGGCTGCAGCCCCGGCACAATCACATCCCAGGTGATGCGCCACTGACTGGCGCCCAGCGAACGCGCCGCCTCTTCGAGAGAACGGTCGAGTTTTTCACTCGCCGCCACCAGCGTGATGATGGCGCGCGGCAGTGAAAAATAGAGATAGCCAATAAACAGGCCGGTAAACGAATAGGCCAGCATCCAGCGCTCGTGGAACAGCGCCAGGCTGATTTGCGCCAGCAGTCCCTGACGGCCCGCCAGCATCACCACCAGAAATCCCACCACCACGCCCGGAAAGGCCAGCGGAAACGTCAGCAGCGCCAGCAGCGTGCTGCGTCCGCTAAAGCGCTGGCGTGCCAGAAAGCAGCCGACTGTCGCGGCGATGGCCAGCGTCACCAGCGTGACGGCGAGCGACAGCAGCACGGTGTTCAGCAGGCTGAGCAGGTAGTGCGGCTGCGTCAGTACCGTCCAGTAGCCACTGTGCCGGGTGCTGCGGTCGTCCTGCATCGCCATCTGCAGCAGCCGGACAAACGGCAGCAGCCAGAAGGCGCAGAAGAACAGCAGCGCCGGCAGCGTCAGCCATAACCAGCGGCTGCCGGCCAGGCGCGATGTCCGGCGGCACGAAGCCGCCAGGGTATCGGTCATCGCCATCAGCGAATCTCACTCAGATAGCGCGCCGAGAAGGCTTTCTGCGCTGCCGCCATCTGCTGATAGTCAACGGTGTGCGCACGCGCATAGTCGCTGTCCGGCAGGAAATATTTCTTCGCTTCTGCGCTCATGGCGCCGGTGCGCACCGGGCGCAGGAACGCGCTGGCCCAGATGGCCTGCCCTTTGTCCGACAGCACATAGTCGATCACTTTTTTGCCGTTCGCCGCGTGCGGTGCATTCTTCACCAGGCTGATGACGTACGGCACCGTTACCGTGCCCTCTTTGGGAATAACAAAGGCGACGTTAGCGTGATCTTTGTAGCGGGCGCGGTAAGCATTGAAGTCATAGTCGAGCAGAATCGGGATCTCGCCGGAAATCAGGCGCGCATACGCGGTCTGCTTAGGCACGATAGGCTGATTCGCCTGCAGCTTTTTGAACCAGTTCAGCGCCGGCGTGAAGTCCTGCATGTTGCCGCCCTTCGCCTGGTTGACTGCCACCGCCGCCACGTAACCGACAAAGGCGCTGGCCGGGTCGAGATAGCCAATCATGCCTTTGTATTCCGGCTTCAGCAGGTCGTCCCAGGATTGCGGTACCGGCGCGCCGCCCAGCGCATCGACATTGACCATAAAGCCCATGGTGCCCGAGTGCAGCGCCACCCATTTGCCGTTGCTGTCTTTCATGCCGGCAGGAATGTCATCCCAGTGCGCCGGTTTGTAACTGGCGACCACGCCGGCGCTGTCGGCCTGAATGCCGAAGCTGACGCCGTAATAGACCACGTCGGCCACCGGATTGCCCTGCTCCGCCACCAGCTGCGCCAGCGCCTGGCCGGAGTTTTTGTTGTCCTGCGGCACCTGAATGCCGGTGTCTCTGGCAATCGCTTTGAGCTGAGTGCCCCAGTCGGCCCACTCGGGCGGGCAGTTGTAACAGATGGCGGTTTCCGCCGCCTGCGTCAGGCTGGTAAACAACGCGCTGGCGCTGAGCGCGATGGCGCCGGCGTAAATTTTTACTTTTTTATGCAGCATCATGAGGTTCCCTGGTGGTGGCAATAAACGCGGGGGCAGCAACACTCTCACCGCTCCGCAACTGGTGTGGCAGCACGCGGGTGCCGCGGCTGACGTTATGCAACAACATATCGATGGCGCAGGCGCCGAGCCGTTCGGCGGGCTGCGCTACGCTGGCCAGCGACGGGGCCATTTGTGCCCCCATCGCAATCCCGTCAAAGCCCATCACCGCCAGCTGCTGTGGCACAGGCACGCCCGCGCGCGCCGCCGCGCCAATCAGGCTGATGGCCAGCAGGTCGTTGGTGCAGATCACTGCGCTGAGCGGGGTGGCACCGCTGAGCATCGGGGCCAGCAGCGTAAAGTCGGATTGGGTGTGGCTGGCCATCTCAATCACCGGCAGCGCCGTCAGGCCCGCGTGCTGCATGGCGTCGCAATAGCCCTGATAGCGCAGGCGTGCACGGTCTGACTGCAGCATCGGTCCGGCGACCATGGCAATGCGGCGATGACCAAGCGCCAGCAGCTGTGCGGTGGCTTCGCGCATCGCCTGGCGGTTATCCACGCACACCGCCGGCCAGTGGCTGTGCTGCGGCACGTTATGCGCCAGCACAAACGGCAGGCCAGCCGCCTGCAGCGTGCTGAGCACCGCGCTGTTATCCGCGTCGGCCACCGTCAGGACCAGGCCCGCCACGCGCTGGCGCAGCATATGTTCAACGATGGCGGCTTCGCGCTCGGGCTGGTAATCGCTGGTGGCCACCAGCAGGCCATAGCCGGCGTCGCGCGCCTGGCGCTCCATCGCCTGTAACTGGCAGGAGAAGATCGGGTTAAGCAGCGAGGGCAGCAGCACGCCGAAGGTGGTGGAGTGCTGCGTGCGCAGCTGGCGCGCGATGTGGTTAGGACGAAAGCCGAGCTGCTCCGACGCCGCCAGCACTCTCTCCAGCGTGTCGCGCCGCAGCAGATGGGGATCGGAAAAGGCGCGCGCGGCCGTAGCGCGTGAAACGCCTGCCAGCTTTGCCACCGTGAGTAAGTCGGACATGTTCGCCTCGTAAAGTGCCGATGAGATCGATCTCATTGGCGCCTAAACTAACGGCGAACTGTGACAGTGACATCGCGAAGGGATGACGAAAAGATGACAGCAGCCTGCACTGCTGTCGGCAGGATTACAGCATCAGGAAGGCGTACCCTTCATTTTGCAGCGACGCGACGGTGGTGCCGCTGGAGAGCGTATGCGTGACACGAGTGTCAATCCAGTCGCGCTCCAGCTGATGGAAGGCCACCGACTGGTCGCAAATGGTCACTTTCACCCCGGCTTTCTTCAGCTCATCAATCAGCTTCAGGTTAGGGTTATCGCTGCCGTACGCTTTACGGAATTGATCGTTATTAAGCGCGGCCGGCACCGCATCGCTGTTGATCGACACCACAAAGTTGAGCTGATTCAGCGGCACGCCGGCCGCGTAATAGAGGTTGGTGACGCGTGCCACGCGCTCAAGGCCGAGGTTTGGCTGATGGATATCCCCTTCGCTGCGGTTGATCTGAAACACAATCTTATTGCTCAGCCCGGGCGTGTTGGCCGGGTTGTAATCCGGCGTGTTAACAAAGTGAATTTTACCGTAACCGGCAATCGCCGGCGTGCTCCAGAAATCCGCCGGTTCGGTTTTCTGGTCAGCGAATTTCCCGCTGACTTTATCCACCAGTTCCGGCAGCTGCAGCACATTTCCGCCGACAAAGCCCGCCAGCGCGGCGATAACTATATAGGATGCTGGACGCATGACACTTCTCCTTAACCAAAGACGCGATTACATCTGTAAAAAGGCATAGCCCTGATTTTCCAGCGTCGACACCGTGGTCGGGCTGGATAATGCATGAATCACCGACCGGTCGATCCAGTCGCGCGGATAGTGATGGAACGCCACCGACTGATCGCACACCGACACTTTGACGCCCAGCTTGTTCAGCGCGCCAATCAGCGCGAGGTTGGGGTTATCGACGCCGTAAAACTGCTTAAAATGCGCGTTATCCAGCGTGGCGGGCGTGGCATCGCCGGTCATCGACACCACAAACTGCAGCTGTTCGGCCGGTACGCCAGCGGCGATGTACAGATTGACCACGCGCGCCACACGCTCCAGCCCGAGGTTAGGCCGTTTGATATCGCCTTCATTGCGGGTCAGCTGGAACACCACTTTGTTGCTCAGCCCCACCGCCGGTTTAAACGCGGCGTCGGCTTCATAATGAATTTTGCCGTAGCCCGCGACCGCCGGCGTGCTCCAGAACCCGTCCGGATCGGCAGGTTCGGCGGAAAAATGGCCCGCGATGCGCTGATACAGGTCATCGCTTTTGATTACGGCGGCACCGACCATCCCACCCACGATGGCAATCAGGGCACAGGAAACAACAGAACGCATAGAAACTCTCCGGCATGCACTGCGCGTTAATTCACAGTCCGTTTGAAAAAGTGCTTTATCTATACCACAGCGCGCGGCGGGCAAAACGCCTGTACTGGCGGGCTGTCCGGCGTTTGGCTGCCAGCAGAAATCATTGCGTCAGCTGATTGAATAAGGCTGTTAATTGAGCGGTGCGGGCGAGTTGAAAAATAGCTGGCCGGAAATACCGGCAGTCACCAGGCAGAGGGATGCACAGCAGATGACAGCACCTCATCGTGCGGGTTAATACTGTCATCGCGCACCGCCAGTTGACCAGTGAGCAAAACCTGACCATTCATTTCTGGGCTGGTGATGCACGGCCAGAGCAGCACGATAAAAATCACTGATGGATAAAGCGGGCCAACCGTGGGATTTCAGGCGTGTTTTTCAGAGTAAACCTGGAAAAAACCATGCCAGATTCAATTATTTTGAGCAACTTTACGTAACTTTAATTTCATCAGTGCGCTACGCCGTTTTCTTTTGCCTTTTCGCTATTCAATTTTTTGCTACAAATTTCGCGTCAGTCAGCCATTCTTTGCCATCACGTCAATGTGACGGCGGCATTTGCTTGTATCCTCACTGTGGTTAAGATAGAGCCGCGGCAGAAAAGGAAACGCCGCCACAGAACATTGGCATGACTTTCCTGTCCAATGGCAGGAGACTTTTACAGGATCAAGGCATGTTTAACCGGTTGAAAAAATCAGTGCTGGCGGCCCTTATTCCTGCGCTGCTGCTCACGCCTGCGGTCGGTGTCCGCGCCGATCTGAGCGACAATTTGCCCGACATGGGCACCACGGCAGGCTCCACGCTTTCCATTAATCAGGAGCTGCAGATTGGCGACTTCTACGTGCGCCAGCTGCGCGCCAGCGCGCCACTGATCAACGATCCGCTGCTTAATCAGTACATCAATGAACTCGGCCAGCGGCTGGTGGCACACGCCCATTCAGTGCGCACGCCGTTTCACTTTTTCCTGATTCAGAATGACGAGCTCAACGCTTTCGCCTTCTTTGGCGGCAATGTGGTGCTGCACTCGTCGCTGTTCCGCTATACCGATAACGAAAGCCAGCTGGCGTCGGTGATGGCGCACGAAATTTCGCACGTGACGCAGCGCCATCTGGCACGCGCCATGGAAGAGCAAAAGCGCAGCGCCCCGCTCACCTGGGTCGGCGCGCTGGGTTCGATCCTGCTGGCGCTGGCCAGCCCGCAGGCCGGGATGGCGGCACTGACCGGTACGCTGGCCGGTACGCAGCAGGGTATTATCAGCTTTACCCAGGGCAACGAGCAGGAAGCAGATCGCATCGGCATTCAGGTGCTGCAGCGCGCCGGTTTCGATCCGCAGGCGATGCCCGCGTTTCTGCAAAAGCTGGCCGATCAAAGCCGCTTCTCGTCAAAACCACCGGAAATTCTGCTGACGCACCCGCTGCCCGATAGCCGCCTGGCCGACGCGCGTAACCGCGCCAACCAGATGCGCCCGGTGGTGGTGCAGTCGTCGCAGGATTTCTATATGGCGAAGGTGCGCGCGCTGGGTATGTACGCCACCGGCCGCAATCAGCTGACTGACGATTTGCTGAATGAGTACGCCAAAGGCAACACGCGGGAACAGCAGGCGGCGCAGTACGGCAAAGCGGTGCAGTTCCTGCAGGCGAAAGATTTTGCCAACGCGAAAAAGATCATCGCGCCGCTGCTGGCGAAGCAGCCGGATAACCTGTGGTTCCTTGATATCATGACCGATATCGACATCGGTCTGAACCAGCCGCAGCAGGCCATCAGCATGCTGAACGCCGCCCGCGGCAGCCAGACCAGCCCGGTGCTGCAGCTTAACCTGGCAAACGCCTACGTCGAGGCGAAGCAGCCGGCCAACGCCAGCCGCATCCTGAACCGCTATACCTTCGCGCACCCTGACGATCTCAACGCATGGGATTTACTGGCGCAGGCCTCAGCCGCGCAGGGGCTGCGCGATGAGGAGCTTTCGGCACGGGCGGAGAGTCTGGCGCTGAACGGCCAGCTCGATCAGGCCATCACCACCCTGAGCAGCGCCAGCGCCCAGGTGCCGCTCGGCAGCCTGAAGCAGGCGCGTTACGATGCGCGTATCGACCAGTTCCGCGAGTTACAGCGGCGTTTTAAGCAGTATGCAAAAGGGTAAATAGCCGGTTACGCGAGTGGATGGCCGGCAGGATTTCGGTGCGCATCAATGGATTACGCAGGATAAAAAAACATGGTCCGTATTTATCACAATCCGCGCTGCAGCAAGAGCCGCGAAACCCTCACGCTACTGCAGCAACAGGGCATTGAACCGCAGGTGGTGCTGTATCTCGATACGCCGCCGGACATCGACACGCTGAAAACGCTGCTGCAACAGCTGGGCATGCACAGCGCGCGCGAGCTGATGCGCCGTGGCGAGGAAATCTATAAAACGCTGGGGTTGGCCAGTAACGATCTCAGCGAACAACAGTTGTTACAGGCGATGGTGGAGCATCCAAAACTGATCGAGCGGCCGATTGTGATTCAGGGCGACCGCGCCCGCATTGGTCGTCCGCCAGAAGCGGTGCTGGAGATACTCTAAAGCCCCAGCGCCTCTTTCACGAAGGGAATGGTCAGCTTGCGCTGTGCGCTGATCGAGGCGCGATCGAGACGATTAAGCGTGTCAAACAGCGTGCGCATTTCGCGGTCGAGGCGTTTCAGCAGGAAACGCCCAACGTCTTCCGGCAGCTCAAAGCCGCGCAGGCCGGCACGCAGCTGCATCGCCTGCAGTTTGTCCTCGTCGGACAGCGGCTGTAAGCGGTAAATTTGTCCCCAGTCGAGACGTGACGCCAGATCCGGCAAGCCCAGATTGAGCTGACGCGGGGGGCGATCGCCGGTGATCAGCAGGCGGGTTTTGCCGGTTTCCAGAATGCGGTTGTAGAGATCGAAGATCGCCATCTCCCACTCGGCTTCGCCGGCGATGCACTCAATATTATCAATGCACACCAGCGCCAGATTCTCCATGCCTTCCAGCACTTCCGGCACGAACCAGGTGCGCTTATCGAGCGGCACATAACCCACCGCTTCGCCGCGCGCGGACATTTCGGCGCAGGCTGCGTGCAGCAAATGGCTGCGGCCGCCGCCTTCGCGCGACCAGAAGTAGAGATAGCTGCCGTGCTGTTGCGCCAGCGCGCCCTGCAGCGCCGCCAGCAGTGACGGATTTTCCCCCGGCCAGAAACTGGCAAAGGTTTCATCATCGGGTAGATAGAGTGGCAGTGAAAGCTGTGCCGGCGTGTTCAGAAGTACCTCAACGGATGAGCGGGCAGAAAACCGGGCAAGTTTATCACGATCCTCCGCAGAGATGAACCGGGCTTCCCTGCCCGCAGGATCCTTTAAAGCTCGCGTTTTTCTTCTGCGTCCAGCACCACTTCTTCTGGACGTAACAGACTGATTACGCGGAAAATCAGCGCCAGGCCAACGCCGACGATGGTGGCCAGCGCCATGCCCTTCAGCTCGGCGGCGCCCACGTGCACCTTCGCGCCGCTGACGCCAATGATCAGGATCACCGAGGTGAGGATCAGATTCTGCGCTTTGTTGTAGTCGACTTTGGATTCAATCAGCACGCGAATACCGGAAGCGCCAATCACGCCATACAGCAGCAGCGACACCCCGCCCATCACCGGTACCGGGATCGCCTGGATGGCGGCTGCCAGTTTACCGACGCAGGAGAGCAGAATGGCGAAGATCGCCGCGCCGCCGATCACCCAGGTGCTGTAAACGCGGGTGATCGCCATGACGCCAATGTTTTCACCGTAGGTGGTATTCGGCGTGGAACCAAAGAAGCCGGAGATCATGGTCGACAGGCCGTTGGCAAACATCGAGCGATGCAGGCCGGGATCGCGAATCAGATCCTTCTTCACGATGTTGGCGGTCACCACCAAATGGCCCACGTGCTCGGCAATTACCACCAGCGCTGCGGGCAGGATGGTCAGCATCGCGGCCCATTCAAAGCGCGGCGTATAGAAGGTCGGCAGCGCAAACCACGGCGCGTTTTCCACTGCGCTCCAGTCAACGATACCCATGGCCGACGACAACGCGTAGCCGACCAGCACGCCAATCAGGATCGGGATAATGGCGAAGAAGCCACGGAACAGTACCGAGCCAAACACCGTCACCGCCAGCGTCACCAGCGAAATAATGATGGTTTTACTGTCCGCTGTGGTGCCGTCAGCGGGCAGCAGCCCGGCCATATTCGCCGCCACGCCAGCCAGTTCGAGACCGATAACCGCCACGATGGCCCCCATCGCCGCCGGTGGGAACATGACATCGAGCCAGCCGGTGCCGGCCTTCTTCACAATCAGCGCCACGATGCAGAACAGCGCACCGCACAGGATAAAGCCGCCGAGCGCCACTTCATAACCGAGCGGCAGCAGCAGCAGCACCGGCGAGATAAAGGCAAAGCTGGAGCCAAGATAGGCCGGGATTTTGCCTTTACAGATAAACAGATACAGCAGCGTGCCGACGCCGTTGAACAGCAGCACGGTGGCCGGGTTGATGTGGAACAGAATCGGCACCAGCACGGTAGCGCCGAACATGGCGAACAGGTGCTGCAGGCTGAGCGGAATGGTTTGCAACAGTGGCGGGCGTTCACTAACGCCAATGGCTCTGCGAGTCATCATTTATCCCCTATACGTTTATTTTTATGCTCGTTCGTCAACGCCGCACCTTATCGTAGTGGCGCAATTCATTGCGCCTTGTCCGGATGGGCACCATAGCTTGCCCGGCATCAGCGCGATAAATCGCGCCGCTACAAAATGTGCATCCTGTCGATACGGTGTCTGACTGAACGGTATTTTTGCCAAAAAAAAGCCGACTCTCTGGCCGGCTGGTTTATTTATTTGGTTCCGAAAATCTTGTCGCCGGCATCGCCGAGGCCCGGGATAATGTACCCCTTCTCGTTCAGGCCCTGATCGATCGACGCGGTGTACAGCTCAACGTCCGGATGCGCTTTCTCCAGCGCGGCAATGCCTTCCGGCGCGGCCACCAGCACCAGCACTTTAATGCTGTTGCAGCCGGCTTTCTTCAGCAGATCGATGGTGGCGATCATCGAGCCGCCGGTCGCCAGCATCGGGTCAACCACCAGCGCCATACGCTCTTCGATGTTTGACACCAGCTTCTGGAAGTAAGGCACCGGCTCCAGCGTCTCTTCGTCACGGTAAACGCCCACCACGCTGATGCGCGCGCTCGGTACGTGCTCCAGCACACCTTCCATCATGCCAAGGCCAGCACGCAGAATCGGGACGACGGTAATTTTTTTGCCTTTGATTTGATCGACGTCGACCGGACCGTTCCAGCCTTCAATGGTCACGCGCTCGGTTTCGAGATCGGCGGTGGCTTCATAGGTCAGTAAGCTGCCCACTTCCGAGGCCAGCTCGCGGAAGCGCTTGGTGCTGATATCATGCTCACGCATCAGGCCCAGTTTATGTTTGACCAGCGGGTGTCTGACTTCCACGATCTTCATGATTATTCTCCCGGAATTGAGTTGAGCTAAAAAAAAATCGCCGGATTATACCGCCTTTTTACCGCCGCGCCACCGGTGATTGGTCAGGTAACGTGCACAAATCGCCTGAGAATAAGGATTAGCGAAAAATCAGCACGCTGCAAAGGTGCCCTGAGATGGGACTCGCAAACGTTTGCCTGCGCTGGTAGAATTGCCGCGCTTAATTTTTGCCACCAACCGCAATCGCGTGGGGATTCCGCAGTGACCGACAAAACCTCTCTCAGCTACAAAGACGCCGGTGTTGATATTGATGCTGGTAACGATCTGGTTGACCGTATTAAAGGCGTAGTAAAGAAAACCCGCCGCCCGGAAGTGATGGGTGGACTGGGTGGCTTTGGCGCGCTGTGTGCGCTGCCGCAGAAATACCGCGAGCCGGTGCTGGTCTCCGGAACTGATGGCGTCGGCACCAAGCTGCGTCTGGCGATGGATCTCAAACGCCACGACAGCATCGGCATCGATCTGGTCGCGATGTGCGTGAACGATCTGGTGGTACAGGGCGCTGAGCCGCTGTTCTTCCTCGACTATTACGCCACCGGCAAGCTGGATGTGGATACCGCCTCCGCGGTGATCACCGGTATCGCCGAAGGCTGTCTGCAGTCGGGCTGTGCGCTGGTCGGCGGTGAAACCGCTGAGATGCCGGGCATGTATCACGGCGAAGATTACGACGTGGCCGGTTTCTGCGTCGGCGTGGTGGAAAAGTCTGAGATCATCGACGGCAGCAAAGTGCAGGATGGCGACGTGCTGATCGCGCTGGGCTCCAGCGGTCCGCACTCTAACGGCTACTCGCTGGTGCGTAAAATTCTTGAAGTCAGCCAGACCGATCCCACCACTAAACAGCTGGAAGGCAAACCGCTGGCCGATCACCTGCTGGCGCCGACCCGCATCTACGTGAAAAATATCCTTAGCCTGATTGAGCAGGTGGACGTGCATGCCATTGCCCACCTGACCGGCGGCGGCTTCTGGGAAAACATTCCGCGCGTCCTGCCGGATAACACCCAGGCGGTGATTGACGAGAAAAGCTGGCAGTGGCCGGCGGTATTCAGCTGGCTGCAGCAGGCCGGTAACGTCAGCCGTCACGAGATGTACCGCACCTTTAACTGCGGCGTGGGCATGGTGATCGCGCTGAGCCCGGCCGATGCCGACAAAGCGGTACAGCTGATGACCGCGGCTGGCGAGCAGGCGTGGAAAATTGGCGTGATTAACGCGTCTGATGCCGAAGAGCGTGTGGTTATTAACCCATGAAGAAACTGGTTGTACTGATCTCCGGCAACGGCAGCAATCTTCAGTCCATCCTCGACGCCTGCGAGAGCGGGCGTATTAACGGCAGCGTGGCTGCCGTTTTCAGTAATAAAGCCTCGGCCTATGGTCTGACGCGTGCGCAGCAGGCCAGCGTGCCTGCTCACGCGCTGTCCGCGCAGGATTTCACCGATCGCGACGCCTTTGACCGCCAGCTGATGCAGCAGATCGACGCTTATGCGCCGGATCTGGTGGTGCTGGCCGGTTATATGCGCATTCTGAGCCCGGCGTTTGTCGCGCACTATCACGATCGTCTGCTGAATATTCATCCGTCGCTGCTGCCGAAATATCCCGGTTTGCATACGCATCGCCAGGCGCTGGCGAACGGGGACGCGGAACACGGGACGTCGGTGCATTTTGTGACTGACGAGCTGGACGGTGGACCGATCATTCTGCAGGCGCGCGTGCCGGTATTTGCTGACGATGACGAAGCTGAGATCAGCGCCCGCGTGCAGCATCAGGAGCACGCGATTTATCCGCTAGTGATCAGCTGGTTTGTCGAAGGTCGCTTGCAGATGCGCGCGGGCAAAGCGTGGTTAGATGGCGAACCGTTGCCGCCGGAAGGTTATGCGCACGATTGATTGACCTTGACGCCGTGCGCTTGCAGGAATTGCGCAATAAATTGCGCCGCTACGGGGCTGTGCCGGCTTTTATTACTGCATGATTTCTTTGCACATTTCGTAGCGGCGCGATTCTTCGCGCTAACCTGACAATACTTACCCAAACCGGCCGGTAATATAATCCTCGGTGCGCCGCGCCTGCGGTGCGGTGAAAATCCGGTCGGTTTCATCAAACTCCACCAGCTGCCCGTTATGCATAAACGCGGTGTAATCGGATACGCGCGCTGCCTGCTGCATGTTGTGCGTCACCAGCACCAGCGTGAAATGCTGCTTCAGCGTGGTCATCAACTCTTCAATCACCAGCGTCGAGATCGGATCCAGCGCCGAGGTGGGTTCATCCAGCAGCAGCACTTCCGGCTCGATGGCGATGGCGCGCGCAATCACCAGACGCTGCTGCTGACCGCTCGACAGCGTCAGCGCATTCTGCCCCAGCTGATCTTTCACTTCGCCCCACAGCGCCGCCGCCCGCAGCGCGCGCTCGCAGGCCTCATTCAGCACGCGACGATCGCGCACGCCCTGCAAGCGCAGACCGTAAACCACATTCTCATAGATCGACTTGGGGAACGGGTTCGGGCGCTGGAACACCATGCCGATGCGCCGCCGCAGCGCTGGCAGATCCTGGTTCGCCTGCATCACCGCGTGGCTATCGAGCAGAATCTCACCTTCGATGCGGCAGCCATCAATGACGTCGTTCATGCGATTGAAGCAGCGCAGCAGCGTCGATTTACCGCAGCCGGAGGGCCCAATCAGCGCCGTGATGCGATGCTTAGGGATCTGCAAATCAATGTTATTCAGCGCCTGGCGTTCGCCGTACCACAGCGACAGCTGATTAACGGTGAGCGCAATAGCGTAATCGGGCGTCATGTGTAAACCTTATTAGTGCGTCATAAGCCGGTAGCGCTCGCGCAGCCGATGGCGCAGCACCATCGCCAGCAGGTTAAGCGACAGAATGATCGCCACCAGCAGCAGTGCCGTGGCATACACCAGCGGTCGGTCGGCGTCGATGTTCGGGCTCTGGAAGGCCAGATCGTAAATCTGAAAACCGAGATGCATAAATTTACGGTCAAGATGCAGGTAAGGAAACACCGCATCGACCGGCAGCTCAGGCACCATTTTGACCACGCCCACCAGCATCAGCGGTGCGGTTTCGCCGGCGGCGCGCGCCACCGCCAGAATCAGGCCGGTGAGCATCGCCGGTACCGCCAGCGGCAGCACCACGCGCCACAGGGTTTCTGCCTGGGTTGCGCCCAGCGCCAGCGAGCCCTGACGCAGATTGTCCGGAATACGCGACAGCCCCTCTTCGGTGGCGACGATCACTACCGGCAGCGTCAGCAGCGCCAGCGTCAGCGCCGCCCACAGCAGGCCAGGCGTGCCGAAGGTAGGATTGGGCAGCGAGCGGGAGAAGAACAGCTGATCGAGGGTGCCGCCAATCAGCCAGACAAAAAAGCCGAGGCCAAACACGCCATACACAATCGACGGCACGCCAGCCAGATTCACCACCGCAATGCGCACCAGCCGGGTGAGCGCGTTGCGCCCGGCGTATTCGTGCAGCCAGACGGCGGCCACCACGCCCAGCGGCATGACAATCACTGACATCAGCAGCACCATCAAAACAGTGCCGAAAATCGCCGGCAGCGCGCCATTTTCACTGCCGCCCGAGGTGGGCGAGTCACTGACAAACTGCCAGATCTGACTGAGGAAATGCCCGATTTTCTGCCCGAGGCTCAGGCTGTTTGGATACCAAGCGGCCACCACCTGCGCCAGCGGAATCAGATGATCGTCGCCCTGCACGTCGCGCAGCACCAGCGTATCGCGCTGGCTTTCATGCTGCAGATGCGCCAGCTGCTGCGCCAGCGCGCCGAAGCGTTTATGCAGCGCCGCGCTGTTGGCATCCAGTTCTGACTGATCCTGCAGGCTGAAGTGACCACCGCGCCGCTGCTCGTCAGCCTGCTGTTGCAAACTCTCCAGCTGGGCGTTAAGGCGCGCCATTTCAATACGCCTGATGTTGCTCGCCTGGCGCAGCTGCTCATGCACCTGCTTCAGCCGCTGCTGCAGCAGTGCATCGCGGTCGCGCGCGGTCAGCACCTCGTTGTCTTCACGCAGCTCCACCAGCCAGCCGTAGGCATTGCCGCCACTGCGTCGCTGTAGCACCAGCACTTCTGCCGGGCGTCGGGTTTGCGCTTCGCCCTGACTGACGATGACGCGGAAATCCGGCGCGGCAAAATCGCGGTTACCGGTTTTCACTACGTAGCGCCAGCGATCGCCCTGCTGCTGGCGATCCAGCGTTTCACCCAGCACCATCAGCGGTGCCCCCTGCGGCGGCTGGAACTGATACTGATCGACCGGCTGCGGCCAGAACGCCCTGACGCCCTGCCAGCCCAGCAGGCCGATTAATAAGGTAAATGCCAGCAGGCAGACGGCGACCGCACCGGCAGTCAGCCAGCGCCAGCGATCGTTTTGACGCAGCGCGCTCATGCCTGCCCCTCATGCTGACTGTAGCGCTGGCGCAGCCGCTGACGAATCAGTTCCGCCACGGTGTTGATCGCCAGCGTGAATATCAGCAGCAGCAACGCACTGAGAAACAGAATGCGATAATGGGCGCTGCCCGCCGCGGCTTCCGGCATTTCAATGGCGATATTGGCCGACAGCGCGCGCAGCCCGGCAAACAGGCCGCCTTCGCTCACCGGGGTGTTGCCGGTGGCCATCAGCACAATCATGGTTTCGCCCACCGCACGACCAAAGCCGATCATCAGCGCGGCAAAAATGCCTGCCGACGCGCCCGGCAGCACCACGCGCGTCAGGGTTTGCCACGGTGTCGCACCCAGCGCCAGCGAGCCCTGCCCCAGCGCCACCGGCACGCTAAACAGCGCATCTTCCGCCAGGGTGAAGATTAGCGGCACCAGCGCAAAGCCCATCGCCAGCGCCGCCACCAGCAGGTTACGCTGCTCATAGTGCGCCAGCTGTTCGCCCATCTGCGGCCACCACAGTGTCGGCAGCCACAGCGTCAGTAACGTCACCAGTAACAGCAGTGGCATCAGCAGCAGCACTTCAAACCCGGGCCGCCGCCAGCGCGCCGGCAAACGCGGACTGAGCACGCCGCACACCAGCAGCGTGGCGGCCAGCACCAGCGGCAGCAGCATCACGCCAGGCAGCGCGCGGCTGATGTGCGGCGCCAGCCACACGCCAGCGATCAGGCCAATCACCACGCTCGGCAGCGCGCCCATCATTTCAATGCCCGGCTTGACCCAGCGGCGCAGGCCCGGCGACATAAACCATGCGGTATACATCGCCGCCGCCAGCGCCAGCGGCGTAGCAAACAGCAGCGCCAGCGACGCCGCTTTCAGCGTGCCGATCACCAGCGGCATCAGGCTGAATTTGGCCTGATAGCTGTCGCCGGCGGCGGTGGACTGCCATACCCAGTCCGGCTGCGGATAGTTTTCATACCAGATTTTCTGCCACAGATTGCGCCAGCTGAAATCGGGCCACGGATTATCCAGCGCGAACTGCTGCCACTGTCCGGCACGTTCGACGATCAGGCTATCGCCGCGCGGAGACAACGCCAGCGCGCTGATGCCCGCGGCCAGCTGGCGCGTGACAATCGGGCCCGCCTGCTTGCTGGCGAACAGGCGCACCACGCCCTGCGCGTCAAAGCTGGCAAAAACGCGCCGCTGCGCCTCAGGCACGATACCGAGCACACCCGCGCTGTGCGTGAAGGTGTGAATCTGCTGCAGCCGTGGCCCGTGGTCACCGGTGATGGCAAACCATTGCTGAATGCCACGCGCATCCTGAATCAGTAAGCTGCGCCCGCCCGCCAGCAGTTGCAGGCTGCGCGGTTGCTGAGACAGCGTCTGAGTTTCCCGCAGCTGCGCGCCCTGCGGCGTAATCTGCCACACCCGCAACAGCCGTCCGGTACTGGTGTACAGCAGCGTGCCGTCCGGCGACAACCGCATCAGGTCGGCCTGCTCACCGGGCAATACAATCTGGTCGACGCGTTTCTGGCCGGCAAAGGTCAGCAGGCTGATACCGGCCGGCGTTTGTGCGGCGATGCGCCACTGATGATCGCCAGGCACCGCCAGCGCCATCTGGCTGACCGCGCCCTGCGGCAGATGCAGCAGCCGATCGCCCAGCGGGAAATACCATTCACCGTGCTGGCCGTGGATGAGCGGTTGCATCAGCAACAGATCGCCCTGCATATTGAGCAATACGCTGCCGCCGTCGCTGCTGGTCACCGCCGCCTGCGGCTGGCCGTTCAGCGCCAGCGCGTCGCCCGCTGGCTGGCCGTCGAGCGGAATAAAGCGCGCTTCGTTGCGGCTGATGCGCCAGCCGAGCTGGCCTTCGCTGCCCAGCGCCAGCGCCGGGGCTTTGTCCCACAGCTGCTGACTGAGCGTCGGCTGCATGCCCGGCGCGCTGAACAGCGGCATCACCACCCAGATCAACCAGAAGAACAGCAGCAGCATCAGCAGTAAAATTCCCACACCGCAGGCCGTGACGATGCGGCGCACGAACTGATCGATGGCGCGTCGACGACGGTCACTAAAGTGGACAGGAATACGATTTATGCTCATGCAGGCCAGAGTTACCCTTGAAGTTATGCCGCTATGTTGCCCGTAGCTGATTGATAAGACAACTGTTGAGGTTGGACAAGGCTGCCATACTCTCGCCATAATGGTGGAGGACACTGAGCGGAACCGCAATTTTGCGTTTATTCCGCCGGACATTCCGTCCAGCAACAGCATCACGGAGTCAGAATGGGTCAGGAAAAGCTGTATATAGAAAAAGAACTAAGCTGGTTAACCTTTAACGAACGCGTGCTGCAGGAAGCCGCTGATAAAAGCAATCCGCTCATTGAGCGCATGCGTTTTCTCGGCATCTATTCCAATAACCTGGAAGAGTTTTATAAAGTGCGCTTTGCCGATCTCAAGCGCCGCATTCTGATTGGCGAAGAACAGGGGACGCCCACCACCCTGCGCCATTTGCTGAAAAAGATTCAGCTGCGGGTACAGAAATCGGATCAGGAGTTCGATGCGCTGTATAACGATCTGCTGCTGGAGATGGCGCGCAACCAGATTTTCCTGATCAATGAGCGCCAGCTGTCACCCAATCAGCAGGAGTGGCTGCGCTACTACTTTAAGCATCAACTGCGCCAGCACGTCACGCCCATTCTGATCAACCACGACACCGACCTGATTGAGTTCCTGAAAGACGACTACACCTATCTGGCGGTGGAGATTATCCGCGGCGAAGAAATCCGTTACGCCCTGCTGGAGATCCCGTCCGATAAAGTGCCGCGCTTTGTGAATCTGCCGGCAGAATCGCCGCGCCGTCGCAAGCCAATGATTCTGCTGGATAACATTCTGCGCTACTGCCTTGATGAGATTTTCAAAGGCTTCTTTGATTACGACGCGCTGAACGCCTACTCAATGAAAATGACGCGCGACGCCGAGTACGACCTGGTCACGGAGATGGAATCCAGCCTGCTGGAGCTGATGTCCTCCAGCCTGAAACAGCGCCTGACCGCCGAGCCGGTGCGCTTTGTCTATCAGCGCGATATGCCCGATGCGATGGTGGAAATGCTGCGCCATAAGCTGTCGATCTCCAGTTACGACTCGATTGTGCCGGGCGGCCGTTATCATAACTTCAAAGATTTCATCGGCTTCCCGAACGTGGGCAAAGCCAATCTGGAAAATCGTCCGCTGCCGCAGATTCGTCATATCGGTTTTGATGGCTTCCGCAACGGCTTTGATGCCATCCGCAACCGCGATGTGCTGCTTTACTATCCGTACCACACCTTTGAGCACGTGCTGGAGCTGCTGCGTCAGGCGTCGTTTGACCCGAACGTGCTGGCCATCAAGATCAACATTTACCGCGTGGCCAAGAATTCGCGCATCATGGATGCGATGATCCACGCCGCCTACAACGGTAAAAAGGTCACGGTGGTGGTCGAGCTGCAGGCGCGCTTCGATGAAGAAGCCAACATTCGCTGGGCGAAGCGGCTGACCGAAGCGGGCGTGCATGTGATCTTCTCGGCGCCCGGCCTGAAGATTCACGCCAAGCTGTTCCTGATCTCCCGCCGCGAGGGCGAAGAAGTGGTGCGTTACGCCCACATCGGGACCGGCAACTTCAACGAAAAAACCGCGCGTATTTACACTGACTATTCGCTGCTGACCGCCGATGCGCGCATCACCAACGAAGTCCGGCGCGTATTTAACTTTATCGAAAACCCGTATCGCCCGGTAACGTTCGAACACCTGATGGTGTCGCCGCAAAACTCGCGCGCCATGCTGTATCAGCTGATTGATAACGAGATTGCCAACGCGCAGCAGGGCAATCCTTCCGGCATTACGCTGAAAATCAACAACCTGGTGGACAATGGTCTGGTGGATCGGCTGTATGCCGCCTCATCGGCCGGCGTGAAGATCAACCTGCTGGTGCGCGGCATGTGCTCGCTGATCCCCGATTTGCCGGGCATCAGTGAAAATATTCGCATCACCAGTATCGTTGACCGCTACCTTGAGCACGACCGCGTCTATATTTTTGAAAGCGGCGGCGATAAAAAAGTATTCCTGTCGTCGGCGGACTGGATGACGCGCAACATCGATTATCGTATCGAAGTGGCGGTGTCGGTGCTCGATCCGCGCCTGAAACAGCGCATACTGGATATCATTGCCATTCTGTTAAGTGATACGGTAAAAGCCCGCATCGTAGACAAAGAATTGAGTAACCGTTATGTTCCGCGCGGCAATCGCAAGAAGGTGCGCTCGCAGCTGGCGATTTACGATTACATCAAGAAACTGGAACAACCCGAATAACGCCTATGCCAATCTCCCATAAAAGTACGCCGAAACCGCAGGAATTCGCCGCCATCGATCTCGGCTCGAACAGCTTCCACATGGTGATTGCCCGTGTGGTGGATGGCGCCATGCAGGTGCTGGGACGTCTGAAACAGCGCGTGCACCTCGCCGACGGGCTGGATGCGCAAAATCGCCTGAGCGAAGAAGCGATGGAGCGCGGGCTGAGCTGCCTGGCACTGTTTGCCGAGCGCCTGCAGGGGTTTAGTGCCGCCAACGTCACCATCGTCGGTACGCACACGCTGCGCATCGCGTCCAACGCGGAAGAGTTTCTGCAGCGCGCCGCGGAAGTCATCCCTTACCCGATTGAGGTGATTTCCGGCAATGAAGAGGCGCGCCTGATCTTTATGGGCGTTGAGCACACGCAGCCGGAGAAAGGCCGCAAGCTGGTGATTGATATCGGCGGCGGTTCAACCGAGCTGGTGATCGGCGAAGATTTTGAGCCGCAGCTGGTGGAAAGTCGCCGCATGGGCTGCGTCAGCTTCGCCAACCTCTACTTCCCGAAAGGCGAGATTAGCCAGGAGAATTTCCGCCGCGCCCGGCTGGCCGCCGCGCAAAAGCTGGAAACGCTGGCGTGGCAGTACCGTCTGCAGGGCTGGCAGTATGCGCTGGGCGCGTCCGGCAGTATCAAAGCGGCCTGCGAAGTGCTGCTGGCGATGGGCGAGAAAGAGAAGCGCGTGACGCCGGAAAACCTCGACATGCTGGTGAGCGAAGTGCTGAAGCACAAATCCTTTGCTGCCCTGAGCCTGCCGGGGCTGTCGGATGAGCGCAAGGCGGTGTTTGTGCCGGGGCTGGCGATTCTGTGTGGCGTGTTTGACGCGCTGGCCATTCGCGAGCTGCGCCTGTCGGATGGCGCACTGCGTGAAGGCGTGCTGTATGAGATGGAGGGCCGCTTCCGCCATCAGGATATCCGCAGCCGTACCGCACAGAGCCTGGCGAATCATTACGCCATCGACAGTGACCAGGCACGCCGCGTGCTGGAAACCACCGAACAGCTGTACAGCCAGTGGCTGGAGCAGAATCCGAAGCTGGCCAATCCCCAGCTGACGGCGCTGATGAAGTGGGCAGCGCTGCTGCACGAAGTCGGGCTGACCATCAACCACAGCGGTATGCAGCGTCATTCGGCCTACATCCTGCAGAACTCCAATATGCCGGGCTTTAATCAGGATCAACAGATGCTGCTGGCCACGCTGGTACGCTTCCACCGTAAAGCGGTGAAGCAGGATGAGATGCCGCGTTTCACCTTGTTTAAAAAGAAACAGTTCCTGCCGATGATCTTCCTGCTGCGGCTCGGCACCCTGCTGAACAATCAGCGTCAGGCCACCACGCGCCCCGACACGCTGAAGCTGAGCACCGACGATGGCCACTGGACGCTGACCTTCCCGGCCGGTTTCCTCAGTCAGAATACGCTGGTTCAGCTGGATCTGGAGCGGGAGCAGGCTTACTGGAATGACGTCACCGGCTGGAAACTGATGCTGGAAGAGGAGTAACGCGGGCTTCAGGCCCGCAATAGCACTATGACAACACGCCCCGATAACTATTTTGCGGAGAAATACGGCCTGACGCCGCCCCACTCCGAAGTGCTGGCCGCGCTGCCAAAACTGGCAGTGGGTAACGCGCTGGACCTCGGCTGCGGCCAGGGCCGCAACAGCCTGCTGCTCAATCAGCACGGTTTTACTGTTACCGCCTGGGACAACAATCCGCAGAGCCTGGAACGCCTTAACAGCATCATCGCGGAAGAGCAGCTGCAGCAGATACATACCGAACAGTGCGACCTGAATCAGGTGCGCTTCAACGGTGATTATCAGTTTGTGTTTTCCACCGTGGTGATGATGTTCCTGCAGCCGGCGACCATCCCGCAGCTGATCGCCGATATGCAGGCCAGCACGCGCAAGTACGGTTACAACCTGATTGTGGCGGCGATGAGCACCGACGATTATCCCAACACGCAAAACTTCCCGTTTACCTTTAAATCGGGCGAGCTGAGCCATTATTACCGTAACTGGCACATCGTGAAGTACAACGAAGAGGTCGGTGAACTGCATCGCCGCGATGAACACGGTCAGCGCATTAAGTATCGCTTCGCTACCCTGCTGGCGCAGAAAGCCAGCTACTGATGTCTGGCAACAAGATGGTCCGGTCGCCATCAATGGCGACCCTACAACGGATTAATGCGGTTGGTGAAAGTATGCGAGTTTCGGTCGCCATCAATGGCGTAATGCCGTTCGGTGACGAAAACGCAAGCCGCACCCTATCGTAGCGGCGCGATTCATCGCGCAATAAATTGCGCCGCTACGAAAAGTGCCTCTTTTTTTAAATAAATTCAAAGGTTAACTTTCAAGCGTTACATCATGCGAGTTTCGGTCGCCATCAATGGCGTGATGCCGTTCGGTGACGAAAACGCAAGCCGCACCCTATCGTAGCGGCGCGATTCATCGCGCAATAAATTGCGCCGCTACGAAAAGTGCCTCGTTTTTTAAACCAATTCAAAGGCTAACTGGCATGAGTCACATCATGCGGCTTTCGGTCGCCATCAATGACGCCCCTGCAGAGTCGATGACGCACGCTTCGCCCGGCGGCTGATATCGATCAAAGCAACCTTAACCTTTTCTGCTCATTTTTCACGCAGCGGTTGACCTCCCGGTCGGGTTGTGACTAAATGTTGCCACCGCCCAGCCGGGCTTTGACAGGAACCACCCCGCGTGAATAGCGCCATCTCTGCACGAAGACGTCCCAAAACCGGTACCATGACCCGCATCGTTTTGCTGATCAGTTTCTTTATTTTGGTTGGCCGTCTGATTTTCATTATCCCCGGTGCCATCGAGCATCATCAGCAAAAGAAAGCCGCACCTGAACCGGTCACACTGAGCACCAGCGAGACGCGCTAAGGAATTTGCGGGTCATCGTCGCTCTGCCATCACATTGTCCGCCGCGGCAATGCTGCTTGTTACGCCCACTTTACCCGCAACGCGCTACACTTTGACCTGACTTTACAGACACAAAGGACGCGTTATGTCTGCTTCGCACGCACAACAACTATCAGAAACCCGCCAGCGAATTCTGCACCTTCTGCTCAGCGAGCACGATTTAGTCGATGTGCTGCTGGATAAATCCGTCGACCTCAATGCCGCCGAACTGCGCAAAATCACCGGCTGGCGTCAGCAGCTGGAGCATGAACTGCCGCAGCTGCACGCCGCCGACCTGGCGGACATTCTCGAAGCGCTGCCGGAAGAGGAGCGTCTGGCGCTGTGGCGGCTGGTACCCTACGAGCAGCGCGGTCGCGTGCTGGTGGAGGCCTCCGAAACCGTGTGGGCCAGCCTGACGGAAGAGATGACCGACCGCGAAATCCTTCGCGCCATCGAGCCGCTGGATATTGACGATCAGGTCTATCTGGCGCGTTACCTGCCGCGCGATCTCACCGGCCGCCTGCTCACCACGCTCGACCCCAGCCTGCGCGCCCGGCTGCTGGATGTGATTGAGCTGGATCGCGATCGCGTCGGCCAGGTGATGGACTTTAATATCCTGACCGTGCGCTCAGACGTGACGCTGGCAACGGTGCAACGCTTTCTGCGCAAGCGCAAAAGCATGCCGGACGGCACCGATAAAATCTTCATCACCGACGAACACAATCAGCTGCTGGGTGAACTGGCGCTGACCGATATCCTGCTCAACAAACCTAAAACGCTGGTGGCTGAGGTGATGAACGCGCGCCCCACCACTTTCCAGCTGGATGACAAAGCGGAAGAGGCCGCCAGCGCCTTCGAACGCTATAACCTGATCTCTGCTGCGGTGACCGATGCCAAAGGCAAGCTGATTGGCCGTATCACCGTGGAAGATGTGATTGACCTGGTGAACGAAGAGAACGAAAGCAACATCCGTAAGATGGGCGGCATCAGCCAGGGTGAAGACGTGTTTGCACCGGTGCGCAAAGCGGTAAGAAAGCGCTGGACCTGGCTGGCCGTCAACCTGTGTACGGCATTTATCGCCTCGCGCGTCATTGGCCTGTTTGAGGACACCATTTCGCAGCTGGTGGCGCTGGCCACGCTGATGCCGATTGTCGCCGGCATTGGCGGTAATACCGGCAATCAGACCATCACCATGATCGTGCGCGCGCTGGCGCTGCATCAGGTTGAACCCGGCAACTTTTCGTTTCTGATTGCGCGCGAACTCGGCGTGGCGCTGCTTAACGGCCTGTTCTGGGGCGGCATCATGGGCGGCGTGACCTGGCTGATGTACGACAACCTGCAACTGGGCGGCGTGATGATGCTGGCGATGGTGCTGAATCTGCTGCTGGCGGCGCTGATGGGCGTGCTGATTCCGCTGATTATGACCAAACTCAAACGCGACCCGGCGGTCGGCTCCAGCGTGCTGATCACCGCCATCACCGATACCGGCGGCTTCTTTATCTTCCTCGGTCTGGCCACGCTGTTTCTGCTGCACGGCCACTAAAGCGCAGCTACAATCAGCGTTGATCCCTAATCAGCTGGAGAGCAGTGATGTTTAACGTGGATGATTTTGTGCAGGCGAAAACCGGTGGTCCAAAAATGCAGGTGTTGCGCGTTGCGGGCGATACGCTGTGGTGCGCCCGCGTTGACGATCCGATCAAAAAAGAGATCGAGGTGAAGGCCGACAGCGTCAATCTCTATCATGAAGACGGGGATTTCGGCGTCTGTTAACGGCTGCGAGCCCGCGCCGCCCGCGAACCGATACTGTCGCGGCGCGGCGCTGTCTCAGGGCTTATCCTTCTGTAAATTATCCTGCCCCACCCCGCCGATAAACGGCAGCCGCAGGCGCAGCGGGGTGAAATCCAGCCCCAGATTCAGTCCCAGCAGATTCACCTCCACGCCCTCTTCCGCTCCCAGCGTGACGCCCAGCACGCCGAGCAGCGACAGCTGCACGCCGCGCCCGGATGGCGGCAGGCCAAGCGGATGCAGCAGCGAACGGAAATCCTTACCGATGGCATTGGCGGGCAAATCGAGCTTCAGCGCCGGCACTTCACGGCCAATGTGAGCGAGGAAGGTGTTGCTGTTGGGGCCCGGCCACGCATGATAGGTGTTGGGCCACGGATAGGATTGAATCGCCGCTTCAATCTGCGGGATCATCGCCTGCGCAGCCGCACCGCGATGTGACACCAGCAAACGCGGACGCGCACCGTACCAGTAGCCGTCCGGCAGATTGCTGTTGCGCCGCACTTTATCGCCGCTGCCCCAGCTGATCACCTCATAACGGTTGTAGCGGGTTTCTCCGGCGCGCTTAAAGATAATCCACGGATGCACGGCCACCGCGCCTTTCCAGCCGTAGGTCGGCGCAGCATACACCTGCACAATCGCCTCACTGGCGAAGCGCTGCGGATCCGGTGCCAGCCCAGCCGAATCACGGCGCGCTGTCGCCCAGCCGCCGCGTTCGGTGGTGAACTCACCGCTGCGCGTCGCCTGCGCCAGGCTGGCCGCCAGCGACAGTAACACCACACAGAGAAAAGAGAGTAAAACAGCTTTAACAGGCAACATGCATGGGCATCCCGGTGGTGAAAAAACGCTCCCGCCATGATGCGCCGAAACGGCAGCGTCTGTATTCACCAACTATGCGGTGGACAAAAAATGCGTTGCGGTGCCCGGTCAGCTGATTTTTCCTTAGTCAGGCAGGGCGATACCGCTGATATCGGCGCATATCGCCAGCAACTGCTGCTGCAGCCGTGGATTGCGCGCCTGCGGATTAGCCGCCAGCGCCTGACGGTGATAAAAATACTCCCCGCTGACGCGCGCCTCATCGGCGGTGGCTAACCACACCTGGGTACGATGCGCCTGATCAAGATCGTCGGGTGCCCCGGCACCGCCCATTTTGGTCGGCACCCAGCCTGGCTCCAGCGCGTTGCTGTATACCTGCGGCCAGCGCCGGGCGATAGCAAACGCCAGTATGGCATCATGCAGTTTACTCTCAGCATAAGCCTGCGAAGCGTGCCAGCGCCGCCGCTGCCACAAAATATCATCCAGGTTAGCTTCGGCATGATGATGCATGCCGGAGCTGAGGTAAATCAGCCGCTGCGGCCGTTCAATCAGCGCCGTAAGAATATAGGGTGCCAGCGTGTTGATGGCGAACAGATGCGGCAGGCCATCTGCGGTTAACTGATAAGGCTCGCGATAGCCAACCGCCACGTTGTGGATCACCGCATCAAATCTGCCGAGCGCATTAACCTGCTGCGCCACACTGCGGGCGCCGGCGATGGTTATCACGTCGCCGCTGACCACGGCTTCAGCCTGCGGTAGCGCCTCCTGCGCGGCGCGGGCACGCGCGGCGTTGCGTCCGTGCAGCACCACCTGATGGCCCTGCTCAACCAGCAGTTCAGCCGCCATCAGCCCGAGGCCGGTGGATGAACCGGAAATAAAAATACGTGACATGGAAAACCCCTTAAGCGTGAAGTGAAGCGGCGCGCGATGTCAGCGCCAGCAGCGCCCCGAGCAGCGCACAGGCCGCACCAAACAGATAGACGGCGGCATAGCTGAAGTGGCTGGCGATGGCACCGGCAATCGGTCCGGAAATACCATAAGCGATGTCGAGAAAAGCAACGAAGGCGCCCATGGCGCTGCCGCGACTGGCCGGCGGCACGCGCTTCAGCGCTTCCACGCCGAGGGCGGGAAAGATCAGCGCACAGCCAAGACCGGTAATCAGCGCGCCGGTGAGCGCCAGGGTTTCGTCAGGCGCAAACCACAGCAGCATCTGCCCCAGCGCCTCCACCAGCAGTGAATAAGCCGCCACGCGGTAGCCACCAATGCGATCCGGCAGATGTCCAAGCACCAGGCGCACGGCGATAAAACCAACGCCAAACGCGGTCATCACCCAGCCGGCCAGCTGCCAGTGACGCGCGGCGAAGTAGAGCGAGGCGAAGGCCGTCAGGCCGGCCAGTCCGACGCCCTGCAGCATCAGGCCACAGCCTTCACGCCAGATGCGGCCAATCACCCGATAGAACGGCAAACGTGTTCCCCCGACCGCGCGATAACCGCTGGCAGCCGTGGCGATGAGCGCCGCCAGCAGCGGAGCCGCGATGCAGGCCAGCATCGCCGCCGCTAAGCCGACATGCTGATACAGCATCATGCCGGCAGGGGCACCGAGCGACAGCGCGGCAAACATGGCGATGCCGGTCCAGGACATCGACAGACCGGCACGCTGTGGCCCGACCGAGGCGATTGACCAGGCCACGCAGCCGGTGACGAACTGGCTTTCGCCCATACCCGCCGCCAGCCGTCCGGCAATCACCAGCGCCAGACTGACCGCCGGTGAAAAGCCCGGCAGTGCGGCCAGCCAGTAAAGCACGCCAGCCAGCGCGCACACCGCCGCGCCCTGCAGCGCCGAGCGCTTACCGCCAACGCGATCGGTCAGTTGACCGGCGTAACCGCGCGTCAGCACGGTGGCAACAAACTGTATCCCGATCACCAGCCCGACCCACAGGTTGCTGAAACCGAGATGCTGATGGATAAACAGCGGGATTACCGGCAGCGGCAAGCCGACCGCCAGATAACCGCAAAACAGCGCGGCAATCACGCCGGTCGCCGGTCGCGACAAATGCGCAGCTTCAGCCTGCGCGCTTAATGCAGACATAACAGCCTCCATAAATGAACAGACAGCGCGGCAGGCCGCCGCGCTGCGGAAAATCAGGCAAACAAAGGATGGTGATAGCCGCTGGCATTCAGCAGATAGTCGCGCGAGGCGGTGATTTCCGCGTTCAGCTGTGCCACATCGACGTTGAGCAACTGACCATGACGTTTACGCAGTTCACCCGCCACCATCACGGTATCAACATCGGCGCGTTGCACCGCCTGCACCACCGTTGCCGTCACGCTGGTCAGCGGGAAAACGCCGATACCATCGGTGCGCAGCATAATAACGTCGGCCTGTTTACCTGGCGTCAGCGTGCCCGTTTGCTGCTCCAGCCCGGCCGCACGCGCGCCGTTAATCGTGGCCGACTGCAGTACGGCTTCCACGCTAATCGGTGCCGGTACGTCGCTTTCGCCCCGGAAGCGGCGATAGCGCATCGCTGAGCGCTGCTGGTTAAACAGCGCCTGCATTTCACCGAACAGATCGCTGCCGAAGGCGGTATCGAGATCGATACCGAGCGCCGGCGTCATTCCGCGATCGACCGCCTGCTGCCAGGCAAAGCTGTCGTCGTCGAAACCAAACAGCGCATCCGAACGCGGATTCACGGTAATGTTGACGCCCGCGTCCGCCAGCTGCTGCCAGGTGTGCGCCGGTACGCGCGTACAGTGGTTGAAAATGTTGTGCGGACCCAGCAAGCCGGCTTCGGCAAACTCCGCCGGCAGCTGCGCCAGGTCACCAATAAACTCAGTGAGAATGCGCATATCCAGCTCGCGCGCCACGCGCCACCACGCCAGGTTGAGCTGGCCAAACAGGCCAACCTGCACACGGCTGCCGGCGTGGTTCCAGCGGCTGGCGAGACGGGCCAGATCGCCCGGCAGATGATCGCTGGAAGCCTGCTTATCCATTGCTGCGCCAACCATGTGCAGCGCACGAATCCCGCTCTCCTGCAGCGCGTCGAGCGCCGCATCGGTATGCGCCGGACTGCGTGAACTGTGGCAGGCATCAATCACCGTGGTGATGCCGGCATCCAGGCAAGCCAGCGCCGTCAGCCGGGTGCTGAGGTACATATCCAGCGGACGGTAATGCGCGCCGAGCGTTTCTGCCACCACATCGATATAGGCAAACAGGTCGTCAACGTTGGGCATCAGACGGCGCATCGCACCCAGCCACATATGGTGATGCGCATCCACCAGGCCTGGCATCACGATATGGCCGCGGGCATCAATCACCTGCGCATCGTCGGCGGAAAGGTTTTCCCCCACGGCGGCAATACGATCGTCCTCAATCAGCACATCGCCACAGACGAGGTCGGGCACGCTGGCGTCCAGCGTCAGGATAGTGCCGCCTTTAAAAAGGGTGCGCCGTACAGTCATAACATTCTCCTCAAAAGAGATCAGGAATCCGGCGGTCAGTGCCGGTCGCGTTTCGGGGCACACAATAAGTTGCAGCGCATTTTTGATAAAGGTAGGCTCAGGCAAATGATCTTTGCTAAAAATCAAAGATGGAGAACAGGATGAGTTTTGATGGCCGACTATTATCCGGCATGAGCGTGCTGGCAGCCGTGGTTGAAGCTGGCAGCTTCAGCCGCGCCGGTGAAGTGCTGGGGTTGTCCGCCTCGGGCGTCAGCCGGGCGATTTCACGACTGGAACAGCGTCTCGGCGTGCGCCTGCTGGATCGCACCACCCGCACCCTGCATCTCACCAGCGAAGGTGCCAGCCTGTATGAGCGGGCAGCGCCGCATCTGGAAGGGATTGAAGAAGCAGCAAACTACGTCTCCGGCGCCGCCGTGACGGTGCGCGGTACGCTGCGCGTGAGCCTGAATCCGCTGTTTTCCCGCTATGTGCTGGCGGCAAAGCTGCCGCTGCTGCGTGCCCGTTATCCGCATCTGGAACTGACGATTTTGCAGCAGCCCGATGTGGGCGATCTGGTGGCAGAAGGTATTGATGTGGCGGTGCGTTTCGGGCCGCAGCCGCCGTCCACCATGACCTCACGCCTGCTGTTACAAACGCGCGTCCTGACGGTGGCCGCCCCGGACTATCTGGCACGCTGTGGCCACCCGACGCAGCCGACGCAGCTGACTGAGCACAATTGTCTGCAATACATCGATCCGCGCAGCAATAAGCCCTTTAGCTGGGAGTTTCATCGCGGCACGCAGCGGCTGACGGTCGCCACCCACGGCCATCTGACCACCACCGATCCGGATTTAATGGTACAGGCGTGCGTCGGCGGTGCCGGCGTAGCCCAGGTGCTGGCGCTGAGCGTGCAACATCTGATCGCCAGCGGTGAACTGGTCGAACTTTTCCCCGACTGGCCTGACGAAACCTATCCGCTGTTTATCACCCGGCCTTCGCGCCGTCTGGCCCCGGCGGCGGTGGAGGCATTTCTCGGTTTTTGCCTGGAGATTTGTGCGGAACAGCACTGACGCAAATTACCGATTACCCTCAGCGCGTGTTTGCCGGTAATAGCCCACCAGCTGAACGATGAAGGTGAGCGTTGCGAGTAAAAACAGTATCCCACCCAGGGGAATGGTGCCGAGCAGGAACCAGCCCATGACACCTAATTCATACAGCAACTGGCCGCGATCTTCTCCCAGGATGTAACAGGGATGCACGTTGCCTTCGTCCAGCTGGCAGCCCGCCAGACTGGCGACATATCCCGCGCCTATCGCGCAGATCAGCGGCAGAAACGCGAGAAAAGCCGTACCGCACAGCATCACAAGATAGAGAATGATGATGGATGTCAGCGGGCGTTTGCCCGGTGGTGCGCGCTTGCCCGCAGCTCTGAAATTAAACAGCACGTTTCCTCCTGAAGCCTCTGCCGTTAACGCCAGATTATTAACACATCCTTATCCCCTGCGACAGACCGGTAAACAAACGCCCGCAGGATAGCGGGCGCGTTTTTACTGCGACATGACGCCAGGCGTTAAGGGTTGGCGCGGATAATCACTTTGCCGCGCGCATGGCCGGTCGCCACCTTCTCCAGCGCGGAGCGCGCATCATCCAGCGAAAAGATAGCGTCGGTGATGACCTGTAACTGCCCGGCCTGGAACAGGCTGCTCGCCCGGGCAAGATACGGCGTCGCGCTGGCGAAGAAGACAAACTCGCCGTGATACCCGGTGGCAGGCGTGATGCCGAACTCCACCAGCGAGGCAATGCGCCCGCCAGCGCGCAGCACGGACCAGGAGCGGCTCAGCGTTTCGCCACCGACGCTATCAATCACCAGATCGACATCGCGCGTTGTTGCGAAGTCCTGCGTGCGGTAGTCAATCACTTCATCGGCGCCCAGACTGGTCACCAGCGCGTGGTTTTTCGCCGACGCCGTGGCGATGACATAAGCGCCCGCCTGATGCGCCAGCTGGACGGCCATGCTGCCGACGCCACCCGCTGCGGCGTGAATCAGCACGCGCTCGCCGCGCTGCAGCTGACCCACATCGAACAATGCCTGCTGCGCGGAGCCAAACGCGGTAGGCAGCGCCGCGGCCTGTTCGGCGCTCATCGCTGCCGGGACAAGGCATACGTCATCGGCGGCGATCACCAGGCTTTGTGCAAAAGCCCCGCCTGCACCCGGTGGCGTGCGCCCGAATACGCGATCGCCCGGTTTTAAATGGCTAACGCGCTCGCCAGCTGCTGTAATCACGCCGCAGAAATCCATGCCCGGCACGTAAGGCAGGTCCACCGGGAAAACCTGCTGCATATGCCCTGAGATGATTTTCACATCCAGCGGGTTAACGCTCGCCGCTTCAACCTGCACCGTCACCTCATCCGGACTGGCGGCGCGTAATTGACGTTCGCCAATCGTCAGCACATCGGCGGTGCCAAACGTATCAATCAATGCTGCTTTCATTATCAACTCTCCGGTCTGATTCAGGCTTGTGGCGGAAACTGGCCAAGCTGGAGGAACAGGCCAAACCAATCCTCCATGTGCCAGGTGGTGATCAGACGGCCGTCCTCCAGCGCATGGAACTCATGCAGACGGAAGCTCACTTTCTTACCAGTCGGCGCGATACCGAAAATTTCGCCGAGATGGGTGCCGCTGATTTCCGCCCGCGCCGCGATGCGGCCCGGTTCCTGAATCATGTCATGCACCACGATCTGCACGTCCGGAAAGGCCTGCGCCAGCATGCGAATGATCGGCTTGATGCCTTCCGGCCCGGGCGCCTGTCCCGGCGCCAGCGGGATGTCTTCCCATGACGGTGCCAGCACGCTATCGACCAGATCGGGGTTGTTGTCGCTGAAGGCCTGATAGAGCGTCTCTACCGCCTGTCGTTCAATTTTGAGCCGTTGTACGTATTCTGCTGCTGGATTCATCGTTATTCACTTTCAGGTGGGGGGTTGGTTGTGGAATTTTGCGCAGCGCCCTACAATTCGTCCAACAAATATTCAATATGAGTGATTATTTGCCGTATGGATTTTCATGGCATCGATCTCAATCTGTTAGTGGCTTTTGACGCGCTGATGAACGAGCGCAACGTCACGCGGGCGGCAACCCAGGTGGGCGTCAGCCAGCCGGCGATGAGTGCGGCACTGTCACGGTTACGCACCCTGTTCGGTGACCCGCTGTTCATGCGCAGCGCGGAGGGTTTATTGCCGACTGCGCGTGCGCGCGATCTGTCCGGCCCCATCGCCGGGGCGTTGCGCCAGCTCGAAGCGACGCTGGTGGCAAAGCCCGCGTTTGCAGCGGAAAAAGCGCAAATAAACTTCAAACTGGGCGTGTCGGAGTATCCGGCTTTCGTGTTGCTGCCTTCGTTAATGCAGGCGCTACAGGACGCCGCCCCCGGCGTGTCATTGAATGTGCAGGCGTTTACCAACCGCGATCACGCGGTCGATTTGTTAGATGCCGGCGCGATTGATGTCGCTATCGGCGTCATGCCTACCCACAGCGATAGCCGCATCATCTCCCGGCCGGTATTGCGCGACGAATTCGTCACCATCGTCGCCAGCAACCATCCGGCGGCCAGACGCGGCATGAATATGGAGAGCTACCTGGCGCTGCCGCATATTCTGGTCTCGCCGGAAGGTGAACTGTACGGCCTGGTTGATCAGGTGCTGGCGCAGCAGGGTAAAAAGCGCCGGCTGGGGCTGACGGTCCAGCAGATGTTTACGGTGCCGTCTATCGTGGCGCAAACCCACATGACGGCGACCGTGATGAAGCGCGTGGCGCTGCATGCGCAGGCCAGTCGCCAGCTGGTGCTGTTCCCTCCACCGCTGTCGTTGCCCGAAATGGTGTTCAACCTGATCTGGCACCGGCGCAGCGACGCGCATCCCGCCCAGCAATGGTTCAGAGAATTTATTGAACATCAGGCGGCACGGCTGTAGGCGCTGTATCTGAATTCTGCGCGGATCGGGCGATGCGAAAGATGGCAGGATAAAAAAAGCCCGCAGTTACGCGGGCTTTGAGGCTTCAGGTGCTGGCGGTTGCCAGTGCGGGCGTTATTCCCACTCAATCGTCGCAGGCGGTTTACCTGAAATATCATAAACCACGCGTGAAATGCCGTTCACTTCGTTGATGATGCGGTTGGAGACGCGGCCGAGGAAGTCGTACGGCAGGTGCGCCCAGTGGGCCGTCATGAAGTCGATGGTTTCGACAGCACGCAGGGAAACCACCCAGTCGTATTTACGCCCATCGCCCATTACGCCGACGGAGCGCACCGGCAGGAACACGGTAAAGGCCTGGCTGACTTTGTTGTACAGATCGGCTTTGCGCAGCTCTTCGATAAAGATGGCATCGGCACGGCGCAGCAGGTCGCAGTACTCTTTCTTCACTTCACCCAGTACGCGCACGCCCAGACCCGGGCCCGGGAAGGGATGGCGGTACAGCATGTCGTAAGGCAGGCCGAGTTCCAGACCGATTTTACGCACTTCATCTTTGAACAGCTCTTTCAGCGGCTCAACCAGGCCCATCTTCATCTCTTTCGGCAAACCGCCCACGTTGTGGTGCGATTTGATCACGTGCGCTTTACCGGTAGCCGAAGCCGCCGACTCAATCACATCCGGATAGATGGTGCCCTGCGCCAGCCACTTCACGTCGGTCAGCTTCAGCGCTTCTTCATCGAACACTTCCACAAACACGCGGCCGATGATTTTACGTTTGGCTTCCGGATCGTTCTCGCCCGCCAGCGCGTCGAGGAAGCGCCCTTCTGCCGCAACGTGCACGATGTTCAGACCAAAGTGGTCGCCGAACATGTCCATCACCTGCTCAGCTTCATTCAGACGCAGCAGTCCGTTATCGACGAACACACAGGTCAGGCGCTCGCCAATCGCGCGGTGCAGCAGCATCGCGGTCACGGACGAGTCCACGCCGCCGGACAGGCCGAGAATCACACGGTCTTCACCCACCTGCTCACGGATGCGCTCTACCGCATCTTCGATGATTTTGGCTGGCGTCCACAGCGCTTCACAGCCGCAGATGTCGCGCACAAAACGCTCCAGCATGCGCAGGCCCTGACGGGTGTGCGTCACTTCCGGGTGGAACTGCACGCCGTAGAAACGCTTCTCTTCGTTAGCCATGATGGCAAACGGGCAGCTTTCGGTGCTGGCAACCGTCACGAAGTCTGCCGGGATCGCCGTGACTTTGTCACCGTGGCTCATCCACACGTCGAGTAGCGGTTTGCCCGCCGCGCTGATGGCATCTTCGATATCACGCACCAGCGCGCTCGGGGTTGTCACTTCAACCTGCGCATAACCAAATTCACGCTCGTTCGAGCCTTCAACCTTACCGCCCAGCTGCATCGCCATGGTCTGCATGCCATAGCACACGCCCAGCACCGGCACACCGGCGTTGAACACATATTCCGGCGCGCGCGGGCTGTTGTGCTCGGTGGTGCTTTCCGGACCACCGGACAGGATGATGCCGTTCGGGTTGAACTGGCGGATTTGCTCTTCGGTGACATCCCACGCCCAGAGTTCGCAGTAGACGCCCAGCTCACGCACGCGGCGCGCGACCAGCTGCGTATACTGAGAACCAAAATCGAGGATCAAAATACGATGTTTATGAATATTTTCAGTCGTCATTGAGGCGTTTCCATTGGGATGGACTTAATAATAAAAGCGCCCGGCTGGAGCCGGGCGGGAAATCTTACGGGATTATGAACCCATGCGGTAGTTCGGTGACTCTTTGGTAATGGTCACATCGTGCACGTGGCTTTCGTTGATGCCGGCGCCGCTGATGCGCACGAACTCGGCTTTGGTGCGCAGATCGTCGATGGTCGGGCAACCGGTCAGGCCCATGCAGGAGCGCAGGCCGCCCATCTGCTGGTGCACGATCTCTTTCAGGCGGCCTTTATAGGCAACGCGCCCTTCGATACCTTCCGGCACCAGTTTGTCGGCGGCGTTATCGCTCTGGAAGTAGCGGTCAGACGAGCCTTTGGACATCGCGCCCAGTGAACCCATCCCGCGGTAGGATTTGAACGCACGGCCCTGGTAGAGCTCGATTTCGCCCGGCGATTCTTCGGTACCGGCCAGCATGGAGCCAACCATTACCGCCGACGCACCCGCGGCGATGGCTTTGGCGATGTCACCAGAGAAACGGATACCGCCGTCAGCGATGACCGGAATACCGGTACCTTCCAGCGCTTCAACCGCGTCGGATACTGCCGTGATCTGCGGTACGCCAACGCCGGTAACGATACGGGTAGTACAGATGGAGCCCGGGCCAATGCCCACTTTCACCGCGCTCACGCCCGCGTTAGCCAGCGCCAGTGCGCCTGCACCGGTCGCCACGTTGCCGCCGATGATTTCGAGGTCCGGATATTTTGCGCGGGTTTCACGGATACGCTGCAGCACGCCTTCGGAGTGGCCGTGCGAGGAGTCGATCAGCAGTACGTCAACGCCCGCAGCGACCAGCGCATCAACGCGCTCTTCGTTGCCGGCACCGGCACCCACTGCGGCACCGACGCGCAGACGACCCTGCGCATCTTTACAGGCGTTAGGTTTACGCTCAGCTTTCTGGAAATCTTTAACGGTAATCATGCCCAGCAGGTGGAAGCTGTCGTCAACAACCAGCGCTTTCTCGACGCGTTTTTCGTGCATTTTCTGCAGCACGACTTCACGCGCTTCACCCTCTTTCACCGTCACCAGGCGCTCTTTCGGCGTCATGACCGCGGTCACCGGCAGCGTCATATCGGTCACGAAGCGCACGTCACGACCGGTAATGATGCCCACCAGCTCGTTGTCGGCGTTAACCACCGGATAACCGGCGAAGCCGTTACGTTCGGTCAGCTCTTTCACCTCGGCCAGCGTGGTGGTTGGCAGCACGGTCTGTGGCTCCGTTACGACGCCGCTTTCGTGTTTTTTCACCTTGCGAACTTCATCCGCCTGGCGCTCAATCGACATGTTTTTGTGGATAAAGCCCAGACCGCCTTCCTGCGCCAGCGCAATCGCCAGACCGGCTTCGGTCACGGTGTCCATCGCTGCAGACAGCATAGGAATGTTGAGACGGATGTTTTTGGTCAGCTGGGTGCTGAGATCGGCCGTGTTGGGTAAAACAGTGGAGTGAGCGGGAACGAGCAGGACGTCGTCAAATGTGAGGGCTTCTTTCGCGATTCTTAACATTGCAATATCTCCACCTGGGGCGTTTAAAACAGATAAAATATTGCCGCGGCATTATACAGGCCGAAATCGGTTGCCTCCAGTGTTTTTTCGGAAAAAGTCTTGATCCTCCGGGGCAGGCATGTAGTATCGGTTAATTAACCCTCTGATTTGAAATTTGATCCTCATCACATGTCGCTACCGCCAACCGCCAATATTTTTACTGTCAGCCGCCTGAACACCACGGTGCGCCAACTGCTGGAAAATGAGATGGGCCTGGTGTGGCTCAGCGCTGAAATTTCCAATTTCACTCAGCCCGCTTCCGGTCACTGGTACTTCACTCTGAAGGACGATGGCGCGCAGGTGCGCTGTGCCATGTTCCGCAACAGCAATCGACGCGTCAGCTTTCGCCCGCAGCACGGTCAGCAGGTGCTGGTGCGTGCCAGCATCACGCTGTATGAGCCGCGCGGCGACTATCAGCTGATTATCGAAAGCATGCATCCGGCCGGTGAAGGGCTGCTGCAGCAACAGTTTGAGCAGCTGAAAGCCCGGCTGGCGGCGGAGGGGCTGTTCGAGCAGCAGTTTAAACAGCCGCTGCCGGAGCCGGCGCGCCAGGTGGGTGTGATCACCTCCGCCACCGGCGCGGCATTGCACGATGTGCTGCGCGTGCTGCATCGCCGCGATCCCTCGCTGCCGGTGGTGATCTATCCGACCGCAGTGCAAGGCGTTGATGCGCCCGCCGCCATCGTGCGCGCCATCGAGCTGGCCAACCAGCGTGACGAGTGCGACGTGCTGATCGTCGGGCGCGGCGGCGGTTCACTGGAAGATCTGTGGAGCTTCAACGACGAGCGCGTGGCGCGGGCCATCTTTGCCAGCCGCCTGCCGATCGTCAGCGCCGTTGGGCATGAAACCGATGTCACCATCGCCGACTTTGTTGCCGATCTGCGCGCGCCGACGCCTTCTGCCGCTGCCGAACTGGTGAGCCGCAACCAGATCGAGCTGCTGCGCCGTTTGCAGTATCAGCAGCAGCGCATGGAGATGGCGATGGATTATTACGTGGCGCAGCAGCAGCGCCGCTTCACCCGGCTGCAGCATCGTCTGCAACAGCAGCATCCGCAGCTGCGCCTGGCACGGCAGCAAACCACGCTGATTCAGCTGCAGCGTCGTCTGCAGGAAGCGGCCGACCAGCGGCTGCGCCTGGCGCATCGCCAGCAGGATCGCCTGCTGCAGCGCCTGCAATCCCAGCAGCCGCAGGGACGTATTCTGCGCGCTCAGCAACAGTTACAGCAGTGGCACTACCGGCTGCAGCAGGGCATGGAAAAACAGCTCAATCACAGCCGGCAGCGTTTTGGTACGCTGGCAGCACAGCTGGAAGGCGTAAGTCCGCTGGCGACGCTGGCGCGCGGCTTTAGCGTCACCACCGATGCTCAGGGCCAGGTGGTGAAAAAGACCCGTCAGCTGCATACCGGCGATCTGCTGCGTACCCGGCTGGATGATGGCTGGGTGGAGAGTCAGGTGACGGCGTTACAACCACAGAAGACGCGCAGCCGTAAGGCGTGATAATCTTTTCAGCCGCATAAATGGTTGATAACCCCCCTTAAATCGCGCGTGCTGCAGACGCAGCGGCGCGCGATTGATAAGCGGGTCTATACTTTCTGACATACCCATCCGTCAGGGAGTCCGACATGCCTTACAGCGTTATTCCTCCGTACATTCTGCGAAACATCATCGATAACTGTTCCGGCGCACAGCAGGATTACGCGCGGCGCACCCTCACCCACGTGCAACAGCTGATGGCGGAACATCCTCACACCGCCAGCACAGCCAGCACTGCGCAGCCCGGCAGTGTTTTGCGTGCTATCTACGACGCGGGTAATACGCAAAATCTGCCCGGCACCCTGATCCGTGAGGAAGGCCAGCCCGGTAACGGTGACGTCGCCGCCGACGAAGCGTGGAACTATCTCGGCATCACTTATGATTTCTACTGGCAGATCTACCAGCGCAACTCGCTGGACAACAAAGGCCTGAAACTGGATGGCACCGTGCATTACGGCAAGGAGTACCAGAACGCCTTCTGGAATGGCCAGCAGATGGTATTTGGCGACGGCGACGGTGAGATCTTCAATCGCTTTACCATTGCCATTGATGTGGTCGCGCACGAGCTGACGCACGGCGTGACCGAAACCGAAGCCGGGCTGATTTACTTCCAGCAGGCGGGTGCGCTCAACGAATCGATGTCCGATGTGTTTGGCTCGCTGGTGAAGCAGTATCACCTCAGGCAAAGCGCCGATCAGGCCGACTGGATCATCGGCGAAGGGCTGCTGGCGGCGGGTATTAAGGGCAGCGGCCTGCGCTCGATGTCTGCGCCCGGTACCGCCTATGACGATCCGCTGCTCGGCAAAGATCCGCAGCCTGCCGATATGGATCACTATATCGACACGCGCGAAGACAACGGCGGCGTGCATCTTAACTCCGGCATTCCCAATCGCGCCTTCTATCTGGCGGCGACCGCGCTGGGCGGCTTTGCCTGGGAACGGGCCGGTCAGGCATGGTACGACACGCTGTGCGATAAGGAATTGCCGCAGGATGCCGACTTCAGCACCTTTGCGCGCTTTACCGTACAGCATGCCGCAAAACGTTTTGATAATACGGTGGCACAGGCGATCCAGTCCGCGTGGCACGAGGTAGGTGTAAGGTGAATATTCAGCTGACCGATGACGCCATCATTGATCTGGCGCGTGAAGGCGGCATTGCATTTATCCCCGGCCTGCGCAGCGAGCGGCGATTTGCGCTGGCGCAGCTGCCGGAACCGCAAAAGCAGCGCGTGTGCAACGTGCTGGAGCAGGCGCTGCCGCTCGGCGAACCGGAGGAACAGGCCGCCAGCATCGGGCGCGGCGACCAGCGCTATTTCCGCATCCAGATTAGCTACGCAACTCACCGCGAAGCCGGAACGATTGTGATCCTGATTCCGGAAAACGTTGCGCCTCCTGAACTGCAGGCGCTGTGGCGCGATGGCGAAGAATAACTTAGACAGTTCCCACAGCATCGCCGTAACTAACTGACTATACTGGATAACGTGGCTAGCTAGTCCACATCAAAGAAAATACCCTTAGATGAGGTCTCTGCTATGACACAAACCAAGCAACGAGGCGGTGCCGGGAACTTTGCAGAGGACCCGGAGCGCGCCAGGGAAGCCGGTAGCGCGGGCGGCAAAGTCAGTGGGGGCAATTTCAGGAACGATCCTGAGAGAGCCAGGGAAGCTGGAAGAAAAGGAGGTCAAAAAAGCCGTCGCCCCTCCAAGCAGAAGTAAGTAAGGATCCTTACAGGAAGGAGTACGCCACGGAAGGTTAATAAAAAAGGCCGACATCATGATGTCGGCCTTTCTTTTACTGCGGCTTACTTGCTGTCGGGCAGCGCGTAAGCAATCACGTAATCACCGCGATCCGGCGACTGACGCGCACCGCCTGCAGAGATCAGGATGTACTGTTTGCCGGTTTTCGGCGAAACATAGCTGATTGGTCCGCCCTGGCTGCCCACCGGCAGACGTGCTTTCCACACTTCTTTACCGGTTGAGCTGTCGAAGGCGCGCAGGTAGTAATCCTGGGTGCCGGCAATAAATACCAGACCGCCCTGCGTTGCCAGCGTACCGCCCAGCGTCGGCATACCAACCGGCATCTGCGCATGCATTTTGATACCAAACGGACCGGTATCCTGCACCGTACCCACCGGCACCTGCCACACAATCTGACGGGTCTTCATGTCGATGGCCGACAGCGTACCGAACGGCGGTGCCTGGCAGGGAATGCCCAGCGGTGACATAAAGCGGTTTTTGTTTACTGCGTACGGCGTGCCTTTCAGCGGTACCGCACCCATGCCGGTGTTGATGGCTTCACCGCCGTTGCTGGCAGCCGATTTGGTGGTGTCCTGCGGAATCATCTGCACCCATAGGCCGAGACGCATATCGTTAACGAACATGTACTGGTTGTTCGGATCGAACGAGATGCTGCCCCAGTTCATGCCACCGAGCGAGCCCGGGAAGCTGAGCGAAACATCGGTGTCCGGCACGGTGAACAAGCCGTCATAACGCATGCCTTTAAAGGCAATACGGCAAGCCAGCTGGTCAAACGGCGTGGCGCCCCACATGTCTGACTCGGTCAGTTTCTGATTGCCAATGTTTGGCATTTCTACCGAGTGCGGCTGAGTTTTGGTGTACTGCTCGTTCGGGATATGGCCCTGCGGCATCGGCAGCTCTTCAACTTTGGTCAAAGGCTTGCCGGTCAGGCGATCCAGCACCCAGATCATGCCGGTTTTCCCGCCGATCACCACCGCAGGTTTGGTGGTGCCGTCCTTCATCGGGAAGTCCACCAGGCTCGGCTGCATTGGCAGGTCGAAGTCCCACAGGTCATTGTGGACCGTCTGATACACCCACTTCTCTTTACCGGTGGTGGCATCCAGCGCCAGCACCGACGCGCCATACTTGTGATCCAGCGCGGTACGGTTGGCACCCCACAGGTCCACCGACGAGCTGCCCATCGGCAGGAACACGGTGTTCATCGCCGGATCGTAAGAGATTGGTGCCCATGAGTTTGGCGTGCTGCGGGTGTAATCCTGACCCGGCATCAGCACGGCGTTTGGATCTTCATTGCCCGGGTCAAACGCCCAGCGCATCTGGCCGGTGATGACGTCGAAGCCACGGAGAACGCCGCCAGGCATGTCTGTCTGTACGTTATCCGCAACGCGACCGCCCACCACGACCGTGGTGCCCGCCACCTGCGGCGGCGAGGTCAGCTGATACTGCGGATCCGGCGCGCTGCCGAGACCTTGCTTCAGATCGACCACACCGTGGTTACCGAAGTTTTCACACAGCTCGCCGTTATCGGCGTTGATGGCAATCAGACGCGCATCGATGGTGTTCATCAGGATGCGACGCTGGCAGCTATCGCCCGCTGCCAGCGTTACCGCTGGCACCGGCGTGGAGCCCGGCTGCGTTGGCTGCTGTACCGGTTTGGTGGCATCAAAGTACGCCAGACCACGGCAGCGGTTCCACACCTGCGCCTGCGCATTGATTTCGCGCTTCCAGATCTGCTTACCGCTGTCGGCTTCCACCGCAATCACGTTGTTGTGCGGCGTACACAGATACAGGGTGTTACCCACCTGCAGTGGCGTTTCCTGATCTTCTGCACCGTTACCGGTCGGGCTGATCGGCGTGTCGCCGGTATGGAACGTCCAGGCAACCTGCAAGTCTTTCACGTTGTCGCGGGTAATCTGGTCGATAGCGGCAAAACGGTCGCCCTGCGGCGTACGGCCGTAGCTGCTCCAGTCCTGCTGCGGTTTGCTTTTATCTACCGGGATCAGCGGCAGCTGCTTGCCGGTGAAGGCCACGGTCGGATGCGGCTGGAACATCTGGACAAAGGTGACCACCATACCAACGGCAATCACTGCTGACAGCGCATACGAAAGCTTCGCCAGCGAGGCCTTGCCTTCACGCTTACGCAGCGCCGGCCAGGTAATAAACGCCAGCACCATCAGGCCGGCCGGCACCATCAGGCGCGACACCAGCGGCCAGAACTGCCAGCCAGCATCGTACAGCGCCCAAATCAGCGTGCCGGCGAAGACCAGAATAAACAGCGTAACCGCTGAGGATTTACGGCGAAAGAACTGAATCGCCGACAGTAACATGACGATACCGGCAATGAGGAAGTACCAGCTGCCGCCCAGGGCCACCAGTTTACCGCCACCGATCGCGAAGAACAGGCCGATCGCCAGCAGGACCAGCCCGAATAACACGGACCAGAGACTCAACCCTTTACCGGGACGAGCGGAATTTTCTGCCATAACACAAACTCTCCTGAAAAAAAACGCGTGGCGGCCGGAATGCGGGAGCAGCCGGTCAATGTCTTCCTGGCTGAGCAGGGACAGGAAGTTATCCGTTACGCTTTATTTTATATCTGTTGGTACGGGAGCTACGCCCGTTATGCAGCGCTTGTGAGCGAGGCCGCAGGATCAACATCCGCTGGCATTCGCGACAAGGCGGGCAGGATTGTACCATCCGGTACAATTAAAAGTGAACATCCATAACGCGGTAGTTACTGGGCAATAGCATTTTTGCTACAAACGCAGCGCGAAGCGAGCAGCCAGCGCCACTTCGCGCTATCGCAAACCCTCATTCCCTAACGTCTTCCGGGCGATAATGCACGCGCCTGCTGGAGATCAGGCCGTGACCGTGGGTACAGAAATAATCTATGGCACCGCACGCTTTCAGCACCTGCAGCGGCTGCTGGCAGTCGGGACAGCAGGCCAGCGCGGTGAAATGACGCTGGCAGTGCGGGCAGTCGAAGCGTTGTTCGCTGTAAGTGAGCGGTTGCTGACAGTGAGGGCATGGGGTGAGCATGATGACTCCGGAATCGTGGCTGAGGATCGTGATAAACCGGATGTTACGCCAAAAAAAGAGGGCCCATCCGGGCCCTCATCATGTTTAGCGTTTGTTTTTCTTCAGATGCGATATCAGACGCTTACGCTTACGCTGCTGGGTTGGTGTCAGCAGGTTGCGTTTGCCCGCATACGGGTTATCGCCCTCTTTAAACTGGATGCGAATCGGCGTTCCCATCACGTTCAGCGAGCGGCGGAAGTAGTTCATCAGATAACGCTTGTAGGAATCCGGCAGATCCTTTACCTGATTACCGTGAATCACCACAATCGGCGGGTTATAACCACCGGCATGCGCGTATTTGAGTTTCACGCGGCGGCCACGCACCAGAGGCGGCTGATGGTCGTCAGCAGCCATGTTCATGATACGCGTCAGCATGGAGGTATTTACGCGCTTGGTCGAGCAGTCGTACGCTTCGGTCACGGATTCAAACAGGTTGCCCACGCCGCTGCCGTGCAGTGCCGAGATAAAGTGCACGCGCGCGAAGTCGATAAAGCCGAGACGGAAGTCCAGCGTCTCTTTCACTTCGTCTTTAATCTCCTGCGACAGGCCATCCCACTTGTTGACCACAATCACCAGTGAGCGCCCACTATTCAGGATAAAGCCGAGCAGCGACAGGTCCTGATCGGAAATGCCCGCGCGCGCGTCAATCACCAGCATCACCACGTTGGCATCTTCAATCGCCTGCAGCGTTTTGATGACGGAGAATTTTTCCACCGTATCAGTGATTTTGCCGCGCTTACGCACGCCCGCGGTATCAATCAGAATGTACTCGCGGTCATCACGCTCCATTGGAATGTAGATGCTGTCGCGCGTGGTGCCCGGCATGTCGTACACCACCACACGATCTTCACCGAGGATACGGTTGGTGAGCGTTGACTTACCTACGTTGGGACGCCCGACAATTGCCAGTTTGATCGGCAGACCGGTCGGATCGAAGGCTTCTTCCTCTTCTTCCTCCAGCGCTTCACCGTTCTCTTCGGCGGCTAACGCGGCCCAGTAAGCTTCGTTTTCGTCCTCTTCGCTGACTTCCCGCGGCGCGATGTCATCCATCCACGGCAGCAGCGCGGTTTCCAGCAGGCTGGTGACGCCACGACCGTGCGACGCGGCAATCGGGTGAATCTCACCCAGGCCGAGCGCGTAAAAGTCCAGCACCGCAGCATCCGGATCGAGACCGTCAGTTTTGTTGGCAACGAGGAACGTCGCTTTATCGCGCGAACGCAGATGATTGGCGATCTGCTGATCCGCCGGCATGACGCCAGCACGCGCATCGACTAAAAACAGCACCACATCGGCCTCTTCAATCGCCAGCAGCGACTGCTCCGCCATGCGGTTTTCCACGCCTTCCTCGGTGCCATCAATACCGCCGGTATCGATAACAATAAATTCGCGCCCTTCCACTTCGGCGCGACCATATTTGCGATCGCGAGTCAGTCCAGGGAAATCGGCCACTAACGCATCACGTGTGCGCGTTAAGCGGTTAAACAGCGTGGATTTCCCCACATTGGGACGCCCAACCAGCGCGACCACAGGTACCATAACACTTGCCTCAGTTTTAAAAATAAATCGCCCGAATGGCGTGATTCTAACGGCATTTGCCGTCAGGTTCAGGCCGCAGGCGCCAAGAATATCATGCCTGACTAAAAACAGAACGGCCCCTGACGAATCAGGAGCCGTATCAATGCGTGCGAAACGCTGCCCGTCGGGCCATCGCCTTAACGGGTGATGGCGTAGACCTCACCGCCTTTCGCCTGGATCAGCAGTTTGTCACCGGCCACGACTGGCTCGGTCTGGAAGCCATCGCTGTCCAGTTTCTGCTGCGCCACAAAGCGGCCGTCCAGGGTGTTAATCCAGTGCACGTAGCCTTCGCTATCGGCGACCACCAGGTAACCGTTGAACAGCACCGGAGACGTCAGGTTACGGTGCAGCAGATCGCTCTGACGCCAGATCGCCACGCCGCCATCGGCGTTGAGCGCAATCACGCGGTCATCCTGATCCACCAGATAGATGCGACCGGCATCGACGATCAGATCTTTGACGCCGCCGATTTCACGCTTCCACAGAATCTGACCGGAACGCAGATCCAGCGCCGTCAGGTTACCGTTGTAGGCCAGCGCATAGACCACGCCATTGACGATAACCGGCGTGGTGTCGACATCGTTAAGACGATCGATCTCGGTCGCGCCGCTTGGCTGGGAGATACGCTGCTGCCAGATCAGCTGCCCCTGGTTCATGATCACCGCGCTGACGCGGCCGTTATCACCGCCAACAATCGCGCCGCCGAACGCCACCGCAGGCGCCGATTCACCGCGCAGCGACAGCGCTGGCATATCCAGATTCACGCTCCATTTCACCGCGCCGCTGCTCTGATCGAGCCCCTGCAGCATACCGTTGCTGGTGTGAATCAGCACCAGACCATCGCTGACCACCGGACGCGATAGTGCTTCGCCAGCCACTTTGGTCTGCCAGGCAATGCTGCCGTCGCTGCTGTTCAGGGCAAATACCTGCCCCCGCTCGCTACCGATGTAGAGGCGATCGCCAGTGGCCGTGATACCGCCAGACAGCAGTGCCGAAATGTTTTTCGAGAAGAAGCCGGTTTTCTCAGAGAGGTTCACTTTCCACTTCTCTTTGCCGTTGCTGGCGTCGAGCGCTTTCACGATACCGAAGCGGTCGGCGGCATACACGGTGCCGTCCTGCCAGGCGGGATGCAGATTGGAGTAGAAATCACCCACGCCGTCACCGACCGAGGTGCTCCACGCGGTTTCCGGCGTGAACTGGTTTTCAACCTTCGGCAGCGGGGCCATTTTCACTACATCTTCTTCGCCGCTGAACAGCGAGCAACCGCTGAGCAGAGTGACTGACATCAGCCCTGGCAGCAGGTATTTACGTAATTCCATGTGCGCTCTCTTGACTGGCTTAACTTAAGTTATTCATCTTCATCTGCAGCATCTGCTTCAGCGCAGGAGAAGCCTGCGATTCCGCACCTTTGCTCCAGGCATCACGGGCGCCCTGTTTATCGCCTTTGCTCAGCAGTGCTTCGCCACGAATGTCCGCCACAATGGCTGTCCAGCCATCACCCTTCACATTGTTCAGGGTAGTAAGGGCGGCATCGGCCTGATTTTGCTGCAGTTGAATGCGTGCCAGACGCAGGTTGATCACCGCCTGCAGATTGGCATCTTTGGTGTCTTTCAGCCCGCTCTGTAACAGCGTGATGGCTTTGTCTAACTGATTGGCGGCAACGTACTGTTTAGCCAGATCCAGCGCGGCCAGCGCACCGTAGGTGTTGTTGTTCTCGCTGGCGAAGCTGGCGACCGCTTCCAGCGTCTGCGGCTTGTCTGCCTGCATGGCGCTGGTCAGCTGCTGATACTGCGCCGACGCGGCTTTGTCCGTCCCTTCCTGATGGCTGCTCCAGAAACGCCAGCCACCCAGTGCAGCGATACCGACGATAACCCCGACCGCCAGTGCTTTGCCATTATTGGCAAAGAAGCGACGCAGCGCATCAACCTGTTCGTTTTCGTTGCTGTAAACTTCCACGCAATCCCTCTCCTTAAAATGCCTGTTGCAGTGCTGCGCTTACTGCAGCAGCGTGTGCAGCGTCGCGGCGGCGTCGCTCTGCGCCAGCGTCTGCTGATCGCCGGTGCGCAGGTCTTTAATCACCACCTGGCCCGCTTTCACTTCGTCTTCGCCCAGCACCAGCGCAATGCGTGCGCCCCACTTGTCTGCACGGGCAAACTGCTTCTTGAAGTTACCGCCGCCGAAGTTGGTCATCAGCTTCAGCGCCGGGTCGGCATCACGCAGTTTTTCCGCCAGTTGCATCGCGGCGGACTGCACGCCCTGCCCCGAAGCGATAACATAGACATCAACAATGCGCGTCGGTTCAAATTCCGGATTCACCGCCTGCACCAGCAGCACCAGACGCTCGAGCCCCATGGCAAAACCGACCGCCGGCGTCGCGCGGCCGCCCAGTTGCTCCACCAGACCATCATAGCGACCGCCACCGCACACGGTGCCCTGCGAGCCGAGGCTGCTGGTCACCCATTCGAACACGGTGCGGTTGTAGTAGTCGAGGCCGCGCACCAGGCGCTGATTGATGCGATATTTGATGCCGGCATCGTCGAGCAGCGCGCACAGGCCGCTGAAGTGTTCACGTGACTCCTCGTCGAGGAATTCACCCAGCGTCGGCGCGTCGTTAAGCAGCGTCTGAATATCCGGATTTTTGCTGTCCAGCACGCGCAGCGGATTGGTATACATGCGGCGTTTGCAATCTTCGTCCAGCACCTCTTTATGCTGTTCGAGGAAGGCCACCAGCGCGCTGCGGTAGTTGGCGCGTGCTTCCAGTGAACCGATGGAGTTCAGTTCCAGCTCAACGTGGTCAGCAATACCCAGCGCTTTCCACCAGCGATGGGTCAGCATGATCAGCTCGGCGTCCACGTCCGGCCCCTGCAGGCCAAACACTTCCACACCCATCTGATGGAACTGGCGATAGCGCCCCTTCTGTGGACGCTCGTAGCGGAACATCGGACCGATGTACCACAGGCGCTGCTCCTGATTGTACAGCAGACCATGTTCGATACCGGCGCGCACGCAGCCTGCGGTGCCTTCCGGACGCAGCGTCAGGCTTTCGCCGTTGCGGTCTTCAAAGGTGTACATCTCTTTTTCAACCACGTCGGTGACTTCACCGATCGCGCGGCTGAACAGTGGGGTTTGCTCGACGATTGGCAGACGGATTTCACTGTAGCCGTAGCTGGCCAGCACCTGCTTCAGGGTGCCCTCAATACGCTGCCAGATGGCGGTATCTGCCGGCAGGTAATCGTTCATCCCGCGAATCGCTTGAATATTCTTCGCCACGTTAGAATCTCTTAATACAAAAAAACCTGTCCGGCATCATACCTTATGAGGATGAAACCGCACAGGTTCAATCACAACTGGCGTGCGCCGGGCGCACACCGTCCTTTATTTTTCCAGCTGCTGCACGTTGATGCGGCGGCTCTCGTCCAGCATGGTGGCTTTTGCACGGATGCGCGCTTCCAGCTGATCGATCATGTCATTGTTGTCGAGACGATCGCGCTGGCGCACGCCATCTTCGTAGAAACCGCTTTTCTTGTTGCCGCCGGTGACGCCGAGCGTCGAGACCGTGGCTTCGCCGGGACCGTTCACCACGCAGCCAATGATCGAGACGTCCATCGGCGTAATGATGTCTTCCAGCCGCTCTTCCAGCGCGTTCACCGTGCCAATGACGTCAAACTCCTGGCGCGAACAGGTCGGGCAGGCGATGAAGTTGATGCCGCGTGAGCGGATGCGCAGTGATTTCAGGATGTCGTAGCCGACTTTAACCTCTTCAACCGGGTCAGCGGCCAGCGAAATGCGCAGCGTATCGCCAATCCCTTCCGCCAGCAGCAGACCAAGGCCGATCGCTGATTTCACCGCTCCCGCACGCGCGCCACCGGCTTCGGTGATGCCAAGGTGCAACGGCTGATCGATGGCTTTTGCCAGCAGACGGTAAGATTCCACCGCCAGGAACACATCGGAGGCTTTGACGCTCACTTTGAACTGGTCAAAGTTGAGGCGATCGAGGTGATCAACATGACGCATCGCGGATTCGAGCAGCGCCTGCGGCGTTGGCTCACCGTATTTTTCCTGCAGATCTTTTTCCAGCGAACCGGCGTTAACGCCAATACGGATCGGAATATTGTGGTCACGGGCGCAATCCACTACCTGGCGAATACGCTCGTTGTTACCGATGTTGCCCGGGTTAATGCGCAGGCAATCGACGCCGTACTCGGCCACTTTCAGGGCGATGCGGTAGTCAAAGTGAATGTCCGCTACCAGCGGCACGTTGACCTGCTGCTTAATCAGTTTGAAGGCTTCCGCCGCATCCATGGTGGGCACGGACACACGCACGATATCCACACCGACGCGCTCCAGCTGACGGATCTGATTCACCGTGGCTTCGACGTCCGTGGTACGGGTGTTGGTCATTGACTGAACGGCGATAGGCGCGCCATCGCCAACCGGCACCTTGCCGACGTAAATACGTGTAGATTTGCGACGGATAATGGGTGCTTCGTTATGCATATTCTCTCTCCACAATTACCCGGAAAGCGCGCTGCGCGTTATTGCGCACCCAGCGTCAGACGGGCAACCTGGTTATTACGGATAAAACGACTTAAATCAACGGGCTGATTCTGATATTGCACGTCAACCGCACCCGGAGCGCCAATTTTCAGACGATACGGAGCGGTGCCGGACAGGCTGAGTTTACCGCCGCTACGTTGCAATCCGCTGAACAGCTTCTTACCGGTCGCATCGGTGACTTCCAGCCAGCAGTCAGCTTTGAAGTTCATCACCACGGCGTTAGGGTCGCCCGCAGGCTGGCTGACGGCAGCGGTACCGGTTGGCATTGAGCCTGCCGGCACGCTGTTGGCCGGCGCCGGTGAGGTGGCCGCTGGCGGTGCGTTATCAATCGGCGCCTGGCTCGGGGACACCACTGCGTTGTCGCTGCTGGTTGCCGTGTTGCTGCTGGTCGCTGCTGGCGCACTGCTGGTACTGCCAGCGTTGTCTGGCGTGCTGACCGCACCGGCACCGGTGTCAATCGGCGTACCGGCTGCGTTAGTGTCGCTGTCGGTAGTGCTGTCCGTGCTGTTATCACCCAGCGGAATCGACTGGCTGTTGTCGCTGCTGCTGCCGTTCTGGTCAGCCATCGACACCAGATCCGCCTGCGAGGCTTTATGGTTCTGCCACCACCAGGCGCCGGTCAGGCCGACCACCACAAAAATCACCAGCCAGGTGAAGATCATCAACCAGCCGTCACGCTTTTTACGACGCTTACCCAGTGAGAAGCTCTGCATCGGCTCAATTTTCGCCGCACGCACCGGAGCCTGCTTCGCCATCATCGGCAGCAGGTCATCTTCAGGTACATGCACCAGACGCGCATAAGAGCGAATGTAGCCGCGCAGGAAGGTCGAGGCCAAATCCGCCGGGGATTTATCCTCTTCAATATCACGCACGGTAGAAAGTTTCAGGCACAGGCGCTCAGCGACGTTTTGCTGGGTCAGCCCCATCTGCTCACGGGCCAGACGCAGGCGTTCACCTGTGGAATGTACTGCAGAATTCTCTTGAGTGGCTTCAGTATTCATTAGCTAAATAACGCTGGTACTGTATCGATTGTGGAAAACTTCGCGCCAACCGGTCGCCATAACGTGTAACGTCAGCAGCGTTTCCCTGTTGCGCGGCGAAACGTATCTGTAACCCCAGACTCTCTGCCGTTGCTGGCAAATGCTGATGGTAAACTTCTAAAAGCAGCGGCACTGAAGCCCACTGCTGCTGTTCAAGCCGTCGTTCCACTTCCGTCAGCAGCATACTGCCCTGCTCCGGTGCGGCATCCAGCGCGAGATCGAACTGCTGGCGCGCGGCGCGATCCTCTCCCGCCTGCAGGTAACAATAGCCCGAAAACAGCAGGGCATCCTGAGCGGCGTCGCTGTGCTGCGCTTCAGTTGCCAGCTTAAACTGTTGATGCGCTTCGTCATACTGCCTCAAACCGCAGAGAAACGCACCGTAATTGTTAGCCACATAACCATTCAGCGGCGCTAACTGCTGCGCGCGCTGGTAGTAATGGCGCGTCCGGGCGTTATTCTGCTGTGCCTGCGCGACGCGCGCAAGCGCCAGCGGCACCCGGTAATCGCGCGGCGCGGCCTGCTGCGCGCGCAGCAAATTGCGCTGCGCCGCGGCATAATCCTTCACCGCCAGATAGTGCAATCCCAGCTGCAGCCGGATATCGGCCGCGCCGTGCCGCGCCGGTGCTTCGACACACCCGGTTACAACAAAGCCGGCCAGCAGCGCGGCGGGTAATCCTTTACGCATCTCAGTCTCTCCCTGTCAGTTCAGCGCAGAGACTGCCATGCCTGACGCCCGATGCGTAGCAGCGGGCGCGATCTTTCAGAGCGCCTTCACAGAGATGGCTTCACCGGCCATTTTTTTACGCAGCGTACGCTTGGTGCGGTCGATAACATCGCCCGCCAGCTGACCACAGGCGGCATCAATGTCGTCGCCGCGCGTTTTACGCACGATGGTGGTGAAACCGTACTCCATCAGCACTTTGGAGAAGCGGTCAATACGGCTGTTCGAGCTGCGGCCATACGGCGCGCCCGGGAAGGGGTTCCACGGAATCAGGTTGATCTTGCACGGCGTCTCTTTCAGCAGCGCCGCCAGCTCATGCGCGTGTTCGGTGCTGTCGTTGACGTGATCCAGCATCACGTACTCAATCGTCACGCGGCCCTGATTGGCGTTGGATTTGCCAATGTAGCGCTTCACCGCCGCCAGGAAGGCTTCGATGTTGTACTTTTTGTTGATTGGCACGATGTCATCGCGGATGGTGTCATTCGGTGCGTGCAGCGAAATCGCCAGCGCCACGTCGATCATATCGCCGAGCTTGTCCAGCGCCGGCACTACACCCGAGGTCGACAGCGTCACGCGACGTTTGGAGAGGCCGAAACCGAAGTCATCCAGCATGATCTCCATCGCCGGTACCACGTTGGTAAGGTTCAGCAGCGGCTCGCCCATGCCCATCATGACCACGTTGGTGATCGGACGCTGGCCGGTCACTTTAGCGGCACCGATAATTTTTGCCGCGCGCCATACCTGACCGATGATTTCAGACACGCGCAGGTTACGGTTAAAGCCCTGCTGCGCGGTCGAACAGAATTTACACTCCAGCGCACAGCCTACCTGCGAGGAGACGCACAGCGTGGCGCGGTCGGCTTCCGGGATATACACGGTTTCCACCAGCTGATCGCCGACGCGAATCGCCCACTTGATGGTGCCATCGCTGGAGCGCATCTCTTCCGCCACTTCCGGCGCACGAATTTCAGCGCGCTGCATCAGCTTGCCACGCAGCACTTTATTGATGTCTGTCATCTGCTCGAAATCATCGCAGCAGTAGTGGTACATCCACTTCATGACCTGATCGGCACGGAACGGTTTTTCGCCCATCTCAACAAAGAATTCGCGCATCTGCTGACGGTTAAGATCCAGCAGGTTAATTTTTTCGTTTTTCGGGGAAACAACCACGGGGGAAGCGGACGACGGCGTCACAATCTGTTCGGACATAATGTTCTCTGGCCTCGTTGTTACACGTTACGGCTCTGGTTAAGAATAGGAAAAAAACAGCGCCCTCGCTGAGCCAGGCTCAACAAGGGCGCATAATTGTACTACATCTGCTGCGTGATGCCAGGGGAACGTCTTAGCCACCGGTTACAAGGTGTAAAGACGCCTGTCCGCATCCGCTACCGCGCACTTAGCGGGTACGTGGGCAGACTTCGTTTTCTGCGAAGAAGTAAGCGATTTCGCGTGCCGCAGATTCTGCAGAGTCAGAACCGTGGGTGGCGTTTTCGGTGAAGCTGTCTGCGTAGTCAGCACGCAGCGTACCGGCCAGCGCGTTGTCCGGGTTAGTTGCACCCATCAGATCGCGGTGACGCTGGATAGCGTTTTCGCCTTCCAGAACAGATACCACAACCGGGCCAGAAGTCATGAACTCAACCAGACCATCAAAGAACGGACGGCCTTTGTGCTCCGCGTAGAAGCCTTCAGCCTGCTCTTTGGTCAGGTGCAGCATTTTCGCACCAACGATTTTGAAGCCAGCGCTTTCGAAACGGTTGTAGATAGCACCAATCACGTTCTTAGCGACGGCGTTTGGTTTGATGATGGAGAAAGTGCGTTCGATTGCCATGATTACCTCTGATTAGCATCCTGAAGAAACCGGGAACCCGCTCCCGGTAAGAAAACGCGCCGATTATAGGGAGATCGGCGCGCCTTGCCTATGACTGAAGAGAGGAATTATTGAAAATAATTGATTTCTGTCGGGGCAAACACGCAAAAAATATGCCATAGCGCTGCGTTTAGCCGCGCGTGAAAGACACCGAAGCCAGCTGCCCGGCCTCATCCATCACCACCAGCTGATAGCGACCGGGCTCGCGCAGCACCAGCGAGGCGCTGCTTTTTCCCGCCGCCAGCTCCACTGGCTGCCCGTTTAAAAACCACCAGCGCTGCGTACCCTGCCCGCCCTGCACCGCCACCGGCAGCAGCAATACGGCCTTACCGGGCAGCGGCTGCACGCGCTGGCCATTGATCACGCCGGTCACCAGCAGCGGCGCGCTGTCCCCCTGATTCAGCGGCGGACAGGTCGCATCCACTGGCGGCAGGCGCTGCGCCCGCCGTTCGCCCGGTGGCAGCCATGGCTCGAGCGGCAGCGGCCACATCACGCGTTCCCGGCTTTGCGCATCCGGACAATCCGCCGCCACGCGCAGCCCTTTGCTGTTTTGCCAGAAGCGCTGGCGTAAGCCATTGACGCCCTCCTGACCCGGCGCCAGCAACGTTGGCGGCACGGTCTGATTCAGCACCCAGCTGTAACGCCGCTGCCGGCAGTTCTCGTCGCCGGCGGGCAACGGCTGGCCGCCGGGCCAGCAGATACTGACGGCGCTGACCGTTGCCGGGCGCGGATCGCCGGGCACGCCGCGCGCCGGCAGGTGTCCCGCCAGCAGGTGATTAACCTGCTGCATCACCGGCACCGCCGACGCGTAACCGAACTGGCCGGCAACCGGTGTGGCATCCGGCCTGCCCACCCAGACGCCAATCAGATAGCGTAGCGTGATACCGACGCTCCAGGCATCGCGATAGCCGTAGCTGGTGCCGGTTTTCCACGCCAGCGACACGATATCGGCAACCGCCCCGCTGGCGGCAGGCTGCGCCTCACCGGCGAGGATGCGGCGCACAATCCACGCCGCGCCGGGCGACAGTAACGGGCGCTGCAGCAGCGGCTGCTGCGGCAGCCAGCGCAGCTGCGCAGCATTACCGTGACGGGCAAAGGCGCTGTAGGCGGCGACAATGTCGTCCAGCCGCGCGCCGGTGCCGCCCAGCACCAGCGATAGATTCGGTTCACCGCCCGCCGGAAAACGCAGATTCAGGCCGACATTGCGCAGCCGCGCGGCGACGTTTTTCGGTCCAAGCGCCTCCAGCAGCTGCACCGCCGGCAGGTTGAGCGAACGCTGCAGCGCTTCGCTGGCGCTGACCGGGCCGTGAAAGCCGCTGTCGAAATTGCCGGGACGATAGTCGCCAAAGCGGCGTGGCACATCCTGCAGCAGCGATTCGCCATGAATCAGGCCATCATCCAGCGCCATGCCGTAGACAAACGGCTTGAGCAGCGATCCCGGCGAACGCACGCTGGCAATCATATCCACGTGGCCAAAGCGGCTGTCGTCATTGAAAGACACCGAGCCGACGTAGCCGCGCACCTTCATGCTGCTGTGATCGACAACCAGCAGTGCCAGCGAGGTGCGCGGCGGCAGCCGGGTTTGCAGCGACGCAGCGAGGTTCTCCAGTTCGCGCTGCAGCGACACATCCAGCGTGGAGGTAATTTTGCTGTCGGGCGACAGCGACAGCAGCCGGCGTGCCAGCAGCGGCGCCAGCTGCGGCAGCTGACGCGGCGGCAGCCATACCGGCTCCTGTTTGATTTCGGCGACGGTCTGCGCCGGCCACACCTGATACTGCGCCAGGCGATCCAGCACTTTATTGCGGGCAGCTTCAGCGCGCTGCGGCCAGCGGTCCGGGCGCAAACGGCTGGGTGCCTGCGGCAGCACCGCCAGCAGCGCCGCCTCGCCGCGGGTAAGCTGCGACGCCGGTTTGCCCAGCCACATCCAGCTGGCGGCGCCGACGCCCTCAACCGTGCCGCCAAACGGGGCGCGGTTGAGATACAGCGTGAGGATCTCGCGCTTCGACAGATGCCACTCCAGCTGCAGCGCGCGCCACGCCTGCACCACTTTGCCTCGCAGGGTACGCGGCTGCGGATCAATCAGCCGCGCCACCTGCATAGTCAGCGTGCTGCCGCCGGAGACAATGCCGTGCTGTAGCAGGTTTTGCCCAACGGCGCGCACTATCGCCAGCGGGTTAATGCCGGGATGGTGCCAGAACCAGCGGTCTTCGTAGGTCAGCAGCGCCTCGATATAGGCCGGTGACACCTCGTCCAGCGTCACCGGATAGCGCCACACGCCCTGTCGATCGGCAAAACGCCACAGCGGCGTGCCATCTTCCGCTACCACCACCCGCGCCGGCTGTAACTGGCGCAGCGGCAGCGGATCGAGCCGGTCCAGCAGCCATACTGCGCCCACCAGCAGCAGTAACAGCAGCACCAGCCCGCACAGGCGTCGGTGGCCCAGCGTCACGGGCGCTTAACGCACATGAAGTTTTTCCGGCGTGGTGCCGATGGCGCGCCACGCGGGCACATACATCGACTCCACCTGCGGTGGCGGCAGACGATAACTGCCCGGCGTCACCGCACGCGCCAGATACAGCAGCGTGCCGGGCGTGTAGCCATCCAGCGCCAGCGCGGCGACAAAGCGGTCGTCGCGAAACTCAAGATGTTTGATGTTGGCCTGCTGCATGTCCATCATGCTCTCTTTCAGCGCATCGGCACTGTCGCCCAGGCTGGCGCTGCTGTCGCTCAGGTTTTGATTTTCCAGCTCCAGTCCGGCCGGCAGCAGATCCACCACCAGCGCATCGCTGACGCGCTGACTGGCACCCACCTTCAGCCGCACCACCAGCAGCTCACCGCTCTTAAGGTTATTGAGATCGGCCGGTTTGCCGTCCAGCGTGAAGTATTCGCGACTGATGCTGAGCACGTTGCTGACCGGTGACGGCGCAGTGCGCGGATAGCCGACCACATTGAGCGTGCCGTACAGCGGCGACGGCGTGTAGCTGGTCACCGTCAGGCCCTGCTGCAACTGCTGCGCGCTCAGCCCGAGACTCAGCGGCCGATTGCTGCGCAGCGGCTGGTTCTGCAGTGTGGCCTGCCAGGCTTCACCCGGATGCTGCTGCAGCGTCCGCGCAGCGAGGAACAGCGCATTGTTCTCCTGGGTGGAGAACCAGCGCTGCCCGTGCAGCGTTTGCGCCAGTTCAATCAGCAATGGCCCCTGCTGCTCCGGCAGCAGCTGATTTTCCGTCAGCAGCGTCAGGGTCAGCGCGCGGTCACGCAGCGGACTGCCGTAATCGCCCAGCCACATGTCAGGCTGGCGTTGCAGCGCGATGCCCTGCATCAGCGCCAGCTGCGCGCGCTGCGTATCGCCCATCTGCTGCAGCGCCACGCCAAGCTGCACCAGCGCCAGTCCGGACTTCGCCTGGGCGCGTTGGTCATACAGCGCCCGCAGCGCGCCGAGCGGCGCCTGCTGCTGACGCGCCAGCACCAGCCCCGCATAGGCCTGCACGCTAAAACGCAGCGCATCGGCATCGCTGCTCCAGCTGGTTTCGATTTGCGCCGGATCCTGCAAATAACGCAGCAGGCGCTGGTCGGCGCGATTAATCACGCCCTCCGGCACGCTGTAGCCCGCTTCGCTGGCGCGCAGCAGGAAGTCAGTGACGTAAGCGGTGAGCCAGAACTCCTCGCTGCTCTCTTTGCTCCACAGGCCAAAGCTGCCGTTACCGCGCTGCATGCCGGCCAGGCGCGCAATGCCGGTGTCAATTGCCGCGCGGCGCGCCTCATCACTGCTGGTTTTGATGCCCATCGCGCTAAGCTGGGCATGATTGGTGAAAAGTGAAGGCCAGATGCCGCTGGCGGTCTGCTCCAGACAGCCATAGGGATAAGCGTAAAGCTGGCTGATGTAGCTGGCGATATTCAGCGGCGGCTGAGAACTCAGCGACAGCTGGCCACTCAGCGTGCTGGCCTGCAGGCCGTTGAAAGCGCTTGCCATCACCTGCCAGCGCTGCCCGCTGTTCATTACGTTATCGAAACTCAGGGTTTGCGCCGGATAAGCCGGACGCACGCCAATCTTCCAGCGGCGCATGCTCGGTGCCAGCGTCTCGTTCGGCAGGGTCAGCCCCGAAACGGTCACCTGCACGTCGCCCTCACCAAAACCGTCCTGCGCTTTAACCGGAATCGCCAGCGTGGTACGCGCCCCTTTCGCCAGCTGCACTTTGCCCGGGATTTGGCCGTTGACTGCAATCAAGCCGCTGGCGTTAACCGCGACGTTCAACGTTTGAGGTTGATCGGTAAGGTTGGTCAAATCCAGCGCCAGTGTTGATTGATCGCCGCTGGCAAGAAAGCGCGGCGTCGCCAGTTCGCTTACCAGCGGTGCGGCGACCACCATTTTACGATCCGCCGCGCCGAAACTGTCTTCGCTCCACACCTGCGCCATCAGCCGCAGCTCGCCGTTGAAGGCCGGTACCGGCAGTTCCAGCGTGCCCTCGCCGCTGGCATCCAGCGTCACCGGTTGCAGCTGCTGCGCCACAATCTGCGCCTCGGTGACCGGCTTTTTACCGCCGCGCGACAGCGCATCGGCATCATCCCCGTCACCGCCAAAACGCAGCGCCGCCAGTTTGCCACCGCCCTCAATCAACTGTCCGAACACGTCATACTGATCGGCGTTGTAGCGCTTGCGGCCAAAGAAGCCGTTCCACGGATCGGGGGTGGCATAGTCGGTAATGCTCAGCACGCCGCTGTCCACCGCCGACAGCAACACCTGCACCTGCTGCGGCAGCGCACCGCCCTCCCCGCGGGCTTTAACCTTGACTTGCACGGTTTGTTCCGGCCGAATCCTGTCCGGTGCCTCAAGCGCCAGCGTCAGGCGGCGCGCGGCGGTTGCCATCGGCAGATGCAACAAGCCGACCGCGCGTTTTGGCGTGGTGCCGTTCGCTTTGTCGCCGTCGCGCACCACAATCGCGCTGAGATACAGATCGTGGCGTTTCCACTCCGCACTGACTGGCACATTAATGGTTGCGCCGCCCGCCGGTACATCCAGCGGTTGCCACCACAAGGTGCCGCTGCTCGACTCCACCAGCAGATAGCCTTTGCCGGCCGCCGGGGATTCCACCGTGACACGCGCGGTGTCGCCGGGTTGATAGGCGGCTTTGTCGATCTTCAGTTTGACCTGATCCGGACGCAGCGCGCCGGTGCCGTTGGTGTTGTCCTGCCACCAGTAACCTGCCTGGAAACGCACGCTGCTGACGACGTTGTCACCGGCATGCACTTCAAGACGATAGGTGCCCCACTCTACCGGGAAGCTGACTTTCTGGCTGCCGCCCGCCGCAATGCTGATGCGCTGCTGCTCTTCCTGCAGATCTTTTTCATCGTAACGTGACTGCCAGCCTTCACTGTCGGAGAAGCTCCAGAAGTAGTCGCGACGTTCGTGGATCAAACGCACATCAAGGTCCTGCGCCGCCAGCTTTTCGCCCTGCGCATTGGCGTAAACCACGTCAAATTCGGCGAGGCTGTTTTCCGGCACGGTTGGCTCATCGTTATAACGATCGGTGCGATAGTCGTACACCGATTCGCTGTTAAACAACGGACGAATGCCCGGCAGCGTGGCCGCAGGCCAGATCGCTTGCGTGGTGCGGCGCGTTACCGGACGACCGCCGGTCTCCAGCAGGCTGGCCTGCAAAATCAGGTTGAGCGGAGAGTGGCTCTCCGCCCAGCTGCTTTCGACCTTAAGCTGCAGCCTGCCGCTGTCGTCCAGCTTTTCATCCACATCATCAAGGCTTCGTTTCAGTTCCTCAGTGATGTCGCCAAATTGGTAATCTGGCAACGCAGCGACCGCTTCACGCGCCGGGCGCAGGAACAGCTGGCCTTGCAGTTCGTTGCCTGCCGCTGGCGCGCCATACAAATAGCGACCTTCGATATCAAAGGTGACGTCGGCATCTGGCGACAGTGGCTGAGTGTTGCTTTTAAGCGACAGCGCCATCCGTTCTGGCAGGAAATCTTCTACATTGAACGGCCAGCTGCGCGGCTGGTTGTCGCCGCTGTTAATACGCAGCGTCCATTTACCGGTCATCGCCGAGGCCGGTAAGGCAAAACGTTGTTGATAAACGCCGTTCTCTGGCTGCCAGACGAAGGTTTGTGCCACTTCACCATTCGGCTGCACCACTTCAGCTTTCACCGGCTGCGGCGGCAGTGGTTTGCCATCGGCATCGCGCAGCAGCGCATTAACGATCACCGTTTCGCCAGGGCGATAGAGATCGCGCGGGCCAAAAATGAAGAACTGTTTGTCGTAGCCTTGCGGGCCATCAATCGGGAATTCGGCCAGATCCAGCGCCGGGCGATTAAGGTCGATGAGCGAAGTCTGGCCTTTACTGGTCGCCAGCAGCAGCTTGCCTTTGGCGTTAGCCGCTAAACGCAGATGCCCCTCGCTGTCGCTGCTGCCGCTCGCCAGCTGTTGGCCTTTTTCATCCAGTAACTGCACGCTGACATCCGCTAGCGGATCGCCACTGGCGAGGCTTTGTGTAAACAGTTCCAACTGGGTGGGAAAACGGTGCAGCGACAGACCAATGTCGCTCAGGGTGAACAGTGTCGCCGGTTGCGTGTAGTTGTAGGTGCCGGCCTGCTTCATCACCGCCAGATAGACACCCGGCTGTTTCAGCGCCGCGACGTCGCCGAGCGGCAGCTGCATTTTTTCCCGCGTATTGCGTGCCGGGTTGAGATCGAAGCGGCCGCTGTAAACCAGATCGGCGTTTTTCAGCAGATCGCGCGATTCCCAGTACGACAAATTGTTGCCGTAATTCCACTGGGCGAGAAAATCTGCCAGTGAGGCATTTTTCACCCGGAAGAAATCAACATCGATCTGGTTAACGTTGAGCGCCAGCACCGGCAGTCCCTGCGCCAGGCGCAGCGGCAGCAGCGAGCCACGACTGGCGAAACCGACCATCGGCTGGATGTCGCGCGTGGTGAGTGTCTGGCTGAATGGGCTGGCTAAGGCACTGCCATCCGCGGCCTTCAGGCCGGCATTGACGGTGACGGTGAGCTTGCGCGCCGGCTGCGGATGACGGAAGCGCAGCACTTTGCCGTTCTGCGCCAGCTCCCAGCCTCCGTCGACCTTGCCGCTGCTGTCATCGGTGAGGCTGATCCAGTGGTTGAAATCCTGCTGACCGTCGAGCGCGCGGTTGAAGGTCAGTACCAGCGCCGCCGCGCCGTCCAGCTGCAGCTCGGACAGGTCGATCACCTCAAGAGCGCGTGTCGCGGCCTGCGGCGCAGGCATATCAGCCGCCTGCAGCGACGGCTGCGCGCCGCCCAGTAATGCGCCGCCGATCAGCACGCTGAACAGCAGTCGTTTTACACATCTTGCCATGGTAATTCCCTCACCAGCCCCAAAAGGTTAAACGTGTTGTGCTGCGCAATTTCACATCAAGCCGCCAACTTTAGCAATGTTACCCTTGAGATAGCCTTCACATTCCCGGACACTGGGCCTTTGCCGCTGATGGAGAAGAGGTTGCTATGACAGCCATGTTTGTGTCCGCTGATTGGTTGAATGAACATTACCACGAAGAGCGTTTGCAGGTGCTGGATGCCCGCATGCTGCCGCCAGGTCAGGAAGTGGTGCGCGATATCACGGCGGAGTATCTGGCCGGGCATCTGCCGGATGCGCCTTTTTTCAACATCGAAGCGCTGTCCGATCACACCAGTCCGTATCCGCATATGATGCCGCGCGCAGAGACCTTTGCCGTGGCGATGCGCGAGCTGGGCATCAGCCAGGATAAGCATCTGGTGGTGTACGACGAAGGCAATCTGTTCTCCGCGCCGCGCGCCTGGTGGATGCTGCGCGCCTTTGGCTGTGAGCAGGTGTCGATTCTGGCGGGCGGCCTGCAGGGCTGGAAAGCCGCTGGCTTCAGCCTGGCTACCGGTCCGATAAATCTGCCTGAAGGCGAGTTCGACGCACAGTACGACAGTAGCCAGGTAAAGCGCCTGACCGATGTGCTGCTGATCAGCCACGAGGGCGGCGCGCAGATTGTCGATGCGCGCGCGGCCAACCGTTTCAATGCCGAAGTGGATGAGCCGCGTCCCGGCCTGCTGCGCGGCCATATCCCGCACAGCCTGAATATGCCGTGGAACGATCTGGTGGCCAACGGTGAGCTGAAACCGGCCGCCGAGCTGCGCGATCTGTTTGCAAAGGCAGGCATTAAGCTGGATCAGCCGATTGTCGCCAGCTGCGGCTCCGGCGTGACGGCGGTGGTGGTGATTCTGGCGCTGACCGCGCTGGGCGTGCGTGACGTGACGCTGTACGACGGTTCGTGGGGAGAATGGGGCAGCCGCGACGATTTACCGATTGAGAAATAAGTGTCGGATGTGGTGCGTGTAACCGGTCGCCGTAAACGGCGACCCTACATGGCATCGGTGCGATTTACCGGCGCACTGATGCGCACCGGCACTAAATAATCCGCTGGCTGCCTTTGAAATCGCGCAGGAAACTGCCCCAGCGGCGCTCATAAAACGGCGTAATGTGCGCGGTGAAGAAATGGCTGACACCCTGCTCGTTGCTGACCACTTCACAGATATCAATTGGCGCGTCATCGGGCAGCGTATCGGTCGCCACGCTGCCGGCCGCCTGAATAATCGCATCAATATCGCTGTCGGCTTCAATCCCAATCAACAGATTCGCCTGTTCATCGGCACGCTCACGAATGCTGGCAACGTAGGCGCGACGCACCTGTTTGTATTTCGCAAACAGCTGGGTCAGCGAATCGATCATCTGCGCTGGCGGCTCGGCCACTTCGGACAGCAGCAATGCATGACCGCCCTCCAGCACCGTTTGCTGGCTCAGCGCACTGCCCTCTTCGCCCAGCAGATGCGCGATCTCACCGGGTGAAAACTCTTTGCCGGCCGGCAGTTTTGGATTGAGGAACAGCGTTTCGCCCAGCGTCATTTCAAACAGCGTGCGCGTCGGTAAACGCAGGTACGGCTGCTCACCCTGGATGGCTTCGCTCATCGCTGCTTCTGAGGTAAAGAAAGGGATCACGCTGCCGCCGCCCTCTTTCTCCCAGTGCTGTAATTCTACCGGCGAGGTGGCATCAAACTGCTCCGCGGGACTTTCGCCCGGCACCCAGACATCGGCCTCCAGCAATAGCTGAAAAAATTCCGGACGGTGCGCAGGCTCGGTGGCCGCCAGCTTCAGCACCTCTTCAAGACGGTTACTCATAAGGGATAGGCTTCCAAAAAAGACGGCAGGTTGCAGCCTGCCGTTGTCGGGATTATTTCAGTAACAGATTGGCAATGGTACGCACGCCAAGGCCTGTCGCACCGGCGGACCACTGATCGACCGCGCTTTTGCGATAGGTCGCGGAGCAGTCAATGTGCAGCCAGCCCTGCTGATAGTTGCTGACGAACCATGAGAGGAACGCCGCCGCGCTGCTGGCGCCCGCCGCGTGGGCTGCGCTGGCGATGTTATTCAGATCGGCAAAGTTGGACGGCAGATGGTTGCGGTGGAATTCGGCCAGCGGCAGACGCCAGAAAGCTTCATTCTCGCTGGTGGCGCTGCCCAGCAGCGACTCCGCCAGCACGTCGTCAAAGGTAAACAGCGCATGGTAATCGTTGCCCAGCGCGGTTTTCGCGGCACCGGTCAGCGTGGCCGCATCAATCAGCAGCTGCGGACGCTGTTCGCTGGCGTCGATCAGCCCGTCGGCCAGTACCAGACGCCCTTCGGCGTCGGTGTTCATCACTTCAACGGATTTCCCGTTGCGATAGCGGATGATGTCGCCAAGGCGGAACGCGTTGCCGCTTACCATGTTATCGGCGCAGCACAGGAACAGCTTCACGCGTTTATCCAGGCCGCGCGCAATCGCCAGCGCCAGCGCACCGGTTACCGTTGCCGCGCCGCCCATATCGGATTTCATCGAATCCATAAATGCGCTCTGCTTCAGGCTATAACCGCCGGTATCAAAGGTGATGCCTTTGCCCACCAGGCAGGCGTACACCGGCGTGCTATCGTCGCCGCCGGGGTTGAAGTCCAGCGTCAGCAGCACTGGCGGACGCGTCGAGCCGCGGCCTACGGTATGAATTCCGGCATAGCCCTGCTCACGCAGATCCTCACCTTTGATGATGCGATAGCTCACCGCGTCACCGCCTGCTTCGCTGATCAGATCGATGGCGCTGTGCGCCAGCTGCTCCGGGCTCAGATCTTCCGCAGGCAGGTTGATGGTGTCGCGCACCCAGTCAACGATCTTCAGGCGACGATCGAATTCGGCCTGATCGGCCTCACTCAGCGTCGGCCATTCGACCTGACGCTGGCCTTTCGGGCTGCGGAAACCCTGCCAGAACGCCCAGCATTTCTCCAGATCCCAGCCTTCGCCGCTCAGCGCGACGTGGCGGATGCCCTGACCGTCCAGCTTGCGTCCGGCACGTTGAATGCTCATCAGCGCATCGGCACCGGTCAGGTGAACGGTCATGCCACTTTCATTGCTGCTCAGCAAGGCTTTCTCGCCCCAGCGCGCGTCGGCGGCCTGGGAGCTGAGCGTAATCGTCATGGGTTGTGTTGTCATCGCGTGGCTCCGTTTGCGTTTGTTATCCCTGCGCACTGACCGGCGCAGGGCGAAAATTTAGCGGGAAGTGGCCGGCGTCAGCGCCCGTAAGCGCGTTACCGCCTTATGTACCACCCCGATGGCATAATCGATCTCTTCCTGCGTGGTAAAGCGACCCAGCGAAAAGCGCAGCGAGCTGTAGGCCAGCTGCTGATCCACGCCCATGGCGCGCAGAACGTAGGAAGGTTCAAGGCTGGCAGAAGTACAGGCGGATCCCGACGACAGCGCCAGATCTTTCAGCGCCATGATCAGCGATTCGCCATCGACGTGGGCAAAACTGATATTGAGGATATTCGGCGCGCCCTGTTCGAGTGAACTGTTGAGCTGTACGTCGCTTAGCGTGCTGATGCCCTGCCACAGACGATGGCGCAGCGTAGCCAGACGCGCACTCTCGTCCGCCATCTCTTCGCGCGCGATGCGATAGGCCTCGCCCATGCCGACAATCTGGTGCACCGGCAAGGTCCCCGAACGCATGCCGCGCTCGTGACCACCGCCGTGCATCTGCGCGTCGATCTGCAGTTTTGGTTTACGCCGCACCCACAGCGCGCCGATGCCTTTCGGCCCGTACAGTTTGTGCGCTGAGAACGACATCAAATCCACCGGCAGCGCGCTGACGTCAAGCGGCAGTTTGCCCACGCTTTGCGTGGCGTCCACGTGGAACAGGATGTCGCGCGCGTGACACAGCGCGCCCAGCGCGGCGATGTCCTGAATCACGCCGGTTTCATTATTGACGTGCATCAGCGACACCAGCACGGTGTCGTCGCGCAGTGCCGCTTCCAGCATCGCAGGCGTGACGATGCCGTCCGCGCCGGGCTGCAGAAAGGTGACGTCAAAGCCTTCGCGCGCCAGCTGGGCACAGCTGTCGAGCACCGCTTTGTGTTCGGTCTGACTGGTGATGATGTGTTTACCGCGCGCCTGATGCTGCTGCGCCGCGCCTTTGAGCGCCAGGTTATCGGCTTCGGTGGCACCGGAGGTAAACACGATTTCGCGTGGATCGGCGTTGATCAGTTCGGCAACCTGGTTGCGTGCCACGTCAACGGCCTCTTCAGCCTGCCAGCCAAAACGGTGGGAACGGGAAGCGGGGTTACCGAAGGTGCCATCCAAAGTGAGGAACTGCATCATTTTGCTGGCGACACGCGGATCCGCAGGCGTTGTCGCTGCGTAATCCAGGTAGATCGGTAATTTCATTGCGCTAAAACTCCGTATAAAAAATCATACGTCTTTATAGCACGATTCAGCCTCTCCTGGGTTAACAGCAGAGGCTGAACGAGAGAGGATCAGGCGCGCAGATTGACGTTGATGGTTTCCTGCACGCGATGCTGCTGGAAGCGACGGTTGTCAACGCTGTTCTGGCGATCGGCCACGTCGAGGATCTCCTGGTTATTCACCAGTTCCGCCAGCGTGATGTTGTTGAGGAAATCGCTGATGCGCTCGCTCAGGTCGCGCCACAGAACGTGGGTCAGGCAGCGCTCGCCGCCCTGGCAACCCTCTTTACCCTGGCATTTGGTGGCGTCAACGGATTCGTCCACCGCGGTAATCACCGCGCCGACCGCAATCGCGCCGGCGTCTTTGCCTAACAGATAACCGCCACCCGGACCCCGCACGCTGGCCACCAGACCGTGCTTACGCAGACGCGAGAATAACTGCTCCAGATAGGAGAGCGAAATGCCCTGACGCTCTGAAATATCGGCCAGCGGTACCGGGCCCTCGTGCGAGTGCAGGGCAACGTCCAGCATAGCGGTTACGGCATAACGTCCTTTGGATGTCAGTCTCATAGCATACAACCTCGTAAGCGTCCGCCAGCGAGTCGGCGGGTTATCTGAAGAATGGAGGCCAGTCTGACATTCCCGAGTATTTTGGTCAACTATTTAACCGAGTATTTCGCTCAACTATTTAACCTGGTGTTTTACTCAACTATTACCCTTGTCGTTTTTGGGTTTTTCAAACGACGACAGCATGCCGCGCAGAATGTTGAGTTCATCGCGCTCCGGACGCGCACGGGTATAGAGGCGACGCAGTTTGCTCATCACCTGGCTCGGTGTGCCCTGGCGGATAAAACCGCTGTTCAGCATCATCTGCTCGATGTGCTGATAGAAGCGCTCCAGATCGTCAACCAGCGGATACGGCGAGGCTTCGTACTGCGGCTGCGGACTGGCTTTCTCCTGCGCGTCCAGCCACGCCATGCGCACTTCATAGGCGATAATCTGCACCGCCATCGCCAGGTTGAGCGAGCTGTACTCCGGGTTGGCCTGAATGGCGACATGATAGTGGCACTTCTGCAGCTCTTCGTTGGTCAGGCCTACGCGCTCGCGACCAAACACCAGCGCCACCGGCGCCTGCTGGCCCTCTTCCACGCTTTTGATGCCGCATTCACGCGAGTCAAGCATCGGCCACGGCAGCGAGCGCGAGCGTGCGCTGGTACCCACCACCAGGCTACAGCCGGCAATCGCCTCATCCAGCGTATCGACGATCTTCGCCTCACCGATCACATCGCTGGCACCGGCAGCCAGTGAAATAGCCTGCGAGTCCGGTTTCACCAGCGGATTGACCAGATACAGGTTGCTTAAGCCCATGGTTTTCATGGCGCGGGCAACGGAACCCATGTTGCCGGTGTGCGAGGTTTCTACCAGTACGATTCGGATATTTTGCAGCATAATAGATAGCGATAAGGAAATGATGGCGCGCATCCTAACATAAAAGCAGGACATTTGCTGAACACCCTGATATACTCCGCGCCGTTTTCACCCCGTTCTTTAACATCCAGTGAGAGATACCGATGCATCCGATGCTCAACATCGCCGTGCGCGCAGCGCGCAAGGCCGGAAATTTAATTGCCAAGAATTATGAAACCCCGGACGCCGTCGAAGCCAGCCAGAAAGGCAGCAACGACTTCGTTACCAATGTTGACCGCGACGCAGAACGTCTGATTGTCGAAGTGATTCGCAAATCTTACCCTCAACACACCATCATCACCGAAGAAAGCGGTGAGCTGGCGGGCGACGATCAGGATGTTCAATGGGTAATCGATCCACTGGATGGCACCACCAACTTCATCAAACGTCTGCCCCACTTTGCTGTTTCTATCGCCGTGCGCATCAAAGGCCGCACCGAAGTGGCGGTGGTTTACGATCCAATGCGTAACGAACTGTTCACCGCTGTACGCGGTCAGGGCGCGCAGCTTAACGGCTATCGCCTGCGCGGCAGCACGGCGCGTGACCTCGACGGCACCATTCTGGCTACCGGCTTCCCGTTCAAGCTGAAGCAGCACGCCACGCCGTTCATCAACATCGTGGCAAAACTGTTTACCCAGTGCGCTGATTTCCGCCGTACCGGCTCTGCTGCGCTGGATTTGGCCTATGTGGCCGCAGGTCGCGTTGACGGTTTCTTTGAGATTGGCCTGAAGCCATGGGATTTCGCTGCCGGTGAACTGCTGGTGCGTGAAGCGGGCGGTCTGGTGACCGATTTCACCGGTAACCACGGCTATATGCTGTCTGGCAACCTGGTGGCCGGTAACCCGCGTGTGGTGAAGGCGATGCTGGCCAGCATGCGCGAAGAACTGAGCGAAGCGCTGAAGCGCTAAGCAAAAAAAGGCGGCTAAATCAGCCTAATGCTTGTCAGATAAGCTTTTAAGAACGCCGCAGCGGATAACGCTGCGGTTTCTTTTTTACCGCCCGCGGATAATGCCGCTGACGACGGCCGGGTAATACGAAGCTTCCCGCCATCGCCATTATTTCATTCATCACCTTCGGTATTCTTCCCGGTGCAACCGCAGGCAGCAGACTCAGCTGACCGGCCAGATACAGCGCCGCCTGTTTAAAGCCCAGCTGATAAGGCTCCACATTTTTAAGGCTGTATGCCATCTGTGCCATCATAAAGCGCAGCAGGTTATACGCCAGTGCCACCCCCCACAGCTCCTGCTGCACCAGCTCCGGCTTTTTACTTCTCAGCGTCAGCTCATTATTCAGCAGGTGCTGCTTCATCTCCCTGAAGCCATGCTCGATTTCCCAGCGATGACCGTACAGGTCCACGATATCGGCTTTCGGATAGCGAAGCGGATCACACATGGACGTCACTATCTGTACCGTTCTGCCGCCGGTTTCCTTACTGATAAGTCTTGCCGTCAGCGTGGCCGGTGCGCCGCTCCATTTTTTCCGCGCCTGCGGCGTCAGGCTCAGCTCAACCAGCTCATGTCCGGGACCCAGCCTCTCTTTTACCCGGTACTGAGCACCTTTTCGCAGCGGTATCATCCAGTGCTTTTCGGTGCCTGATGTCTGCCAGTGATGAAGGAGGCCCGGAGCATAGAAGCCCTTGTCCATTATCGTCAGGGAATGAGCAGGCGTCTGCGCCGCCAGCCGGGCGGCGAGCTCAACTTCGCTGGTTTCAGAGACGCTGCCGAAGGCAACGCCCGACAACAGGTGACTGGTGACCTCCATCTGACAGACCATGCGCAGCTGTGGCCAGTCAGAACGGGCGTGTTCATTGGCCGTGCGGCCGAATGCGGCGTCGTTTTCCGGCGTGTCCGGCGTTCGCCACAGCGTCCCGTCCACCGCCATCAGCGTGAGGCCGTTCCAGTGCGACATCGGTGTTTTTTCGAACCAGAGCTGGCGGGTCTTTTCAAAAACCAGGCGGACGGCTTCAGCCCCGAGCCGCTGACGTGCCTGCACAACCGCGCTGGGTGCGACGAAGGGACGTTTACCCGGGAGGACAATATCAAGGTGGGAAACTAGCTGACTCATGGAAAGAGAGCGGAAAAGCGCCATGCCGGTCACGGCCCATACCATCATTTCCATGGGCAGACGGCGCTTTCGCACCGTGACAACGCCGGTATCCGCCAGGCATTCGTCAATGAGTTCAGGGGAAAGCAGGTCAGAAAGAGCAGAGAACTCTTTCGGTGAGAACTTAAGAACAGCGTCAAGGGCCTGGCTGAGGAGCATAAAAAAATCCGTAATCATCCATGAGAGATTACGGATTTTCACACAGCGACCGGATCGTTCAACCGATCATTTTTGTCTTAACTGATCGGCATTAGGCTAAATCAGCCGCCTTTTTTATTACTGACTTTGTTACCGACGCTCGTGGGTTAACACGGTGCGCGGCTGGGTACGCCGACCGACACCGCCGAGGACCGCCGCCAGCACCGCCTCGATCAGCATCATGAAGAAGGCAAACCAGCTGGCTTTCGCCGTTGCCGCCGCGGCTTTCTCTGCGGCTTCCCGCGCTTTCTGCTCCGCTTCCTGCTTCAGCTGCTGATATTTCTGCATCGCCTGTTGATAGCTTTGCTCAGTCTGATTAACGATCTGTTCCGCTTCCTGATCGCTTTTTCCGGTCCGCGCTTTAATAATGTTTTTCAGCGCATCGCGGTCTGCAGCCTGCAGCGTATCGGCATGACGACTCAGTACACCACGGATCCAATTGGCAATATCATTGTCGGCATTCTGTGGATTCTGTGCCGTCTGTTTCGCCTGGTTTTGCGCATTATTCGCTTCGCTATTTACATCCTGCTGTAAATTTTCCGGCTGCAGTTCCGGTTTGCCGGTCTGACGCAGCGTAGTTTGCAATTCATTTTGCAAATCATCCAGGTTGATATTATTTTCCTGCAGCTTCTCTTTCGCCATATTGGTCACCGATGGCGCTACCGCAGAAATACCGTTACCCAGGGCATTAAAACCGGAGCCTAAAATATTAAAGGCACCGCCGATAATACCGCTGGCAAGGGAAATCGCCAGCCACAGCGTAATCAGGGTACTGACACCAAACATCAGCAGACCGTGCAGCGCACCTTCGCGCTGAGCCAGCCGTCCGGCAACGTAGCTACCGACCGCCAGCGCAATCAGCATGCTGGCCCCGGTCCAAATCAGCGCCCCGGTCCCCAGATGTTCCAGCGGATTTTGTTCCTGCTGGGGATCGATGGTCGTGGCGCCGATCGCGGTTCCCAGCAGCCCCAGTAAAATATGAATGATTAATGCCGCTATCACCCCTGCAAATACGGCACTCCAGGAAATGCGTTTCAACGGTAAACCGCCGTGCGTTTCCACCACCGTTTCCGTGCTGCCATTATTAGTCCAGGTTTCAGGCATATTTATTTCCTCACAAACATTGACGATAAAGAGTAACGCATATAAGAGCACACCCTGTCCTTTTTGATATTATCTAGCGTAGACAGAGAAAACTCTTTTCACCAGATCGGCGGGCAAGAGAAATTAAACTCTGCGTCGCGGGCAAAAAAAAACGCAGCATATTCAGGGAACATGCTGCGCTTATTTTTTAAAGCGTATTAATTAAAAAGGACGCAGACCGCCACCGAAGCCGGGCGTAGCACTGTGCCATAAAATAAAGCCGGCCAGCAGCAACAGCAGGCTGCCAGCCAGCATCACGGCCGGCAACAACCATTGCGCTGCCCCTCTGCTGCTGACCCTGCCGAGACGCACCGCCAGCACGCGCGAGCGCTGCACCAGCAAACCCAGCAGCGACACGGTGAGCGCGGTGCCCAGCGACATGGTCAGCGCCGAGGCCACGCCCCAGCCATACACGCCAATCACTTTGGCAAACAACAGCATCATGATGGCACCGGAACAGGGCCGCAGCCCCATCGACAGCACCACCAGCGCCTGGGTTCTGCCGCTCACCGCACCGGCCAGCTGTTGCGCGCTCGGCAGGTGGGCATGACCGCAGCCGCAGTCAGCATGGTGCTGATGATGCGGCCGTACCGCGCGAATCTGGAGCCCGGTTGCCGGACGGAACGCGCGGCGTAACCCCTGTAGCGCGCGCCAGCCCACCCAGACGCCGAGCGCCATCACCAGCAAATAGCTGCCTTTCTCCAGCCAGTAACTGGTGAGATGCAGCTGGCGCGACGAGGTTTGCAGCACTACCAGCATCAGCGTCACCAGAGCAATCGCCACCGTGCCCTGCAACAGCGCCGCCAGCAGCGTCAGCTTCATGCTGGTTTTCAGCTGCGCCGGATGGGTAGCGAGAAAGGTGCTGATCACCACTTTGCCGTGGCCCGGCCCCAGCGCATGCAGCACGCCGTAGGCAAGGCTGAACAGCATCAGCGTGACACCGGCCTGCTGCGGCTGCTGCGCCACCTGTTGCAGGAGCTGCGTCATCTCACGGTGCAGAACCTTCTGCCACAGTACGCTTTGCAGCAGAATCTGCGGCCAGTGCAGCCACAGCAACGCGCCCGCGCTAATCAGCAGCGCAGCCAGCAGCCACAGTGGCCACCAGCGACGGGAAGCGCCAGGCAGTGAAATCAACGACATGTCAGGGTTACCGTCTGGGCAAACTGCTGGCCGAGATCCATATCTTCGGGCGGTGCGTCAGCTTTATCCAGCGACAGCGCGTACTGTTTTAGCGAGTCATCCGGTTTGGGCGTGTGTAAGTCAAACTGGCAATGGGCTTTCACGGTCTCATCCATGGTGATGGCTTGCGGATTGTCATAATACATATCAACAAAGTAACTGGGATCGAAGGTCTGGATGCGGTACTGCCTGGCGCTTAACGACTGCGGTTCGCCGAACGGCACAATGAACTCCAGCACTGCTTTGTTGCCCTTGCGCGACAGCTGATACTCCTGCGGCAGGTTGAGAAATTTCACCCGATTTTTATCCTGCCACACTTCGGTAAAATAGTGCTGGCCCAGTACATTGGCCATTACCTGCGCCGCCAGCTTTTTCCACACCACCTCGCCGGGTTTGGCGTTGCCGGCATCGTACAGCAGATCGGCGGAGGTGATCTCGTCCATGGTCCATACCATCTTCATCGCGCTGAGATGATCGTCCTTACCGAGCAGTTCGGTCTGCATATCAATAAAGCTGTGTGGATGCGCCCACACGGCGCCGCTGAACAACAGCGTAAAGCTAACGAGCGCAATTTTCATATGTTATAAAGTAACAAATTTTAAAGTCAGAAGGATACCGGGCCAGAAAAAACTGTGACCCGCCCTGAAGCTCTGAACAAAAGTCATGACAAAGGCCAGGGTCAGCGCGTGGAGTTGGCTATTCTTAGCTGAAAAATGACCTGCGGATAACACGATTGATGAGTTCAGCGCATTCTACTGCTCCCCTCTTCAGCCGCGCCCAGCGTCGTTGCCATCTGCTGCTGCTGCTGTTTCTGCCTGCTCCCGCGTTAACGCTTGAAAAGCTCTGCCAGTTAAATGGCGTGGACCCTGTTGTCGCCCGACAGGATATCGCGGATGTCGGAGATGAGATACAGCGCTTTCACCAGCTGGAATTACACCAGATGGTGGATGGCAGCTTTCGCATTCATGGCACGGAACTGGACCGGCGTCTGTGCCTGCTGCACTGGCTGCGCCGCGCGCTGCGCCTGTCGCAGGATTTCGTCTGCACGCATTTTGCGCCGGCACTGCGCCAGCGGCTGAAGGTGCTGAAAATTGAGAAAGCGCTGTGGGATGAAACCAATCTGCAGGCGCTGATCCAGCACTGCAGCCTGCGGCTGGCGCGCGATTTCACGCCGCGCGACCGGCTGTTTCTGCAAATCTTCATGAAATATGCGCTGTGTCAGCGTCAGACGGCGCTGTTCAGCGAGCGCCAGCGCGCCTGGCTGGCGGCGAAGATCGAACGCAGCGCAGCGGATGACGTGATCCATCACTGGCAGAAACGTTGCCATCTGGCCCCGGACGTCAGCGAAACCGATTTCTGGACGCTGCTGTTCAGCCTGATTCACGCGCCAGACGGCAGCCAGCTGGCAGATAGTCAGGCACACAAGCTGATGGCCGCGGTGGAAGCCCTGATCGCCCGCTTTGAGCAACTGGCGCAGACGCGCATCAAAAATCAGCAGCAGCTGAAGCTGCAGCTCTATACTCACCTGGCGCAGGCGCTGGATCGTAGCCACTTTGCCATCGGCATTGATAACAGCGTGGCGCTGGACGTGGCGCGTCTCTATCCGCGCCTGCTGCGCACCACGGCGCGCGCGCTGCAGCACTTCAGCAGCGATTTCGGCACGCAGTTTAGCGCGGAAGAAGTAAGCCTGGTGGCGGTGCAGTTTGGAGGCTGGCTGATGCAGGAGAGCGCGCTACAGGAGAAACAGGTGCTGTTACTGACCGGCGCTGACGCGGCGCTGGAACAGCTGCTGGAGCAGCAGCTGCGGGAAATGATGCTGTTGCCGATCAATATTACCTATCAGGATATGCTGCACTTTCAGCGTGAGGGCGCACCGCGCGATGTGGCGCTGGTGGTGACGCCCTACGCCACCGCCCTGCCGCTCTACTCGCCGCCGCTGATCCACGCTGAGCTGCCGCTGAGCGATCACCAGCAGCAGCGCATTCGTCAGCTGCTGGAGTCTTAAGCCGCGCGTGGCCGCAGGAATAGCGCCGGCAGCGCCACCAGCGCCATCACCCAGAACAGCTGGCCGTGCAGGTGAGTAAACAGCACGCCGCAAACCATCGTCATCACCGCAATGCCGCCGCCCATTGCCAGCGCCGAATAGAGCGACTGCAGACGAATCACCTCTGCGCCTTTACGCGCGGCGATAAAACGCATCGCCGCCAGATGGCAGACGGTAAAGCTGCCGCAGTGCAGAATCTGCGCCACAATCAACAGCGGTAGCGCTGTGCTGGCACCCAGCAGCGTCCAGCGCACCAGCGCGCAAACGCCGGACAGCAGCAGCAGATCGCGCGCGCTCCAGCGGCGAAACAGCCGGTTACTCAGGGCAAAAATCACGATTTCGGCCACCACGCCCAGCGACCACAGGTAGCCCACGACCGACGCGGAGTAGCCCGCTTCCTGCCACCAGATGGCGCTGAAGCTGTAATACGCGGCGTGTGCGCCCTGCATTAGCGTTACGCACAGCATGAAACGCCAGACGCTGTTCTCGCGCAGCAGGTCGCGCCACGCCGCCCAGCCCCCGCTCGCGCCCTGGCGTAGCTCACCCTGCGGTCGGGTTTGTGGCGGCAGCAGCATGCCGGACAGCATCGCCAGCGCGCCTGCGCTCAACAGCAGCAGAATCACCTGCGATGACCAGGCGCTGACCAGCATACCGGTGAGCGCCGAGCTGATAACAAACGCCAGCGAGCCCCACAGCCGTACCGGACCATAGGCCAGCCCGATTTGCTGTGTCCAGGTGGCCGCCAGCGCATCACTCAGCGGCACCAGCGGCGAGAAGAACAGGTTAAAACCAATCATCACCAGCAGCAGCCATAGCCACTGACCGCCCAGCCAGAAACCGAGCGCGAACAGACAGGTCACCAGCGCCAGCAGGCGCAGCGCAACAATCAGCTGCGCTGGATTTTTCACCTGCGAAGCAATCAACAGGCTGCCGGCAAAGCGCGCCACCATGCCACAGCCGAGCAGCAGACCAATTTTTTCCGCATCCAGCCCGTTGCCCTTCAGCCACACGCTCCAGAACGGCAGATAGATGCCATAGCAGAAAAAGTAGGTGAAGTAGCTCAGTCCCAGCCACCTGGCCGATCCGATGGTCATGTTTCCTCCTGTTGACGCTCCGCCGTGCGCGGAATGGCCGTTACTTTCTCAAAGCCGCCTGCGAAAGGGAATAAAAAAAGGATGGCTTGCGCCATCCTTCATCACACTGCGGGTTTAGCGTTTATCAGGCATAAACCGGCAGACGGGCACAGATATCCAGCACTTTCTGTTTGGTGCGCTCGATAGTGGCTTCGTCGTTGATATTGTCGAGAACGTCAGCGATCCAGCCCGCCAGCTCGCGCACTTCCGCTTCTTTGAAGCCGCGACGGGTCACTGCTGGCGTACCGATACGCACACCGGAGGTCACAAACGGGCTCTTCGGATCGTTAGGTACGCTGTTTTTGTTCACGGTGATGTTAGCGCGGCCCAGAGCGGCATCCGCCTCTTTACCGGTCAGACCTTTGCTCACCAGATCGATCAGGAACAGGTGGTTGTAAGTACCACCTGAGACGATGTTGTAACCGCGCTCCAGCAGCACTTCCACCATCGCTTTGGCGTTCTTCGCGACCTGCTGCTGATAAGCCTTGAACTCCGGCTCCATGGCTTCTTTGAACGCGACGGCTTTACCGGCGATAACGTGCATCAGCGGGCCGCCCTGACCACCCGGGAACACCGCGGAGTTCAGTTTCTTGTACAGCTCTTCGTCGCCGTTTTTCGCCAGAATCAGGCCACCACGCGGACCGGCCAGCGTTTTGTGCGTGGTCGAGGTCACGATGTGCGCGTGCGGTACCGGGTTCGGGTACACATCAGCAGCGATCAGACCGGCAACGTGGGCCATATCAACAAACAGCCAGGCGCCGATGCTGTCGGCGATTTCACGCATTTTGGCCCAGTCGCACACGCCAGAGTAAGCAGAGAAGCCGCCCACGATCATTTTTGGCTTGTGGGTCTGCGCCAGTTCGGCCAGCTCTTCGTAATTGATTTTGCCGGTTTCATCGATGCCGTAAGGGATAACGTTGTACAGCTTACCGGACAGGTTGACCGGCGAACCGTGGGTCAGGTGACCACCGTGTGCCAGGTTCATGCCCAGAATGGTGTCGCCCGGCTGCAGCAGCGCGGTGTACACCGCGAAGTTAGCCTGGGAGCCGGAGTGCGGCTGCACGTTAGCGTAATCCGCGCCGAACAGCGCTTTGGCGCGATCGATCGCCAGCTGCTCAACGATATCCACATATTCACATCCGCCGTAGTAGCGTTTGCCCGGATAGCCTTCGGCATATTTGTTGGTGAGCTGTGAACCTTGCGCCTGCATAACGCGTGGGCTGGTGTAGTTTTCCGAAGCAATCAGTTCAATGTGCTCTTCCTGACGCACCTTCTCCTGCTCCATAGCCTGCCACAACTCGGCATCATAATCGGCAATGTTCATATCACGCTTTAACATCCGCATCTCCTGACTCAGCAACTTTTTAACGGCAGTTTAAGCCCCGGCTGGGGGCGAAGGCCAACAGTGTAAACGGTTTTGCCAGGTGACGGTAGCGCCAATCCCCTCTTTTTACGCAAACGATTGGCAAGGCGCTGGCACGGGATTTTTACGCTTTTTAGCCGGGGAAGAAAACCGGAGATTTGTTCATCAGCAGCGGGAAAATTTTTCAGCTTTGCGCGCCCGCCAGCAGATTGACACTCGTCACCCCAGACAAAACGGGGGATTTACAGTGCGCGGCAACAGGCATAACATGCATTTAAAATACATGTTTAAAATTACTCTGAGGATCAGCCCATGCTTGACGCGCAAACCATCGCCACCGTGAAATCTACCCTGCCCGCGATTGCTCAACTCGGCCCGCAGCTGACCGGTCACTTTTATCAGCGGATGCTGACGCAGCATCCCGAGCTGAAGAACGTGTTTAACATGAACAACCAGCGCAGCGGCAATCAGCGTGAAGCGCTGTTTAACGCGATCTGCGCGTACGGCAGCAACCTGGAAAATCTTGCGGTGCTGCTGCCGGCGGTGGAGAAAATTGCACAGAAGCATGCCAGCCTGAATATTCAGCCGGCGCAGTACGCGATTGTCGGGGAAAACCTGCTGGCGACGATTAAAGAGCTGCTCAATCCAGGCGATGAAGTACTGGCGGCGTGGGGCAAAGCCTATGGCGTGCTGGCTGAGGTGTTTATCCAGCGTGAAGCAGCGATTTACCGTGCGTCGGAAGAAAAGGTCGGCGGCTGGCGTGGCGCGCGCGATTTCCGCATCCGTGCGATTACCGCGCAGAGCTCGGTAATTAAAAGCATTGAGCTGGTGCCGAATGATGGAGAGACGGTGGCGGACTTCCTGCCCGGTCAGTATCTGACCCTCAGTCTGCGCCCGGCGGACAGCGACTACATTCAGCACCGCCAGTATTCGCTGACGCATCTGCCGGATGGCAAAGCCTATCGCATTGCGGTGAAACACGAAGCGCAGGGCAGCGTCTCCGGCTGGCTGCATCAGCATGCGAAGGTCGGCGATATCGTGCAGTGCGCCGCGCCGGCCGGGGATTTCTTCCTGCAGGCAGCGGCGCAGACGCCGGTGACGTTGATCTCAGCAGGCGTCGGGCAAACGCCGCTGTTAGCCATGCTGGCCAGCCTGGCGGAGCAGCAGCACCCGGCCGCAGTATGCTGGCTGCACGCTAGCGAAAACGGCGCGCAGCACGCGTTTGCTGATGAAGTCGCGGCGCTGGGTGCGCAACTACCGCGCTTTAGCCGCCACGTCTGGTATCGCCAGCCGCAAGCTGACGACGCGGGACGTTACGACGCGCAGGGTCTGATGGATTTAGCCACCGTCTCAACCGCCCTGACCCAGTCCGAGGGTGAGTTCTGGATTTGCGGCCCGCTGGCATTCATGCAGTTTGTCGCGCGCCAGCTGACCGACGCCGGCATCAGCGCCGACCGCATTCACTACGAGGTGTTCGGTCCGCACAAGGTGCTGTAAATGAAAAAGCCTGCACGCGGCAGGCTTTGTGTCTGGTGAGGAGCGAAGGGCTCAGATGGCCTCTTCGTCTTCCTCGCCGGTACGAATACGCACGACGCGCGCCACGTCAAAGACAAAAATTTTGCCGTCGCCGATTTTACCGGTCTGCGCGGTTTTCATGATGGTTTCTACGCAGGTATCGACGATATCATCGCCCACCACCATCTCGATTTTTACTTTTGGCAGAAAATCGACCATGTATTCGGCACCGCGGTACAGCTCGGTGTGGCCTTTCTGACGTCCGAAGCCTTTCACTTCGCTGACCGTCATCCCGGTGATGCCCACTTCCGCTAAGGCTTCACGCACATCATCGAGTTTGAATGGTTTGATAATTGCATCGATCTTTTTCATCACAGATCCTTTTTTCGCTCCCTCCATGATGGACGGGTAACTATGAGTATAAGTGTTCCTGACGCTGCCGCAGCAAGCTACTCTTTAAATTCGCTGGCGTCCAGTTCGTGGCGCGACAGCAGCTTATAAAACTCGGTACGGTTGCGTCCAGCCAGACGCGCCGCATGCGTCACATTACCTTTGGTCATCTGCAGCAGCTTGCGCAGATAGTTAAGCTCAAACTGGTTGCGTGCTTCGACAAAGGTCGGTAGCGCCGTGTTCTCGCCAGCCAGCGCCTGCTCTACCAGCGCGTCACTAATTACCGGCGACGTAGTAAGCGCCACGCACTGCTCAATCACGTTAACCAGCTGGCGCACATTTCCCGGCCAGCTGGCACTCACCAGCCGTTTCATCGCATCGACCGAGAAGCTGCGCACAAACGGTTTGTGGCGATCGGCCGACTGGCGCAGCAGATGGTTGGCCAGCAGCGGGATGTCTTCGGCGCGTTCATGCAACGCCGGGATCCTGAGATTCACCACGTTGAGACGATAGTAGAGATCTTCGCGGAAGCTTTTCTTCTCCATTGCCTTCGGCAGATCGCGGTGCGTGGCAGAGATGATGCGCACGTTGATGTCGAGATCGCGGTTGCTGCCCAGCGGGCGCACTTTGCGCTCCTGCAGCACGCGGAGAAGCTTCACCTGCAGCGCCTGCGGCATGTCGCCAATCTCATCGAGAAACAGCGTGCCGCCTTCCGCCGCCTGAAACAGCCCTTCGCGCGCACTTACGGCCCCGGTAAAGGCGCCTTTGGCGTGGCCAAACAGCTCGGACTCCAGCAGCTGTTCCGGCAGCGCGCCGCAGTTGATGGCAATGAAAGGTTTGCCGGCGCGCGGACTGGCAGCATGAATCGCCTGCGCCAGCACCTCTTTGCCGGTGCCGCTCTGGCCGTTAATCAATATACTGACGTCAGATTGCGCCACCATGTGCGCCTGCTCCAGCAGCCGCAGCATCAGCGGATTACGCGTGACGATCGCTTCGCGCCAGCCGTCATCGCTGACCGGCGCGCGCTGCGCCAGTGCTTCGTCAATCGCTTTGTATAGCGCATCGCGATCGACCGGTTTGGTCAGAAAGCTAAACACGCCCTGCTGCGTGGCGGCTACCGCGTCCGGAATCGAGCCGTGCGCGGTCAGGATGATGACCGGCAGTCCGGTATGGCGCTTCTGGATTTCAGCAAACAGCGCCAGGCCATCCATTTCATCCATGCGCAGATCGCTGATCACCAAATCGACTTTCTCTTTCTGCAGATGACGCAGGGCTTCCGGCCCGCTGGCCGCGGTCGCTACCTGATAGCCTTCACTGCTGAGACGCATACCGAGCAGCTTGAGTAAGCCCGGATCGTCATCCACCAGCAGTAAGCGTGCGGCCTGTTTCATGGTTACTGCTCCTCGCTTTGGGCATCGCTGGCACCGTGTGTGCTGTCGCCGCTGTCCGGCGCTTTGCGCGATGACAGCTGACGCTCGATGTCAGTCAGTCGCTGCAATTTACGCTGGGTATCGTCCAGCGTTTGCCGCAGTTGCGTTTGCTGCTGACGCAGGCGATCCAGTTCGGCGTCATTGCTTTGCTGCAGCGCGGCGTAGCGGCCGCGCGCCTCGCTCAGCTCCAGCTGCGCGGCCTGGTTACTGCGCCACAGCTGCAGCAGCGGACGCACCGCCGCCGGATAATCCGCGCTGTAGCTGTCGAGCGTATCAACGTACTGACGGCGCTCCACCGGCGTCACGTTGCCGTTCGCCAGCAGGATGCCCTGCTTAAAGGCGCGCGCCCAGTTCTGTACCGGCCAGCGCCGCGCTTCCGCCCGCGCTTCGGCCGCCGACAGCCGCTCACCGCAGTCGATAGCGCGCTGCCAGTAAAGTGGATTGCTCATGGCCGCCGGTGCTTCAATCTGCCAGACATTCTGGCAATCGGTGGCCAGATAATCCGCCAGGCGCACGTCCGGCTCCGGCAGGTTCACCGCACCGCGCGGCGTACTGCTCTGGGGCGGCGCCTGACAGGCGCTCAGGCCGATGGCGATCAGTGCGCCGACGAGAAATCGGCTGGATGTGAGTTTCATTAATCAGGCATTCCCGGCGCTGGTAGTCAAAATGATACGAAAACAGACGTCCGCGTCCGTGCGCGTGACCAACTGCAAATCACCCTGCATCCTGCGCAGGCAATCTTTGGCGATGCTTAATCCCAGCCCGCTGCCTTTCACCGGCCCTTTGCGCTGCTGGCTCCCCTGATAAAAGGGCTCAAAGATCATCGCCTGCTCTTCAGCCGGAATCGGCGTGCCGGTGTTCGCCACCTCAATCCACACCTGGTTGCCCTTCTGCTGGCTCTGCAGCCAGATGTTACCGGATTCGCTACCGTAGTTCACGGCGTTCGAGTAGAGGTTATCAATCACTCGCTGCAACAGCGTCGGTTCCGCCAGACAATAACGGGCCTGCAGATCGACATGCGTGTGCATCTGGCGCGCGCTGGCGGGCAGTGAGTGCACCCTGACGACGCTATCAATGATAGCGTCGATAGCCACCGGTTCCAGCCGCATTGGACTCTCCGCCAGCCGGCGATTGTAGTCGAGCAACTGTTCAATCAGCCGCTGCAGATGACGGCTGCTGGTGTCGAGAATGGCGACAACTTCCTGCTGTTCCGCATTGAGCGGGCCGGCAACCTGATCGGCCAGCAGTTCGGTGCCTTCGCGCAGGCTGGCCAGCGGCGTTTTGAGTTCGTGCGACAGGTGGCGCAGAAACTCATGCCGCTGTGCTTCCAGCCAGCTAAGACGTTCGCTGAGCCAGACTATGCGCTGTCCCAGCGAGCGAATTTCGCGCGGCCCGCGAAAGCTGACGCTATTGCCCAGCGTTTTCCCCTCGCCCAGTCGGTTGATCATGCGTTCGACGCGCTTAACCGGGCCGATAATCATGCCGGTGAACAGCAGCACCAGCACCAGACTGATCAAAAACAGTATCAGCGCCTGCCAGCCAAAAAACTGGCCGCGATCGGCAATTTCGCGCTGCAGCTGCAGGCCGCGTGAAAACACCACTTCACGCGTGGCCTGCACCATGCGGGTGTTGGCGGCGGAGAATGCCTCCAGCGCGCTCGCCGCCGGTGCCAGCAGATTGCCGTTATCACACTGCAGCTTTTCCAGCTGCGGCAGCGCGCTCTGCAATATTTTGAACGTTGGCAAATCGGGCAGGCTGGCGGCATGGCTGCTGAGCATCTGGCCATAGCGGCTCCACTGCGTTTGATACAGGCGTGCCAGACTGGCATCGCCCAGCACACAATACTGGCGATAGCTACGCTCCAGCTCCAGCGCCGTACGCGCCATCGCCTCGCTGCGACGCACGTCGGTGAAGGTGTTGCGGTTAGTGTCCGCCGCCTGATTACTCAATGCTGAAAGGCTTTCCCACGCCTGCCATGCCAGCACCAGCAGCGGCAGCAGCACCAGCAGAAAGGCCATTAAAACCAGTTGCCGCAGGGATCGGGGAAACAGACGCCATCTCTTCACAACCGCGCTTCCTTTAAGGTGAGTTGCAGGCATGCTAGCGAAGTCCGGCAAGGTTAGAAAGGCTGAAAACGAAAACGGCAGGCCTTTTGGCCTGCCGTGAGAGCGACGCCGCAGCATCGCCTGCAAAATAGGTGGAGCCTAACTCAACGTTGCGTCCGGTGCTTGATAACGTTGCAAAGCAAGCGATTATCGGTTGGGTGGACGGCAGGCTCCGTTTGGTGCGTCATTCGATATTTTATGAGCTCAACCGCAGTGCGGGGCAATCATAGACAGGAGAATGAGCAACGTAATGAGTATAGCAACTATCGTGCCAGAAAATAAATAGCCTTGTTAATCAGCATACTGCCAGCTCAGAGAGGGAATTAACGACGCTTTCGGACCGGCTGGTCTGGAAAAAGTGTCGCCGATTAGCAACGGCTTTAACGCGCTAACTTTGCGCCTATAAAAAACAACGATTTAAATGTCACCTTTTAGCGACAATTCAGTCATGGGATTGTCGTCATTTTCCGACATGCCACAGATGTCAGGGAATCACAGCGGATCGACAGCGGTGCCCACGCGACAAAAAATAAAAAAGGCCGCGTTGAGCGGCCTTTGCACGGTGCCCGTGAATGAGCACCGGTAAGAGACAGGATTCAGGTTTAACCCAGCTGCTTGCGCGCGTTGCGGAAAATGCGCATCCACGGGCTGTCTTCGCCCCACTCCGCCGGATGCCACGAATTGCTGACGGTGCGGAACACGCGCTCCGGATGCGGCATCATGATAGTGACGCGCCCGCTTTCGTTGGTCACGGCGGTGATGCCGTTCGGTGAGCCGTTCGGGTTCGCCGGATAGGTCTCGGTGACTTTACCGAAGTTATCGACGAAGCGCAGCGCCACCAGCCCTTTCGCTTCCAGCTCAGCCAGATGCGCACCGTCACGTACTTCAACAAAACCTTCACCGTGCGAGACGGCAATCGGCATGCGAGAACCGACCATGCCGTCCAGCAGCAGTGACGGACTGGCGGCCACTTCCACCAGGCTGAAGCGCGCTTCAAAGCGCTCGGACTGGTTACGCACAAAGCGTGGCCACAGCTCGCTGCCCGGAATCAGTTCACGCAGATTCGACATCATCTGGCAGCCGTTACACACGCCCAGCGCCAGCGTCTGCGGACGATGGAAGAAGTTTTCAAACTCGTCACGCACGCGGCTGTTGAACAGAATTGATTTCGCCCAGCCTTCGCCCGCACCCAGCACGTCGCCGTAGGAGAAGCCGCCACAGGCGACCAGCGCGTGGAACTCCTCCAGACCACGACGGCCCGCCAGCAGATCGCTCATGTGCACATCAACCGCGGTGAAGCCTGCGCGGTGGAAGGCAGCGGCCATCTCAACGTGCGAGTTCACGCCCTGCTCGCGCAGCACGGCAACGCGCGGACGCGCGCCAGTGGCGATCATCGGTGCCGCCACATCCTCTTCCGGACGGAAGGTCAGCTGCACGTTCAGGCCAGGATCGTTATCGTCTTTCTTCGCTTCATGTTCCTGATCGGCACAGGCCGGGTTATCGCGCAGGCGCTGCATCTGCCAGGTGGTTTCAGCCCACCAGGTACGCAGGGTGGTACGGCTTTCGCTGTACACCGCGCTGTCGCCGGAGCGGATAACAAAACGGTCACCCGGCAGCGCTTTACCGATGACGTGAACATTGCTACTCAGGCCGTGATCGGCAAACACTTTTTCCACGGCCGCGCGGTCGGCAGCGTTAATCTGCAGTACCGCGCCCAGCTCTTCCGTAAACAGTGCTGCCAGCGCATCGCTGCCCAGCGCGGCGATATCCGCCTCAATACCGCAGTGGCCGGTGAAGGCCATCTCAGCCAGCGTGACCAGCAGACCGCCATCCGAGCGGTCGTGGTAAGCCAGCAGTTTCTGCTCGCTGACCAGCGTCTGAATTGCATTGAAGAAGCCGGCCAGCTGCGCGGCATCGCGCACGTCGGCCGGTTTGTCGCCCAGCTGACGATACACCTGCGACAGCGCCGTGGCGCCGAGGGTGTTAGCACCGTTGCCGAGGTCCACCAGCAGCAGCAGGTTGTCGCCTTCCGGCTGCAGCTGTGGCGTCACGGTGCGACGCACATCCTCAACGCGTGCAAAAGCCGTAATGACCAGCGACAGCGGCGAGGTCATTTCGCGCTGTTCAGTGCCCTGCTGCCAGCGGGTTTTCATCGACATGGAGTCTTTACCCACCGGAATGGTGATCCCCAGCGCCGGGCACAGCTCTTCGCCCACCGCTTTCACCGCAGCGTACAGGCCTGCGTCTTCGCCCGGGTGACCGGCTGCAGCCATCCAGTTTGCCGACAGCTTCACGCGCTTCAGCGAACCGATCGCGGTCGCGGCCAGGTTGGTCAGCGCTTCGCCCACCGCCAGGCGGCCGGACGCAGCGAAATCAAGCAGCGCTACCGGCGCACGTTCGCCCATGGCAAACGCTTCACCGTGGTAGCTGTCGAGGCTGGCGGTGGTCACGGCGCAGTTCGCCACCGGGATCTGCCACGGCCCGACCATCTGATCGCGCGCCACCATGCCGGTTACGCTGCGGTCACCGATGGTCACCAGGAAGGTTTTCTCCGCCACGGTTGGCAGATGCAGCACGCGGTTTACCGCATCGGCAACAGTGATGCCGTCCCGCACCAGCGCGTCACCTTTCGCCTGCTGGCTGGCCACGTCACGCGTCATTTTTGGCGTTTTACCCAGCAGCACATCGAGCGGCATGTCGATCGGTTTGTTATCGAAATGGCTGTCGGCAAGGTTCAGGTGCTGCTCTTCGGTCGCTTCACCAATCACCGCGTACGGCGCACGTTCGCGCTGGCACAGCTCATCGAACAGCGCCAGTTTGTCCGGCGCAACCGCCAGCACATAACGCTCCTGCGACTCGTTACACCATACTTCCAGCGGGCTCATGCCTGGCTCATCGCTGAGGATGTCGCGCAGGTTGAAGTTGCCACCGCGGCCACCGTCGCTCACCAGCTCCGGCATGGCGTTAGACAGGCCACCGGCACCGACGTCGTGGATAAACAGAATCGGGTTGGCTTCGCCCAGCTGCCAGCAGCGGTCAATTACTTCCTGACAGCGACGCTCCATCTCCGGGTTGTCGCGCTGCACCGAGGCGAAGTCGAGATCGGCATCCGACTGGCCGGACGCCATCGAGGACGCCGCACCGCCGCCAAGGCCGATATTCATCGCCGGACCGCCCAGCACGATCAGCTTCGCGCCAACCACGATCTCACCCTTCTGCACGTGATCGGCGCGGATGTTACCAATGCCGCCGGCCAGCATGATCGGCTTGTGATAGCCGCGCAGCTCAACGCCGTTGTGGCTGTTGACCTGCTCTTCATAAGTACGGAAATAGCCGTTCAGCGCCGGGCGACCAAATTCGTTGTTAAACGCGGCGCCGCCTAACGGGCCTTCGGTCATGATATCCAGCGCGGTAACAATGCGATCCGGCTTGCCGAAATCCTCTTCCCACGGCTGTTCAAAGCCGGGAATACGCAGGTTGGAAACCGAGAAGCCGACCAGACCCGCTTTCGGCTTCGCGCCGCGTCCGGTGGCGCCTTCGTCACGGATTTCCCCGCCGGAACCGGTGGCGGCACCTGGCCATGGCGAAATGGCCGTCGGGTGGTTGTGGGTTTCCACCTTCATCAGGATATGCGCGGCTTCCTGATGGAACTCGTATTCGCCCTGCTGCGCATCCGCGTAGAAACGCCCGACCTCGGAGCCTTCCATCACCGCGGCATTGTCTTTATACGCCGACAGGACGTGTTCCGGATGCTGCTCAAAGGTGTTTTTAATCATTTTAAACAGCGATTTCGGCTGTTTTTCGCCGTCGATAATCCAGTCGGCGTTAAAAATCTTGTGACGACAGTGCTCGGAGTTCGCCTGGGCGAACATATAGAGCTCGATGTCGTTCGGATTGCGGCCCAGTCTGGTGAAGGCATCAAGCAGGTAATCAATTTCGTCATCGGCCAGCGCCAGGCCGAGCGTGCGGTTAGCCTGTTCCAGCGCCTCGCGCCCTCCGCCCAGCACGTCTACGCTTTTCAGCGGCTGCGGCTCATGATGCGCGAACAGCTGTTCTGCCGCGCTGAGCTCCGTGAACACGGTTTCCATCATGCGGTCGTGCAGCAGGCTGGCCAGTTGCTGCCACTGCGCGTCAGTCAGCTGCGGTGCCTGTACATAGAAGGCCAGACCGCGCTCCAGGCGCAATACCTGTGGCAGGTCGCAATTGTGGGCGATATCGGTGGCTTTCGATGACCAGGGAGAAATGGTGCCGGGACGCGGCGTCACCAGCAACAGACGCCCTTGTGGCGCATGTTCGGCGAGAGAAGGACCGTATTTCAGCAGACGCTGCAGGCGGGCTTGCTGTTCCGCGCTGAGCGGTGCGCTGACATCGGCGAAATGGACGTACTCGGCGTAAATATCACTCACCGGCAGATGAGCGTCCTGAAAGCGGGTCAGCAGTTTGTTTACACGAAATGCCGACAGAGCGGGCGAACCACGCAGAATTTCCATCATTAAAGATCTCTCGTCTTCGAAGCGCCGGGCGACGCTTCATGGGGCGCAACAGGGAAAACGGGCGGTATTATAGAGAAATGGCACGGGTTACGAAACCGTTTGCGCAGAAAAACTGAGCCTCAGGATTTGCCTGAATTTTGCGCAAATCTTGCTATATAAGTTGCCCTGTTGCGCTTTGTTGCGCAAAATGCCCCTCGCTCTGGGAGTGCAAAACAACATAAATACTGCCTTTAAAAGACAGAGGCCTGTGAGCCATTACGAGACAACTATTTGAAACGCCTGAAATTAAATTATCTGTTTATCGGTCTGATCACCGTGCTGCTTGCGCTGGCGCTGTGGCCGTCCATCCCCTGGTACGGGGGCGGAAAAGACGCGTTATCACAGATCAAATCGCGGGGAGTGTTGCGCATCAGTACCGTCAACTCGCCGCTGACTTACTACACCATCAATAATGCACCAGCCGGTATGGACTACGAGCTGGCGAAGCGTTTCGCCGATTATCTTGGCGTGAAGCTGGAAGTCACGGTGCGGCCCAACCTCGGCGACCTGTTTGACGATCTTGACGACGGCAAAGCCGACCTGCTGGCCGCCGGGCTGATCTACAACAGCGAGCGCCTCAGCCGTTATCAGAGTGGCCCGAGCTACTATTCGGTGTCGCAGCAGCTGGTGTATCGCATCGACAAGCCGCGGCCCAAAAACCTTGGTGATCTGAAAGGCCGGCTGATTGTGCAGTCCGGTTCAGCCTATCTGTCAACGTTACGTTCCGCCAAAGCGGACAGCTATCCCGATCTCGACTGGGCCATCTCCACCGATATGGGCCAGAAAGCGCTGCTGGAAGCGGTCGCCGACGGCAAGCTCGACTATACCGTGGGGGATTCGGTGACCATCGGCCTGCTGCAGCGTATCCATCCACAGCTGGCAGTGGCGTTTGATATTACCGATGAAGAGCCGGTGACCTGGTATCTGCCGCGTAACGATGACGATAGCCTGAACGCCGCCATGCTCGACTTCTACAGTCAGATGGGGGAAGAAGGCACCATGGCGCGGCTGGAAGAGAAGTATCTCGGCCACGTCGGCACCTTCGATTATGTCGATACCCGCACCTTCCTGCGCGCAATTGATAACACGCTGCCGGATATCAAGCCGCTGTTTGAGAAGTACGCATCCAGTATCGACTGGCGCCTGCTGGCGGCGATTTCCTATCAGGAGTCGCACTGGAATCCGCAGGCGACCTCGCCCACCGGCGTGCGCGGCATGATGATGCTGACGCGCAATACCGCTGACAGCCTCGACGTGAACGATCGTCTCGATCCGGAACAGAGCATTCGCGGCGGCAGCGAATACCTGCGGCGCATGATGGAAAAAGTGCCGGAGACCATTCCGGAAGATGAACGCATCTGGTTTGCGCTGGCGGCCTATAACATGGGCTACGCACATATGCTGGATGCACGCCGGCTGACCCTCAAACAGGGTGGCAATCCGGACAGCTGGGCCGACGTTAAGCTGCGCCTGCCGATGCTGAGCCAGAAGCGCTATTACGCGCAGACCACTTATGGCTATGCGCGCGGCCACGAAGCTTATAACTACGTTGAGAACATCCGTAAGTATCAGATCAGCCTGGTAGGCTATCTGCAGGAGCAGGAGAAACGGCTGGCACAGCAGTCGGCGCTGGAAGCGGAACTCGGTGCCGGTTATCCGGCTGTCGAACCGAAGATTGCGATGAACTAATCGGCGCGCAGCGCCTGCCGCTGCGCACGTTTCTGTTCGCGCCGCATACGGAAGAAGTCGCTCAGCAGCGTGGCGCACTCCTCGGCCAGGACGCCATGCGCAATCTCAATCTGATGATTCATGCCCGGATGGCCGATCACATCCAGCAGCGAACCGGCGGCACCGGTTTTCTCATCCTTCGCGCCATAGACCAGACGGGTAATCCGGCTGTGCACCATGGCACCGGCGCACATCACGCACGGCTCCAGCGTCACGTATAAGGTGGTGTCGAGCAGCCGGTAGTTATCAATCACTTTTCCGCCCTGACGCAGCGCCATAATCTCGGCATGCGCGGTGGGATCGCACTGGCTAATCGGCCGGTTCCAGCCCTCGCCAATCACTCTGTCGCCCTGCACCAGCACCGCACCGACCGGCACTTCGCCCTGCTCCCACGCACGCCGCGCCAGTTCAAGCGCGTGGCGCATCCAGTATTCATCAGTTTGTGGGTTCAACGGGCAACTCCTGCGGATTAACAAGGCGGCGCATTATAGACGGAATCCAGCTGCGATTCACTCCAGCTGTTGCAGTTCACCGCGCGGCGTCACGCGCCAGCGGTGCTGGCAGAAAAACAGCAGCGGGTTATCCTGCTTGCTGTCGCTGTAACCGCTGTACAGCTGCAGCGGCGTACCGATTTTTTCCTCGAGCTGCGCCACTTTTTCATGGCCAAGACAGCGCATGGCTAATACCCGGCCGCCACGGCCCGGCTTCATCTGGCTGGCGATCAGTTTTACGCGCGGCAGAAACGCGGAATCAAAATAGACCTGCTCCACCAGCGACTGCGGCGAGCCGGTAATCAGCCAGACATCGGCATCTTCACTGCTGAGGTAGTCAGTAAGCCGCTGCTGCACCACCGGAAACGCGGTGACGCGCTCGCGAAACCAGCGGGCAAATTCGGCCTCACGCTGGCGCAGCGTGGCCTCACGATGGCCAAAGGTGATAGCCCACAGCAGCAGGCTCATCGGCCAGCGCGCGGCGCGGCCCTTTATCAGCATACCCATGCCGATGACCGGCAGCAGCGGCACCACCAGCACCAGATTGAGCGGCTGGCGGCGCAGCAGATAACGCATAAATGTGCCAAACATGTCCTGCTGATGCAGCGTGCCGTCCAGGTCAAAAAATACCACGCGGCGATGCGAACCCTTTGTCAAACCCGACTCCTTTTTCTAAACGCGGCGATACCTGCTCTACAGTGTAGCCAGCATCGCGCGCCGGGGCGAAAGCTGTCATTTTTAATTCCAGTGGCTACAATGCCATTTGAATAGTTTATTCTCTGCGTCGGCGCGATGTCATCTGACATTCCTGGCCAGACATTTCCTTCCGCGAGCGGCTAAGCTGTGTGCGGGACTATGGATTAAGGATCGGACATGAGTTCATTGCTGCGAATTCGCCAGCTCTACCCACGCCTGGCGCTGAACGAGCGTCGGCTGGCGGATTTTTTGCTGTCGCAGCCTGATCGGGCACGGCATCTGAGTTCACAAAAACTGGCGGAAGAGTCAGGCGTCAGCCAGTCGAGCGTGGTGAAGTTCGCCCAGAAACTGGGTTACAAAGGCTTTCCGGCGCTGAAGCTGGCGCTGAGTGAGTCGCTGGCCGACCGCGATGCCATCACCGTGCACAACCACATTCTGAGTGACGATCCGCTTAAAGTTGTCGGCGAAAAGCTGCTGACGGAAAAAATTTCGGCGATTCGCGCCACGCTGGATATCAACAGCGAAGAGAAACTCACGGAAACGCTGCAGCTGCTGAAGAACGCCAACCGCATTCTGCTGGTCGGCATTGGCGCCTCCGGGCTGGTTGCAAAAGATTTTTCGTGGAAGCTGATGAAGATTGGCATCAACGCCGTCGCCGAGCAGGACATGCACGCGCTGCTGGCCAGTGTTCAGGCGATGGCACCCGGCGATGTGCTGCTGGCAATCTCCTACACCGGCGAACGTCGCGAGATCAACCTCGCGGCGCAGGAAGCGGCGGCGATTGGCGCCGATGTGCTGGCGTTTACCGGCTTTACCCCGAATTCGCTGCAGCAGTGCGCCACGGTCTGCCTGTACACCGTCGCCGAGGAGCAGAGCACGCGCAGCGCGGCCATCTCCTCCACCAGCGCCCAGCTGGCGCTGACCGATTTGCTGTTTATGGCGCTGGTGCAGAACGATCCGGAACGCGCCTCCAGCCATATTCGTCACAGCGAGGAGCTGGTGAAAAAGCTGGTCTGATTGCCCCATGATCAGGGTATTCCCCACCCTGCCTTAGCCCGAAATTGATCATCGGGCGGGGCAATGCTTTTGTTGCCTGTCGTTATCCTTGTTTTGGCCCGATTAAACGCATTTTCAGCATCGGGCTTGCAGGATAATTTCCGATGTATATGATCAGGGCAAATTTACTCATCTCTCTCGTCATGCTGAAACTTATTTCCCGTTATGCAGGAATTGGCGTTATCAACACCGCGATTCACTGGACGGTGTTTGCGCTTATTCTCAAGCTATTCGAGTCAGGCCAGGCTATGGCAAACTTTGGTGCATTCTGCGTTGCGGTGACGTTTTCCTTTTTTGCTAATGCCCGCTGGACCTTCTCTTCTGCAGCCACGCCCTTGCGTTACCTGCTTTATGTCAGCTTTATGGGAGGCATGGCGGCGCTGGTTGGCTGGATGGCCGACGCCTGCACGCTTTCCCCGGTGATTACCCTGATACTCTTTTCCTTTATTAGCCTGGGTTGCGGCTTCATCTACTCTAATTACATCGTTTTCAGGGAAGTAAAATGAAATTGTCTCTCGTCGTGCCCGTCTTCAATGAAGAGGAAACCATTCCACTCTTTTATCAGGCGGTTCGTCATGAATTAGCCGGCTATCAGGTGGAAATTGTTTTTATCAATGACGGCAGTAGCGATGGCAGCGAAAACATCATCAATGCCCTGGCCATCTCGGATCCGCTGGTCATTGCGCTGTCATTTACCCGCAATTTCGGCAAAGAGCCCGCGTTGTTTGCCGGACTGGAGCATGCCACCGGCGACGCGGTTATCCCGATTGATGTTGATCTGCAGGATCCCATCGCCGTTATCCATCAACTGGTTGAACGCTGGCAAGCGGGTGCCGATGTGGTTCTGGCTAAACGGAAAGATCGCAGCGCCGATGGGCATGTCAAACGTAAAACAGCCGAGTGGTTTTATCACTTTCACAACCAAATCAGCTCGCCGAAAATAGAGGAAAACGTTGGCGATTTTCGTCTGCTGTCGCGTGAGACGGTAGAACATATAAAAAGCCTGCCGGAAAGAAATCTGTTCATGAAGGGCATTTTATCCTGGGTGGGCGGTAAAACAGCGATTGTGGAATATGATCGGGCTGAACGCGTCACAGGGGTGTCGAAATTTAATGGCTGGAAATTGTGGAATCTGGCATTAGAAGGATTAACCAGTTTTTCCACCTTCCCCTTGCGCATCTGGAGTTACATCGGCGGTAGCGTCGCGTTACTCTCCTTTCTTTATGGATTCTGGATGATCATCGATAAACTGCTCTGGGGCAATCCGGTGGCGGGTTACCCTTCGTTGCTGGTTTCCATTCTGTTTTTGGGTGGAGTGCAACTTATCGGCATCGGTGTTCTGGGCGAATATATTGGCCGAATCTACATTGAGTCCAAACAAAGACCACGCTACGTAATTAAGAGCAGGAAATGAAAAAAACAGTTTTTGAGCGTCATCCCTCCGCCATGTATCTGATACTGGCCGTCGCTTTACTCATCGGTTATAGCCCGGTTTATTTATCAACATACGGATTTTCCGACGACTGGTTCTATTTATACGCATCCACTACCGATGCATTCAGTATTTTCAAATGGGATATCTTATCGGGCCGACCTTTTTATGGTGCTATCCGCTACTTCTTCGCTTTCCTGATCGATGACGTGCAGGATTTGACATATCTCAGGGTGCTTTCTTTATTCAGTCTGATTTTACTGGGTGGTTACATCATCCGTTTCCTTGAGCGTCGCAGCATTTTTGCCAGCGCGGTCCAGCGTCTGACGTTTGCCACGTTGATTTGTTTGCTGCCCTCATTTCAGGTTTTTGTCGGCTGGACAGTCTGCTTTCCTTATGTCCTGTCCGTGCTGCTGGCGGGCATCAGTTATTCAACGTTGGCGGAAAACAAAGGCCTGGGCCGGGTGCTACTGTCGGCTATTTGCCTGACGCTTTCCTTTGCGATTTACCAACCCGCAGCCATGAGCTTTTTATTCTTTGCCCTGCTCGAGCTGGGCATGACCCGGAATAATCATCAGCGCAGCGCGGTGATCAAGCTGATGTTGATGCTGGGATTTGGCATGGTGATGGCACTGGTACTGGCGAAAGTTCTGCCGCTCGTGCTGTTCAATGAAGTACTGGCCAGAACCAATATCACCTTAGCGCCGCTGAAAAAAATCACCTGGTTTATCGCTGAGCCGCTCAGAAATGCGCTGTGCAACTTTGATACCGGGCGCTCGATTGTCAGCATTATCATCTCCTGCTCCCTGATCATCGTGGGCATTGTGAAGGCACCCGATTTCAAACCGCGTAAAGCTTTTCTGTTCCTGTTTTTCCTGGTCGCGGCGGGCATTCCTAATCTTTTGGTGAGTGAAGACTGGGCAGCCTATCGCACGGTTATCGCGCTGTCGTTAATCACTACCTCAGCCTTCATTGCTGGCTTATTCGTGATCTTTAATAAGCTGAAGATAACCACGTCTGCCAGTATCGTTTGCCTCGTTATTGCAGTGCTCTCATGCATGCTAAATATTCAGAAGGGCTTTTCTACGCCTCAGCAGCGCGAGTATCAGTTGTTAAGCAGCGCAATCACCGGGAACGTGCCTGCAGAATATTCTGGCCAGCTTTATTATCGTATCGATAGCGACAACTTACCTGCTGTCGCAAAATCCAAAAAATACGATGAGTTCGGTTCGCTTTCGCTGGGTATGCCATGGACCTTTGCCGGTATGGCCGACGCGATTAAAAAAGAGCACGCGATGAAGTTTTCTTTGCCAAAGGCGCCCGTTATCTACGGCAGCGATCAATGTCCAGGTAATTGTCTGACGCTGGATGCCACCCACGTGCTGGCACCGGTAAAATAAAGGCCAGCGCCGCCACTATTTCGCTTACCACGCAACGGCTCTGCTTACCGTTGCGTGGTTTACTGGCTATGGCGCGACATCAGATCGGCTGGCGGCTGAATACTACGCTAAGTCATTTTTTGAACGCCACCCGGCGTGATAATATGCGTGCCGCTCAGGGGATCGCCCCGCTGGTTTGCGCCTGCATCGATTGAAAAATCACACTGCAAAGCGCTATTTCAGCAGGCGTTTTACGCCGAAGAGCGGAACTAACCATGAAACATGCAATGAAAACAAGCAACTGATGAGCTTATGCCATGGCACTGATAATTACTGAGCGCTGCATTAACTGCGACATGTGCGAGCCTGAGTGCCCGAACCAGGCGATTAGCATGGGTGAATCGATCTATCAGATCGACGCTGACCGCTGCACCGAGTGCGTGGGTCATTATGATGAGCCGACCTGTCAGAGCGTCTGCCCGATTGATAACACTATTCTTTCAGACCCACAGCACGTGGAAAGTCGCGACGCGCTGTGGGAGAAATTTGTAATGCTGCACGCTTAATCTTCGATAATCACCGTAGCGCAGGCATAGTGTCGCTCGTCGGCCAGCGTGACGTGCACATGCTGCACGCCCAGCTGGCTGGCAATCACTTTGGCCTGTTCAAAGAAGCGCAGGCCAGGCTTCCCCAGCGCATCGTTGTACACTTCAAACTGATTGAACGCTAAGCCGCCGCGAATGCCGGTGCCGAAGGCTTTTGCCGCCGCCTCTTTCACCGCAAAACGTTTGGCCAGGAAGCGCACCGGCTGCTGATGCGCCTGATACTGCTGCCACTCAGCTTCGCTCAGCACGCGGCGCGCCAAACGATCGCCAGAGCGTTCAATCACGCCGGCGATACGCTCGATCTCGACGATATCGCTGCCCAGCCCCAGGATGGCCATTAGCGGCGCGCTTCCCGCATCAGCGCTTTCATGTCGCTAACCGCCGCTGCGAGACCGCTGAACAGCGCACGACCGATAATCGCGTGACCAATGTTCAGCTCATGCATTTCCGGCAGCGCAGCAATCGGCTGGACGTTGTGATACGTCAGACCGTGGCCAGCATTGACCTTCAGACCGCGGCTGGCGGCAAAGGTCGCAGCGCTGGCGATACGCGCCAGTTCGGCTTCGCGTGCCAGCCCTTCCGCTGCTTCAGCATAGGCGCCAGTGTGGATTTCAATGTAAGGCGCACCGCTGGCGACCGCCGCTTCAATCTGGCGCTGATCGGCATCAATAAACAGCGACACCAGAATGCCCGCCTCGCTCAGCTGTTTGACTGCCGCGTTGACCTTGTCCTGCTGACCGGCCACATCAAGGCCGCCTTCGGTGGTCACTTCCTGGCGCTTTTCCGGCACCAGGCAGACAAAATGCGGTTTGATGTCGCAGGCGATGCCCACCATTTCGTCGGTGACCGCCATCTCAAGATTCATGCGGGTATGAATGGTGTCGCGCAGGATCCGCACGTCGCGGTCAGTGATATGACGGCGGTCTTCACGCAGGTGCACGGTAATGCCGTCTGCGCCCGCCTGCTCCGCGACAAACGCAGCCTGTACCGGATCGGGATAGTTTGTGCCACGCGCGTTACGTACGGTGGCGATGTGATCGATGTTGACCCCTAACAGCAACTCAGCCATGACAATCCTTAAATGTGTTCAGTATGTTTGCAGTGTAACGCGCGGAGCCTGTCAGGTGCATCACCCGCGCTCGTCGTTTGCCACATTCGGTCGTTTTTTCGGCACAAACTGACGGAACAGCTCCTGGCTCTTCAGCGGCTTACCGCCCAGATAAGGTTTCAGCGCCATGCGCGTGAAGCGTTTGGCGGCACGCAGCGTGTCGGCGTCGGGAAATTCGCGCTCCCACAGCGCGCGCAGCTGGCGGCCAGTGAAACTGCGCTGATTGACCACCAGACTGGCGATAAAGCCTTTCTCTTCGCGATAGCTGTAGGTCATGCTGTCGTCGACCGCCTCGCCGCTGCCGGCGCAGTGCAGAAAGTCGACGCCGTAGCCCAGATGGCCCAGCAGTGCCAGCTCAAAACGGCGCAGCGCTGGCTCGGGCGAACCATTGGCCGCCGCCAGCGTCTGGATACAGGAGAGATAATCGAAGAACAGTTCGGAGAAGGGAATTTCCTGCTCCAGCACCCGCGACAGCAGCTCGTTAACATACAGGCCGCAGTAGAGCGTGATGCCGCTGAGCGGCAGCGCCAGCGACACCGCTTCGGCGTTACGCAGGGTTTTGACTTCGCCACGGCCGCCCCAGCGCACCAAGAGCGGTGTGAAGGGTTGCAGTGCGCCTTTAAGCTGGGAACGGCGCGAGCGTGCGCCCTTGGCAAGGACGCGGACGCGTCCCTGACTTTCGCTGAACAGGTCGAGCAGCAGGCTGGTTTCGCTGTAAGGGCGACTATGCAGCACAAAGGCGCGTTGCCAGCCTTCCATCAATTAGTCGTCTGTATAACCCAGGCTGCGCAGCGCACGTTCGTCGTCCGCCCAGCCCGATTTCACTTTAACCCACAGCTCGAGATGGACTTTCGCCTCGAACATCTCTTCCATGTCTTTACGCGCTTCGATACCGATGGTTTTGATTTTGGCACCTTTGTTGCCAATCACCATCTTCTTCTGCCCTTCGCGCTCGACCAGAATCAAACCGTTGATGTCATAGCCGCCGCGCTCGTTAGAAACAAACTGCTCGATCTCCACGGTAACTGAATACGGTAACTCGGCGCCGAGGAAGCGCATCAGTTTTTCACGGATGATTTCTGAGGCCATGAAACGCTGCGAGCGATCGGTGATGTAGTCTTCCGGGAAGTGATGATCCGACAGCGGCAGGCGCTTGCGGGCAATTTCCGCAATCGCATCCACGTTTTTACCGGTTTCGGCGGAGATCGGCACGATCTCGAGGAAGTTCATCTGCTGGCTGAGGAACTGCAGGTGCGGCAGCAGGATGCTTTTATCCTGGATGTTGTCGACTTTGTTTACTGCCAGCACCACCGGCACTTTGCCGTCACGCAGCTTGTTCAGCACCATCTCATCGTCAGGCGTCCAGCGCGTGCCTTCCACCACAAAAATTACCAGCTCAACGTCACCGATGGAGCTGCTGGCAGCACGGTTCATCAGGCGGTTGATCGCCCGCTTCTCTTCCATATGCAGGCCGGGTGTATCCACGTAGATCGCCTGATAAGCGCCTTCGGTATGAATACCCATGATGCGGTGGCGCGTGGTTTGCGGCTTGCGCGAGGTGATCGACACCTTCTGCCCCAGTAGCTGGTTCAGTAAGGTGGATTTGCCGACGTTAGGCCGGCCGACAATCGCGATAAAGCCGCTGTATGTTTCGAGTTCGCTCATTCGGGTCCTGATTGGGCAGCCTCACTGCTGAGGCTGCGAAATGACAATTTATTCGAGGCCGAGCTTGATTAACGCCTGTTCGGCGGCGGCCTGCTCTGCTTTACGGCGGCTCGAGCCCACGCCCACCACCGGTTCAGCCATCCCACTCACCTGACAGTGAATGGTGAATTCCTGATCGTGCGCTTCGCCACGAACCTGTACCACCAGATAAGACGGCAGCGGCAGATGACGGCCCTGCAGATACTCCTGCAGGCGCGTTTTCGGATCTTTTTGCTTATCGCCCGGGCTGATCTGCTCAAGGCGATTCTGATACCAGTCGAGAATCAGCTTCTCGACCGTCTGAATATTGCTGTCGAGGAAGATGCCACCGATCAGCGCCTCGACGGTATCCGCGAGGATGGATTCCCGGCGGAACCCGCCGCTTTTCAGCTCGCCCGGCCCCAGACGCAGACATTCGCCCAGCTCAAACTCGCGCGCCATTTCGGCCAGCGTGTTGCCGCGTACCAACGTGGCACGCATGCGGCTCATGTCGCCTTCGTCCACGCGCGGGAAGCGGTGATACAGCGCGTTGGCAATCACATAGCTGAGAATAGAATCGCCAAGAAATTCAAGACGCTCGTTATGTTTGCTGCTGGCGCTGCGGTGAGTCAGAGCCTGCTGCAGTAATTCCGGATGAGTAAAAGTGTAGCCCAGTTTGCGCTGCAGCTTGTTAATGAGGATGGGGTTCATGCGATTCCAGTTGTTCTGTGCGTCTGTGACTCTGCATACCAAACAGGGCTGAAGGTCCAGCACGTTCTGTTTGGTGTGCAGTGGCTCCCTGACTCGCAGGAAGCCAACCGTTTTTAAATCAGTGAATACCGCCAATGCGACTCAGTCGCACGCCGGTCGGCCACTGTCCTTCCTGTTTCTCAAAGCTCATCCAGATAGCAACCGCTTTGCCGACCAGATTCTTCTCGGGCACAAAGCCCCAGTAGCGGCTGTCGGCGCTATTATCACGGTTATCGCCCATCATGAAGTATTGCCCCTGCGGCACAATCCACGTGGCCTGCGGCTGACCCGGCTGCTGATAATACATGCTCGCCTGGCTCTGCGCTTCGTTCACCAGCAGGATATCGTGCGTGACATTGCCCAGCGTCTCTTTGCGCGTGCCAAGACGCAGGCCGCCCCGCAGCGTTTCGCCCTGCGGCACCTGGTAGAAACCGTTGCCGGTTTCGTTACCATCAAAGCCGCTGAAGGTCTGGATGAAATCGCTCGGCTCAATGTTGGTATAGGTCACTGGCAGCGCCGTGTCACACTTGCCCGTGCCGCAGCCTGGGTTGATGGTCAGGGTTTTGCTGTAAGGATCAAACACCACTTTGTCGCCCGGCAGACCGATCACGCGCTTGATGTAATCCACGCTCGGATCTTTCGGGTATTTGAACACCGCGACATCTCCGCGCTGCGGATGGCCGGTCGGGATCAGCGTGGTTTGCGTGATCGGATCTTTGATGCCGTAAGCAAATTTCTCCACCAGGATGAAGTCGCCAATCAGCAGCGTCGGCATCATCGAGCCAGAAGGGATCTGAAACGGTTCGAAGATAAACGAGCGCACGATCAGTACCACCGCCAGCACCGGGAACACCGACGCTGCGGTTTCAACCCAGCCCGGCTGCGCGGCCACTTTGGCCAGCGTTTTGCTGTCGAGCGAATTACCTGCCTGAGCCTGTGCTGCCGCCTGCTTTGCCCGGCGCGCCGGGGCCCACTTAAAGCGATCGATACACCAGATGATGCCGGTTAACAGAGTGGCAATCACCAGAATCAGGGCGAACATGTTAGCCATTAAAGTTCCTTATTTGCTGTCTTTACCGACATGCAGAATGGCAAGGAATGCTTCCTGCGGCAGCTCAACGTTGCCGACCTGCTTCATTCGCTTCTTACCTTCTTTCTGCTTCTGCAACAGCTTTTTCTTACGGCTGACGTCACCGCCATAGCATTTCGCCAGGACGTTTTTACGCAGCTGTTTCACTGTTGAGCGAGCGATAATGTGGTTGCCGATTGCTGCCTGAATCGCAATATCGAACTGCTGGCGCGGGATCAGATCTTTCATCTTCTCCACCAGCTCGCGGCCACGATACTGTGAGTTATCACGGTGCGTAATCAGCGCCAGCGCATCAACGCGTTCTGAGTTAATCAGGACGTCGACGCGCACCATGTCAGAGGTCTGGAAACGTTTGAAGTTATAGTCCAGCGACGCATAGCCGCGCGACGTTGATTTCAGACGGTCGAAGAAGTCGAGTACCACTTCTGCCATCGGAATCTCATAGGTCAGCGCAACCTGTTTGCCGTGGTAAACCATGTTAGTCTGCACACCGCGTTTTTCGATACACAGCGTAATGACGTTGCCCAGAAACTCCTGCGGCAGCAGCATATGACACTCAGCGATCGGTTCGCGCAGTTCAGCAATATTATTCAGCGGCGGCAGCTTCGATGGGCTGTCGACGTACACCACTTCTCCGTCAGTGGTTTCCACTTCGTACACAACCGTTGGCGCGGTGGTGATCAGGTCGAGATCGTATTCACGCTCCAGACGCTCCTGGATGATCTCCATGTGCAGCAGGCCGAGGAAGCCACAGCGGAAGCCAAAGCCCAGCGCGGTGGAGCTCTCTGGCTCATAGAACAGTGAGGCGTCGTTCAGGCTCAGCTTGCCTAAGGCATCACGAAAAGCTTCGTAGTCGTCGGAGCTTACCGGGAACAGACCGGCATACACCTGTGGCTTCACTTTTTTGAAGCCCGGCAGCGCTTTATCCGCTGGATTGCGCTGCAGCGTCAGGGTATCGCCCACCGGGGCGCCGAGGATGTCTTTGATGGCGCACACCAGCCAGCCTACCTCGCCACACTTCAGCTCGGTACGGTCAATTTGTTTTGGCGTGAAAATGCCGAGACGGTCAGCGTTGTACACCTGGCCGGTACTCATTACCTTCACTTTATCGCCTTTGCGCAGCGTGCCGTTTTTAATACGGATCAGCGACACCACACCGAGGTAGTTATCAAACCAGGAGTCGATGATCAGCGCCTGCAGCGGGCCTTCCGCATCACCTTCCGGCGGCGGAATATCCCGCACCAGACGCTCCAGCACATCCGGTACGCCGACGCCGGTTTTCGCCGAGCAACGCACCGCATCCGCGGCGTCAATGCCGACGATATCTTCAATCTCTTCCGCCACGCGCTCCGGGTCGGCCGCAGGCAGGTCGATTTTGTTCAGTACCGGTACCACTTCCAGATCCATTTCCATGGCGGTGTAGCAGTTCGCCAGGGTCTGCGCTTCAACGCCCTGACCTGCATCAACCACCAGCAATGCCCCTTCACAGGCCGCCAGCGAGCGGGAAACTTCATAAGAGAAGTCAACATGGCCTGGGGTGTCGATAAAATTGAGCTGGTAAGTTTCACCGTTTGGCGCGTGGTAATCGAGCGTAACGCTCTGCGCTTTAATGGTGATGCCGCGCTCGCGCTCCAGATCCATCGAATCCAGAACCTGCGCCGCCATCTCACGATCGCTCAGGCCACCGCAAATCTGAATCAAACGGTCAGAGAGCGTTGATTTGCCGTGGTCAATGTGAGCGATAATGGAGAAATTTCGTATGTGCTTCATTTATATGAATATCTTCACGTAGAAAATCAGTTGAAAACGTGAGCACAGACACATTCAGGCAAGTGAGCTTTACCCGGAACCCTGTCAGCCTCATTAATGACGACGCATATTACACTGTTAACGCCGCGCGTTAAAGAATGGAACTGCGGGGAATCGCAACAGAATTCAGCGATTAAGACGAAATGAAAAGGCCGCGCAATACGCGGCCTGAACGGGGATCAACTATGGTTTTCCACCCGTAGCGCATCAGGCGGGAGCGCAACGCTGAGAATCACCGGCTGGAACGCTTCGCGATCGCCAAACCGGCTGGAAACCCCTTTGGCAACAATAAAGCCGCCAACGCCACCCAGCAGCGCACCGCAGGCCGCCGCCAGGTCGCTGTGGAACAGCATCTGGAACAGGCCCGCGACCAGGAACAGACCAAACAGTGGCGTCATATACACCAGCAGCGCAGAACCGAGCAGGCTGCTTTCACGAATGCCCAGCTCAATGCGCTGGCCCGGCTGCAGCGGCTCCGGACTGGCGATGGTCATCACATGGGCGTTTTTCGGTCCCAGCTGGTTGAGCGCATGGCTGCCGCAGCCTTTGCGCGCTGAACAACTGTTGCAGGAGGTTTTCGCTTCCGAATGCAGAGTAGCGACGCCCTCTTTCCATGCCACTACGGTGGCCCATTCTCTCATCATTTTGTGGCACCTGAATCTATGCTGTCCGCGATACGTTTGGCGGTGGTCGGCGGCAATTCGCCCACCACGGTAATTTCACGATTATCGCGCACTTCGGTCTGCACCGTACGACGCCCGGTGCGCAATGACTGGGGCGAACTGCTTTTATCGGCAGGCGTGATGTTAATAGCGAAACTGAACAGGCCATCGCTGTACAGACGGGATTCTACGGTTTTGTTCATCGCCGGAATATCACGCCGGCTTTGCGAAATCAGCTTCATACCGGCCGGCAGCCAGCCTGGCTGCCAGCTGAGCTGCACTTTGTCGCCCGCCGGTAACGACAGCGACGGCGGCAGATTAGCTTTTTCCAGCCCCTGCATCAGATTGCGCACGCCTTCATCAACGGCAAAACTGATGACGCGGAACTGTTCCAGCGTCTCACCGTCGCGATCCAGCAAATCAATCCGCAGCGGCAGTTTGGTATCGACGTCCAGCCACACCACGTAGCTGTAACGCGTGCCGTCACGCGACACGATGCGCACCACTTCGCACATCTGATCGGCCATGCGGGAACGCCCTACCGGAATAAAATCGTAGGCATCGCCGAGGCGCGAGAAGTCAGCGAACATCAGCGGCGGCAGCGCATCAATAATGTGGTTGCCCGGCAGCGAGAACGGATCGAGACCCGGTTCGAAATAGCTGATGTCGTTGCCGCGCTGGATCACCTCACGGCGCGGTCCGTCCATCTGTAATAGCTGGGCGAATACGCGATTGTCGATAACCGCATGGCGGTAACGCAGGGATTCAATGCCCAGACGTGAGACATTGATATAGGCGAATTCGTAGTTGAGGTTCTGGCTGGCCTGCTCCATCTGCTGTAACAACGCCCCGGACGCAGATGTCTGCGCCGGGGCGGTAGATGACCAAAGCAGGCTGCCTGCCAGCAGGCTAACGGCACACCAAAGCTGCTTCATTACTGCTGTTGAGTTCCTAACGACTGAGTTCCGGGAACGTTAGCCTGCGCCTGCTGCGGCGCATTGCTTTCAAACTGCACCTGATCGGCATGCAGACGGCGTTGCAGTTCGTAATCCTGCAGCATGGCATTCACACGGCGACGCTGCTCCTGCACCTGCTGATTTGAGCTGTTGGTGTCAAAAGCATCAGACGGCACGCCCAGGCTGACCGGTGACGCTTTACCCATCATCGGTAAGGTATTAAAGGCTGGCGCGTCCGACGTTTCCGTCGCGCTGCCCGCCGGTGAGCTATTGTAGTGCTGCACACCGACGATCACCGCCAGCGACACACAGGCCGCCACACCGATCTGCGTGATCTGAGCAACCCAGCCGCCACCGCGACGCCAGAACGGCATTTTCTGCCAGCGCGACGGCTCCGGCTGTGCTTCCGGGATCAACGAAGTCACTTTGCGCACCGGCTCGTTTTCGATGGCGGCAGCGACGCGTGCAGAGATATCAAAATGCAGCACTTCGCCCACATCGCCCCGCAGGGTGTCGCGGATCAGATGGTAGCTCTCCCAGCTTTTTTGTAGATCTGCATCCTTCGATAACGACGCCAGCAGCTCATTATCTAAAGTTTCACCATCCATTAAAGCGGAAAGTTTTTCTTTCTGCATGTTTTGGTACCCTTCCAGTAGCCGTTATCACTGACGTTGGATAAGCGGTTGAACTTTATTATCAATGGCTTCCCGGGCCCGGAAGATACGTGAACGTACGGTACCTACCGGACAATCCATGATGGCGGCGATCTCTTCGTAACTCAGACCATCCAGTTCCCGCAGGGTGATGGCCATACGCAGATCTTCAGGCAACGCCTCAATCGTCCGAAAAACAATTTGTTTCAGTTCGTCTGACAACATTAAGTTCTCAGGGTTCGAAATTTCTTTTAGCGCACCCGCACTTTCGAAATTTTCCGCGTCAATCGCGTCCACATCGCTGGACGGCGGCCGGCGCCCCTGAGCCACCAGATAATTCTTCGCGGTGTTGACCGCAATGCGGTACAGCCACGTGTAAAAGGCGCTATCACCCCGGAACGACTCCAGTGCGCGATACGCTTTAATGAAAGATTCCTGAACCACATCAGGCACATCGCCTGACGGGACATAACGTGAAACCAGGCTCGCCACTTTATGCTGGTATCGGATCACCAGTAAATTAAATGACTTTTGATCTCCTTTCTGAACCCGCTCAACGAGAACCTGATCCGTTAACTGCTCGCTCATCCGAGGTAATGTCTCCCCAAATCTCTTTTATGCGTAAGTGAACTGCCAGCACATCTCATTTATTGTGAGCAAGCATGCGCTTAGAGTCCCGTTCTGGCCTGAAGTTCACCACGACCTGATATTTTCTGTACCGGTGCCCTGACATCGTTGTTGTTGATGGTCTTTCAGTGTAGCGACTTACCGCACTGGTGGTGTCGTTGGCGGCACCGATAATCGCTGGCAGAGTACCCTATGACGCCGCATTTTTCACCTTTATTCCCTGAATTTTCAGCGTGTTTGGTATAAAAAACACTAATCGCTTATTTTCAGACATAACTTACTGAAATCGCATTACAATCTGATTATTGCGTCGAATTATCCCGCGTTTTTTGTTCAAAATACTTCACACCAGCAGCGTCCGGGCTTATGCTCGGGGGACCTTTTGTTTAGTAAATTAAACATCATGAACCCCATTCCCGATCATAGCTGTGATGTACTAATTGTCGGCAGCGGCGCGGCCGGTTTATCTCTGGCGCTGCGGCTGGCACCGCACTATCAGGTAACGGTGCTGAGTAAAGCGCAGATTAGCGAAGGCTCCACGCTGTATGCGCAGGGCGGGATTGCGGCGGTGTTTGATGAAAACGACAGCATTGAATCACACGTCGAAGATACGCTGGTTGCCGGCGCAGGCCTGTGCGATCGCGAGACGGTGAATTTTATCGCCAGCAATGCGCGCCCGTGCGTACAGTGGCTGATCGATAACGGCGTGGCGTTTGATCGCGAGCCTCAGGATAACGGTAATGCGCGCTATCACCTGACGCGCGAAGGCGGTCACAGCCATCGCCGTATTTTACACAGCGCCGACGCCACCGGGCGTGCGGTTGAAACCACGCTGGTCAGCCAGGCGCTCAGCCATCCCAATATTCGCGTTATTGAGCGCGCCAACGCGGTGGATTTAATCCTCTCCGATAAAATTGGCCTGCCCGGAACGCGGCGCGTGGTGGGCGCATGGATCTGGAATCGCAATCGCGAACAGGTTGAAACCTGCCGCGCCCGCAGCGTGGTGCTGGCCACCGGCGGTGCGGCGAAGGTGTATCAGTACACCACTAATCCGGATGTCGCTTCCGGCGATGGCATCGCGATGGCGTGGCGCGCCGGCTGCCGGGTGGCCAATCTGGAGTTCAATCAGTTTCATCCTACCTGCCTGTTTCATCCGCAGGCGCAAAACTTTTTGCTGACCGAAGCGCTGCGCGGCGAAGGTGCCTGGCTACTGCGCCCGGACGGTTCGCGCTTTATGCCGGATTTCGATGCGCGCGCCGAACTGGCACCGCGCGATATCGTGGCGCGCGCTATCGATCACGAAATGAAGCGCCTGGGCGTCGACTGCATGTATCTCGACATCAGCCATCAGCCGGCCAGCTTTGTGCGTGCCCACTTTCCGATGATCTATGACAAGCTGCTGACGTTTGGCCTCGATCTGACGCAGCAGCCGATTCCGATTGTGCCCGCCGCGCATTACACCTGTGGCGGCGTGATGGTGGATCAGCATGGTCGCACCGACGTCGACGGGCTGTATGCGATTGGTGAGGTCAGCTACACCGGCCTGCACGGCGCTAACCGCATGGCATCAAACTCGCTGCTGGAGTGTCTGGTGTATGGCTGGTCGGCGGCCGAAGATATTGTGCGCCGTCTGCCGCAGATGCACGCCGTCGATCACCTGCCGGCGTGGGATGAAAGCCGCGTCGACGATGCCGATGAAAGGGTGGTGATTCAGCACAACTGGCACGAGCTGCGGCTGTTAATGTGGGACTACATGGGCATCGTGCGTACCACCAAGCGGCTGGAGCGCGCCCTGCGCCGCATTACGCTGCTACAGCAGGAGATAGATGAATACTATGCGCATTTTCGCCTCTCCAACAATCTGCTGGAGCTGCGCAATCTGGTGCAGGTGGCAGAGCTGATGGTGCGCTGTGCGCTGGCGCGCAAAGAGAGCCGCGGGCTGCACTTCACCCGCGACTATTCGCATACGCTGCCCGAGGCACAGCCTACGGTGCTGCAGCCGGTAGCCTAGCGGAACAGATAGAAATCGGTTACCAGGCTCAGCCAGTCCGCCGAATAGCTTTTATCCTCATCACGAATGGCGAGACGCTCCTGCACGAGTTCGCCTGCGGCAGGTGAAAAGCCCAGCACCAGCCGGTTCGGCGGTCGCTGCGCGTAAGGTGCCACATCATAGCGATAGCGCAGATGCCAGCCTTCGGCGCGCGCCAGTGCAATCAAGTTTTCGCCAGCATCCGCGGGCAGCACCACGCAAAACAGCCCCTCTTCTTCAATAAGCTCTGCCGCACAGCGCAGCAGAGTGGGATGATCAAGCGTTGCCGTGCTGCGCGCGGTATCTCGCTCGACGCTGGCCGAGGCCATACCCGGGGTGAAAAACGGCGGATTGCTGACAATCAGCGAGTAGCGTTTTTCTGCCTGCTCACTCCAGCTGACGATGTCCTGCGCGTGTACCGTGATACGATGCGCCCACGGCGACGCGGCGACGTTCTCCTGCGCCTGCGCGGCGGCGCTGCGCTCCAGTTCGACGGCATCGACACTGACGTCATCCGGCGTGCGCTGCGCCAGCATCAGCGCAATCAGGCCGCTGCCGCAGCCGATATCCAGTATGCGCCGTACGCCTGCCACCGGCGCCCAGGCCCCGAGCAGCACCCCATCGGTGCCGACCTTCATGGCACAGCGATCGTGCGCGACAAAAAATTGCTTAAACGTGAATCCATCTTTTCTTAACATCGCCCGCGCTGGCGGTTGCGGCTGAGACATGCTTAACGACCATTGAATTTGCTCCTGCCGGAAGTGTAACGTGGTCGCGAAGTGAATTCACCTTCACCTGTGCAACACAAACAGATGAAGATTGTGGCTGAACTGTCTATAATCAGCGCCCCAAACTGAGGTAGACCATGACCGTAACCACATTCTCCGAACTCGAACTCGACGAAAGCCTGCTGGAAGCCCTGCAGGATAAAGGCTTCACGCGCCCGACTGCCATTCAGGCTGAGGCCATTCCTGCCGCGCTGGAAGGCCGTGACGTTCTGGGTTCGGCACCAACCGGAACGGGGAAAACCGCAGCCTACCTGCTGCCCGCTTTACAGCACCTGCTCGATTTCCCGCGTAAAAAATCAGGGCCGCCGCGCATTCTGATCCTCACGCCGACGCGTGAACTGGCGATGCAGGTTGCCGACCAGGCGCGCGAGCTGGCCAAACATACCCATCTCGATATCGCCACCATCACCGGCGGCGTGGCCTATATGAACCACGCGGAAGTGTTCAGTGAAAATCAGGACATCGTGGTCGCGACCACCGGCCGTCTGCTGCAGTACATCAAAGAAGAGAACTTTGACTGCCGCGCGGTAGAAACGCTGATTCTGGACGAAGCCGACCGCATGCTGGACATGGGCTTTGCGCAGGATATCGAGACCATTGCCGGTGAAACGCGCTGGCGCAAACAGACGTTGCTGTTCTCGGCCACGCTGGAAGGCGACAACATCAAAGATTTCGCCGAGCGCCTGCTGAACGATCCGGTAGCGATTGAAGCCGATCCAAGCAAAAGCGAGCGCAAAAAGATTCAGCAGTGGTATTACCGCGCCGACAACCTAGAGCACAAAACCAAACTGCTGGTGCATCTGCTGAAGCAGCCGGAAGTGAAGCGCGCCATCGTGTTCGTGCGCAAACGTGAGCGCCTGCATGAGCTGGTGACCTGGATGCACGAAGCCGGCCTGCGCAGCAGCTACCTCGAAGGCGAAATGGTACAGGCTAACCGTAACGAAGCGATCAAACGCCTGAATGACGGTCGCGTTAACGTGCTGGTCGCGACCGATGTCGCCGCGCGCGGTATCGACATTGATAACGTCACCCACGTCATCAACTATGACTTACCGCGCACCGCCGATGTCTATCTGCACCGCATTGGCCGTACCGGCCGCGCCGGACGCAAAGGTACCGCAATCTCGCTGGTAGAGGCACATGACCATCCGCTGCTGGGTAAAATCAGCCGCTACGTCAACGAGCCACTGAAATCGCGCGTAATCGATGAGCTGCGTCCGGAAACGCGTGCACCGAGTGCTAAAGTCACCGGTAAACCGTCTAAAAAGGCGCTTGAGAAACGCAAAGAGAAGAAAGCGAAAGAAGAAGAGAAACCGCGCGTGAAGAAACGTCACCGCGATACTAAAAATATCGGTAAACGCCGCAAGCCAAGCGGCAGCAGCACACCGGAGAGCGGTGCAGAATAAAACAGCATCGCGGCAATTAAATCGCCTCCCTGAGGCGGTTTTTTGCTTTCTGGCCTGCTGAAAAAGCACTTTCGCGGCGTAAAATCTCTCAACCTGCCCTCTTCTCTCTTCAGAAAATAAAAAAAGCCGCGCCAGTAAGCACCGGCGCGGCCTGTATTGCTGTGTGCGTTTTCGTCAGCCGATCAATTACAGGCTTTCAGTAAAGGTACGGGTGATAACGTCACGCTGCTGTTCTGGCGTTAGCGCGTTAAAACGCACCGCATAGCCCGACACGCGAATAGTCAGCTGCGGATATTTTTCCGGATGCTTTACCGCATCCTCCAGCGTTTCACGGCGCAGCACGTTAACATTGAGGTGCTGACCGCCTTCAACGCGCACCTGCGGTTTCTGCTCCAGTGGAATTTCACGGTAAGCAATCTCGCCAAGATCGCTGACTGCAACAACCTGATCTTCCGTGAAACCACCTTTTGCGCACAGGCAGCGGGCTTCGGCTTTCTCATTGTCCAGCAGCCAGAACGAATTCAGCAGCTGCGGATTTTGTGCCTGAGTAATTTGAATACCGGTAATCATAGAGGCCTCCAGGGCTTAGCGCTGCGGCAGGAGCACAGCGCGGTTCTTCGGGTTATGTGATGCTCTGGTATATCACCGCGCTGACCGGCTCGTTTTGATCTGTATCAATTTCGTCCGGCCAGAATTTTTGCTTTCACCTTAATAAATTGATTTATAACAACTTTTATCATTAACTTTTTCTGCAATTGTTCAACTTATTTTTACCCTTCTGCTGCCCCGCCGGACACGCTAAGCTAAAGGCATCAATTTGCAGGGAGTCAATGATGGCTGAGAAGCTAACCTGGCACGATGTGCTGGCTGAAGAGAAAGAAAAACCTTACTTCGTGGAAACGCTGAAAGCGGTAGCTGAAGAGCGAGCAGCGGGCGTGACGGTCTATCCGCCGCAAAAGGACGTGTTCAACGCGTTCCGTCTCACTGAACTGGGCGATATTAAAGTGGTAATCCTCGGCCAGGATCCGTACCACGGCCCGAATCAGGCGCATGGCCTGGCGTTCTCGGTCCTGCCGGGCGTGGCCATTCCGCCGTCGCTGCTGAATATGTACAAAGAGCTGGAACAGGACATTCCTGGCTTTCAGCGTCCGCAGCACGGCTTTCTTGAAAGCTGGGCGAAACAGGGTGTGCTACTGCTGAATACGGTGTTAACCGTGGAAGCTGGCAAAGCGCATTCGCACGCGCGTTTCGGCTGGGAAACCTTTACCGATAACGTGATCAGCGCCATCAACTCCCATCGCGAAGGGGTGATTTTCCTGCTGTGGGGATCGCACGCGCAGAAGAAAGGCAGCATCATTGATGCGCAGCGTCATCACGTATTGAAAGCACCGCATCCTTCGCCGCTCTCGGCGCATCGCGGCTTTTTTGGCTGTCAGCATTTTTCCAAAGCCAATGCGCTGCTGAGCCAGGCTGGCCAGACGCCCATTGACTGGACGCCGGTGCTGCCCTGAAAACACAAACGGCCGCATCAGCGGCCGTTGTTGCAGGGGAGCGGCTTAGCCTTTGGCTTTCGATACCGCAACCATCGCCGGACGCAGCAGGCGACCGTTGAGGGTGTAACCACGCTGCATCACCATCAGCACGTGGTTTGGCGCCACTTCTTCAGACTCCATCATCGACATCGCCTGATGCACATCCGGGTTGAACGGCACATTAGTTTCGCCCACCACTTCCACGCCGAACTTGCGCACCGCACCCAGCAGTGATTTCAGCGTCAGCTCGATGCCTTCAATCATCGAAGCCAGCTCGGTGTTCTCTTTATCCGCCACTTCCAGCGCGCGCTCCAGGCTATCAATCACCGGCAGCAGTTCGTTGGCAAACTTTTCCAGCGCAAACTTGTGCGCTTTTTCCACGTCCATTTCGGCGCGGCGACGGATGTTTTCAATCTCAGCCTGCGCGCGCAGCTGGGCGTCACGCACGCCACCCTGCGCCTGCGCTAATTCCGCTTCCAGCTGGGCGATACGCTCATCACGCGGATCCACCTCAGTTGCTGTCTCCGCTTCCGGCTGCTGTTGTTCCTGTTGAATTTCGTCTGAGACTTGCTCGTTTGGGGTGTTCTGTTCTTTACTACTCATGAATTTCTCCGCGTTTTGCACATTCATCTCGCTGGTTGGCTTATTATGGGGATCAGTTTGACGGTTTCAAGTGAACCCATCACATTGCCTGGCCGTTTTGGCTTATGAGGAACACCCGCTAAATGAACAAACACTTTAACTGCATTGGGATCGTCGGTCATCCGCGCCATCCCACTGCGTTAACCACCCATGAAATGCTCTGGCGCTGGCTGACTGACAAAGGCTATGACGTGATCGTGGAACAGCAAATCGCCCGCGAGCTGAACCTGCAGGATGTGCGTACCGGCAGCCTGGCGGACATCGGCCAGTACGCCGATCTGGCGGTGGTGGTCGGCGGCGATGGCAACATGCTGGGCGCCGCGCGCGTGCTGGCTCGTTACGACATCAAGGTGATTGGCATCAACCGCGGTAATCTCGGCTTCCTCACGGACCTCGATCCGGATAACGCGCAGCAGCAGCTGGATGACGTGCTGCAGGGCGACTACTTCGTGGAAAGCCGCTTTTTGCTGGAAGCGCAGGTATGCAAAGAAGAGTGTTCGCCGCGCATCGGCAGCGCCATCAATGAAGTGGTGCTGCATCCGGGCAAAGTAGCGCACATGATTGAATTTGAAGTCTATATAGACGAAGTGTTCGCCTTTTCCCAGCGCTCGGACGGGTTGATTATCTCCACGCCAACCGGTTCAACCGCCTATTCGCTGTCGGCGGGCGGGCCGATTTTAACGCCGTCACTTGATGCGATTGCACTGGTGCCGATGTTCCCGCACACGCTGTCGGCGCGTCCGCTGGTGATCAACAGTAGCAGCACCATTCGCCTGCGTTTTTCCTCGCTGCGCAGCGACCTGGAGATCAGCTGTGACAGCCAGATCGCCCTGCCGATTCAGGAAGGGGAAGATGTGCTGATTCGCCGCAGCGCCAATCACCTCAATTTAATTCATCCAAAAAACTATAATTATTTTAATACTTTAAGCTCAAAACTCGGATGGTCAAAAAAATTATTCTGAAAAGGCCTGCCGGCTACTTTACTGGATAAAAAACCAGTTTATACTGTATGAAAAACCATATCTGTTTTTACATACAGGTGATTGTATGCTGGCACAACTGACCATCAGTAATTTTGCAATCGTTCGTGAACTGGAGATCGACTTTCATCGTGGCATGACGGCGATCACCGGCGAAACCGGCGCAGGAAAATCCATCGCGATTGATGCGCTGGGCCTGTGCCTTGGCGGCCGTGCTGAAGCAGACATGGTGCGTCAGGGGGCCAGCCGCGCGGATATCTGCGCGCGCTTCCAGCTGAAAGCGTCACCGTCTGCCCAGCGCTGGCTGGCGGAGAACCAGCTCGACGACGGCAACGAATGTCTGTTGCGCCGCGTGATCAGTGTCGATGGCCGCTCACGTGGCTTTATCAACGGCACGTCCGTACCGCTGTCGCAGCTGCGCGAACTCGGTCAGTTACTGATTCAAATCCACGGTCAGCATGCGCATCAGCTGCTCCTCAAAACCGATCACCAGAAACACCTGCTGGATGCCTACGCCGCACACGACGATCGGCTGGCGGAGATGCGTCAGCACTATCAGCGCTGGCACCACAGCTGCCGCGCGCTGGCGCAGCATCAGCAGCTGTCGCAGGAGCGTGAAGCCCGCCGCGAACTGCTGCAGTATCAGCTGAAAGAACTCAACGAGTTTGCGCCGCAGCCAGGCGAGTTTGAGCAGATTGATGAAGAGTACAAGCGCCTGGCGAACAGCGGTCAGCTGCTGTCCACCAGCCAGCAGGCGCTGCAAATTCTTGCCGACAGCGATGACACCAACCTGCAAAGCCTGCTCTACAGCGCGCGTAATATGCTGAGTGAACTGGTCTCGCTGGATGATAAAGTCAGCGGCGTATTTAACCTGCTGGAAGAAGCCGCGATTCAGCTGAGTGAAGCCAGCGATGAGCTGCGCCACTACTGTGAACGGCTCGACCTCGATCCTAATCGCCTGTACGAGCTGGAGCAGCGTCTGTCGCGGCAGATTGCGCTGGCGCGTAAACACCATGTTTCACCGGAAGCGCTGCCGGTACTGTATCAGCAGCTGCTGGATGAAGCGGAACAGCTGTCGCAGCAGGAGAGCGATCAGGAAAGCCTGCAGAGCGACGTCGTGGCTCATCATCAGGCTGCGCTGGCCTGTGCTGAAGCCCTGCATCAGCAGCGCGTTGCCTCGGCGCAGGAGCTGAGCCAGCTGATTACGCAAAGCATGCGCACCCTTGCCATGCCGCACGGTGAGTTTGCCATCGTGCTGGAATTCAATGCCGATCAGCTGACGGCTGAAGGTGCCAGCCGCATTGATTTCCGTGTCACCACCAACCCGGGCCAGCCGCTGCAGCCGCTGGGTAAAGTGGCCTCAGGGGGTGAACTGTCACGTATTGCGCTGGCGATTCAGGTGATCACCGCACAGAAAATGGAAACTCCGGCGATGATTTTCGATGAGGTTGACGTCGGTATCAGCGGTCCGACGGCCGCTGTCGTTGGCCAGATGCTGCGCCAGCTGGGCGAATCGACTCAGGTGATGTGCGTGACTCACCTGCCGCAGGTGGCGGGCTGTGGTCATCAGCACTTCTTCGTCAGCAAAGAAACCGACGGTGCGATGACCGAAACCCACATGCAGCCGCTGGATAAGCGTGCGCGTCTGCAGGAACTGGCGCGCCTGCTTGGCGGCAGCGAAGTAACACGCAACACACTGGCGAACGCAAAAGAACTTTTAGCAGCCTGACACCGCACTTTTTTGCGGCCTGGTGGTCATATGCTTGCTCTGTAGAGGTTTCCAATAGCTCAAAGGTTTATTATCATCGGCAGTCATATCGCCATAATAAAGCCTGCCGTATGCAGAGTTCAGAATTTGATGGCAACAAAACTGCCTGATGAAAGGCGTTTGGCCCCAGAAAAGGAATGTATAGATGCGCTGTAAAACGCTGACTGCCGCGGCAGTGGTAATGTTGATGATGACCGCCGGATGTTCCACCCTTGAGCGCGTTGTGTATCGTCCGGATATCAATCAGGGGAATTACCTGGTCGCCAACGACGTTTCGAAGATTCACACCGGCATGACGCAGCAGCAGGTTGCTTACACGCTCGGTACGCCGATGATGCACGACCCGTTTGGCAGCAACGTGTGGTATTACGTGTTCCGTCAGGAGCCAGGCCATGAGAGCGTGAAGCAGCAGACGCTGACGCTGACCTTCGACAGCAACGGTACGCTGACGAACATCGATAACAAACCGCGCCTCACCGGCACTGAAGACTGAGTGAGCCGCAACAAAAAAGGCGCCTGAGCGCCTTTTTTAATGCCTGTAATTTACTTTTTCGTTGCCGCGCGCTCTGCCCGCTGCCGGCGCATCTCTTTTGGATCGGCAATCAGCGGGCGATAAATCTCTACCCGATCGCCATCCTGCAACCTATCGCTCAGCTTGACCGGACGGCTGAAAATGCCGACCTTGTTGCTGCTCAGATCGATATCTTTGCGCAGCGTCAGCAGTCCGGATGCCTGAATCGCCTGCTCAACCGTGGCGCCCTCTTCCAGGCTAACCTCACGCAGATACTGTTTATACGGTAGCGCGTACACCACTTCAACGCTGATGTCAGCCACGGTAAACCTCTTTGGCACGCTGGGTAAACGCCTGCACCATGCTGTTGGCCAGCTCTTTGAAGATGCGTCCAAACGCCATCTCGACCAGCATGTTGGTGAACTCAAAGTCGAGGCTAAGCTCTACCTTGCAGGCATCGTCGCCGAGCGAGATAAATTTCCAGCCACCGGTCAGCTTGCGGAACGGCCCATCGACCAGCTGCATATGAATACTCTGGTTATCGGTCAGGGTGTTACGCGTGGTAAAGGTTTTACTGATGCCAGCTTTGGAGACATCCACCGCGGCGGTCATCTGGTTACCGCTGTTATCCAGCACGCGGCTGCCGGTACAGCCCGGAAGAAATTCAGGATAAGCATCCACATCATTCACGAGCCGGTACATCTGCTCAGCGCTATACGGGACCAGCGCTGAACGGCTAATCTGGGCCATAATGGTTCCTGTTGGTCACAAAACCGTTGAATTATACCATTTTAAGCTACTAAACAAAAATTCACGCCTTTGCCAGCTGTGCTAAAATAGTGTGTTTTTTACCGCCCCGCAGGACAGGGGATGCGCCCACAGACTGAGTGATGTAGACTACGCCGCACTATGACAAAGAAAAAAGCTCACAAACCCGGTTCAGCCACTATTGCCCTCAACAAACGCGCTCGCCATGAATACTTCATTGAAGAAGAGTTCGAGGCCGGCATGGCGTTGCAAGGATGGGAAGTCAAATCACTGCGCGCCGGTAAAGCCAACATCAGCGACAGCTATATTTTGCTGCGCGATGGCGAAGCCTATCTGTTCGGTTCCACTTTTCAGCCGCTGGCGGTGGCATCAAGCCACGTGGTGTGCGATCCCACGCGCAACCGCAAGCTGCTGTTGAACCAGCGTGAACTGGATTCCCTGTACGGCCGTGTTAACCGCGAAGGTTACACCGTGGTCGCGCTGTCGCTGTACTGGAAAAACGCCTGGGCCAAACTGAAGATTGGCGTGGCACGCGGTAAGAAAGAACACGACAAGCGCGCGGACATTAAAGATCGCGAGTGGAAGATGGACAAAGCACGAATTATGAAGAATGCCAGCCGTTAAGCACTGGAATCTTTTATAATTTTTTGCTAGAGTAAGAAGTCTTGGGGCTGATTCTGGATTCGACGGGATTCGCGAAACCCAAGGTGCATGCCGAGGTGCGGTAGGCCTCGCTAAAAAACCGCAAAAAAATAGTCGCAAACGACGAAAACTACGCTTTAGCAGCTTAATAACCTGCTTAGAGCCCTCTCTCCCTAGCCTCCGCTCTTAGGACGGGGATCAAGAGAGGTCAAACCTAAAAGAGATCGCGTGGATGCCCTGCCTGGGGTTGAAGCGTTAAAACTAATCAGGCTAGTTTGTTAGTGGCGTGTCTGTCCGCAGCTGGCAAGCGAATGTAAAGACCAGACTAAGCATGTAGTACCGAGGATGTAGGAATTTCGGACGCGGGTTCAACTCCCGCCAGCTCCACCAAAATTCTTTCGCGGCGATACCAGAATTGTCCGCTGAAGTCCTGAAAGCCCGCACGGCACAAGCCCTGCGGGCTTTTTTGTGTCCTGCGCGATTTCTTAAGAGTTGCTAGAGTCTACGCCTTATGACACCCTCCTTTAGGCCCACCAGTGTGGGTCCAAAATCAGAGGGTCCAAAAATGCCTAAGGTCGTCACGAAGCTAAATGATACCCAAATCAGGAACACCAAGCCCGGCGAGAAGGAAGTGAGTCTCTTCGACGGCGAGGGCTTGTTTGTGCGAATCTCACCATCAGCAAAAGGTGGTAAGAAAAACTGGTATTTTAGATACACGGTTCCGACGACCCGAAAACGCACAAAAATGAGCCTGGGTACTTACCCTCACCTCACCCTAGCTCAGGCTCGCTCTCTAAGAGACCAGTACCTCGCACTTCTTGCCCAGCAGATTGACCCACAACAGCATAATGCTGAGAAGGCGAATGCCTTAAAAGCGGCTGCTGAACACACATTGCAGGTGGTTGCAAAAAAATGGTTGGATGAGAAGAAAAGAACTTCAGGGATCACGAATGACCACGCAGAGGATATCTGGCGTAGCCTTGAACGAAACGTCTTTCCTGGATTAGGTAATGTTCCGATCAAGGAAATTCGTCCCAAACTCTTAAAGCAGCACTTAGACCCAATTGAGCAGCGTGGAATTCTTGAAACGCTAAGGCGTGTGATTTCCCGATTGAATGAAATTTTCCGCTGGGCGGCTACTGAGGAACTGATTGAGTTTAATCCTGCTGATAACCTCGCACAGCGTTTCACTAAGCCTAAAAAGCAGAATATGCCTGCATTACCCCCGTCTGAGTTACCCCGTTTCCTGACAACGCTGACCAATGCTTCAGTGCGTATGGAGACAAGGCTGCTGATTGAGTGGCAATTGTTAACATGGGTTCGTCCGGGCGAAGCCGTTCGAGCAAGGTGGGCAGACATCGATACAGACAACAGGCTATGGACCATTCCTGCTGATTTCATGAAAATGAAAAAAACTCATAAGGTTCCTTTGAGCAAAGAGGCTTTGCGCATTCTTGATACAATGAGGCAGCTCAGTGGACATAGAGAATGGATTTTCCCCAGCATTAAAGCACCACTTCAACACATGCATGAACAGACAGCTAATGCCGCTATTATTCGCATGGGGTTTGGAGGCGAGCTTGTAGCTCATGGTATGCGTTCGATTGCGAGAACAGCAGCCGAGGAGTCTGGTAAGTTTAGATCTGAAGTTCTTGAAGCAGCGCTAGCCCACTCCAAGAAAGACGAAATTGTTGCAGCGTATAATCGCGCGGAGTATCTCGCCGAACGAAACGCACTTATGCAGTGGTGGAGTGATTATGTGCAATCACAAAAGTTTAAAGCGATTGCTGCATAAGTAGCATCTATACCACTTTATTTTTATTATATGTAATAGAAATATTTTTGAATCTAGATGTGATTTTTAGCTTTTCTTAATACTAACGACAATAACAACCGTCAGTAAAAATCCTGCCGGTTGTCATTAATGAAATGACTCAGATAATTTTACAGTAAGAAATCATCAAGACTTTTACCGTCATCAACAGCTTTTTGTATAGCTTTGGGCGTGCGCCCCTGCCCTGTCCAACTTTTCTCTTTACCATCTTCATCTGTGAACCGATATTTCGCAGGGCGAGGACTGCGACTGGATTTTTGCTTTTTAGTAGTTGAAGGTGGATTCGAGTTGATAAGTAATTCCTGAGGATCAATCCCATCTGCTAAAAGTTGTTCGCGAATAGCATTAAGTTTTACTTTTCTCTCTTCTCGTTCTTTCATGCCCGATTCTTCTTCATGACGCTTTTCTTCAACGATTGCTGTCAGCTTTTCGAGAATTTCTTCAAGAATTTCCAGAGAGGTTCCACGTGCTTGTGCTCTTAAGGTTCGGATACTACCAAAAAGTTTAAATTCTTCACTCATTGCAAAATTCCCCAAATTAAAATTTATGAATTACTACAAATACTTTACAGCTTGATTCTAGTCGAATAATGCTGATAGTCACCTTTTAAAACCAAACTTGGGTGTAAAAAGACTGATTCATAAGCTTTTACTATAATTAAGTGTAGGAATTCATCATTTTTAATTATTCAGCACCTCTCTTTAAGCGCAATAAGATTTAATATCATTCGCTTTAAGCTTTTATTTTTTGAAATGCTAGCAATCTCCTCCACCCGCTAAACTGAGAAGCATATCTCAGATAGAGACTATCTTTTAGGAAACATTTTAAATCGCTATACGTAGTTCTCATAGCCTGTCAAAAACCATTCTGTTGCCATAGGGTAATACATTAAGAAAAGTTAATGCATGAAGAATTGTAAAGACTAATCACCATGTCTGATCAACATGGCATGCATTCAGCTTTTTAACCTATGGCTATTTCGCCAGGCCCGAAGATCACCAAGAAGATAATTGACTCGCTGGTTACGGGCTTTGCTTCCAGAAGAGTAGTACTGAACATAATGCGGACCATCTCCCTTCTGACGATAACGAGCAAGAGTTTTAACACTGACTCCCAGATAAAGCGCAGCTAAATCTACTCCAATTGTGGCATCATCCGGCATGTCATTGAACAAACTCCAGACCTCTGACATATCTCTTAAAGTTTCAATAGTACTCATGCTTGATTCCATAGTTATAAAACTGGTGTGTATTATTAAAGCAATTAATCCTTTTTCAAAAAATCATAAAAACCTATCTTTGAGCTACCTTCACAAACTCTATAATTTCACGAGATAAATCATCCGGGCATTCTAATGGAAGCAAATGTCCACAATCATTGATAACCCTGAATGAATAAGGATTAAAGTAGACTAAAGTACTTCTGATTTGCTCCGTGATATTTGGAACACTCTTATCGTCATTGCCTATTATCAATTTAACGGGGAGCCTGACCTTATCAAAAACACCTTCAAAATTTTCCTGACTTCCGCTATCTGCCCACTTATGGAATGCTTCACAGTCAGCTCGCAAAGTGTCTTCAATAGCAAGTTCTTCAAATGCCTGTTTTGGAGGCTGAAAACAGGATCCATTTACAAATGCTTTGGCTTCTTCTGCTCTACCCGTCCATTCCTTCTGTTGCAGGTATTGCTGGACAGTCATAGGCTGTGGAGTGAGAGGCGAAGGGGCTACAAGTAGAAGTCCACTGATTTTCTCTGGAGACTGCAAAGACATAACAGAGGCAATTTTTCCTGACATCGAATGTCCGATTAAAAACGGTGTTTTAATATTAAGGTTTTCAATATTTTCCCATAAAGCTTCTGCCTGCGACTGGATACTCATATCCTCTAAAGACTCAGAGTCGCCAAAACCTGGCATATCAAAAGCAATGCAATCATAGTCGTTTTTAAGATTTTCAATCACAGGGTACCAGGTTTTCGCAGAACCACCCAGATAATGCATAAAAACCAGAGCAGGCCCTTCCTGATTTCCCTGACGAGTAAAACTAAGCATTTGTAACCTCTGATAGAACCTGAATTTAATTTTTTAATTTAACAGCTGGATTCTAGTCTAAACTCAGAATGACGCAATGTCTGGCCGCACATATAATCTGTTAAATAATATTAATCATAATTTTCATATAATTTATTTTGGGGAGCAGGCTCTTGGACAATGAAAATTACCTTCGGAATGTGTACACCAACCGTTCGCATGAGACTATCCATGAATGGTTACTTGAACTGGAAAATAACTTTAACGAAAAGGACGTGGCTTTTTATCCTGAAGAATTGTTAGCACTGACAAGTGGCATTGAGCCTGAACTTAATCCGCAAATAAGAGCACTGTTGTCTGATCTTAGATCATTGACAAATGATGATCCTCTTGCAGAAGTTATGAGCGAGGAAAATTTTCACATGACATTTCTCGCCGTGACTCAATCCATCTACGAATCCTATAAAGACATTGCTGACATTGCCGACCTGACTGAGCGATTCAGCCTGATTATCAGAAACAGCACTCTTGACGTTAAAGAGCTTCAGCTTGTAGCACTTCCTAATCAGCTGTTACTGGCCGGAATTCCAGACAGCAACTCAATCAGCCTGCGACAAATTTTCTGGAACGATCTTATGAGTTCTGACTGGCAGTCAAAACTGCAGGACCGATATCCGGGAAAAGCTTTACCCCCAGATTTCTGGCATACAACAATAATGAGGTATAAATCGAAAAAACTGCCGCCGCTTGTCAGGGAATACTTCCTATCGAATTCTGATATGAGGTATGGAGAAATTGAGGGAAAAATAAAACTGGTACTTGCTCCGTATAACTGGAACAACCCTTTGAATATTATTTAACCATAATCGGCTTTGAGGATGGTGAGGATCAGCTTTGAGATCCTCATCACATTAACAACAGATTTAGCTGTAAAGTCCATATCTTGAGAGAGGGGCGCTCTAATCCTGACTGTATCCGCTGCGTAAGCTGAAGAACTATTACATGCTGTATGAGCGGAGCTTAATGATGTCTCATGTAAACCAGGCCGTCACCTACGATAGTGATCATCAGTCAAAAGTCAGAAGAATGAATCTCTTTGTATCCATATCCGCTGCCCTCGCCGGGCTTCTGTTCGGACTGGATATCGGTGTTATCTCAGGTGCCCTGCCTTTCATAACAAAACACTTTCAGTTAACCAGCCATGAACAGGAATGGGTTGTCAGCAGTATGATGCTGGGGGCTGCGATTGGAGCAATCTGTAACGGCTGGGTTTCACATCGGCTGGGAAGAAAATACAGCCTTATGGCTGGAGCCATACTCTTCATCGTGGGTTCACTTGGATCGGCTTTCGCCACAAGTGTTGAAGTTCTGCTTACATTCAGAGTTCTGCTCGGACTGGCCGTTGGTATCGCTTCCTATACCGCCCCACTCTACCTGTCAGAGATGGCAACAGAGAATGTTCGCGGAAAAATGATTAGCCTTTACCAGCTCATGATCACCTTTGGTATTGTCGTAGCTTTCCTGTCGGATACAGCATTCAGTTACAGTGGCAACTGGCGGGCAATGCTGGGTGTTCTCGCTATACCAGCAGTGGTACTTTTCGTCATGGTCATTTTCCTGCCTAACAGCCCCCGCTGGCTGGCTTCAAAAGGTCTGCATGTTGAGGCGGAAGAAGTTCTTCGAATGCTTCGGGATACCTCAGAGAAAGCCCGTCAGGAACTGAATGAGATAAGGGAAAGCCTTCGCATGAAGCAGGGAGGGTTTGCTCTTTTCAGGCAAAACCGCAATGTAAGACGTGCTGTCTACCTCGGTATGCTGCTGCAGGGTATGCAACAGTTTACGGGTATGAACATCATCATGTATTACGCTCCTCAGATTTTTAAAATGGCTGGCTTTCAGAGCACTCAGGAGCAAATGGTTGCGACCATAGTGGTTGGCCTGACATTCATGTTTGCTACCTTCATTGCGGTTTTCACCGTTGATAAAACGGGAAGAAAGCCAATTCTGAAGATTGGGTTTAGTGTAATGGCACTCGCCACTATGGTTCTGGGCTACTGTCTCATGAAAGCGGGTCAGGGAGATATCAGTACCGGTCTGTCATGGGTGTCAGTGGGTATGACAATGTTGTGCATAGGCGGCTATGCAATGAGTGCCGCTCCGGTGGTCTGGATATTGTGTTCGGAGATACAACCTCTGAAATGTCGGGACTTTGGGATCACCTGTTCAACCACGACGAACTGGGTTGCAAACATGATTATCGGTGCGACCTTCCTTTCACTTCTGGGTAGCATAGGTCCGGCCGGGACATTCTGGCTCTACACAGGGTTTAACCTGGCCTTCATCGTGATAACTTTTCTCCTGGTCCCTGAAACCAAAGGGGTAACTCTTGAGCATATTGAAAAGAATCTAATGTCTGGCAAGAAGCTCCGTGACCTAGGTCAATGATTTTCAACAACTAATAAATTCCAACCAGCCGGGTCTCGCTTTTTTCGCAAGATCCTTTACAAAACCCTCAGAATAAAGTATTAAATTAACTTTACTATTTGGAGGTGGATTTATGGGAAGCTCAGGTTCAGGAAGTTTTAGCGACTACTCTGGCGCAAAACGACAACATGATGAAAAAGAAGGAATTTCAGGGGGTGACAGCGGAGTTGATCAATGTAAAATCGCTTTTTCAGTTGCCCTAGAAGATGTAGCAATGCATAATTATTTTTTAATAAAAAACAATGTACCGCCTCCAGGCACTAAAATAGAGATAAAATTCAATAATAGACTGATAGTTCACGAAACATCATCAGGATATGCTATAGGAGCATTACCAACTAAATATAATTATTTATTGGCCTGTTTGAAAGATGGATTTAATTATGCAGGTCTTGTAAGTACATCTTACAATTCACCTCTACCACAAGTTGTAGTAGATTTAGGACCAGTATAATGGACAAAAAAATCTTACTTATAGGCGAAGTGTTTATCGATATAACTCTTAAAACTAATAAAACAAAAATGAGGCTTGGGGGAATTGTTCATGCCGCACGAGGATTGTGGGCTAGTGGAATTTCTTACTCAGTTGCCGCAGTTTACCCAAGTTATCTTGATAAAGAAATAAGAGATTATCTTAAAGCACATGGTTGCAGTTCGATATATCATATTGCTGATGTTAAAAACGCTCCTAATGTAATTTTTTTATACGATGAAAAAGAAACAGCTCATCAAGGCTATGAAAATATTCTTAGGGATAAAAAAGAGATTGAATATAAAAAAGATTTAAATCACTTATTTAATTATAAATCAGTAGTTATTTTTCCCGGCGATTTTTCATTAAATGAAATTTTTAACCATATAGAAAAAAATGCTCAGATTAGCATTGATATTGCATATGGAATGGATGATTTATCTCCAATAATTAATTCTAAACTTAACCTCCAGCTATTGACTATTTCAACATCATCTGAATTATTCGAGAATTTAACAAAAGAATATTATGAGAATCTTGTTTTGCAAATAAAATGTACAGGAGTAAAATTTCTTTTGGTAAAAGAAAACAGAGGTGGAAGTATAGTCTATGATTTTAGTAATGAAGTAGATATTGATATTCCAGCATACATAGATGAGACTGTTAATTCAGTTGGAGTTGGGGACGTTTTCACTGCAGTAATGGCGTCGAAAATTGATGAGTTAGGCATTGATTCTGCCTGGCGCGGCGTTCAGGCTGCAACATGTTATGCCAAAACAACTTTCATTGATGATTTTAAAAGGAATTTAAAAAGAGAATATCTTATCAGTATAAATGAATTAAAAAATTTATTAGGTGTGAGAGTTCCCTGGAGTAAAAGAAAAGAAATTAATATTTATTTAGCTGCTCCCGACTTCTCATATATTGATACACGCTTGATTGAAGAAGCTGTATCCTCTTTAAATTATCACAACTTTAATGTTATAAGACCTGTAAAAATAAATGGTGAATTATCTAAACCAGTAAGTTTTATCACACTCAAAGAAACCTATGCAAAAGATATAAAATTGCTAGTAGAATGTGATTTAATTTTTGCAATACCTTTATTAAAAGATGCTGGTACTTTAGTGGAGATTGGATACGCTCTGGCAATTAACAAACCAGTTATTGTCTATGACCCTTTAAATGAAAATGATAACACAATGGTTATTGGTGGAGCTTATTCATATTCGAATAATTTGGATGTCTCCCTCAATGATACTTTTATGAGCATATCTAAAACAATGAGAAAAACGTAAATGGATAAAGAATTGATCGTTTTAGCCTCTGGAGGGCTTGATTCAACTACAATAATCTATGAACTTTTTAAAAAAGGGTTTAAGCCTAAACCACTTTTCTACAATTATGGTCAACATTGTGCAGATAAAGAATGGAAAGTTCTTAATGAAGTACTTCCACGAGGAGTTGAGCAACCTGAATATCATGATATTTCCTCATTATTTGCAGGGTCAAATTCACGTTTAATAAATGAAGCTGATCTTTGGTCGGAAAATATACAAGACAATGATCTTTATGTACCTTATAGAACATTGATCTTTTTGACCTGCGCATGTGCAAGAGCCCAAAGTCTTGAAATATCGCAAGTATATGCAGGCTTTATTAATAGTAATCATGCTAAAGAGATCGATTGTTCTTTTGATTTTCTTAATAACGTAGGTAATTTAACTGAACATATAGGGCCTGTAGAGATTGTTCTTCCCTTCAAAGAAATGTCAAAATCTCAAGTGTTATCAAAAGCAATTGATCTCGAAGTACCAATAGGTAAAACCTTTTCTTGCCAAGCTCAAAGTAAACTTCCTTGCGGAGCATGTCCAAATTGTGTAGAAAGGCTCGCGGCATTGAGAGAGCTAGGCTTACAATTATGAAACATAAGAATTACGATTTAGATCATTACGATATCATTGGATTTGCACGTAAGATAGCTGAACGAGCTAAAGATGTGGGCATTATTAACAATGAGTTAAAAAAAAAGAGAAGAGTTCATACTCATATTGGTGTAGTTGTAGCTGACGCAGCTTTACAAGCAGGATTAAATTACACTAATATTGTGAAACCTCGACTTGAAAGGATTTATGAGAGTTTTCCAGAATGTTATAAACTCAGTAATGTATATTCGATAATTCAAGAAGGTCGTACATCCAAATTTTTAAACTGGAATCATCATGTCAAAGTTGAAAGATTCGAGAATTTAGTTATATTTTTGTTGAGTTATAATATAGAATATGTTGAAGATCTTTATCGAGCTTTAGAAGACATAGAATTCAAAAAGAGATTATTAGATATTCATGGCGTTGGCCCTAAAACAGTTGATTATCTAGCATGCCTAGTTGGTATTGACTCTATTGCTGTAGACAGGCATATAAAGAATTTTGCAACCCAAGCAGGACTCCATATTGAGAGTTACGATCTAATAAAAAATATATTCTGCTACGCTGCAGATTTATTAAATATCCCAAGAAGAGATTTTGATTATTTGATATGGACATTTGAATCTTCAATTTCAAATGAAAAAAAACAACTAACATTATTTTAGCAACTATTTTACATGTTTGTTATGGGCCCGCCCCCTTTTACACTTAAAAGTTTAAATTGCAGGTTGTGATTTATGGAGTGAATTATGAAAAATAGTTTAATTTTCGGATATGCAGCTAGCATTATTAGTTCTATCGTTATAACCCTATGGATTAGCTTCCAACCGATTACGTCAATTCTTTGGTTATTAGCACCTCTTATAGCACCAACAATCCTCTCTTTCTTTATAATTTATACCAGAACAAAGGAAATCAGAGATTTTATTAAATCTGTTAACGATACCATTATATTTACGATTAGCACCGTCATTACAGCCCTGTTAACCTTCAAAACTAGCGGTTTAGAAAGTCCTGAAATTTTCGACAGATTTATGATTAATAACCTTGGATATGTTTCGATCTGTACTTATACGATACTTTTAGTAATGAAAGCTTCGGTAGCGTTTTCAGAATCGATTGATAATTATAAAAATTTATCTTAATTGTTCGTTTTAGGCTTATGTGTTGCTACTAAAAAAATAGCCACAACAGGTAAAAACACAATTATTAAAATAAGTGTTAGCCCTAACGCATCAAATATTGGACCTGGTTCAATTGCTTTCTGTATATTATAATAATTTATATAGAGTACAGTCAGCATCCATGTTATCACTAATGTAAAATAAGCGTATGCCACACAGATTGTTATTTTTCTATCTTTCATAATCCCTCCATATTTTAATAATTGATATCATAGTTAAATCTAAAGTCAAATCTTGATGAGTTTATTATTGCATTTTTAATAGCAAGGGCTAACTCAGCGAAGCTGAGTTGCCTTGCTTTTTCTGCCCTTTGGTTGAAAAAGGGAAGTCAAACCCGACATCATTGACATAATTAATCTATCGATTATAAATATATTAGGCATAAGGAATGTGCTAATTTAAAATAAGGATTTTTCATGGAAATTTTATTTAATCCTCCTACTGCAGAGAACTTACGTATCCATTGCGTTAGCGTCAGACTAAATAACTCAGAGCTAAATACTTTGAATCAGGAGCGTAAACAATACGCTAAGGGCGAATGGCTTCGCATGTGTTTGCTTAGGAACCATGTACCTGTTGTCCCAGAAATAAACCAAAGCGCATGGAAAATGTTTGGTGAGATAAATCAAAGGCTCAACAAGCTCTTAAACCACCTGAATGCTAAGCAATGCTGCAGCCCACTGACCAAGACAGAACTCTATGCTGTTAAACGTCAAATTGGTGATCTTCGCTCACGACTTCTCACAGCTGATCTATGGAGTATCCCCTCTAATGAAGGGCATGCAGAAGATCAAACGCGGTAAGAGCTTCGCCGGAGTTGTTCTATATGCGTTAAAGCCAGGAACGCACCATAAAACTGACCCAGTGGTCATAGGGGGTAACATGCTGGGAGACTTAGCAGCTGAGTTGATAGCTGAGTTCAGCGCTTCTGCTTCACTTCGCCCTGACGTTGTCAAACCGGTATGGCACAACTCGCTTCGCCTGCCACAAGGTGAATCCCTCACAGCGAAGCAGTGGGTCATGTTTGCCGACGACTATATGAATCGCATGGGGTTTAGTGAAACGCACCTGCGCTGCTATGTCATACATGACGACGAGGCAGGTCAACACATTCATATCATTGCCAGTAGAGTCGACTTGGTAGGAGGGAAGCTCTACCTGGGCAGGAACGAAAACCTGATTAGTACACGAGTAATCCAGGAACTTGAGCTAGCGCATGACCTGACCAGAACCAAGGGTCCTTCCCCTTTACAAGACCCTTCCCTCTTTAGTAGGCGTAAGAGGCTATCACGTGGTGAGGAACAGAAAGAGAAGCGCGAGCAGGTTCCGGCTCCGAAGACGTTCCTGCAGGACACAATTGATACACTCCTCCGTACTCACAATGACATTCCGAGCTTCGTTGAAGCACTTCATCTGCACGGTATAACGCCCATTCCCAATATTGCCACTTCTGGCCGCATGAATGGTTTCTCGTTCGAATACTCAGGTATAGCTTTCAAAGCTTCCCAACTAGGTAAAACATACTCGTGGGCAACACTGCAAGAGAAGCTTCGCTACGAACCTGAACGTGACAATCCACTGCTTTTTGATTTGAAATCTTCGGCTATAGGAAGTATTGAGCCAAGTGAGTTAGTAACAGAGGCTACGAAAGAGGATACTACGCCGTCATTGACTGCTGCCATGACAGAAGAGGTTACTGCATGTCCTCCGCAGCGCGAACATAGAGTTGAGACAGCGGAAACCTGCAAAGCACCTACGCCTGTCAGCATTGTTCTAACAGCATTGGAACCAGCAAGGAAGAAAGATTACATCATGACAGCAGTTATAAAATGGCTACTGAGCATTCCCTACCTCACAGCGTTCACAGAGTTGCTCAAAAAGGCCGGTAAAACGTTTCTCCATAGAAAATCCTCATTTTCCGTTATCAATGCGGTCAGATCAGCCGAACCTGAGGTCAAAACTTCAAACGAAACACCTGAAAACTTTTCAAAAAGCTTATACACGCCTCGCTAACCAACCCTCTGAAGAACATCATCTTTCCTGTCTAAGCGCTTCAAAACACAAAATAATTGATCGTTTTTACAGATCAATTACTAGCCATATGATAGCTTGAACCTATCAAATAAGATCTATCGATCGGTACAAGTGATTTGCTTAAGTTTTGAGCTTGCTCAAAAATGCCCAATAAAAGCAGTGACCAATCAGCTAGTTACAGACATGACTATCTTCCACTATTGGTTTTAAAAGGAATTCAATATGAGCAGCATGAGTATGAGAAAACCCTCTTACTTCCGTTCAATCAGAGTCTGGTTCACAATCGGCGTGGCCGTTTTAATCGTCCTCAAGGCAAAACCAACAGACGCCATGGGAATGCTTATTCTCTGGTGTATACCCGCTTTTTTCTTACTCGTGACAGCCGGTGTTAGCTATAAGCATAAGAAAGATAACGTCTCAACTTTCGATAACTTCAACGAAGGCAATGACGGATTCTGGAGCCATGAATTCAACGACTCGAAGCTACTGCTTAATGAAAAACAGCAAACTATCACTATCAAGAATGGTGCTAACGAAAAAACGTATCCGTTTAGCTCAGTGATCAGTTGGCATTTCAATCTCGACTCAGGCGGATATGACGGCGGCTTTGGTACCGGTGCTATCAGACAGCAGAACCTGAATAACTCAGGCCTTTTTATTGAAGTAAAGGACGTCATGTTTCCCGTGTGGCAGGTGAAGTTTTACCCGCAGAAAGGCAAGTTTCACCAGGATACAGGGTATAACGATGTCAAAATGCAGATTACACGGTGGTTGAGAGTTTTATCGCAAGCTATTAACAAGGAATAAATAATGAAAGCTAAGGTTGCAGCAGCTTTATTAACCTTTACCGTTTTATCAGGTTGTGCGTCAACAGCAGGGAATCAATCAATTAAAAATGAGACGCAGCAAAGTATTGCGTCAAAGATCTTCAAAGGTCGAACCACAAAGCAAGATATTCAAAAGCAGTTCGGTGAACCTACTCGTAAGAACGCCGTTGAAACTAATGAGGACATGTGGTTTTACTCAATCATGAGCTCCAATATGTCAGCAATTTCGTATATTCCAATCGTTGGAATTTTTTCAAATGGTACTGACGTAAAAAGTAAGGCGCTAACAGTTACTTTCCAGGGAGACAAAGTCGAGAATTGGTCCTTCAGTGAAAGCAACGATTCGGTTAATAACGGGTTATAAAATGAATCTTAATATGTACTCTTTAAAATTTGAACTGACATAGCCATGGCACAGATTTAAACCTTATCTGACAGGCTGCTCCGTGCCAAAAGCGGACGCACAAGGTAGGTGCGTCCTTTTCATAAGCTACATCGGGCTCTTATATTGAAAATGAGTATTTTTGAAACGTGGTCGTTCATACTTCGGACTGTAAACTCTTGCATGATCATCAATCACAACTTTACTACCAAGAATATCTCGAGCTTCTCCTAACGCCCACACAGTAGAAAGATCATTAGTCAAATTTCTGTAGAGAGCACGAAAACCTCTGGGTTTTTTGATATCATATAAGAACTCAGGAACTTTAACTTTAAAATTAAAAGCCGGTAGTTTTGGAAGTGAATTAAGAGCTGCAACAGTATTATAAACATGCACGAGCTTAGTTACAGGTACACCTTGTCTAGTCTTAAGTCCATATTTAGTTCGAATGTGATCTGATTCTTTAGAAATTTCAGTAAGTAATACACCTACTGACTTATTAGCTTGTGGCAATTCATTCTCGTCAAACAAGCGCTTTATTTCCCGCATTTTCTCGCGAGCCCTTACAAATTCGTTGTTGTTCCTTATGTTATAAGCCGCCTGAGCAATACAACTTGGATCACCAGTTTCTTTTGCGAGCCATGCTGAAAATAAAGGGAGCGAAGTGGCAGTTGCTACTGCTTTACCACCAGAATGAATATCAATCAGATCATGACTTAGCGAAGTGGAAAATTTTTCTACGATATGTTTAGCATAGTCAAAACCATAAAGACAGTTTTGACTTAAGTACGTTTGTTGATACGCTTGGCGCAGTGGGTATAAAAAAGTATCTGCTTGAAGATGCTTAGCTGTGAGGGAATAAAACACTGATCTATTAGCCAGCCATACAAGCGAAGCCACGAATGCCTTAATTGCATCTGCTACATCACCAGCAGATGTACCATCACCCCATTTTGCTCCAGGGACTTTGTAACCCTCACTAATACGTTTTCCAAATCGATCAAGGAATTCAACATCGCCATTCGTTCTATTACCAGATTCAGTAGCATCACCTAGTTCCGAAAAAATGGCGGCAGCTATATTTCCATATTTTTCAAACTCTCTACCTCCATCAGATAAATTCTTCAATGTTAAATGATAAACACTTGAACTAATGTCCCATGTACATACGATATGTGTCTGAAGAAGTTCAATTAGTTTTTTAAAATCGTCATTAACAAATGTTCCGCCACGAATTTTAGGTTGTAAGGAATCAGCTATTCTTTTTGCTTCACTTTCAATTTTATCCAAACCATATTGTGTTTTATTAAGGAATGATATCTCTTTGAAATTTGAAATCCTATCTTGACGGTATTTTGGAATGTAATCATCGATCGCGATAACATGATCATAAAACAAAATTGACTGTATATAGTTCTCAAATGCTATTATATCTGTATCTACAGAGTCCTTAGATTTAGTTATGACTTTTCCCTCGATTCTTTGGACTGCAGTTAGAGTTGAATTATCAATCAGTGCGTATGTCATTTAAACTCCTTAAATAAATGAAAGCAGTAGTGGACGTAAAAAAATCAATAAAATAAATTCCTTGAAATCAATTATCAACCATATACATCATTTATACACGCCAGAAAAGTGCTCACAGAAATGCTATTTATGGCGCTATCAAAATCTCCATCGAAAATAATCGAAATCTCTCTTGGTAGCAGGCATCGTAAGATTGATCGCTTCTCGCTCAAACCAAACTGTTAGATTAGATTGTCTGCTGCTAGTGAATACCGGAAAATCATGTCTGAACTAATACGCTTAATGATTAAAACCTCGGGTTCAAACCCGGCGTCTCTTAGTTTGTGTCAAGCACAACTTATCGGTTACAATTCTGAAGTGTTCTTATGTTTCACGGATAATGGATATGAATAAACTACAAATCGAACAACTACTACTACAGGAAGTGTTCACACCCAAAGAAATTTCCGTTATCCGTCAACACGCTGAGAAAGACGCTTACCCCTACCCCTGGTTATTATCTCAACTTTCAAAAAGATTTGTTATTTCTGTTATCCTGCTGCTCATACTTTGCGCAGGCTTTATCTTCACATTAAGCCATGGTACTCGGGAAAACCTTGTCTCTTACTCTATTACATTTTTAATAGGTTTTGGAATCTTGTATGTTTTCGTTCCATTGAAACCTGCGTTTAAAGCATTCAGATTCATGAGAAAGCATAGTCATACTTTTTGAGAAATCAAAAAAACTACTTATGCAAGCGAAAAATTATGCCACCTCTACCGCCTACAGCAATACACTCTCCACAAGATATATCTATATAGTATTTTACCGGATTGGGCATATTTCCCATCATCCACGGAAGTTCCTCAGAAAATGTCAGGTCAGAGGTCGAGACAATCCACACAGATTTGCCATTAAAGGAAGCTTGCTCTACCTCGTGAAAGCGTTCATCCCAGCCATAGCCACTTTTCTTAGCATATTGTTCTGCGATTTCAATAGCTTTATTTTCCGATATCATTGCTGAACTCCATACCAAACATTATACATCAACCCTCCAACCACTACTGGCCCCAAAAGAATACCTGCGGTTTCATGCCGCAATAATGTATAGGTAATTTCGTAGGTATTTCCAAGAGGGAATTTGAAGCCTTCAATAATATATCCCCTACTCATCCCTCTGGCTCTTAACAAACCAATAGTTTCAGCAAGTGACTCTTCCAAGTATCGTAATATATATGATTTATTATATGCGCTTTGTCTCATGAAAACCCTAAGTTCTCTTAATAAATAGAACTTAGGCGCAATTGCCATGTGTACCTGTTCATGATAAAGAGTTGAAAGCATCTGCAAATATGCGTCATCTTTTGACATTGCACCAGGATAGTAGTTGCGTCCTACTTCTACGTCCCCCCAGGGTTTTGTGCGTCCCTGAACGACGTCACTATGCTTTGTGATTTTTATCTTAGGAGTATAACGCCAGCCTCCATTGCGAGGCAGGTTCATTTTCCTTCCAATATCGCTGCTGTATCTAGGCATTTTTACTCCTCTGAAAGGAGTTTTAAATGTATCACCAGGCTTCTTCTTTAAAAGAAGTGCGAGGACAGTATTTACACCTATCAGAGTGATCGCATCTGCTAAATCCTTCGCGGCTGCGTCAAGATCACCATCGCTACGAGCTGCGTTAGTTTTAGTCGCAAAGCCATATAGCTTCTCAGCCGCTTCAAGTGCCACGCCCCCTACGGCCACCCAACCTACAATGAGAAGCACTAAATCAGCGATTTCACCAATCCCGAAAAAGTGTGCACCGGCCCAAACCACAATTACCCCCGCCATAGTTGCTAGTGCCGAGGGGGTGACCATTGCAAGAAGCTGTTGACCAATGTCAGCAGGTAAAAATGCCGACGCCTTAGAAATCACTAACTTTAGTCTTGACTGTATATCGTTAGGAATGACGTCCATGCTTCATCCTCAACTGTTGTTAAAGGATTTATAGATTAACTCTTTTTATCAAAAAATCTCCAGTTTTTTATAAACATCCTCACATTAGGGATCATCGAACATGAAAAATCATTCACAGGGCTTGACACAATCAAATGTAGAACAAAAAACCAATAAATATACACTCTTAGCAGCTTAGTGACGATTAAAAAAAACTAACAAGATAATCGACTAATAACTTAACTCATTAAGCCTTAAGGTATCCAAAACTCTCTCATTTTTCTGTAACCTAGTTTCAATAACACCATAGATTTGCATCTAACTTACGGTTCAAAGAAATTACTTTACTTACTTCACAGTTTGAGCTAAATATTTTGATTAAGTTCGCTTTAAATGTATATTGATATAATAATATTTTCTTATTACGATTAATTAACTTCAAAGGATAGAAGAAATGAGATCTAAACTACTAAATATCTCTGTTAAAAACATAGGCTGTATTGGACCAGAGGGTGTTAACGTTAAACTCGATGATATTCTTTGTCTTGTTGGGCCAAATAACTCCGGTAAAACAACAATACTCAGAGCTTATGAACTTGCATTTAACCCTAACATTTTCAATATTAATAGTGACAGGTGTAATTGGTCAAAAGCAGATCAAATATCAGAAGTTATACTTGATGTTCATATTCCTGAAGGAATGGGGAACGTAGATGAGAAGTGGAAAATAATCGATGGTGTAAAAAGAATAGTTAGGAGTTCATGGTCTTGGGACGAGGATGGTAAATCTACTAGGAAAACATGGGATCCACAATTAAATGACTGGGCGGCTGATGGTAAAGCTGGTGGTGCTGATAATGTATTCAAGTCCCGGCTCCCAAGGCCTATGCGCATTAAATCATTAGATGATGCTGTAACAACAGAAGATATTTTGCTAACGCTAGCTTTAAGCCCTCTTGTCAAAGAACTTAAAACATTAGAGAGTGATTGCGACTCACAAATATCAAAAGATAAAGCTGCTTTAGCTGCTACTGTAAATGCTCTAGCTGGGCCGCATCAGCAAAGATTGTCTCATATATCTGAACAAATACAGTATGGATTTCAAAATATTTTTCCTGGTCTCGGGGTGCAACTTCATGTCGAAATGACACCTCCAGAGCTCAAAATTGAAAACCTCCTCAAACAAGGCTCAGGATTACTCGTTGAGGAAGCAGCTGGCAAATCTCGAATCGGACAGCAAGGCACTGGAGCAAGGAGAGCATTATTTTGGGCAATGTTACAAGTACACAATGAAATCAGCCGTCAAACTGAGAAAAGAGATGCTCTTCTCAAACCATTAAAAGATCAACTAAAAAAAGAGATTAAAAAAAATTCAGAAAGCGAATCTGTAAAACTACTCAATCAACAAATTGAAGCTATCAATAATGGTGATACTATCCCAGAGGACGCTGAGGATCCCGCATTACCTGGCTATATACTTTTAATGGATGAACCTGAAAATGCGTTGCACCCAATGGCTGCAAGAGCTGCTCAGGCACACCTTTATGCTCTCGGTAAACATCCTGACTGGCAAGTATTAATAACTACACACTCTCCATATTTTATCAATCCATTAGAAGATCATACTACCATTGCAAGAATGCAGCGTTCATCAGATGGAAAATCATTGTCCCCGAGATTATACATAGCAGATGAAGCTGATTTCTCATCAATTGAAAAGGACAATCTTCAAGCTTTACAACTGACCGATATCGGGTTTGCTGAAATTTTCTTTGGCAGTTACCCTATTATAGTTGAGGGTGATACTGAACATGCAGCTTTCATTTCAGCAATTGTAAAGACACAGCACGAAATGTCTGGAAAAGTAAGTATAATAAGAGCACGAGGTAAAGCTGTCCTAATTCCATTAATAAAAATGTTACGTCATTTCAAAACTAATTTTGGTATCATTCATGATATTGACTGGCCTTATCGTAAAGATGGTTCTAATAATGGAATGTGGACAATTAATAGTACAATTAGAGATGAGATAATAAAATGCAGAAACAACGGCCATACCGTCTACCATCGATGGAGCATACCCGATTTTGAACGTTACTTAGGAGGATCTGAGCTTGGAAAAGATAAGCCTTATTCAGCTTTCATCAGAATTTCTGCAGATGAAGTTTTGAAACTTAAAGTACAAAGATTAATTTCATCACTTTTTGAGGGCGAAAATCACGATCCTGTTGGACATAAGGCCGACTCAGATTTTAGTGCACAAATTCTTTCTGAGTTATCTGAGTGGGCAAGAGTTAATAATCAAACAAACAACATTAGAATAATTGGAATTTAATTAAAAATATTGCTAACAAAAAACTTCTAGGGTGTTAATTTTTAATGCCCTATTAATATTTAATTAAATTCGCTTTCCTTTGCCTTTCTTTCTTCTAGCAATCACTTGATCTAACAAGACAGCCTTCTCGTACTTGACTCGTTCCTCATGATACACACTCTCGGCTTCATCTTCATTATCAATGATATAGTGGATTAAAGCACGAAAGAAAAAAGTAATCTCATGCTCATAACCCAGCTTTACGATGACTCGGGGAGTGCTCGATTTTAAAGCATTCGAGAGCATTGATATGATCGTGAAGCGATCTATCAACTCTGTTTTTGATTGAGGAAGATAATATTTTAGATAGTAACCAACACAGAATAACCAGATGTATCGAACTATCTTACTATGTGGGAAACCCGATTTTTTTAATCTTTCAATGAACATCTGCAAAAGCAGAAGTAGCTTTTCTTCCTTTGAAAGAACGTCCTTTATTTTCATAGATTGCATCCTTGCAAAATCGAACAACCATTCCTTGGTTGTATATACAATATAACATACAAAATAAATTGCGCAACATCTGCGCAATTAAATAATTACTCAGCATTTGTTTCCCTGTCTATTTCTGGCAATTCAGCATTAAGCTTCTCAAAACTAATTCCATAGTTCATAGCATTGTATTGCCATACAACAAACATCTCTTCTAAGTTTCTGAGCTCTTCGCTTAAAAGCTTATTTCTGGATTCAAGATTACTAATACGCTGCGAGGCAATCCTCAAATTAGCAGGTCGTTTAACCTCATCAACCCCTGACTTGATTTTTTTCTTCTTGAGATTGAATGCCATGACGATATCTTTGTGAAGCCCTAGTGATTGACGGGTCGGCCGCTTTCCAATCAGTGGTTCAAGCTTATCACAAAGATATTCCCATGAAAGCTTTCCTGACTTCTCACAATCCCAGCCTGCTATAAGGTTCTTAATTGTATTGATATCCTTACTGTCTAAATGTTTAGCCATTTAATTCTCCTTATTAATTGTGTTTTTCTCTTTTGTTTTCGATTTCTTCAGTACTGCTTACTGAGGTAAGATTTTTCATATGCGTAAAATCGTCGCCATTCATTCTTACTAATGCCCCGTCCTCAAGATTTTTGCTTTTGAGCAATGCAATCAAATCCTGAAGTCTTGTTTGTGTTTTTTCATGAAAGGCAAACCATTTTTCGGCACCGTATTCTTCCGCCTCCATATCGATTTTTGCCTTCTGCAGAAGCTGCTCCGTGTCTGCCGCCTTGGCCTCTAACCTGCCCAGCGAGTCTTTGTCCCCTTTGACACATATATGATTGCTGCAATTGATACAGTCCCTGAACTTCGTACACGGAGAGATTACGTAGTCATGAGTGCAGTAGCCGAACTCTGTCACGTGAATGGCTGCGTGGCCTGTATCATTAACATCAATACGCCATTCAGGGTTTGCTATTGCCCGAGGGGTGGTGTTTTCTGGTTTAATGCCAATATTCTGCACACCATGCTTAAGTGACTCCTGGATTTTCTCTTCCTGGGTGGCGTGGTTATAGGTCCTGTTTTGTGTTTCCCTCACTCGTCCTGACCACTTGGCTAGTTCAAAATCTCCAAGCCCACCACGTTGTGCAATCGTATTGAGTAAGTGTCTTGCCTGATGACTTCTGAGTGAAAGGTTGTTCCCCTTTGACCCTCTGTAGCCGTGCCTGTCAAAAATCGTAGAAATGGAGTGCGTTCTGCGATACTCAGTGCTTCCCAGATTGACGCTGACAAGTGTGGCAGTTGGTCTGAAAAGACTTCTTTGTGTTTTGATACTACTGCTGAGTTGATACCGGAACAGTAGGCATAGTGCATTGCTGTAACGTATGTTTTTTTCTTTATCGTACCAGGGGAAATCTGGATAATTTTCGATATCCTCACCATTAAGTTCAATCTCTCTGGCATAGGCTCGGGATCCTTCTGAAAGCCCAATCAGATTTTTTATCGCCAATTCAGCAACAGGAACCATGACTTCTGGTATCCATTTCACATTTCCACCAAAACCTTTTTCGGAATAGAATCTCAGCCCATACCTTAGCTTTCCATCACTGCCCGCCTCACGGATTTCACAATCAGCAGGCAGCGTCAGAATTTCGGTTACTCTGGAAGGTGCACACATAAGCAACGCAAAAACGGAGCTTATGAACAAATCCACTTCTGAAAGCTGGTCTTTTGGAAGTGCGAAAATTTCTGCTATAGCAAATAATGACTCTTCGTCAGGCAACTTTGCCTCACGGGCCTCTTCTGCAGTTTTAGTGAGCTTGTTGCTTGCTTCCTGCGCTTTAAGTGGACTCTTCCAGAGGAGTGACTGCGTGACCAGGAATTCTTTTTCTCTGAGAAATGAAACCAGTCCTTCAAGGACTTTGCCGCAAGCGTGTGCTACTGCTTTGGTGCATGTGCTTTTTAAGGTGATAACGCACTGGTTCAGAACAGTAAAATTAACGTACTGAACATGACTTCGCCCATTGACCTGCAGAAGGGCTGCCTCAAGTGTTCTGAAGACGATATTAAGACGCTGATTAATTTTCTTGCCCCCATTCATATAGTGGTAAAGGACATAGCTTTTAGCGAACTCAATAAAATTCGTGTCTAATGGCTCATTTACAATAACAGAGCTTTTTTTAACACCTTTGGCAGGCGTTTTAGTAAAAAGGAAAACATTTGGCCAATTGACTTCCTCCCAGTTCACTAGATCGTTTTTATTGAGAGTGAATCGACAGTAGTTTTCAAAATCATTAATATTTTTTGCGCAATATTTTTCCCTGCGCGTTTCAAGCACGCTCACCTTTTCATTTTCTATATTATCCATTTAACACCTCCGGGTTTGATTTAAATTCTTTGCACTTTTTTATTACCTCTGATACAGCAATAATTGTTCTGTCCAGTATTTGCGTAGTTACAGGATCATCCACTATGCACTGAATCCTACGACGCTCATCAAGTAAGTATTCGAGTAGTTTTTCATGCGGCCCTTCAACAAAAGGTCTAAAATGCATGCAGGTATAACAGGGTATGGGAACACACGCTGTGCAGGATTTGCAACTGGCGCATTGTCCTGACTTTTCACCTGTATTAATTCTGATATTGCCACCGGGATTTTTATCCTCACTTTTATTAATCAGCTCCCCCTGGAACATTTTCGCGTAATATCCGAGCTCAACGGAAACGGCTTCTTCGATTTTATTTAAACTTTCTGGACCTGACTGAACATAAACGCCTGTATACATTAAGGTTGAGTGATCAAGTAATTCTCCTATAACTACTTCTCCGTAACCTTCTCTTGCAAGCCGTGTACCTAACGTGTAGCGAAACCGCCTGGCATTCATGTTTATTACTTTACCCGTCCTTTCCGAAACCACGTTCTCTGTTATAGCGATTCTTTTGAGCGTTTGGGTACACTTTACCGCATAAGCATGTAGCCTGTCTGAAGACAGAATCTCATGTAAATTCTCACAATCAACAACCCCTTCAAGTCTTTCCTTACAGAAAAACAATGGTAATTCTAATATCTCTTTCTCTGAGAGTTTTCTGCCAAGCTGCTTGCTAAAACTCTCAGAGACAATACGCGACTGCTCTTTAAAAATATTGAATAATTCACCTGTAATTTTGAATCGCCTGAATGAGGCTCTATACTTTTCGCCCTGTTTTATTCTGGGGATATCAATATAACATTCATTTATGGTTCTTTCTTTTATGATATCTTTAGTTTTTATCTGTGTGATTTGTAAACTTCTTCTGCCTGTGTGTATAGTGATCAAGGCCATTGCCAGATCAGAATAGGATATCGTACCCTTATGGTATGCACGTGAGACAGCATCATAAAAGTTATCAAACTCCATGTCTGTCAAAGGCCCCTGATGTGGGTCTCGTCTTTTAACAACCTCCCCTTTTTTATTATCTTTAATCGTCCAGTCATCAACGAGGTCAACACAACTTTTGGTAACCCCCTTAAAACCTAACTCATACCATTTTTTAATTAGGATCCTTAGACAAATAAGATCTTGATTCGAGAACTTATTACTTGACTTTGTTGTTAACATTACAAATTCGTCAATCGAATCAAAACTCATAAACGAAATGAATTTCATGAAGACTCTGTTAATTTGCTTAACAGATCCGGGGCTGATTTCTTCTGCGAAATATTTTAGTGTATTTACGTAACCGTACCTGAGGTTATCTGACAACTTTTCAATGACCTCACCCACATTCAACTTTATATTTCTACTTAACTCCCAGAATTCATCATCAAATGCGAATGTGTAACCATCGTTTTTTGCATGAAAGATATCTTGACGCGCGTTCATAAACTTTAATTTATTCATAAAATACCCCGCTTCGCTTTTGGAAAATACCTTTCTGAATTGCCAGGGCTGCTTTCTCTGTTTTTGAAACGATAAATCGTCTGTTGTAGGTTTGTGCTGTTCCAGAACCCGGCTCCCAACCCATATGATTGGAACGCATTTTCTCTTGCATCTCTTCACTCACATGCTCGGTGCTTTCATCCATCAGTTTCGAAAATAAATAGTTCCAGGTGTGTCTGAACTTATGTCCAGTCAACTTGCTTAAACCTGAGTCAATGCCTCTCAGTCTATAAATGATCTTATGGTATGCAGGAACGGACAGAGGATCGCCACGTGTCTCTCCTTCTTTGTGAGTAATAAGAAGATATCCATGCTTTTTCTTTCTGATGTTGGCTTTTCTTTCTCCCGTAATATATGAATGGAGAAGTCTGGTAAGTTCGTCAGACATGGGTAAATCTCTTTCAAGCGTTTTTACGAGGGGCTGATTGACTCTTGTGTCCTCAATACTGTCAGCTCTCCTTCTTATGAAAAGCATTTGCGCTGAAAAATCAATATCTTCTACTCTCAGATTCAATAACTCGCCACACCTTATCCCTAATGAATGTAATATTATGACTATAAGCTGATTTCTCTGGCGAACTTTTTTGTTGAATGGATTGAATTCACATTGAGGTTCAATAAATGAAAGAAGTATATCCATGTCTTCTTCTTCGATTGTTTTATAGATATTCCCTTCTGAATTCCTGTATTTTATCTTCGGCCTTCTGGATTTTATTTTCCCCACGAAATAGGTAATTTTCCTGTAGCCATCATCAATATTTTTAATAGTTAGCAGACACAACCATTCGAGATATTTTGCTATTGTCGTAAGCCGTATGTACTTTGTCGCACTGCATACTCCAGGTTGATGTTCTTTAATATTAATCACTTTCGCAGTTCTCATCCTTTTCCCGACAAAATCCCTCAGAAGGTCAATTTCATTGTTATCCAGGAATCTGGCGGTTTGAATTCTCTCTTCAATGTCTATGTTACGTATAAAAAGAAACCGATAAAAAAGCGCGATACACCCTGCCTGAGTCTCAATTGTTTTTATCGAATCATCACTGTTTCTCAGTTGTGTTGTAATAAATAAACATGGATAAAATACCGGGATGCCTGTTTTCTTGTTTTTTATTATGCAGTAACGTTCCCCACTCTTCATTTTAAATGTTTTGATACCATATCTTTCCATAATTCCTCCTTATTTATGTTTAATATTTTGCAAATCATGTATAGGTTAAATATTCAAAAACAATAGCCTATACATATTTTGCAGAATTATTTTATTAATATATCGCTTAATAGTTGTCAATAAAGGATGGATCTAAATTTTTCTTTGCAAATATGTATTAGGTATATAATAGGTTTATTCTATTTACCTGATACCTTAAAATCCTCTGCATAGCTTGGTATAACTAACTTTGCATTATTTCCGTAAAGTATTCTGCAAAATTAACACCTGTTATAATCAAAATTCTTTCCAACTTCATTATCGCTTATCAAGCGGTATGTATTTTAAATATCATAATATTTAAACCTGTCAATAGTTGACTTTATTTTAAAATAAGCTACTTATTGGTTATTTAAGAAGAGCAACCAATGATCGATATAAAAAACAACATAAATAATATGTGGATTTACTTTCCTGAGCATGAAAATGATATTTTAAATGAAGTTTGTATACTTACTTCCTTTCAGTTTTATGACCGTTATCTTTTGGAGTTATCTGCAAGGGAATTCTTGGATTTTTTCCAATATCTTTGCGATTATAAAATCAATAACGAATTTGACGAATCGCATGCAATTTCTCAACTCATTAATTATGGTCTTGGCTACAAATCAGATAAAAGCCATGACAATCAGCCAAATGACTTTAGCTTTTTTCGTGATCGTGTTGAAAAACTTAGAAGTGAACACTTTGCTGAAAGAATCAACAGTGAAAAAAACAAACTAGGATTAAATATTAACTGCATTAGAGGAGGGAGCGGCCTGCATGAGCGTCTATAACTTACACATTTAGGGACATTCATAGCCTTTAAATCATGAAAGGATTTCAATTATGCAACTTCAATGAATCATAATTTGATAAATTTAGTCAAAAAACTACTGTTATGAACTCCTGATTTCTTCACTTTGGGCCCGGCTTTGGCCCAGCTGCTAATTGTAGTTATGAAGAAAACTAGCAAGATCAGAAAAGTATATTTGTATCTACAGAGACGCCAGCGCTTCACATATGGAAGCGATTCGCAAGTTGCGCATCGACTCACCGCAATCAGTTCAGCTTGGCCTGCTCAGCTCTTTTCAATCGAATCCTCAACCCACCGCTAAGTCAGTTGGCAATTCTGCATTTTCAATCCTAGGCTCATATCAACTAAGCGCCTAGAGATGCATCAATCATCCAGCCATCGCCCGGCTTCCGCAGAATCGATCAGGAGCTGAACAGTAAATGGCTTGTGCGGTTCGCTAAAATCATCTGGAAAGTATCGCTGAAAATTAATTGATTTCGGATCAATGCCAAACCTTTCAGAATACTTTTCAAGTAGCTCATAGGCATCAAGAGGATCCATACGAAAATCTTTATTCAAATCAGTAGAATGCTTTAAAGAATAACGTCGAAAGGTAAAAAGGCTTCTACCATTGTACTCGGCCAGAAGTGAATAAACTGCCTGTTCAATATCCTGCCTTACCATATCTTATCTTCCTCTGTAACAATGCGATTGTAACGTACCATAGACTGATAACCTATTTGCGCCACATCGCCCGCCAGGATCACCCAGCCAACCACAGGAATAGCACGCCCTACAAACGTCGAAAGCTTTGATGTCATTATTCTTTTAACTTCAAAAGGATTTGCGGGATTTTGAATCCAGGTAGGTAAGCGGAAAGGGAGCCGAATATCCCTAAGCAGTTTCCTTAAATACTTTGAGGCATAACTTGTGCCGGGCGTAGCACTACCCAGCTTGCCTCTGACGGTGATAGTGTTCTGACCGCTATAAATTGCTGCTGCCGCCAGAACATCCTTCGCGCCAGTGAAATGTTCTGCGGTTACGTCTACCATAATCCAGAAGAATAATTCCCCCCGCACTGAGATTTGTTAGTCCACCATAAAAGTACGTTCCATTTAGCTGTTCGGTGGTATCCATCACCTTCTCCTTTCGCTTTATACGGGGCAAATCTTAAACCCAGGGCCGGACAATTACCATTCCTGTTTCATTCTATTCCTTATCTTATTATGCTCTGCCGATTGTCAACTCAGCCAGCTTAGCTCAGGTAATCACATCTGATATTGATGTACATCTTTCCTTCAGCATGCGTAAGTAACATCAGACATACTCAATAGCCGCAACACTGTAATCTTCACACCATTCCCTGATAGTTTTCCCGCCCCCCTATCAAAAACATTTCCTTCAAATCGCCGCAGCGTTTTCATCGCTGGCGCGAAGCGCTGCCAGATCGGCCTGCTGACCAAATATGCCCCAGTTGGCTTCTTCGATTTCCTGTATCACCACATAGACAGGCGCGACAGAAGTGCCTGACGGACGACGGTCCAGAATTGCGGTTGCTCCCTCGATCAGCTTCTTCTTTGCTTCCTCATCCAGGCCACCTTTGATGACATATATCTGAAGGGACACAACCGGCAACCATGCGGGTTCATCTCCCATAAAGACGTCGTCAGAAGAGTATTCGGCAAAGTAGGTCCAGACCGTACTTCGAACCAGAGGGGAGTCTGGCAGCGCCTCGCAATTAAGTCCTAACTGCGTCAGATCTCTGGCAACCTGTTGACGCTCAGCCGCATCAAAGGTACCTGCTGGCGCATGAATGATCATTTTAGGCATCAAATAGCTCTCATTGCATCAGGGGAACAGGATGGATTCCGCACCGGGCGGAATCCATCATCGGGCAACTAAATGGACTGCCCACCGGAAACTTCAATGCGCTGACCGGTGACCCAGCGGTTGTCCGGTCCCAGCAGGCTGGCAATCATCGGACCGATGTCATCAGGCAGGCCCACGCGACCCAGCGCGGTCATACCCGCAAACGCCTGGTTGTAATCAGGGATGTCACGCACCGCGCCACCCAGGAAATCGGTCTCAATCGCTCCCGGAGCCACGGTATTCACGGTGATGCCGCGGCTGCCCAGTTCTTTCGCCATATACACGGAGAGTATTTCAACGGCGCCCTTGGCAGCCGAGTAGGCCGAGAAACCCGGGAACGACACGCGGGTCAGCCCCGAGGAGAAGTTGACGATGCGTCCGCCATCGACCAGCAGCGGCAGCAGCGACTGCGTCAGAAAAAACACCCCTTTGACGTGTACGTTAAATAACGCGTCAAACTGCTCTTCCGTGGTTGCGCTAAAGTCGGCCATTTCCCCATGCCCGGCGTTGTTGATCAGATGGTCGAACGTTTCGCGTCCCCAGTCACCTTTCAGGATATTGCGCACGGCGGCGACGAAACCCGGGAAGGACGATACGTTGCTGGTATCCAGTTGCAGCGCAACTGCTTTACGGCCAAGCGCCTGAATTTCATTCACCACGGCGTCCGCCGCCTCTTTACCCGTACGATAAGTCACGATGACATCACCACCATGGCGGGCAATGCTCAGTGCGGTATTACGGCCAAGACCCCGGCTGGCGCCAGTTACAAGAGAAAGGGTTGTCATGAAATATCTCCTCAATAGTGGGAGAGTGATTCTAACAATCGGCAGAATTACAAGGTTGCCCAATAATTTTTAATTATTGCCTGATTATTTTTATATTTTTATTTGATGCCGTATTTACTAGAATGTCTTCATCTGAAATTTTTTATTAATTGCCTGATAATATGAAAAAGCGTGATCACTCGTATGAGGAACGTCCTGCTGGGGACAACGAGTTTCAATCTGCCGGGAGGATGGCGTCCTTGCTGCAGGCGGCAAGACGCTACGCTGATGAATACCACAACGGAGCGGGCGTTGCTGCAACGCCGGTGGATGGGGTGTTCATTCTGCGCGAGACCGCACCTACCGCGTTGCAATTCGCTATCACTAAACCGCTAATCGCAATGGTGTTGCAAGGCAGCAAACGCGTGACCATGGGCAGCGATCGTTTTGATTTTGGCGCGGGAGAATCCCTGCTGATCACCATGGACGTGCCAACCGTGAGTCAGGTTATCAGCGCCAGTGCCGACACCCCTTATTATTCTCTGGTCGTGGAACTGGATGCGGCGGTAATTAGTGAACTGATGGCAAATATGGTCGGGCTGGAGGCTGCCACGGATTTGCCCGTAAGCATTGATCAGATCGAAGAAGATGTGGCAGAAGCCGCTTTGCGCCTGCTGAACATGCTTAGCAGACCGCGCGCGCTCGCCGTGCTGGGCAGCCAGTTGGTGCGGGAGTTGCATTACTGGCTATTGTCAGGACGACACGGCAGCGCGCTGCGCGCCCTCGGCAGCACTGACAGCCATGCCCGGCGGATTGCACGGGCAGTCGCGATCATTCGGGCCAATTATGCGCAACCGCTGCGCATGAAAACCCTCGCTGACGCCGCCGGTATGAGTCTCTCGGTATTTCACACGCATTTCCGCCATGTCACCACGCTCACCCCGCTGCAATTCCAGAAACAACTGCGCCTGCTTGAAGCGCGGAGACTGATGCTGACGGAAGGGACGGCCATCGGTATTGCTGCTAATGCGGTGGGATATGAGAGCGTGACGCAGTTTACCCGTGAATATTCACGGCTGTTTGGTTCACCGCCAGCCCGGAATATTCGGGAAACCCGCGCACTCGAGCGTTCGGCCCTGTCCGGTGAGCCGATAAGGCAATAAATTATTCGAGTCTGTCGCTGCCGGGACATATATTCCGGCAGATGACGGAGTCAACTGGTCAGTTATAGACCACTAGCAACGGAAAAGTTAACTGAATCATCACGCATCATTCAGGTACTTTCGAGCAGTTGATAGTATTGGTTTTAATACACAGCAATTAAAATTTTATCATTCGAACCAGTTCGTCGTTCATATCCATGTCGCCACGATAAGAAATAAAACGTAAAGTTCCTCGGGCTTCGACACTAAGTTAGCACAGTTATGTTTATCTTAAGAGTTTGGCATGTAGCCAATCTATTATAGTCGGTTCATGACGATTGCAAGAAAGCGGAGATATAAATCTCAGAAAGTGATTTTTTTAGTAGGTACCACCTATAACAGGGCTGATGAAGTTTCGATATAGCCTTGTACTTTGATAACTATATCCTCTTAGATACTCTACTAACTTCTTCACCACACCACATTCTAACAAAAATTCGCTTTTACTCCCTATATCGTTGTGCGCTACAATCATAGACCATTCGGTGAGTCGGAAGCTGGCGAAGCCGCGTCCGATTTTTAAGGTCTATCAATACAGGGAACGTTTAGGTGAATAGCATATTTCTAAAAATAGATGGTATAAATGGAGAGTCACAGGATTCATCTCACCAAGGCTGGACGGATGCCAACTCATACTCATGGGGGGTGCGTAGAAATGGTGAAGGTGTCGGGCCCGGTAAAACAAATTACCATAATCTCACTGTGCACTGCCAGGTTGATAAAACCACTGCCCCAGCACTGCTATATGCATCTAATGGTAATAAAATCAGGAAGGTAGAACTTTGTGCCTGTAAGGCTGGAGGAGAACAGGTTGAGTACTATCGGGTGACACTTGAAGGGGTAATAATTTCCGAAGTGCTACTTCGGGATATGGGCATGTCCACTGATGTCGAGTATGAGTTTCAGGCAGACAAGGTTAAGTTTCAATATTGGGAGCAGTCTGCCTCCGGTATTAAAGCCGCAGAATCCCGCATGGGGTGGGACATAAAAAATTCACAGTCCTGCTTCTGATAAGGGGAAATGCGGATGTCTACATCCATAATCTATGGCATGGTTGATGAGTTCAATAAAAACTGTACAGAATTGCTGGTAACTGCCAATCGCGCGGCGGCATTCTTTATCAGTGATGGACTTATCAGAACAGAATACCTGTACGATATTGAGCAAATCGTCCGGGCATACAAAAATGACTTCGCCAGAGAAGAGCGCAACCCCTTCCGTCAAGGCGTTATACTGGATGATTTGAAAAAAGAAGTTGATTTAACGAAGCGTGAATATCAGATTTTAAGAATGAAAAACTACGTCACCTACATTCTTACAGATGTGTTCGAAGAGCATGGGATCATTAAATATGGAAAAATAGCATTAGGTATAGCGTCCGGAACAGCTCAGACAGTTGCCGGTGGCAGCCTTCTTTTAGCTGGTACCCGATTTCATGTCCGCAGATTTCAAGGTGCAGGCATTCTCTTGATGGCTCACGGTGCAAACAATGTTTTTGAATCAGCATCCCCTCTGATTTATGAACAAGCACATGCAGGTATTATCAGAAAAATATATCGTAAAGCAGCTATACTTTCTGGCTTTAACAAAGATTCAGGAGATCTGGCTTATAGTATGGTTGATTTCTCTCTCAATGTATATGCAGCAATACGATCACCAATACTTCAGCAAAACAACAATAGGTTAGTCAAAAAGGGCCTTTTTGAAAAACCCGGCACAGGTGCATTATTCAGGGCCGTAGAAAAAGACTATGTTATGAAATGGAACACTAAAAAAACACCAATGAAGCTTTTTTTTGCGGCAGATACTGTTCGGAAAGGCGTTATGGAATTCCCATTAGGTGGATATAAGCAAGATTTTTAAAAAAAACTTCTAATATACAGATTTACCAGCTTCATTTGGGTGAAGAGACCTAATTTATTTTTTCTGGCCGTATAAATAAAATGCACAACGGCTGAAATAACTATCGCACTAAAAAAATAACCAGCCCCTTCTGTTTCACCGACAAAACAAAAAGCCGCCGTAAAAAAGATCAGCATATAGAGATAAATAACGATAACTGAAGACACATCATTGGATAATATCGCGATGACTGAACGCAGGTTAATATCTGAGGTGATTTGCTTTGTAAAAAGCGAATTTATCTCTTTGTAACCAGCTCTAAAACTGAGCAACTCAGACTTATTGAAATCATCACCCCGTATTTTTGATTCAATTTTTTTCAACTTTTTTTGGGTTTTTCCATTCATAATTCCAGCGTCCCTGACCTGACTCATATAGACATTATAATGATCTTGCCTGCTTAATTGGAAGCCCCAAAGTAAATCAACTCACTGCTCAGGGCTTCGGTAATCTCAATCAAAGTCATGCCTGATCGGCTATGGCGAGATTCGAGCTGTCTTTTACGTCTTACTCCAGTACCTGCACAAAAAATCGCACGACTTTTAGGCTTGCGCTGCTGCCCCGCCTTTTCTCTAGCCGACTATGGCACTTAGCACTCATCGTTTCCTTATCCTCTGCGTTGCGCCAGCATTACGCATGCATGGCTCCTACGGCACACGGCTGCGCACTTATGCCAGAAATGCCCACAGAAACGGTACGATTCACTTACAGTTTATTCCTAATGCCCTGCGTTGCGCTCTGTGCCACTCTTAACTACGCTCATAACACTTATGATGCTTAATGAGGGAATAATATTATGAAAAAGACGATTATTGCGTTATCCGCCATTCTTCTGACTTCTACGGCGTTTGCCGCCACACACGCAACCGATGAAACTGTCGCTGACGCCAAAGCGGGCGCCAATACGGCGAAAGAGAAACTGCATCAGGCGCAGCATCAGGGTGAAGAGCAGCAGCTCAAAGCTAAACATGCTGCCGAAGGTAAAAGCGATAGCCTGACCAGCAAAGCGAGCGAAAACTCGCAGAAAGCCTGGAACAGCACCAAAGAAGGTACTGAAAAAGGTTGGGACGCCACCAAAGAAGGCGCGCAGAAAGGCTGGAACAAAACCAAAGAAGGTGCCAGCGATCTGAAGAAGAAAGTCTCTGAGTAATTTCTTCTGATGTAGACAGCGATTGCTCTGCATTCATTTGAGTCAAAAACGCCTGGTGCACTGCATCAGGCGTTTTTACATCATAAGCATATTAATCCGCAGCGAACTTAGTTAAATTTCATTCGCAGGAGCTGCTCTCGCGGCATGGCAAATGGGATGGATTTGGCGCTGATGCAAAAAGTTAATGATGTATCTTTGGTTGAGGTGCAACACGCAACGGACCGCGAACAGGCGAAATCAGAGGTATTACTCAGCGGTAGGTCTACCGGCATAATCATCCCCGGAAAAATCCTTGAAGCAGGTGTCAAAGTTACTGATAACCGCTATGTGCTGTTTGTCACGGATGATGTGCTCTACGAGGAATCACTAACGATTGTGCTGATTGATTCCTCTCAGGGCATTCAGGAAATTGTCACTATTGGCAATGAGTATAACTCCGGCACATTTGAGCAATTGCATATCAGTGACCATTCACTTCAGTTTCGTTTTATCGGTGATTATATCTGGGGCCTGACACTGGAAGATTCACCGAAATTCCAGCTGCCATTTTTCAGCGATCCGAAAGGTGTCTCCCGCAGTAAAGCATTTACCCGATTCATGAAAATCACGGCTTTACCCGTTTGATAAACACGAACTCATTACCCCAAAAGGCCGCGATGCGGCCTTTTTTGTGCCTGCCAGCAACCGGATTAATACAAAACGCTGCGATCCCGCTCCTGGATTCGGGCAAATTCCTAATCAGTGATTGATTAATAAGCAGACTGCGCGAATAGTAAGCGAACCGGCCATCGGGTGCCGGCACAAGGAGAAAGCACATGGGATATTACGTACTGAGAAAAAGTGATACAGCATTGTCGCAGAAATACTGGTTTGTGCTTAAAGCCAGCAACGGCGAAACCATCGCCACCAGCGAGATGTACAGCTCTAAACAGGCGGCGGAAAACGGCATCCGCTCGGTGCAGCAAAACGGTACGTCGACCACCATTCACGACGAGACCTGACCTCGCGCATGACTGCGCAGTGATGCGCGAAGGTGGGTCATTGACCCTGCAAGCGGCGCAATGTATTACGCGATCAATCGCGCCGCTAAGCATCCCCGGTGAACGGGTACCACGCAGCACCACGGGCCCCTCCCTCAATCGCCACCGACGCTTTGCATCGGCCGGCCTTTGCCCCTACACTTGCCGCATCGCCCTTAACCATTAATTAACTTTATGTCCGATACATTTCAACGCCAGCCGCTGCCCTTGCCGAATGGCCACAATAAAGTGCTGCTGCACTCCTGCTGCGCTCCCTGCTCGGGAGAAGTGATGGAGGCGATGCTGGCCTCCGGCATCGATTACACCATTTTCTTCTACAACCCGAACATCCATCCGCTGAAAGAGTACGAGCTGCGCAAAGAGGAGAACATCCGCTTTGCCGAGCAGTTTGGCGTGCCTTTTGTTGATGCCGATTACGACAAAGACAACTGGTTCGAGCGCGCGCGTGGCATGGAGTGGGAGCCGGAGCGCGGCGTGCGCTGCACCATGTGTTTCGACATGCGCTTCGAACGCACCGCGCTGTACGCGCATGAACACGGTTTCCCGGTGATCACCAGTTCACTCGGCATTTCGCGCTGGAAGAATATGCAGCAAATCAACGACTGCGGCGTACGCGCGGCGGCGCGCTATCCGGATATGCTGTACTGGGAGTTTAACTGGCGTAAAGGTGGCGGTTCGTCGCGCATGATTGAGATCAGCAAGCGCGAGCGCTTCTATCAGCAGGAGTATTGCGGCTGCATCTATTCGCTGCGCGATACCAACCGTCACCGCGTAGCAAGTGGTCGCGAACGCATTGAAATCGGCGTGCAGTACTATTCGCCGGATGAGTAAGAAAAAAACCTGCTGGCGCTAACCAGCAGGCTAAGCATTACCAGTTCAGCAGCTGGCCGCGGTAATCCACGTAATGATGGCCGCCACGTCCGCTAAACTGCTGCAGTTGCGTGACCATGCCCTGCGCACTCTCGGTGACGCTGATATCCGCGCCCTCACCGCCCATGTCGGTTTTTACCCAGCCCGGATGCAGTGACAGCAGCGTGCTGCCCTGCTGGTGCATCTGCGTCGCCAGCGCGCGACTCAGCATATTCAGCGCCGCTTTGCTGGCTGAGTAGAACGGCATCGCCGCGTCACGGTTCTCGTTGAGGCTGGCGAGACGCGACGTGGTCAGGCCCAGTACGCTCTGTTTATCGCGCAGCAGCGGCAGCAGGCTCTCCGCCAGGCGCACCGGCGCCACCGCATTGGTAAAGAACAGCTCGCTAAGCTGCGCATCGTCCACGTCGCGCAGCTGTGACGCGTGCGGACCAAGAATCCCGGCGTTAATCAGGATGCAATCAAAGGGTGCGTCGCCGAGCTGCCGGACCAGCGCGTCACGCTGCGCGCCATCGGTGATATCCAGCGCCAGCCACCGCAATTGCGGATGCTGAAACGAAACCGCCGTGGAACGGTAGGTGGCGGTCACCTGCCAGCCCGCCTGCAGTAGTTGCTGCACCACGGCCAGGCCAATGCCTTTTGACGCCCCAATAATCAATGCTCGCTGTTGTTGGCTCATCTGTCTCTCGCTGGTTGGTGTGCCACGAAAAAGGGCAGGATATCCTGCCCTGTTGTCCTTACCGGAACACTAACGTTAGCACGACGATGACCACCATAATTATCAGCAGGTGGCACACCGTTTTATCCAGGTTGCGTTGCTTCATCGCGCCTCCTGCACTCAGAACCACTGGCCAAAGCGCTTGATATACAGCGTTTTCATGCCCTGCGCCACCAGGCAGTAACCGAGCAGCGTGGCCAGCAGCCACGGGAAATAGCTCCATGGCAGCGGCACCAGGCCGACCATCGCGCCGAGCGGCGAGAACGGCAGCAGAATGCCGGCAATCATTACGCAGGCGGTGGTCAGCAGCACCGGCAGCGCCGCGCGGCTCTGGATAAACGGAATCTTGCGCGTGCGCAGCATGTGCACCACCAGCGTCTGCGACAGCAGCCCTTCCACAAACCAGCCGGACTGGAACAGCGACTGCATCGCTGGGGTATTCGCCGCGAACACGTACCACATCAGCGCAAAGGTGGTGATGTCAAAAATTGACGACGTTGGCCCAATCCACAGCATAAAGCGTTTGATGTTGCGCGCGTCCCATTTGCGTGGTTTGCGCAGGAACTCGCGATCCATTTTGTCCCACGGCAGCGCCAGCTGTGACAGATCGTACATCAGGTTCTGAATCAGCAGGTGAATCGCCAGCATCGGCAGGAACGGAATGAACGCGCTCGCCACCAGCACCGAGAACACATTACCGAAGTTCGAACTGGCGGTCATGTTCAGGTACTTGATGATGTTGCCGAACGTCTCGCGCCCCTTCATCACGCCCTCTTCCAGCACCATCAAATCCTTTTCCAGCAGGATGATGTCTGAAGACTCTTTGGCGATATCCGCCGCGCTGTCGACCGAGATCCCCACATCGGCGTCACGCAGCGCCGGCGCATCATTGATGCCGTCACCGAGAAAACCCACCGTATGGCCCTGCTGCTGCAGCGCACGCAGAATGCGTGACTTCTGCAGCGGCGTCAGTTTGGCAAACACCGAGCTGCGCGCCGCGGCCTGCGCCAGCTGCTCATCGCTCATCGCGGCAATCGCCTCGCCGGTGAGGATCTCGCCACAGTCGATGCCCACCTGCTGACAGATGCGCGCCGTCACTACCGGATTATCGCCGGTCAGCACTTTGACCGTTACGCCGTTCTCGTTCAGCGCGGTAATCGCCTTCGCCGCACTCTCCTTCGGCGGATCGAGGAAGGTCAGCAGCCCTTCGATGGTCAGCCCCTGCTCATCCGCGACGCTGAGCGCCTGTTGCAGGCCCGGCTCCGCCAGCGCGCGGCTGGCCACCAGCAGTACGCGGAAGCCCTGCTGATTGTACTGATGCGCCAGCGCCAGCAGCTCCGCGCGACGGGTTTCATTGAGCGGCTGAATCAGTTTGCCTTCGCGTTCGGCGCTGGCAATGCTCAGCATCTCCTCGACTGCGCCCTTACAGATCAGCATCTGCTGGTTGAGGCGGCGGTCACGCACCACCACTGAAACGCGCCGACGCACAAAATCAAACGGCAGCTCATCCACTTTGCTGTAGTAGTCGCTCATGTCCGCGCTGATGCGTCCTTTGCCGTAACGCAGGATGGCGCGATCCATCAGGTTAGGCGTGCCGCTCTGGTAATGGCTGTTGAGCCAGCTCAGCATCAGAACGCGCGAGTTCTCTACCCCGGCACAGTCGAGATGGTGCTCGAGGATAATGTTGTCCTGCGTCAGCGTGCCGGTTTTATCGGTACACAGAATGTCCATGGCGCCGAGGTTCTGGATCGCGTTCAGGCGTTTGACGATCACTTTACGGCGCGACATGGCAATCGCCCCTTTGGCCAGATTCGAGCTGACAATCATCGGCAGCATTTCCGGCGTCAGTCCCACCGCCACCGCCAGCGCGAACAGCGAAGCATCCAGCCAGTCGCCTTTGGTCAGGCCGTTAATCAGCAGCACCACCGGCACCATCACCAGCATGAAACGAATCAGCAGCCAGCTGACGCTGTTCACGCCGCGATCGAAAGCGGTTTGTGTGCGGTTACCAACAATCGATTTCGCCAGGCTGCCGAAGTAAGTTTCCCCGCCGGTCGCTACCACCACCGCTTTGGCGCTGCCGCTGGAGACGTTGGTGCCCATCAGGCATACGCTGCCCAGTTCCAGCAGCGACGCATCTTTGTCGCTGGCGCTGGCCTGCTTGCTGGCCACGTGGCCGGTGACGTCATATTTCTCCACCGGCAGCGATTCGCCGGTCAGAATCGCCTGGCTGATAAACAGATCGCGTGAGTCGAGCAGCCGCACATCGGCGGGTACCAGATCGCCCGCCGAGAGATAGATGATGTCGCCAGGCACCAGGCTGGAGATGTCCACTTCCTGTTTCTGCGGCGCCTGCTGTACCGATTCCCGGCGCAGCACGGTGGCGGTGGTGCGCACCATCGATTTCAGCGCCTGTGCCGCTTTGTTGGTGCGAAACTCCTGCCAGAAGCGCAGCAAACCGCTGAGCGTTACCATCGTCACAATGATGATGACACCGGTCAGATCGGTCTCCTCGCCATGCCGCAGCGGCATCCAGTAGTCGGTGAAAAAGCTCACCAGCGCCAGCGCCAGCAGCACATAGATGAACGGATTATTGAAAGCCTGAATCAGCTGCACCAGCGCCGGTGGCGCTTTATCATGCTCCACCTGATTGCGACCATAAATCTGCAGCCGCGCTTCCGCTTCGCGTTCGACCAGCCCCAGCGCATCGCTGCGCAGGCGCAGCAGCGTTTCGTCGGCGGTAAAAGCGGCTTCGTCTTCAATCAGATAGCGTGCGGTTTTCTGACGTGCCGGACGCACGGTGTTCCAGGCTTTTTTTTCCTGGTTGAGTTTCATGTCAGTCATGATGACACTCCTCGTTTATTTTTTACGGCAATAACGATCCCTGCGCGCCAGGCGCACAAGTCGAAAACATTAATTGTCACGGCGTGACCGGATTAAATTAAAAATAACCTGTCGGGAATTTCCATATTACCTCCCGGAAATAATGGGCGAAGAAAGTCGCTCGCTGAATAACGAGTGAAATAACATAATCCTGGATAACGCTGCGCGCAGCAGCAGCCTGAAGCGGCTTAACGCGCAGGGAAGCTCAGCACGCTGAAGATCAGCGCGCGCATCGAGGCGGAGGGAAAAGTGCGTTTAAAATCATGTGCATGATGCTATTCCCACGGGCATCAGCCCGCTGTGGTGTCATTATCAGGGAACAATCATCAGAAACAGGTGAGGATTGCTGCCCGCCATGTTGGCAAGCAGCGACAAAAGAATTCGCGCGTCAGCTTGCCTTGTATTGCCATCGATAAGGGTGACTGTCCAACTGAATTCTCCTGTGTGAAGTTGCGGCTATTATAGGAGGGCGAAAAGCGAAGTAAAGTTAATTATTCCGGGGTTCAGGTTGATTTAATTTTCGTTGCGATTTGGTTGATAATGCGTGCGGATATAAGGTGCGCCAGAATAATCCGATCGCGTTACGCCCTCTTGCTTATAACTGAAGCGCACCGCTTAGAACCTTATGGCATATGCATAGCCATAAATTGACTATTCTTCACTGTAGCGCTCTCGTAAACTCGCGTTACTTTTTTAAGGCAAGGAAACAACATGAAAAAAATTATTCCCTCACTGCTGGCGCTGTCGCTGGTAGCCGCCTTCTCTGCGCAGGCCGCCACGCCGAAAGATACGCTGGTGATTGCGCAGTCTACGGATGATGCGGACAGCTTTGATCCGGCCCAGGGCTTTGAACTGACCACGGTGCAAGCGTTCACTAACATTTATCAGCGCCTGGTGCAGTCCGATCCGGCCAATCCAACCGATCTTAAGCCAACGCTGGCGACGTCGTGGCAGCCGGGCAGCGATAACCGCAGCCTGACGTTTGCGCTGCGCAAAGACGCGAAATTCGCCAGCGGTAACCCGCTGCGCCCGGAAGATGTCATCTTCTCGCTGGGCCGCGTGGTGAAACTCAACCTCGATCCGTCCTTTATTCTGACCCAGCTCGGCTGGAACAAAGACAACGTCGACAGCTTCCTGAAAAAGGTCGATGAAGACCACGTACAGATTAGCTGGAGCGCCAACGTCAGCCCGGCCTATGTGCTGAGCCTGCTGTCCGCGCCGGTCTCCTCGATCGTTGATGAAAAAACCGCGCAGGCCAACGCCAAAAACGGTGATTTCGGCCACGCGTGGCTCGGCACCCACTCGGCCGGCAGCGGCCCGTTCCAGATTCGCAAAGTGGTGCTGCATGAAGCGATACTGCTCAGCGCCAACCCGACCTCACCGGCCGGTGCACCGAAGCTGAAAAACATTCTGATCAAAAACGTGCCGGAGCCGGCAGCGCGCCGTCTGCTGCTGGAACAGGGCGATGTCGATATCGCGCGTAACCTCGGTGCTGACCAGATCGCTGCGCTGAAGGGCAAAGCCGGCGTGAAGACCGAAGCGATTCCGATGGCGTCGCTCTACTACATTCAGTTCAACGTCGGTGCCAATCCGGTACTGAAGAACCCGGCGCTGTGGGAAGCGGCACGTTACCTGTTCGACTATAAAGGTATCGCCAATGACCTGCTGAAGGGCCAGTTTGAAGTGCACCAGACCTTCCTGCCGAAGGGTTTCCTCGGTGCGCTGAACGACACGCCTTACAGCTACGATCCGGAGAAAGCCAAAGCGATTCTGCAGAAGGCCGGCCTGACCAACGTCAGCTTTAAGCTCTCCACCAGCAATCAGCCGCCGTACCTTGATATCGCGCAGGCGCTGCAGGGCAGCTTCGCCAAAGGCGGCGTGAAGGTGGAAGTGCAGCCGGGCTTAAGCTCTGAAGTCTCCACCCGCGTGAAGGCGCATCAGTATGAAGCTACGCTCAACGCCTGGGGCGCGGATTACTTCGACCCGAACACCAACGCCGCGTCTTTCGCTTACAACCCGGAAGATGGCAGCAAAACCATTGCTTACCGTTCAGACTGGCACATTCCGGAGCTGAGCAAACAGACGCTGGCGGCGACGGCCGAAGCCGACAGCAATAAGCGCGTTGCGCTTTATCAGGCGATGCAGCGTGAAGTGCTGAAGAACTCGCCGTATGTGATTGGCCTGCAGGCGCGTAACCTGATTGCGCTGCGCGACAATCTGCAGGGCTATGTGCAGGGGATCAACCCGGACATGGTGTATTACGCGCAGGTTTCGAAGTAATGGCAGCGTCAGCGTCATCGGCCGGGTTCGCCCGGCCACTCTGGCAGCGCTTCAGCCGCCTCGTCACCAGTCTGCTGTCGCTGCTGGTGACGCTGGTGGGTTTGTTAGCGTTTACTTTCATGCTGTCGCACCTGTCGCCAGTCGACCCGGTGCAGCAAATCGCCGGCGATCACGCCAGCGAAGCCACCTATGCTCAGGTGCGTCACGACCTGGGGCTGGATCAGCCGGTACTGGTACAGTTCTGGCGCTATATCAGCCATCTGGCGCAGGGCAATCTCGGCCTGTCGCACCTGACCAATCAGCCAGTCAGCGCCGACCTGATGCGCACCTTCCCCGCCACGCTTGAGCTGGCGACCTGTTCGATGATTTTCGCTGCGGTGTTCGGCGTGACGCTCGCGCTGCTGGCGGCGTGGAAACCGGGCAGCGTCATCGATAATGTGGCGCGCTTTATCTCGCTGCTGGGCTACTCGGTGCCGGTGTTCTGGCTCGGCCTGCTGGGCCTGCTGCTGTTTTACGCCGTGCTGCACTGGTCCGCCGGTCCGGGCCAGCTGGATGATATCTGGATTTATACCCTTGAACCGAAGACCGGCTTTGTACTGATTGATAGCTGGCTCTCCGGCGATGCGGAAATGTTTCGCAACGCGATTGCCCATCTGTGGCTGCCGGTGGTGATTCTCGGCCTGCTGGCGATGGCAGGCATTACGCGTTTGCTGCGCGCGGCGCTGCTGGAAGAGAGCAGCAAAGAGTATGTGGTGCTGGCGCGCGCGAAAGGCGCTGGCCGGGCGCGCATTCTGCTGCGTCATATTTTCCCCAACGTGCTGGGCACGCTGATCACCGTTATTGCCCTCTCCTACGCCACGCTGCTGGAAGGGTCCGTGCTGACGGAAACCGTATTCGCCTGGCCGGGCGTCGGTCGCTACATGACCAACGCGCTGTTTTCCGCGGATGTTCCGGCGATTCTCGGCGCTACGTTGCTGATTGGCAGCTGCTTTATCCTGCTCAATGCCGTGGCCGACGCCCTCACCTGGTTAACCGATCCGAGAACCCGATGACTCAACAACTTCATGAACTGGAAACCGTGCGTCCGCGCCGGCGCCGGGCGCGTATCACCTCGCTGACCATCGGCCTGACGCTGGTGATCGTGCTGGTGGCCATGGCGCTGCTGGCGCCGCTGCTGGCGCCGTTTGATCCTAACGCGCAGGTGATTGAACAGCGTCTGCTGGCGCCGTCGGCGCTGCACTGGTTCGGCACCGACGGCTTCGGCCGCGATTTATTGTCGCGCGTGATCTACGGCGCACGTCCGACGCTGCTGCTGGTGTCGCTGATTCTGGTGCTGACCATCCCGGTTGGCCTGTTAGTCGGCATCACTGCCGGCTACGTCGGCGGCTGGACCGAACGCGTGCTGATGCGCATCACCGATATTTTCCTGTCGCTGCCCAACCTGGTGATTGCGCTGGCGCTGGTGGCAATGCTGGGTCCGGGCCTGATGAACGGCGCGCTGGCGCTGGCGCTCACCAGCTGGCCGCCGTTTGCACGGCAGGCTCGCGCGGAAACCCTGGCATTGCGCCGCAGCGATTACCTCGCCGCCGCGCGCATGCAGGGTATTACCGGCCTGCGCCTGATGTTTGGCCACATTCTGCCGCTCTGCCTGCCGACCGCCGTGGTGCGTGCCGCGCTGAGCCTCGGCGGAATTATTCTTTCTGCCGCCGGGCTGGGCTTCCTCGGCATGGGCGTACAGCCGCCAACCGCCGAATGGGGCTCGATGGTAGCAGAAGGCAGTAAAGTGATTTTCGACCAATGGTGGGTGGCGGCAGCGCCCGGCGCAGCCATTCTGTTCGCCAGCCTGGCGTTTAACCTGACAGGCGACGGCCTGCGTGACCGACTGGATACCCGCCATGCCAAATGATCTGTTAATTGATGCGCAGGGGCTGACGATTCGCAGCCACGACGCGCTGCTGGTGGATAACATCAGCTTTACCCTTGGCCGCGAACGCGTGGCGCTGGTCGGTGAATCCGGCTCGGGCAAATCCCTGACCGCGCGTGCGCTGATGGGCCTGCTGTCGCCCGCGCTGCAGCTGCAGGCTGACCGGCTACAGGTGGCGGGCGCAGACGCCCTGCATCTGCGCGAGCGCGACTGGATCGGCCTGCGCGGCGGCAAAGTGGCGATGGTCATGCAGGACCCGAAATACGCGCTCAACCCGACGCGCACCATTGGCTGGCAGGTTGAAGAGCCGCTGGTGCTGCACCGCAAGCTGAGCCGTGCCGAGCGCAAAGAGAAAGTGTGCGAGATGCTGGACGCGGTGGGCCTGCCCGAGCCGCGCCAGCTGATGAAGCGCTATCCGCATCAGCTCTCCGGCGGCATGGGCCAGCGCGTGATGCTGGCGATCGCGCTGATTACCGATCCCGATCTGCTGATTGCCGATGAGCCAACCTCGGCGCTCGATCACGCCATGCGCGATCAGGTGCTGGCGCTGATTCGTCGCCTGGTGGAGCAGCGCAACATGGGCCTGCTGCTGATCAGTCACGATCTGCAACAGGTCTCCGAGCACTGTCAGCGGGTGATGGTGATGTATAAAGGCCGCCTGCTGGACACCCTGCCGGCGGCGCAGCTGTCGGACGCCAGCCATCCTTATACCCGCACGCTGTGGGCCTGCCGTCCGGGTAAAGCGACGCATGGCGAACGCCTGCCGGTGCTGGATCGCGCGGCGCTGGAGAAGATGCATGATTGAATTAGCCAACCTGAGCGTCTCGCACAAACAGGGTTATGAACTGCGCACCGTGGTGCACGATGTGAACCTGCAGGTGGCGGCCGGCGAGTGTTTCGGTCTGGTGGGGCCTTCCGGCTGCGGTAAATCGTCGCTGCTGTGGGTGATGGCCGGACTGAATCCGCACTGGCGCGGCCAGATGACGCTGGCGAATACCGCCGTGCAGCCGGGCAAACCCTTTACCGGCCAGCTGCGGCGCGATGTGCAGATGGTGTTTCAGGATCCTTACGCTTCGCTGCATCCGCGCCACCGGCTGCGCCGCACGCTGGCGGAACCGCTTAAGCTGCTGCGACGCGACAACATCGACGATCGCATCAACGCGGGCTTCCGCCATGTCGGGCTGGATCCGGCGCTGGCGGATCGCTACCCGCATCAGCTGTCCGGCGGACAGCGTCAGCGCGTGGCCATCGTGCGCGCCCTGCTGCTGGAGCCTAAGATCCTGCTGCTGGATGAGCCGACATCGGCGCTGGATATGTCTGTGCAGGCCGAGATCCTGAATCTGCTTAACGATCTCAAACAGAATGATGGCCTGACCATGGTGCTGGTCAGCCACGATCCTGACGTAATCGATCATATGTGCGATCGCGCTGCGCGCATGGCGCAGGGCCGGATTGTTGGTTAGCATGGCATGAGCGCAACGCGGCGCGGTTTATCCCGAAGGTAGATTGCGCCGCTGCCCAACAGCCATTCAGTCATCTAAAGGAACACCGTATGACGGTAAAATTACGTCCGCTGGAGCGGGAAGACCTGCACTTTGTCCATCAGCTGGATAACAATGCCAGCGTAATGCGCTACTGGTTTGAAGAGCCGTACGAAGCGTTTGTGGAGCTTTCTGACCTGTATGATAAGCACATCCACGATCAGACCGAGCGGCGCTTTGTGGTGGAACACGACGGGCAAAAAACCGGGCTGGTCGAGCTGGTGGAGATCAACCACGTGCATCGCCGGGCGGAGTTTCAGATCATCATCGACCCGGCGCATCAGGGCAAGGGCTTAGCCAGCAGAGCGGCAAAGCTGGCGATGGATTACGGCTTTTCGGTGCTCAATCTCTACAAGCTGTATCTGATTGTCGATCAGGAGAACGAGAAGGCGATTCATATCTACACCAAGCTCGGTTTCGAGGTGGAAGGCGTGCTGAAGCACGAGTTTTTCATCAACGGCGAGTACCGCAACACCATCCGCATGTGCATTTTCCAGCAGCAGTACCTGGCGCAGCATAAATCCGGTAATGCGATGGTGAAACCTACCGCGCAATAATAACCCTCGGCACAAACCGTAGCGGCGCAATTTATTGCGCGTATTTAACTAAGCGCGATAAATCGCGCCGCTCCGCATCCGTGCAAATTATCCGCCGCGTGCGCCGACCACGTTAAGATGCGGCTGCGGGTGCGCTGGCTTCAGGTCATACATGCCGCCATAAAACGGATCGACCACCAGCCAGCCGGGGAAACCGAGCAGCGGAATATTGCCCAGCACGTACCACAGGTTGGCACTGGCTTCGATGGGCAGCGTCAGCGGCACGTAGCCCGGACTCTCCAGCATCACCTGATAATGTTTCTTACCGAAATAGGTGCCATTGGATTTCGCCAGATCCACCGTCTGCGGCGTATAGCCCTGCGCCACCGCGCGGCCGGTTTCATCCTGCACGGTGAAACGCGCGCCCTGCGGCACAGAGTCAATTTTTACCGGTTGCGTTTCGGTGCCGACAATGGTGGCACAGCCGCTCAGCAGCAGCGCACAGGCGGGAAGAAGATGTCGCAGGTTCATAGCAGGTCCGCATCAGAATCAGAAAGAACAGTCTAAACTGCCCTCTCGACCTTTTCACCCGCCTCAATCGCGCTATCAGTGGCGCTTTTCTGCGCTTTATTACGGTTGACAACAGGCGGCAATCGCCGCGATATCCTGCGGCGTGGTGCGGCAGCAGCCGCCAATCAGCCGGGCGCCCGCCTGTTGCCACTCGGGGAACTTATCGTGCAGCGTGCAGCCAGACGGCGCTGAGTGCCAGCTTTTGCTGACAGCATCATACTGCTCGCCGGAGTTAGGATAGACCAGCAGCGGCTTGTCCGTCAGCGCCTGTAGCGTTTGCAGCGCCGGCGTCACGCTCTCCAGCGCCACGCAGTTGAGGCCGACAGCGACCACCTGCGGCGCGGCATTGATGACTTCCGCCACCTTGCTCAGCGGCGTGCCGTCACTCAGGTGTTGCGCATCGCGCAGCGTGAAGGAGAACCACGCGCTGCTGTGCGGGAACTCCGCCAGCAGGCTAATCAGCGCCTGAATTTCACCAAACGACGGCAGCGTTTCACACGCCAGCAAATCCACGCCCGCCTCCAGCAGCGCCGCCACGCGCGGACGGTGGAAATCTTTCATTTCGGCAGCCGGTAAGGCGTAGTCGCCGCGATACTCGGCGCCGTTGGCCAGATAAGCGCCGTAAGGACCGACCGATCCGGCCACCAGCAGCGGTGCCTGGCTGCCAGAAGCGGCACGGTAATCGTCACGCGCCCGCTGGGCCAGCGTCACGCTCTGGCGGATCAGCGCACTGGCCTGGCCGCTATCCAGTCCGCGGGCGGCAAAGCCCAGCGGCGTCGCCTGATAGCTGGCGGTGATCGCCACATTAGCGCCGGCGGCGAAATAGTCATAGTGCACCTGATAAATCAGCTCGGGATTTTCCATCAGCACTTTGGCTGACCACAGCGTATCGGCCAGATTACAGCCGCGCGCTTCCAGCTCTGTCGCCAGCGCGCCATCCAGAATCAGGGTATCAGTGTGAGTCAGGGCCGCAGCGATGGGGTTACGCGACATCATCGGTCTCCTTAGCGTTGAAAGCGTGTTGGCGTTTTTGCGTCAGATAATAAGCAGCGTAGCAGAACAGTACAAAAGGAATGCCGCACCATAGCGCGATGCGCTGTGACGGGTCAAAGGCCAGCCCGATGCACGCCAGCAGACACAGGGTAAATCCGAGGATCGGCACCAGCGGATAGAACGGCGCGCGGTAGGCCAGCTGCTGCGGCGTATTGCCCGCCTGCAGATAGCGACGACGGAACATGTAGTGTGAGGCGCAAATGCTCAGCCACACCGCCACCACGGCAAAGCCGGAAATCGCTGACAGTGCCACAAACACCGTATCCGGCGCGATCACGCTGGAAAACAGCGCCAGCAGGCCACCGAGCATACTCACGGTGATGGCCAGCTGCGGAATGCCGCGCCGGTTGACCCGGGCAAAGCAGCGCGGCAGCGTGTTTTCATTGGCCAGCGACCACAGCATCCGTCCCGAGGCGTACAGTCCGGAGTTCGCGGCTGACAGGATCGCGGTGAGGATCACGAAGTTGAAAATATCCGCCGCGTACGGGATGCCAATCTTTTCGAACACCAGTACGAACGGACTTTTAACGATGCCCGCCTGATCCATCGGGATCAGCGCGGCCAGCACAAAGACCGTGCCGATAAAGAAGATGATCAGGCGCGCCACGGTGGTGCGAATCGCCAGCGGCAGCGCTTTCTGCGGCTGCTCGGTTTCACCCGCCGCAATGCCGATCAGCTCGGTTCCGGAGAAGGCAAAATTCACCGCCACCATGGTCATCAGAATCGGCAGCGTACCGTGCGGCAGCCAGCCGGAAGCGGTCAGGTTATGTAATCCCGGCGCCGCGCTGCCGTCTTTCATCGGGATGAACCCCAGCATCGCCGCTGCGCCCAGCACGATAAAGGCAATGATAGTGATCACTTTAATGATGGAGAACCAGAACTCTCCTTCGGCAAAGAAGCGCGTCGAGACACTATTCAGCAGATAGATGGCGACACAGAACACCAGGCACCACAGCCACACCGGCACCGTTGGGAACCAGTACTGCATGCAGAAACCGGCGGCGGTCAGGCTGGAGCCGAGCGCCACCGTCCAGGTGAGCCAGTAGAGCCAGGCCACGGTGTAACCGGTCGCCGGACTGAGGTAGCGCGCGGCGTAGACGTGAAACGCGCCGGTTTCAGGCATCGCTACCGCCAGCTCGCCAAGACACACCATCACCAGCCATACCACCAGCGCACCAATCAGATAGGCCAGCAGCGTGCCCGCTGCGCCGGTGGTGGAGATGATGTAGCCGGTGTTGAAAAACAGCCCGGTACCAATCACGCCGCCGAGCGACAGCATCACCAGATGCCGCACCTTCATGCTGCGCTTGAAGTTTGCCTGCGAAGGCGTCGGTTCAGTTTGCATTCTTTATATCCATATGGACGTCTAAACTTCTATATGGACACAGAGTTATACGCATCCGCGCGGTAATTTGCAACGTGGGAAAGGGTAAGGATTGGGAAAGCGTGTGCAGCCCCGCCGCGACGGGGCACACCAGTCAGGCGCCGAAGACGCCCTGCAGATAACGCTCCAGCGCCATGCGCGAGCTAAAACCGTGGGGAATACCGTAGTGCTCCTGCGAATCTCCCATCAGGTAGAGAGGGAACTGCGTGTAGTGGTCGCAGGTTTTCATCTCTGATGCGGGTTCAGCGAAGTGCTGACTTTTTTCTTTCAGGGTGGGATGAATGATCAACGCTGTGCGCCCCATGCGGGCTTCGCGATTCACATAGACGTAGTTTTCGCCACGGCGATAACCATAAGTTTTGGGTGTCAGGACGTCCATTTCGAATCCTGCTTTTTCCAGTACGCGCGCTACCTCATCCGGACGTAAATACATGCTTGCTCCTCTCTTCTCACAGCCCCGCAACCTTACATCAGCACGACAGCACAGGACATTCGGAATTTCCCTAAAGCCTGGCACACGGCTGCGTTTAGTCACGTTTCGTCTACACTTAGTATTACGTTTTAAGTCAAAGGGAGCGAAAAATGTTTAATCGAACCAGCAAAAACGATGACATTGATATCAATCAGGATGTAAACGAACTGGCCGATTCGCTGGAAGCCTTACTGAAATCTTACGGCAGCGAAGCCAAAGATGAAGTGGATAGCGCACGCAGCCAGGCGCAGGCCCTGCTGAAACAGACGCGCGCTAAACTCAACGGCAGTGGCAACCGCGTGACTCAGGCCGCGCGCGATGCGGGTTATCAGGTGGATGCTTACGTGCATGACAAACCGTGGTACGGCGTGGGTGTCGGTGCCGCCGTCGGTCTGGTGCTGGGCGCGCTGCTGATGTCACGCCGCTAAATCGCTAAAAAATCATCAGGAGCCTCGCGTATGCGGGGCTTTTTTTTGCGCGTCACTCCGCATTAGCGCGCCGATGCAGCCGCTGTCAGGCTGGTTAAAATTGCCGCAAAACCCTTTACAAAAATTTTTTCCCTGCGCCAGGGCGCATCATCGCTGGCATTCGCCCTAATCTGACTGCTTAAATCACAAAACCCTATATCTGGTGGGCTTGACCACTAATACCACTACATCTAGTATTCAACACATCAACTCGCTACCAGATGTCAGCAGGGACGACGTTCGCAGCAAAAGGGTTTTTGCTTCGTATCTCGCAACCTGACCACAACCAGAGGGAAATACGAATCATGCGCATTATTATTTACACTAAGAGCCAGTGTGTCCAGTGTGACGCCACCAAAAATGCCATGGATCGCAGTGGCATCGACTATCAGCTGATTAACCTTGATACCCAACCGGAAGCCATCGATCAGCTCAAATCGCTCGGCTATCGCCAGGTGCCTGTCGTAATGACGCACAACGACCACTGGAGCGGCTTCCGTCCCGACAAAATCGCCGGCCTGCGCCAGCTCGCTGCCGTCGGGGGATAAAGCGATGTTTCCACTGGTCTATTTTTCCAGCCAGTCGGAAAACACGCACCGGTTTATCACCCGTCTCGGCCTGCCTGCGCGGCGTATTCCGCTCGACGCCACGCAGCGCCTGCACATCGACCAGCCCTACATTTTAGTGGTGCCGAGCTACGGCGGCGGCAGCGCGCGTGAAGCAGTGCCGAAACAGGTGATTCAGTTCCTTAATGATGACGCCAACCGGCGCGGTATCCGCGGTGTGATTGCTGCGGGCAATCGCAACTTTGGCGCGGGCTTCTGCCTGGCCGGCGACATCATTGCGCAGAAATGTCAGGTTCCCTATCTCTACCGCTTTGAGCTGATGGGAACCGCCGACGATATTGCCCATGTTAAAGCGGGAGTGACCCAATTTTGGCAACGACAGACACCCTGAACAGCACACAGCTGGACTACCACGCGCTCAACGCGATGCTGAACCTGTATGACGCGGATGGCCGCATCCAGTTCAGCAAAGATCATGAAGCCACACGCCAGTTTTTCCTGCAGCACGTGCAGCCCAACAGCGTGCCATTCGACTCGCACGGCGAGCGTCTGCGCTATCTGGTGGCCGAAGGCTATTATGAAGCCGGGGTGCTGAACCAGTACGATTTCGCCTTCCTGTGCCAGCTGCACGAAGAGGCTGACGCCTGGGGCTTCCGTTTTCACACCTTCCTCGGTGCGTGGAAGTTTTATACCAGCTACACGCTAAAAACCTTCGACGGCAAACGCTATCTGGAAACCTTTGAGCAGCGCGCCTGCATGGTGGCGCTGACGCTGGCGCGCGGCAATGAAACGCTGGCGCGGGAACTGCTGGCCGAGATGCTGAGCGGTCGCTTCCAGCCGGCTACGCCCACCTTCCTCAACTGCGGTAAACAGCAGCGCGGCGAGCTGGTCTCCTGCTTCCTGCTGCGCATTGAAGACAATATGGAGTCGATTGGCCGCGCGGTGAATTCGGCGCTGCAGCTGTCGAAGCGCGGTGGCGGCGTGGCGTTTCTGCTCTCCAACCTGCGTGAATCCGGCGCGCCGATTAAGCGCATTGAAAATCAGTCATCCGGCGTAATTCCGGTGATGAAGATGCTGGAAGATGCGTTCTCCTACGCCAATCAGCTTGGTGCGCGTCAGGGCGCGGGCGCGGTGTGGCTGAATGCGCACCATCCGGATATCCTGCGCTTCCTCGATACCAAACGTGAAAACGCTGACGAGAAGATCCGCATCAAAACGCTGTCGCTCGGCGTGGTGATTCCGGATATCACCTTCCAGCTGGCCAAAGAGAACCGCGATATGGCGCTGTTTTCGCCTTACGACGTTGAGCGTATTTACGGCAAGGCGTTTGCTGATATCAGCATCAGCGAGCACTACGAGGCGATGCTGGCCGACGATCGCATCCGTAAAACCTTCATCAAGCCGCGCGACTTCTTCCAGACGCTGGCGGAAATTCAGTTTGAGTCCGGCTATCCCTACATCATGTATGAGGACAGCGTGAACCGCAGCAACCCGATTGCCGGTCGCATCAACATGAGTAACCTGTGTTCGGAGATCCTGCAGGTTAACAGCGCCAGCGAGTATCACGACGATCTGAGCTATCGCCGCGTCGGCAAAGATATCTCCTGTAACCTTGGCTCCCTGAATATCGCCCACGCCATGGACTCGCGTAATCTGGCGCAAACCGTGGAAGTGGCGGTGCGCGCGCTGACGGCGGTTTCCGAGATGAGTGACATCACCTCCGTGCCGTCGGTGGCGGAAGGCAATCGCCGTTCGCACGCTATCGGTCTCGGGCAGATGAACCTGCACGGCTATCTGGCGCGTGAAGGCATGGCTTACGGTTCGCCAGAGGCGCTGGATTTCACCAACCTCTATTTCTACTGCGTGACGTATCACGCCCTGCGCACCTCCAACCTGCTGGCGCAGGAGCGCGGCGCGCGCTTTGACGGCTTTGCGCAGTCGCAGTACGCCAGCGGTGCCTATTTCGACAAATATACCCAACACAGCTGGCAGCCGCGTACTGCCCGGGTGGCGCAGATTTTTGCCGATGCCGGCATCGCCCTGCCCGACCAGGCGGACTGGCTGGCACTGCGTGCGTCAGTGATGCAGCACGGTTTGTATAACCAGAACCTGCAGGCGATTCCGCCGACCGGTTCCATCTCTTACATCAACCACGCCACGTCGAGCATCCACCCGATTGTGTCGCGCATTGAGATCCGTAAAGAGGGCAAAACCGGCCGCGTCTATTACCCGGCTCCGTTTATGACCAATGACAACCTTGAGCTGTATCAGGATGCCTATCAGATTGGTCCCGAAGCGATTATTGATACTTACGCCGAAGCCACCCGGCACGTCGATCAGGGACTGTCGCTGACGCTGTTTTTCCGCGATGACGTCACGACGCGCGATATCAACAAAGCGCAGATCTACGCCTGGAAGAAAGGCATCAAAACCCTCTATTACATTCGACTGCGTCAGATGGCGCTACAAGGCACGGAGGTACAGGGCTGCGTTTCCTGTGCACTGTGATGATGACTATGCAACTTAAACAGATTCAGGCGATTAACTGGAACCGCATTCAGGACGAGAAAGATCTCGAAGTGTGGAACCGTCTTACCAGCAACTTCTGGCTGCCGGAGAAGGTGCCGCTGTCCAACGATCTGCCGGCATGGCAGTCGCTCGACCCGCAGCAGCAGCAGCTGACGATTCGGGTGTTTACCGGTCTGACGCTGCTCGACACCATTCAGAACGTCATTGGCGCACCGGGACTGATGGAAGATGCGCTGACGCCGCACGAAGAGGCGGTGCTGTCGAACATCAGCTTTATGGAAGCGGTACATGCGCGCTCTTACAGTTCGATCTTCTCCACGCTGTGTAACACCGCCGACGTGGATGCCGCCTACCGCTGGAGTGAGGAGAATACCGCCCTGCAGAACAAGGCGAAAATCGTGCTGGATCACTACCGCGCCAGCGATCCGCTGAAGAAGAAAATCGCCAGCGTCTTTCTGGAGTCGTTCCTGTTTTACTCCGGCTTCTGGCTGCCGATGTACTGGTCAAGCCGCGGCAAGCTGACCAATACCGCCGATCTGATTCGGCTGATTATCCGTGATGAAGCGGTACACGGTTATTACATCGGCTATAAGTACCAGAAAGCGCTGGAAACCGTTGACGACGCGCGCCGCGCTGAGCTGCAACAGTTCGCCATCGATTTACTGCTGGCGCTGTATGAAAACGAGGTGGTGTACACCGAAGCGCTGTATGCCGACGTGGGCTGGTCCGAAGAGGTGAAAACCTTCCTGCATTACAATGCCAACAAGGCGCTGATGAACCTGGGTTACGAAGCGCTGTTCCCGGCGGAGCTGACGGCGGTGAATCCGGCGATTCTGTCGGCGCTGTCGCCCAACGCCGATGAAAACCACGATTTCTTTTCGGGTTCCGGTTCATCCTATGTGATGGGCAAAGCGGTTGAAACCGAGGACGAGGACTGGAATTTTTAGTCGCGTGCGGTGCACGGTAAGGGGTGCACATTGCACCGTAAGCGGTGCGCATCAATGCGCACCCTACGGTTGGGTTAATCATGCCCTACGGCAGTTATGTTTATGCATCTGTAGGGTCGGCATTCATGCCGACCGGAACGCGCCTCCAGCGGTTAGGTTGATGATACATCCACAGGGTCGGCATTTATGCCGACCAGGTTAATTTCATGCCGATTCCACTACGATCTGATCATTCATTTTTCTCTCCTGCATTCCCGCCGTCCCCCCCGAAATAACGTTAATTCCGCGCGTGATTATTTTATCTATTTAGCGCCATTCATCGTCGGAATATTTCGCCTGACTAAGCGTGATTTATCCGCCTTCCGGCAATAATTCTGGCCGAAACCGGTTTAATTTCACAAAAAATTCAGAAAAAATTTATCCCGTCTCATCCCTTGCAGGCACTGGAATTAGCCACTGTCGCGCCATACGTGTCACGCCAGATATTTCCGTCAAGGGTTGTCAGATAATCTCACTATGCTACGGTATAGGCGCTTAAATTTACGCAGGGTACAACAAGAAATAGTCAGACATTTAACCAGGAATTTCATTACTGCATGGCAATTAAACTTGAAGTAAAGAATTTATATAAGGTATTTGGCGATCATCCCGAAAAGGCATTTAAGCTGATTGAAAAAGGCGAGAGTAAAGAGAGTATTCTGGCGAAAACCGGCCTCTCACTCGGCGTCAAAAATGCCAGTCTGGCCATTGAAGAAGGCGAGATCTTTGTCATTATGGGGCTGTCCGGCTCCGGCAAGTCCACTATGGTTCGCCTTCTCAATCGTCTGATCGAGCCGACACGCGGCCAGGTGATTATTGATGGCGTCGATATTGCCAAAATATCCGACGCAGAATTGCGTGATGTGCGCAGAAATAAAATCAGCATGGTATTCCAGTCATTCGCACTGATGCCGCACATGACGGTACTAAATAATACCGCGTTCGGCATGGAATTAGCTGGCGTGGCGCTGCAGGAGCGGCAGGAAAAAGCGCTCGACGCGCTGCGTCAGGTTGGACTGGAAAATTATGCTCACGCCTGGCCCGATGAACTCTCCGGCGGAATGCGGCAGCGTGTTGGATTAGCCCGCGCACTGGCGATTAATCCGGATATATTGCTAATGGACGAAGCCTTTTCCGCACTTGATCCATTAATTCGCACGGAAATGCAGGATGAACTGGTAAAACTGCAGGCGAAACATCAGCGCACCATCGTGTTTATTTCCCACGATCTGGATGAAGCGATGCGTATTGGCGACCGCATCGCCATCATGCAGGGCGGCGAAGTGGTGCAGGTCGGCACGCCGGATGAAATCCTCAATAATCCGGCCAACGATTATGTGCGCACCTTCTTCCGCGGCGTGGATATCAGTCACGTCTTCAGCGCCAAAGATATCGCCCGCCGCAGCGCCGGCGCGCTGATTCGTAAGGCCGCCGGTTTCGGTCCGCGGTCGGCAATCAAACTGCTGCAGGATGAAGACCGCGAATATGGCTACGTGCTGGAGAAACAGAAATTCATCGGCGTCGTCTCCACTGACTCGCTGAAAGCGGCACTCGCCGCCGGTGAAGGGCTGGATAACGCCCTGCTCGACGCACCGCTGGCGGTTCCTGCCGATACCTCGCTCAACGATTTGCTCTCTCACGTCGCGCAGGCACCCTGTGCGGTGCCGGTGATCGGCGAAGATCAGCAGTACGTCGGTATCATTTCCAAAAGCACGCTGTTACGCGCTTTAGATCGTGAAGGAGCCCAGCCATGAGTGCACAAAACGCCAATCCATGGGAAAGCGCCAGCCAGACCAGCGCACCACCCGCCACCAGCAACGCCGCCGCCGCCAGCAGCGATCCGTGGTCCGCGACAGGCAGCAGCACACCGGCTGACAGCAGCGCCAGCGCCGCCGATGCCTGGGGCAACGCCGCCGGCAGTACATCGGATGCCGCCAGCAGTGGTGGACACGATGCCGTCAGCAGCGCCGCCAGCAGCAGCGACTGGCTGAGCAGCGCACCGGCCGCGGCACCGGAGCACTTCAGCCTGCTGGATCCGTTCCACACCACGCTGATTCCGCTGGATCGCTGGGTCACCGAAGGCATCGACTGGGTAGTTACCCACTTTCGCCCGCTGTTTCAGGGCATTCGCGTGCCGGTGGATTATATCCTTAGCGCCTTCCAGCAACTGCTGATGGGTCTGCCTGCGCCAGTGGCGATCGTGGTGTTTGCGCTGATTGCCTGGCAAATTGCCAGCCCGGCGATGGGCCTCGCCACGCTGATATCGCTGGTGCTGATTGGCATGATCGGTGCCTGGTCCCAGGCGATGGTGACGCTGGCGCTGGTGCTCACCGCCCTGCTGTTCTGCGTACTGATTGGCCTGCCGCTTGGCATCTGGCTGGCGCGCAGTGAGCGCGCGGCGCGCATCATACGGCCCCTGCTGGATGCAATGCAAACCACGCCGGCGTTCGTCTATCTGGTGCCCATCGTCATGCTGTTTGGTATCGGCAACGTGCCGGGCGTGGTGGTGACGATTATCTTTGCCCTGCCGCCGGTGGTGCGTCTCACCATACTCGGTATTAAGCAGGTGCCGGCTGACCTGATCGAAGCCAGTGAATCTTTCGGTGCCAGCCCGCGCCAGATGCTGTTCAAGGTCCAGCTGCCGCTGGCGATGCCGACCATTATGGCTGGCGTGAATCAGACGCTGATGCTGGCGCTGTCGATGGTGGTCATCGCCTCGATGATTGCCGTTGGCGGTCTGGGCCAGATGGTGCTGCGCGGTATTGGTCGCCTCGATATGGGTCTCGCCAGCGTGGGCGGCGTCGGTATCGTGATCCTCGCCATCATTCTCGACCGCCTGACGCAGTCAGTAGGTCGCGACAGCCGCAGCCGTGGCAGCCGCCACTGGTACAGCAGCGGGCCGCTGGGTTTGTTGCTGCGTCCATTCAGTAAAAAAGCCTGATTTCTTTGGGCGGCCCGCTGCGGTCGCCCGTCTCCGACGTCACACGTAAAATAAGGAATGACTATGCGCAAGACAGCTCTATTCGCCGCCGTCCTGACCACGGTTGCCGCGACGCACGTGTCCGCCGCCGACCTTCCGGGCAAAGGCATTACCGTTAAACCGGCTCAGAGTACCATTTCCGAAGAGACCTTCCAGACGCTGCTGGTGAGCCGCGCGCTGGAGAAGCTCGGTTACACCGTTGAGAAGCCGAGTGAAGTGGATTACAACGTGGCTTACACCACCATTGCCGGCGGTGATGCCACGTTTATCGCCACCAACTGGCAACCGCTGCATGATGACATGTACAAAGCCGCCGGCGGTGATAATAAATTTTATCGCCAGGGCACCTACGTCAGCGGTGCCGCGCAGGGTTACCTGATCGACAAGAAAACCGCCGACCAGTACCACATCACCAACATCGAGCAGCTGAAAGATCCAAAGCTGGCCAGACTGTTTGATACCAATGGCGATGGCAAAGCAGACCTGACCGGCTGTACGCCTGGCTGGGGCTGTGAAGCGGTGATTAACCATCAGATCGAGGCCTACAAACTGAGCGATACCGTGGTACACAACCAGGGTAACTACTCGGCGATGATTGCCGACACCATTACGCGCTTCAAACAGGGTAAACCGATTCTCTATTACACCTGGACGCCATACTGGGTCAGCGACGTGCTGAAGCCGGGTAAAGATGTGGTGTGGCTGCAGGTGCCGTTCTCCTCACTGCCAGGCGCGCAGAGCAAAGTGGATACCAGACTGGCCAACGGCGCCAACTATGGCTTCCCGGTGAACACCATGCATATCGTGGCCAACAAAGCCTGGGCGGAGAAGAATCCGGCGGCGGCCAAACTGTTTGCTGAAATGAAGCTGCCGATCGGCGACATCAATGCCGAGAACGCCGCGATGCATGCCGGTCACGCCTCAGAAGCGGACATCAACGGCCACGTTGACGGCTGGATCAAAGCTCATCAGGCGGAATTTGATAAATGGATCAGCGACGCCATGGCGGCGGCGAAATAAGCCCACGCGGCACCTCGTCTCAGCCACGTGGTGCCGCCATTTTCCGCCCTCCCGCCCCGTCAGTAAGCGAAGCGTGCGCTATAGCGCACTGGTACGTCCTGTTAATTAACACAACATTGAAATAATTTTTTGGGTTACTATTACCCACATATGATTATTTACCCGCTTTTCCCACCAGCTATGTCTCCTTTCCGCCGCCCGCATCAGGTCCGTCGCGCCAGGATGAGTCTGCGTTATCGATGGCATTCACCCTGCCACAGGCCGGTTATACGGCAGACGACGAACGGAATTCATCACGCCGCTGATGCTGGCGCGTTACCCGGACTAACCGGTGCCTTGTCGATTAACCCATTGATTTACTCCAGCAAAGCCAGCCGGGAAAAGTGTTTAGAAAACGTAAAGATCAATGCAAAGTGGTGAGCGATACTGTTCATTAATGATTGGCTTTGTTATGGTTAGCCTCACAGTTATTCACCTAAGTTATTTTTACTCGCGAAATTATTCAATCCACTGAAGGTTTCGCTTAGCGAATTGATGACGATGGCGGCTTTGTCTGCAAAGCGGCTGGTCAGGGCGCAGAGCCCAGGGTTATGGACCGACCTGGAACGCCAGGTGCTGACAGTGTGACGGTGCAAACAATCACAGGCGGAAAATATGACTACGCTTAATCTGTCACCCTCATTATTATATTTGTTGCAACTAAGAGGTTTTTAATGGAAAGCTCGTTTACTCCCATTGAGCAGATGCTAAACATCCGTGCTAATCGCCACAAAGATTTTCCGCTGCAGGAGATCATCCTGACCCGTCTGTGCATGCACATGCAGGGTAAGCTGCTGGATAATCGCAACAAAATGTTGAAGGCGCAGGGAATTAACGAAACTTTATTCATGGCGCTGATTACGCTGGACGCGCAGGAAAACCAGAGCATTCAGCCTTCTGAGCTGAGCTCGGCGCTGGGTTCTTCCCGCACCAACGCGACGCGCATCGCTGATGAACTGGAAAAGCGCGGCTGGATCGAGCGTCGTGAGAGCGATAACGATCGCCGTTGCCTGCACCTGCACCTGACGGAAAAAGGTAACGAATTCTTACGTCAGCTGCTGCCACCCCAGCATCAGAGCCTGCAGTATCTGTGGTCTTCGCTGACCGATACCGAGCAGGAGCAACTGGAAGCCATCACGCGTAAGTTGCTTAACCGTCTCGATAAAATGGACGAAGATCAGGTTATCGCTTCCCTGTCGCGTTAATAGCAAGAACTGCGACACAATCACCCACCGAAATCGCTATTTTAATCCCCTTTTATCCGGCCAGCGTTGCAAACGCTGGCTTTTTCGACTCGGGCGACCGTGTTGATGGATCAACACATCCCGACTAAATGGCAAACGTGGAGAACGACATGAGTGCGACAGCGGAAGCTCAAAGCCCGCAACAGCCCGCGAACAAAAAGAAGAAGCGCAAAGGTGCGCTGATCCTGCTGGCTATCGTGTTTATCATGATTGGTGTGGGTTATCTGGCTTACTGGTATCTGGTGCTGCGCCACTTCCAGGAAACCGATGACGCCTACGTGGCAGGCAACCAGGTGCAGGTGATGGCCCAGGTTTCCGGCAGCGTGAATAAAGTGTGGTTCGAGGATACGGATCGGGTGAAAAAAGGCGACATTCTGGTGTCGCTGGATAAAACCGATGCGCAGCAGGCATTCGAGAAAGCGCAGACCGCGCTGGCCACCAGCGTGCGCCAGACGCACCAGCTGATGATCAACGGCAAACAGTATCAGGCCAGCATCAAGCTGCAACAGACCGCGCTGGATCAGGCCGAATCCGACCTGAAACGTCGTGAGCCGCTCGGTGCCGCCAATCTGATTGGTCGCGAAGAGCTGCAGCACGCGCGTGATGCCGTGGCCACGGCGAAAGCCCAGCTGGACGTGGCGATTCAGCAGTACAACGCGAACCAGGCGATGATCCTGAATACTGACCTCGAAAACCAGCCGGCGGTAAAACAGAGCGCCGCTGAGCTGCGCGATGCCTGGCTGGCGCTGCAGCGCACCGACATCCGCAGTCCGATGGACGGCTATGTCTCGCGTCGTAGCGTGCAGGTCGGTTCACAGATCTCCACCAGCACACCGCTGCTGGCGGTGGTGCCGGCCACCAACCTGTGGGTTGACGCCAACTTTAAAGAGACGCAGCTGGCAGGCGTGCGCATCGGTCAGCCCGCCACGGTCATCAGTGATATCTACGGCGATGATGTGGAGTATCACGGTAAAGTGGTTGGTCTGGATATGGGCACCGGTAGCGCCTTCTCGCTGCTGCCAGCACAGAACGCCACCGGTAACTGGATCAAAGTGGTACAGCGCCTGCCGGTGCGTATCGAACTCGATCCGCAGCAAGTGGCGCAACATCCGCTGCGTATCGGCCTGTCCATGCTGGTGAAAGTAGATACCCAGAACAAAGATGGCGCCGCGCTGGCCAGCAATGTCCGCACCCAGGCCGCGTATGAAAGTAACGCGCTGGCAATCGACCTTGCGCCGGTTAACCAGCTGATCGCTGACATTGTCCGTGCCAACGCGCAATAACCTCGCGGGAGGCTGTTATGGCACAAAAGCCGCTTGAAGGTGCGCCGTTAGTTCTGATGACCATCGCCCTGTCGCTGGCGACGTTCATGCAGGTACTCGACTCCACCATCGCTAACGTGGCGATCCCAACCATCGCCGGTAACCTCGGGGCGTCCAACTCGCAAGGCACCTGGGTGATCACCTCGTTCGGGGTGGCGAATGCCATCTCGATCCCGATCACCGGCTGGCTGGCAAAGCGCGTCGGTGAAGTGAAGCTGTTCACCTGGTCGACCATTCTGTTCGCGCTGGCCTCCTGGGCGTGCGGCATGTCCGAAAGCCTGGAAATGCTGATCTTCTTCCGCGTGATTCAGGGCGTGGTGGCCGGTCCGCTGATTCCGCTGTCGCAAAGTTTGCTGCTGAACAACTACCCGCCAGCCAAGCGCAGCGTGGCGCTGTCGCTGTGGGCGATGACGGTGATCGTTGCGCCGATCTGCGGTCCGATTCTTGGCGGCTGGATCAGTGATAACTATCACTGGGGCTGGATCTTCTTCATCAACGTGCCAATTGGCGTGGTGGTGGTGATGCTGACGCTGCAAACCCTGCGCGGGCGCGAAACCAAAACTGAGATCCGCCCGATCGATATGGTCGGTCTGGTGCTGCTGGTGGTGGGGATTGGTTCTCTGCAGGTGATGCTTGACCGCGGTAAAGAACTCGACTGGTTTGGCTCAACCGAAATCATCGTGCTGACGGTGGTCGCGGTGGTGTCGCTAGCCGTGCTGCTGGTGTGGGAGCTGACCGACGATCACCCGATTGTCGATTTGTCGCTGTTTAAGAAGCGAAATTTCACCATCGGCTGTCTGTCGATCAGTCTGGCTTACATGCTGTACTTCGGCTCGATCGTCCTGCTGCCGCAGCTGCTCCAGGAGGTATACGGCTATACCGCCACCTGGGCAGGGCTGGCATCGGCGCCGGTGGGGATCATTCCGGTGATTCTGTCGCCGATCATTGGCCGCTTCGCCCATAAGCTGGACATGCGGCGGCTGGTGACCTTTAGTTTTATCATGTACGCGGTGTGCTTCTACTGGCGTGCGTATACGTTTGAGCCGGGGATGGATTTCGGTGCCTCCGCGTGGCCGCAGTTTATCCAGGGGTTCGCGGTGGCCTGCTTCTTTATGCCGCTGACCACCATTACGCTGTCCGGCTTGCCGCCAGAGCGTATGGCGGCGGCCTCCAGCCTCTCGAACTTTGTGCGTACGCTGGCGGGTTCAATCGGAACGTCGATCACCACCACCATGTGGACAGATCGCGAATCGATGCACCACAGCTACCTGTCGGAATCGGTTAATCCCTTCAATCCGAATTCGCAGCAAATGTATGACCAGCTGCAAAGCATGGGCATGACGCAGCAGCAGGCGTCGGCTTATATCGCCCAGCAAATTACTAATCAGGGCCTGATTATCTCGGCTAACGAGATCTTCTGGGCATCGGCGGGGGTGTTTTTGGTCCTGCTGGTTCTGGTGTGGTTTGCCCGTCCGCCGTTTGGCGCAGGCGGTGGCGGCGGTGGCGCGCACTGAGTGACAGAAACAAAAACGGGCCACAGCGGCCCGTTTTTTTATTTATGCGTTCTGACGCCACCATTCGGCGAGCAGGATACCGGTCGCGACCGAGACGTTGAGGCTTTCAACGTTGCCGGTACCGCCAATCGACAGGCTGATATCGCCCTGCTGGAATGCGCTGTCTGACAGACCTTCACGCTCCTGACCCAGCACCAGTACCATTTTGGCTGGCAGCGCCGCCTGCGCCAGTGGCGTACCGGCGTGGCTGGATGTGGTCACGATGGTGTAACCAGCTTTGCGGAATGCTTCCAGACCCGCAGCAAAGCTTTCACCGCTGATCGCCTGGACGTGCTCTGCACCACCTTCAGCCGTGCGAACTGCGGCACCCGACTCCAGCAGCGAGGCATCATTGACCAGCAAACCTTTGACGCCAAAGTGCGCGCAGCTGCGCATGATACCGCCAAGGTTGTGCGGGTTGCTGACATCTTCCAGCGCCAGTACGCAGTCTTTGCTCTGCGCCTGCTGCAGCCATTCCGCCACCGGCATGCCCATGCGCTTCTTAATAATGAAGCACACGCCGCCGTGGTGTTCAGTCCCGGACGCTTTCGCCAGCTCGGCGTCGTCCACCACGTGATAGGCTTTGCGGTTTGCCGCCAGCCAGCGCAGGGTTTCGCGGAAGCGCGGCGTGACGCTTTGCACGAACCAGGCACGGACGATGCTTTCGGGACGGCTCTGGAACAGCGCCTGGCAGGCGTTTTCGCCGTACACGCGCGTCTCTTCCTGACGCTGACGGCGAATCAGTTCCGGGTCGATAACCGGCTTGCTGCTGGCCGCTTCGTCACCCGTATCCGCTTCAGCGGCGACAGGCGGACGTGACACGGTGCGCCACGGTGAATCACTGAAGCCACGATCGTCCCGATCGCTGCGGCGACCGCGCGCGCTATCGTCACGCGGACCGCGCGAACGGCCAGCATCGTCACGTGGACCACGCGAACGCCCGGCATCATCGCCACGGGCGGTGCGCGGACGACCGCTCTCTTCATTATTACGGGTGCTGCGAGGACCAGAGCGACGATTCTCTTCCTGGCGCGCAGCAGGACGGCCGCCTTTGCCGGTACGGGGATTTGGCTTCTGACCGCCCTCCTCATCACGTACGTACATCACTTTTACCTTGCCGCTTTTGCCTTTAAATTCGTCGTTCATCTGTTCCTCCAGCATTGAGAGCGCGAAGATTACCTGATGTGTCGGCGCTTAGCTATCAACTATTGAACCTATTGCTTAATCCAGATTGAGCATAGCATTCAACCTTTTCATAATGTTCACCAATCCTAAGATTTACAGGTCCGGTTTGAGGTGACGATGAATACTGTATGTGCCTCCTGTCAGGCAACTAACCGCGTTCCCGAGGAACGTCTGGCCGACGGAGCCAAATGCGGTCGCTGCGGCGATGCGCTGTTTAGCGGTGAAGTGGTGAATGCCACGGCGGCCACGCTGGATAAATACCTGCAGGACGATCTGCCGGTCGTGGTCGACTTCTGGGCGCCATGGTGCGGTCCGTGCGTGAACTTCGCGCCGGTGTTTAAAGACGTCGCCGACGAGCGGCGCGGCAAAGTGCGCTTCGTGAAAGTGAACACTGAGGCGGAACCTGCGCTCAGCACGCGTTTTCGCATCCGCAGCATCCCAACCATTATGCTGTTCAAAAACGGTGAGATGGTGGACATGCTGAACGGTGCGATGCCGAAAGCGCCATTCAACGAATGGCTCGACGAATCACTCTGATCCCCCAGGGCCAGCCACGCGCTGGCCTTGTTTTTGCCCTTCTATTACACTGGCGTTTTTCCCTGTCCGCGATGCTATGTCTGAAAATGCCGTTCTGCGCCTGCGTGCGCAGCGTTTAGCGCGTGCCACGCGCCCGTTTCTCGCCCGAGGCAACCGCGTGCTGCGCTGTCAGCGCTGCCTGCTGCCGCATAAAAACTGTCTGTGCGCGACCCTGCAGCCGCAACAGGCGCGCAGCCGGTTTTGCCTGGTGATGTTTGATACTGAACCAATGAAACCCAGTAATACCGGTCGGCTGATTGCCGACATTCTGCCGGAAACCCAGGCCTTTGGCTGGTCGCGCACCGAGCCCGACGCCGCGCTGCTGGCGGCGGTGCAGACGGCCGATTATCAGCCGATGGTGGTGTTTCCCGGTGCCTACGCCGATGCCGATCGCCAGGTGCTGACCACGCCACCCACCGGCGGTAAGCCCCCGCTGTTTATCATGCTCGACGGCACCTGGACCGAAGCGCGCAAAATGTTCCGCAAAAGTCCGTGGCTGGATAGCTTTCCGGTGATGTCACTGAATGTGGCGACGCCGTCGCGCTACACGCTGCGCGAAGCCCATGCGCCGGGCCAGCACTGCACCGCCGAAGTGGCCGCCGCGCTGCTGGAACAGGCAGGTGATGTCCCGGCGGCGCAGGCGTTGCAGCAGCACTTTGAACGCTTCCGTCAGGCCTATCTGGCCGGTAAACCCCACCATCCGATACACGCGCAAGCAGACAATTTCTGAAGCTGGCTCGCAGCCTGACATCGACAAATCGGCAACCGGCGTAAAAGCGTTTACAATCATGCCAATCCCGAGAGCAGGAGCGAATGATGAGCCAACGTGGACTGGAAGCGCTGTTACGACCGAAATCAATTGCGGTGCTGGGTGCGTCGATAAAACCGAGCCGCGCTGGCTATCTGATGATGCGCAACCTGCTGGCGGGCGGCTTTGGCGGTCCGGTGTTGCCGGTCACGCCCAAATACAAGGCGGTCAGCGGCGTTCTGGCCTGGCCGGACGTGGCCAGCCTGCCCTTCGCCCCCGATCTGGCGATTATCTGCACCCACGCCAGACGCAATCTGGAACTGTTACAGCAGCTGGGAGAAAAAGGCTGTAAAGCCTGCATTATTCTCTCCGCCCCGGCCAGCCAGCTGGAGGCGCTGAAAGCCTGTGCCAGCCAGTGGCAGATGCGCCTGCTGGGCCCCAACAGTCTGGGCCTGTTAGCCCCCTGGCAGGGGCTGAATGCCAGCTTCTCACCGGTACCGATTGCGAAAGGACGCATCGCCTTTATTTCGCAATCGGCGGCGGTTTCCAACACCATTCTCGACTGGGCGCAACAGCGCAACCTGGGCTTTTCGTGGTTTATCGCCCTGGGCGATAGCCTGGATATTGATGTCGACGACCTGCTGGATTTTCTTGCTCGCGATGGCAAAACCAGCGCCATTTTGCTCTACCTGGAACACCTGAGCGACGCCCGGCGCTTCGTTTCTGCCTCGCGTAGCGCAGCGCGTAATAAACCCATTCTGGTGATCAAAAGCGGTCGCAGCCATCAGGCACAGGCGATGATCGGCACCGGCAGCGGGCTGGATGCCGCCTGGGATGCCGCCATTCAGCGCGCCGGTCTGCTGCGCGTGCAGGACACGCATGAGCTGTTTTCCGCCGTGGAGTCGCTCAGCCACATGCGTCCGCTGCGCGGTGAGCGCCTGATGATTATCAGCAACGGCGCCGCTCCGGCAGCCCTGGCGCTGGATGAACTCTATGCGCGTAACGGCAAGCTGGCGACGCTGGATGAGCCCACGCTGCAGGCGCTGGCGGCCCTGCTGCCGGAGGGCATCGGGCGCGGTAATCCGCTGGATTTGAAAGATCATGCAACGCCCGCGCTGTACGTGGCCTGCGTAACACAGCTGCTCGACAGCCATGAACTGGATGCGCTGATGATCATCCATTCACCCAGCGCCGTCTCTCCGGCCAGTGAAACCGCCGCGCAGATTATTGCGGCGGTGGCTGCGCATCCGCGGGGTAAGCAGGTGACGCTGCTGACCAACTGGTGCGGCGAACACTCTTCGCAGGAAGCCCGCCGCGCATTCACCCAGGCCGGCATTCCGACCTGGCGCACGCCAGAAGGCACGGTGACGGCATTCATGCACCAGGTTGAGTATCGGCGTAACCAGAAACAGCTACGCGAAACGCCAGCGCTGCCGCTGGGCCTGACGCAAAACAGCGCCGAGGCACATCAGCTGCTGCAACAGGCACTGGATAGCGGCATTACCACGCTGGATACGCACGAGGTGCAGCCCATACTACAGGCTTACGGGCTGGCAACGCTGCCAACGTGGATCGCCAGCGACAGCCAGTCTGCCGCTAAGATTGCCGACCAGATTGGTTATCCGGTGGCGCTCAAGCTGCGCTCGCCGGATATTGCGCATAAGTCGGATGTACAGGGCGTGATGCTCTATCTGCGCAGCGCGGCAGAAGTTGAACAGGCAGCAGACGCCATCTTCGATCGCGTGCGTGAAACGCATCCGCAGGCGCGCATTGACGGCCTGCTGGTGCAAAGTATGGCGAACCGCGCCGGTGCACAGGAGTTGCGGGTGGTGGTTGAGCATGACCCGCTGTTTGGCCCAATCATCATGCTGGGCGAAGGCGGTGTGGAGTGGCAGCCGGACAAGCAGGCCGCCGTGGCGTTGCCGCCGCTGAATATGACGCTGGCGCGCTATCTGGTGATTCAGGCACTAAAGAGCGGCAAAGTGCGCAGCCGCAGTGCACTGCGACCGCTGGACATCACCGGTCTGAGTCAGCTGCTGGTGCAGGTATCAAACCTGGTGGTCGACTGTCCGGAGATTCAGCGGCTGGATATTCATCCGCTGCTGGCATCCGCCAATACCTTTACCCTGCTGGACGTGACGCTGCAGCTGGCTCCATTTCATGGCGACAGTGAGGCGCGGCTGGCGATTCGTCCCTATCCGCACCATCTGGAAGAACAGGTGCAGCTTAAAGATGGCCAGCGCTGCCTGTTTCGCCCGATTCTCCCGGAGGATGAACCGCAGCTACGCGCCTTCATCGCCCAGGTCACCAAAGAAGACCTTTACTATCGCTACTTCAGTGAGATCAATGAGTTTACCCACGACGATTTGGCGAACATGACGCAGATCGATTACGACCGGGAGATGGCGATTGTCGCAGTACGCCAGCATAACGGTGCTGATGAGATTATCGGCGTGACGCGCGCGATCTCCGATGCTGACAATATCGACGCAGAATTTTCGGTATTGGTGCGTTCCGACCTGAAGGGTTTGGGCATGGGCCGGCGGCTGCTGGAAAAGATGATCCGCTATACGCGCGATCACGGCCTGCAACAATTGAACGGTATCACCATGCCGCACAATACCGGCATGATTACCCTGGCGCGAAAACTCAATTTTCGTGTGAATATTCAACTGGATGATGGCATTGTCAGCCTGAATTTACCGCTGGCTGACACCGGTGACCTGGCTGTAGAGAAAGGTAAAAATCCTCCTTAACCGGCCGGTTGATGTTATTATTTACCGTTAGGATCATGATTTGATGGCAAAAGGCCATACAATGAACAGAGAAGAAGTGCACTGTGATGTTGTCTAAATTCAAACGCAATAAACACCAACAACACCTCGCACAGCTGCCTAAACTGTCACAGTCCGTGTCGGATGTGACCACGCTTTACTCGCCCGCCGAGTTTCGTGAAACCCTGCTGACGAAAATCGCTACGGCAGAAAAACGCATCTGCATCGCCGCGCTGTATCTGGAAAATGATGACGGCGGACGCAGCATTATGCAGGCGCTGTATGCAGCACGTCAGGCGCGACCGGAACTGGATGTCAGCATTCTGGTGGACTGGCATCGTGCGCAGCGCGGCCGTATCGGTGCCGCGCGCGGCCTGACGAATGCCGACTGGTATTGCGAAATGGCGGCGCAGCATCCCGATATCGCGATTCCGGTGTATGGCATTCCGGTGAACACCCGTGAAGCGCTCGGAGTGCTGCATCTGAAAGGCTTCATCATTGACGATACGCTGCTCTACAGCGGTGCCAGCCTGAACGATGTTTATCTGCATCAGCATGACAAATACCGTTATGACCGTTATCAGCTGATCCGTAATCCGCAGCTGGCGGACACCATGTTTCAGTGGATTGGTGAGAATCTCAAACATTCTGAGGCCGTTAACCGTCTCGACCAGGCCGAACGTCCCTCCAGCCCGGAAATCAAGAATGAAACCCGCCAGTTTCGCCAGGAGCTGCGCAGCTTCAATTATCAGTTTACCGGTGATGCCGGCAACGAATCACTGGCCGTCACGCCGCTGGTCGGGCTGGGTAAACGTAGCCTGCTGAACAAAACCATCTTCCATTTAATGCCCTGCGCCGAGCGTAAGCTCACGCTGTGCACGCCGTACTTTAACCTGCCGGCCATTCTGGTGCGCAATCTGATCCAGCTGCTGCGTCAGGGCAAAGAGGTCGAGATCATCGTCGGCGATAAAACCGCCAACGATTTCTACATTCCGCCACACGAGCCGTTCAAGATTATCGGTGCGCTGCCCTATCTGTATGAAATCAACCTGCGTCGCTTCCTCAGCCGGTTGCAGTATTACGTCAACAACGGCCAGCTGACGGTGCGTTTGTGGAAAGATGGCGACAACAGCTATCACCTGAAAGGCATCTGGGTTGATGACGAATGGATGATGATCACCGGTAATAACCTCAATCCGCGCGCCTGGCGACTCGATCTGGAAAATGCGGTGCTGATTCACGATCCGCTCAACCAGCTGGCAGAGCAGCGCGACAAGGAACTGGCGTTGATCCGTCAGCACACCACGGTGGTGAAACATTTCCGCGAGCTGGAGAGCATCTCTGATTATCCGGCAAAGGTGCGTAAGCTGATTCGCCGTCTGCGTCGCATCCGTATCGACCGCCTTATTAGCCGTCTGCTGTAGCCGATGCGTGCGCTCATCCTCTGTGCGGTATTACTGTGTAGCGGATGTGCGCATGTGGCGCAGGACAACTGGACCGGCCAGGATAAGGCGCAACACTTTTTCTCCTCTGCCGCCCTGGCTGCCGCCGGCAGTGAGATCGCTCAGCATCAACACCAGGGCCGCGAGCAAAATCTGCGCTTCGGCCTGCTCTTTTCGCTGAGCTTCGGCGTAGCCAAAGAAGCCTGGGACAGCCGCCCTGCCGGGAGCGGCTGGAGCTGGAAGGATCTTAGCTGGGATGTCGCCGGTGCGGCCAGCGGCATTGCCCTGTGGGGCCTGAGTCAGTAATCACAGCGCAATCCCCTTGCCTTTGCGGTGCAGCATCAGTGATACCAGAAATGCCAGCGCGCCCATTGCCGAGACATACCAGAAGAAGGTGGTTTCGATGCCGTGCTTCTTCAGTAACAGCGCCACGTACTCGGCCGAACCGCCAAAGATAGCGTTAGCTACCGCATAGGAAAGCCCCACGCCCAGTGCCCGCACTTCCGGCGGGAACATCTCCGCTTTAAGGATGCCGCTGATAGCGGTGTAGAAACTGGTAATAATTAGCGCCAGCATCACCAGCACGAACGCCAGCCCGCTACTTTGCACATTCTGCAGCAACATCAAAATCGGCACGGTACAGATAGCCGCGCCAGCGCCGAAGATCATCATTGATGCCCGCCGGCCAATCTTATCTGACAGCGCGCCCACAATTGGCTGAATCAGCATGAATACCAGCAGCGCGCCGGTCATCAACGCACTTGCGCTACGCGCATCCATACCCGCCGTGTTCACCAGATATTTCTGCATGTAGGTTGTGAAGGTATAGAAGCTCAGCGATCCGCCGGCGGTAAAGCCAAGCACCATCAGGAAGGCGCGCGAGTGGTTACGCAGCAGGCCAAGAATGCTGCCGGCATCGCGAAGTTCCCGGTGCTTTTTCTCTGAGGTTTCATTCAGTGAGCGACGCAACCACAGAGCGACCACTGCCAGAACCGCGCCAAGAAAGAACGGGATACGCCAGCCCCAGCTGCGCAGCGCTTCATCACTGAGAATTTGTTGCAGTACCACGACCGTCAGCACGGCTAACAGCTGACCGCCAATCAGGGTGACGTACTGGAACGACGCGTAGAAGCCTTTGCGCCCTTCCAGTGCCACCTCACTCATGTAGGTAGCGCTGGTACCATATTCACCGCCCACCGATAAGCCCTGAAACATGCGCGCCAGTAGCAAAATCACCGGCGCCGCAATGCCGATTTCACCATAGCCGGGTAAACAGGCGATGACCAGCGAACCAAAACACATCATGCATACCGAGATCAGCATCGAACTTTTTCGGCCGTGACGGTCCGCGATGTAGCCGAATAGCCAGCCACCGATGGGACGCATTAAGAAGCCCGCCGCAAACACGCCGGCCGTTTGCAGCAGCTGGGTAGTGGTGTCGCCGGCCGGGAAAAATACATGAGCAAAATAGAGCGAGAAGAACGAGTAGACGTAGAAATCAAACCATTCGACCAGATTGCCGGACGACGCGCCGACAATGGCCCAGATGCGTTGTTTACTGACGGCTGCCGCTTCCGGCTGGGCCGATTTTTGTTGTAAGTCGGTCATCTTTTACCTCATTTCCTTGCGAAGAACATCGCTAAAGCAATGAGTAAAGCATCTGAGAGCAGCGCGGGGGAATCAGAGCCCGTTCAGGATGACAAAATGTGACAGAGCTGGAGTTTTAGGGAGAGATTTTGCAAGGGGTTAAGTGGATTTAGCGATCGCCAGACGTAAAAAAGCCCCGGACTCTCGTTCGGGGCTTTTTTACTGGTTTGATGCCTGGCAGTTCCCTACTCTCGCATGGGGAGGCCCCACACTACCATCGGCGCTACGGCGTTTCACTTCTGAGTTCGGCATGGGGTCAGGTGGGACCACCGCGCTGTTGCCGCCAGGCAAATTCTGGTGCACGAAACGAATCTTTTTCACTGAGGCCGCGTTGGCCGCCCTCGTAAAGTCAGTCACATACTCGTGTATGCTCCTTCCTTTCCTCCGGCCTGCCGCCTCGCCTCAGCGCAAAATCTTTCGTTTCCGCTAATTTTTCCGTCACAAGCTGAAAATTCTTGGGTCTCTCGGACCAAAACGCCTCTGGCGTTGTAAGGTTAAGCCTCACGGGTCATTAGTACCGGTTAGCTCAACGCATCGCTGCGCTTACACACCCGGCCTATCAACGTCGTCGTCTTCAACGTCCCT
>NZ_VWXB01000034.1:0-210 GCF_011752635.1 Pantoea sp. Cy-640 | reverse complement strand
CCGCCGGAGAAAAACGCTGAAAAAAGTGTTTGACTCTGAAGGAGGAAAGCGTAATATACGCCACCTCGCGACAGCAGGCCGAACGCCGCGTCGCACCGCTCTTTAACAATTTATCAGACAATCTGTGTGGGCACTCGCAGGATTGATATCAGCGTCTCCGGACGTAAAAAATATCAAGTCTTTGCTGAGTGAACACGTAATTCATTACGA
>NZ_VWXB01000033.1:0-241 GCF_011752635.1 Pantoea sp. Cy-640 | reverse complement strand
TGGCAGTTCCCTACTCTCGCATGGGGAGGCCCCACACTACCATCGGCGCTACGGCGTTTCACTTCTGAGTTCGGCATGGGGTCAGGTGGGACCACCGCGCTGTTGCCGCCAGGCAAATTCTTTGTGCCCTGTCCCGCGTCTTTCGCACTGATGCCGCGTTGGCCGCGCTCGCAAAGTCAGTCACATACTCGTGTATGCTCCTTCCTTTCCTTCGCTTGCCGCCTCGCCTCAGCGCAAAATC
>NZ_VWXB01000032.1:0-278 GCF_011752635.1 Pantoea sp. Cy-640 | reverse complement strand
TGGCAGTTCCCTACTCTCGCATGGGGAGGCCCCACACTACCATCGGCGCTACGGCGTTTCACTTCTGAGTTCGGCATGGGGTCAGGTGGGACCACCGCGCTGTTGCCGCCAGGCAAATTCTTTGTGCACGAAACGAATCTTTTTCACTGATGCCGCGTTGGCCGCCCTCGTAAAGTCAGTCACATACTCGTGTATGCTCCTTCCTTTCCTCCGGCCTGCCGCCTCGCCTCAGCGCAAAATCTTTCGTTTCCGCTAATTTTTCCGTCACAAGCTGAAAA
>NZ_VWXB01000031.1:0-292 GCF_011752635.1 Pantoea sp. Cy-640 | reverse complement strand
GATAGGCCGGGTGTGTAAGCGCAGCGATGCGTTGAGCTAACCGGTACTAATGACCCGTGAGGCTTAACCTTACAACGCCAGAGGCGTTTTGGTCCGAGAGACCCAAGAATTTTCAGCTTGTGACGGATAAAGAATCAGCTTTGTTCTGCGGACGCGAGTCCGGAAGATTTTGCGCTGAGGCGAGGCGGCAAGCGAAGGAAAGGAAGGAGCATACACGAGTATGTGACTGACTTTGCGAGCGCGGCCAACGCGGCATCAGTGCGAAAGACGCGGGACAGGGCACAAAGAATTT
>NZ_VWXB01000030.1:0-316 GCF_011752635.1 Pantoea sp. Cy-640 | reverse complement strand
AGGGACGTTGAAGACGACGACGTTGATAGGCCGGGTGTGTAAGCGCAGCGATGCGTTGAGCTAACCGGTACTAATGACCCGTGAGGCTTAACCTTACAACGCCAGAGGCGTTTTGGTCCGAGAGACCGGAGAATTTTCAGCTTGTGACGGATAAAGAATCAGCTTTGTTCTGCGGACGCGAGTCCGGAGGATTTTGCGCTGAGGCGAGGCGGCAAGCGAAGGAAAGGAAGGAGCATACACGAGTATGTGACTGACTTTGCGAGCGCGGCCAACGCGGCATCAGTGCGAAAGACGCGGGACAGGGCACAAAGAATTT